>NZ_JBHSOJ010000023.1:64528-102500 GCF_042656225.1 Streptococcus caledonicus
TAAGCAAGAAGCTGGCTTCCAAAAAGTTCTCATCAAACCAGACTTATACAGTGGACTCCACTATGTCAAAGGACAATACGATTCGATTTGGGGACCCATTTCCGTTGATTGGAAGATTACAGGACGAAAAGCAGAGCTGGCTCTCGTTTTACCACCAAATGTAACAGCTACGGTTTTGTTTGGCTCAAAACGTTTTGATAATATTACTCATGATTTTAGAGTACAGGTTAACTTGTAAAATAAAGAATCCTTCTATCTTATATGATTATTTGAATGATTTTGCTAAAAGTAGCTATTAAATTAAAAGATTTTAAACTCATTTTGAGGCAAATTGATAGAATAAAAATAACCATAAAATACAATCACACTTTTTTAGTTTATAAAAAAACAAACAGATCTAATCATTAAAAATATGCTATTAGATGATCTTGAAATGGTAGGTAGAAATATAGATAAGGTGTTAATATTTAAATGTAAGCGATTACTTTATCTTTTAGCAACAGCTAAACAAAATTAACTACAGGAGGAATAAGTAATGGCAAAAGCAATGACAAGTGCTCCAACAATAGGGGCCACTCCAAAGGAGAAAACAAAACTTTCCCTTGGAATATTTTATAGTTTAGGTGAGGTAGGTTCTCAATTAAGTTGGTATATGATTAATACTTACCTCATGATTTTCTACACAGATGTTGTAGGGATTTCCGCGGGAGCAATCTCTATGATTATGTTAATTGCTCGGGTTTGGGATGCCATTAATGACCCAATGATGGGGGTTATTGCAGACAAAACACAGACAAGATGGGGAAAACTTCGTCCGTATTTGTTTTTTGCCCCTCCATTCTTGGCAGTGTTTAATATTTTGACATTTACAGTATTCCCAGTGACAGGAATGTTAAAAGTGTTACTTTGTTTAGTATGTTATATTGGGGCTGGTATGGCTTATACCGCTATCTGTATAACTTACGGTGGATTAGTAAATCTTATTGCTCGTGATTCACAAGTTCGTATGAACTATGCAACTTTCCGTAATATTGGTGGTTCAGTAGTGAGTATTGCCCTTTCAGCTTTTGCAATGCCAATGATTCTTTTCTTTAGTCAAGATAAGGTTGCTAATGCACAAGGGTATTTTTGGACAGCAGTTGTATGCTCCGCGATTATGTTACCAGCTTTTTTCCTATGTGCCTTAAAATGTAAGGAAACTGTTGTTATTCCTCGTCTTGAAACAAATGAGAAAAAATCAACTGTGAAATCATTGCTTACGCTAATGAAAAATAAAATGTTGATGATTACTATCTCAAATGTTTTTCTTGGAGCCATTGCTATTATGGGACGTATGGGAATGTTGGCTTATTATATTATCTATGTTGTTGGCTCATATGAATTGATTGGCCCAGTCTTCACAACCATGACGGTTATGCAATTGGTGGGTTCTTTCTCGCTTCCATGGGGAACTAAGACATTTGGTAAACGTGGCTATCTTACAATCTTGAGTCTTATCCAAATTGCAACTTTTGTAGCAATGTTCTTCTTTGGAGCAACAGGGAAATTAGCACTTTTTGGAATTTCAATTATTTCAGGCTTTACTAATGCTGGTGGTGGTATTTCAACAGGTATGCTATCAGATTGTATTGAGTATGGTGACTGGAAATATGGTATTCGCGAAGTTGGTTTAACTTATTCATTTTTAAGCTTTGCCGTTAAAATGGCAACAGCAGTTACAGGTACAGTGACAGTCTTGCTTCTGTCAGCTGTTGGATATGTTCCAAATGCAGCGCAGACAGCAAGTGCCACTCTTGGTATTAACGTCATCGTTAATTTGTTACCAGCTGCTTGTGTGGTATTATCCCTCATTCCAATGATTTTCTACAAATTAGACAAAAAGGCCATGGATCAAATTACATCAGAATTAGATGCACGTGCAGAAGCTTAGAGATATCGTCTACTGCATTTTGTAGTAGACGATTTATTGGTAAGGAGGAAAGATGAAATTATCAGCTGTACAAGAACAAAAAATTCAAGCACTGCTTGATAAAATGACCTTAGAAGAAAAAATAGGTCAATTGAACCAAGCTTCTGTTTCTATTGTCGGTGGCTTCGATGTTCTATTTGGTGAATTGATTGAAATGATGACCGATGGGCGTCTGTCTCAAGATGAATTTCATAAAATCATGGCAACCAGTGAAAAAGATTACCATGAAGATGAGATTAAGCAGGGACTTGTGGGTTCTATGATGGTCCAAGACCCAGAAACGTCCAACCGTCTTCAGAAGATTGCCGTTGAAGAGAGTCGTCTTGGCATCCCTTTGATTATTGGGCTGGATGTCATTCACGGTTATAAGACAGTGGTTCCTATCGCGTTAGCAGAAGCAGGAAGTTTTGACCGTAATTTAATGAAACGAACAGCTCAGATGGCTGCCAAAGAATCACGAGCTGATGGCATTCATTGGCATTTTGCTCCAATGCTTGATATTAGTCGAGATGCTCGTTGGGGACGTGTGTCAGAAGGTGGAGGGGAAGATCCTTATCTTTTATCACAATTTGCCAAGGCAAAGATCGAAGGTCTGCAAAACGATCAATCGTCTCACCTGAACTATGTTGCGGCTTGCTTGAAGCATTATGTCGGTTATGGCGCTTGTGAAGGTGGCCGTGACTACAATACAGTGTCCATGTCTGAGTCCCTTCTTCGCAATGTCTATCTCCCGCCGTTTAGGGCAGCTATTGATGCCGGTGCCACAACGGTTATGGCAGCTTTCAATGATTTAAACGGTGTACCTTGTACGGTTAATCGTGAGATGTTGACAGACAAATTACGTGAGGAATTTGGATTTGATGGATTTGTGGTTAGTGATGCCAATGCGATTCGTGAATGTGTCGCTCATGGTATCGTTTCAGATGAGGCAGAAGCAGGTGCTAAAGCACTCTACGCAGGTCTTGACATGGATATGGGAACGGAAATTTATTTGAAGACTTTAAAAGACTCTTTAGCGTCTGGAACGATTTCACTTGAAACCGTTGATCAAGCTGTTGAACGTATCCTACGGGTAAAAATGTGGTTGGGTTTATTTGACCATCCGTATGTCGAACTTCCTGAATCAGATGACCTTTCTAAAGACAATAAAGCTCTCGCTTTAGAAGCTGCTGAAAAATCCATTGTTTTGTTAAAAAATAAAGACGACCTTCTTCCACTGGCAACAGATACCAAGATCAGTATTATTGGAGAATTGGCTAATAAATCTTCAGAAGTTTCTGGTGCTTGGGCGATTAGTTTTCGAGAAAAAGATGGCGTTTCTCTTGTCGAAGGAATCACGAAAGAATTTCCTAATAGCCGCTATTTTGAAGTTGGAGGTCTTGAGACACCAATTAATGAAGCAATACTCCAAGAAGCCCTTGCCTATGGTGATGTGATTGTTTTAGTCGCAGGTGAATTGGTTTCCATGTCTGGAGAAGCGACGTCAAGAGCAGATATTTCATTGCCTGGTGAGCAAAGCAAGCTCTTTTCAGCTCTGGAGAACCTCGACAAGCCAACCGTTGCCATTTTGATGAATGGTCGTCCAATGGCGATTGAAAAAGAAGTTGGTCAAGTGGATGCAGTAATTGAAGCGTGGCATCTGGGAATTCAAATGGGGCATGCGGTGGCGCGCACACTTTCAGGAGCCAATAATCCCAGCGCGCGTCTAACAGTTTCATTTCCGAGAGTATCAGGACAGTGTCCAGTTTATTATAATCACCCCAATACAGGTCGTCCAGCTGGCCGAAGCAAGTTCACATCTAAGTACATGGATATCGAACAGGGGGCGCTCTATGATTTTGGTTATGGCTTGAGTTACTCGCGCTTTGCATTTGAGAATGTCGTGGTAAAAGAAACAGCTGAGAGTATTCAAATCATACTTGATGTTAGTAACACCAGTGACCGAGATGGTGAAGAAGTGGTACAACTCTATGTGACAGATAAGGTTGGTTCTCTTGTTCGTCCAGTGAAAGAGCTTAAAGGGTTTGAGAAAGTTAAGGTTGCCTCTAAGGAAAAAGTGGCAGTAGAGCTCCGTGTTGATAAGAAAGACTTAGGTTTTTGGAACAATCAGGGTCATTATTGCATTGAGGATGGTGACTTTATTTTTACAGTTACTGATGGCAATGAGAATAGTGAGAGCTTTGAGTTAAACTTATCATTTTAAGAGGAGGAGTCTGAGATGGTAACTGTCACAAATCCGATTATTTCTGGTTTTTATCCAGATCCTAGTATCTGCCGTGTTGATGAGGATTATTATCTTGTCTGTTCTAGTTTTGAACTTTATCCAGGGATTCCAATTTTTCATAGCAAGGATTTAGCTAATTGGGAATTAATTGGGCATGCTCTAACGGTAGATAACGATTTTTATGTTCGTGCTAATAGTTATACTGGTGGTGTCATGGCACCAACCATTCGTTATCATAATGGTTTATTTTACATCATTGTGATGAATTATAGCATTGAGCAAAATATCATTGTAACTGCAGAGCATCCTTCTGGACCTTGGTCTACCCCACATTTGCTTCCAGATGTTCCAGGGATAGATGCTTCACTTTTCTTTGATGACGATGATAAAGCTTATATTATCGGGACAATTGAAGAAGATGGCAAACGCTATCTTTACTTAAATGAATTTGAACTAGCTGGTATGTCCTGTATTGGTGAAAGACATCTCATTTGGGACTCAGCCCTACGTAATGCTAGTGCTCCGGAAGCACCACATCTTTATAAAAGGGGTGGCTACTATTACTTAGTGATTGCAGAAGGAGGAACGGAGTACTTCCATGCTGTTACAGTGGCAAGATCTAAAGTGATTAACGGATGGTATGAGGGTTATGCAGGTAATCCAATCCTTACCCATCGCCATTTAGGAAAACAGGCGGCGATTACTAATATTGGGCATGCTGATTTAGTTGAAGCAACAAATGGTAGCTGGTATGCTGTCATGCTAGGGTCACGTCCAGTTGGGGGATATTATAAAAATCTTGGTCGTGAAACCTTCCTGTGTCCAGTAACATGGGAAGATGATTGGCCTCTCCTTGCTTCAGAAACTGGGAAAGTTGAGTCGACTTATGAACTTGATTTACCTGAGTTTAAAGTCAAGTCGTTTGATAATCCGTTTATAGCAGATTTTTCTAATAAAACGCTAGCCCCAGAGCTTGTATTTTGGGGGACACCGTATCAATCCTTTTGGACATTAGAAAACAATGCTCTCTACTTAGCTTGTTTACCGAGACCGGCAGGACGGCAGATGATTAGTTTATCCGAGGATGCACCAGATGCTCAGTATCATGATAATTTTGCCTTTATTGGTTGTCGTCAGCGGCATGATTCTTATGAAGTTGAAACACAACTTTCTTTTACCCCACAAGATAAAGAAGCAGCTGGTTTGTTGATTCTTCAAGGGAATAATCATCATTATCGCCTTGAAAAAGTTCAAGAGAATGGACTTTCTTTTGTCCAGGTGGTGCGATGTACAACTCAGATTGATGTGCCGATTTACAGGCCACATTTTAAGAGTTATACAAGTGAGGAAGTATTAGCTAAACAAGAGGTAGCTCGAGGTAATTTATCGTTGAAAATTGTCCAAAATAAGCAAACGATTGACTTCTATGTTGGAACGAATACAGATTCTTGGAGCTGTATATTAAGTGGCGCTGATGGCAGTGTGTTAGGGCCATCATCTCTTAATGGTATGACAGGTGTTACACTTGGTATGTTTGCAACGGCTAATGGCAAAGAGTCAGAAAATAAAGCGACTTTTACGACTTTTGCTTATCAAGGGAAATAGGAGAACTATGGAAGAGTTGAAAGATTTAATTGCTCGAATTGATGCCATTGAAGATCCAATGGAACGGATTAGAGAGTTAAATAAGCATTTAAAAGAAAGTGATGATTTACGTGACAAAGGTTTGCCACGTAATATTCCAGAAGTAGAACGCATTGATAATATTGCCTATGGAGCTGTGCCTAAATGGCAAGAGCTAGACATTTATCTTCCCAAAGAACGTATGGGTAAAGTTGCGACAATTATTCACATCCATGGTGGCGGATGGACATATGGGACAAAAGAAACCTATCAATTCTTTGGATTAGAATTTGCCAAGGCAGGTTTCGGTTTTGTTAACTTTAACTACCGATTACCACCAGATGTTATTTTTCCAGGGGAGTTAGATGATGTCAATCTAGCGATGCATTGGGTGGCTGAACATGGTGCTAAGTATGATATTGATACTGACAATATCGTTATCATGGGAGATAGCGCAGGTGGACAAATGGCCTTGCAATATATAACCCTTCTGACTAATGAGGTATACCGTACTAAATTTGGTTATGAGAAACCGAACTTTACAGTGAGAGCAACGATAGTAAATTGTGCAGCTAGTTTCCTAACACGACCGGAAGTGCTTAGCCCGCCGACTAAAGTCTATTTCACGGAGGACATTTTAGCGCAAAAAGTAGAGATGCTTGAGACTGAAAACTACATGACGACAGACATGGGCCCGCTGTTACTAACGACAGCTAATGCAGATATGCTCCTAGAAGCCAATGCTCGGTTAGACGGTTATCTCCTTGCTAAAGGTATTAACCATGAATTTAAATGCTACGGTGATATGGAAAATCCTCGCCATCATGTGTTTAACTATAATATTCGAGATAGCATTGCAAAACAATGTAATCAAGACATTGTAGCATTTATCCAAAAACACATTAACTAGGTGATTAATGTGTGATAATATATAATAAAATGAGGTAATCAAAATGAAAGATAATATTTACTTTAGCCAAGATTCACACTTACGTACAGTTAGTAGCTTCTATGAATATGCTAATAAAGTGCTTGAACGTAGCTATGACCAAGATAAAATTATTGAGTGGATCAATGACCATGAAGAACTTCTAGGAGACAAAAAGGTTTGGCTTTTGACAGGACATGCCTATGCTAAAAGTTATGATGACTGGGAAGCTTGGGTTCTTGAAAACGGCTATGATGTTGTTGTTGATTGTCGTGGCTGGGGACAAGTTTTGATTGGTGAAACGAAGTTTCACTATGGCAACATGAAAAAAAGCCTTGAAAGTAAAGGTGTGACCGTATTAAGTTTGTCGAGGGATTAAGAAAATAAACTGCTTTAGACTTTTCTAGAGCGGTTTTTGCTATAATAGAGTGATATAATAAGAATAATGAGAGAGAAATATGGCATTTTTAGAGCACATCTATAGTAATAAATTATCCGATGTTGAAAGGGAAATTTATAATTTTTTACTAGATAATATTGAGAAGGTTCCTTATATGAGAGTACGAGATATTGCGGTTGGAGCACATGTATCACCGACCTCTGTATTTCGTTTTATCCAGAATGCTAACTTTGACTCTTTCACAGAGTTTAAATTTTATGTTAAAAATTATTTAAAACAAAAAAGGCAAGAAGCGTCGAGCCGTAGACTAGGAATTGAGGAACACATTTTATCACTTTCAAAGAATAAATTTTCCCCAGATATAGATGAAGATATTGAAAATCTTGCTGATAAAATTAGTCAGGCTCGATTAACCATTTTTGTTGGATTAGGAAGTTCAGGATCACTTGCTGATTATATTTCAAGGCGTTTGTCGAATCTAGGATATCGATGCATTTCATTTCAAGATACTTATTCCATGTTGAGCTTGATAAGAGGAGACGAAAATACAGTAATTGTATTATTGAGCATATCTGGAGAAACAAGAGAACTATTGGAATTATTAGAAAATATTACTATGATTCCAAACCTATATAAAGCTTGTGTCACCCAGAATAGAGGCAGTAGTGTAGCTAGTAAGTCGGACGCTATTATTTCATACAGTACGGATGAAGAGAGGCGCCGTGTGTATTTTGATTTATCAAGTCAGTTGCCAGTCATGCTGATTTTGGAAACACTATTTGACTATCTTTATAAATAAGAGATGACCTTTATAGGAACAAGCTGTTCCTATAAGGGATTTTTTTCTTTTATTAAGGAGTAATTGCCATAATAGGAAAGCGTATACAAAAAATGGTTTTAAAAAGATATAATGAAAATATAGAAAAAACGAAATGTTTCGAAGGAGGTAAAAATGGTTTTCCCAAAAGAGTTTTTATGGGGAGGAGCTGTTGCTGCTCATCAAGTTGAAGGCGCTTGGAATGTTGATGGAAAGGGAGTTAGTATTGCAGATGTAATGACTTCTGGAAACAGGGCATCAGGAAGACAGATAACGGATGGTGTCTTAGAAGATTGTTATTATCCTAACCATGAAGCGATTGATTTTTATCGTCGATATAAAGAAGATATCAAACTGTTTTCAGAACTTGGAATAAAAGCCTTTCGGACATCCATTAACTGGACAAGAATTTTTCCGAATGGAGATGACGAAGAACCGAATGAAAAAGGATTGCAATTTTATGATGATCTTTTTGACGAGTTATTATCAAGAGGAATTGAGCCAGTAATCACATTATCGCATTTTGAAATGCCTTATACTTTCTATAGTAAATACGGCGGTTTCACAAATAAAGTTTTAATTGATTTGTTTGTTAGATTTTCTGAAACGGTTATGAGACGTTATAAAGATAAAGTCACTTATTGGATGACTTTTAATGAAATCAATAACCAAGCAGAAGGTACTTATGATAGCTTAGCTTGGTGTAACTCAGCCATTCGGTTTAAGGAGGGAGATAATAAACCAGAACGTATCATACAATCATCATTAAATGAACTGATAGCTAGTGCAAAAGTTGTTAAGCTCGGTCATGACATCAATCCTAATTTTAAAATAGGTTGTATGATGGCTTACGTTCCAGTTTATCCACTATCAGCTAATCCAGAAGATCAACTGGCATCTTTAAAAATGATGCAAAAACGTTATTTTTACAGTGATATTCATGCTAGAGGAATTATTCCTTCCTATGCAAAAAAAGAGTGGTTAGCTAAAGGATACCATATCGAATTAACAGAAGATGAAGAAAAAATTTTAGCAGAGGGAACGGTTGATTACATTGGTTTTAGTTACTATATGTCTAGTGCTGTAACGACCTTAGAAAACGAGAACTATATCTATGCTGTAAAGGATATCGAAAATGCTAAAATTGTCAAAAATGATTATGTCAGAGCAAGTGATTGGGGATGGCAAATTGATCCGGTTGGTCTCCGATATATTTTAAATCTGATTTATGAGCGCTACAATCTTCCGTTATTTATTGTTGAAAATGGATTTGGAGCCTATGACCAACGAGAAGAAGATGGTAGCATTCATGATGATTATCGAATGGCATATCTGAAAGCTCACATTGAACAGATGGAGCTTGCTATCAATGAAGATGGTGTTGACTTAATAGGTTATACACCTTGGGGAATCATTGATCTTGTTAGTTTCAGCACAGGAGAGATGGAGAAGCGTTATGGAATGATTTATGTTGACAAGGATAACAATGGGAATGGCACTTTAGAACGTTCTAAAAAAGATTCGTTTGCCTGGTACCAAAAAGTGATAGCAAGTAATGGTAATAATTTATCTCTCTAATACATTTAGGATAATAAAAAGGAGACAAAGCGATGAAATATCTTGAAAATTTTTTGAACAAGTTCTTAAGTCCTGTTGCTAATTACATGAGTGAGAGCCTGTTCTTTAGTACTTTAGCTGAATCAGTTATGCGTTTAACACCTATAACCTTAGGTGGCGCTGTTGTGCTGTTAATTGGCAATTTCCCAATTCCTGCTTGGATTGATTTGTTGAATAAGTCTGGTATTTCAGCTCATATTGCAGCTGCTCAAAATGCAACGATGAATGTCTTAGCCTTACTTGTTGCATTTAACTTCGCGTATACCTATGCTAAAAAGTGTCACTATGAAGCTCTGTCTGCAGGATTATTATCTGTCTCAAGCTTTTTGATATTGATGCCACAAGCCTATACCATTTTCAATTTGGAAAAAGTACCGACTGATTTTCCAGCTGAGGCTGTTATTACTGGTAGCAATAATTTAACAGCATTTGCAACAACTTATACAGGTGCTCCAGGGGTGATTGTTGCCATTTTAGTTGGCTGGTTAGTGAGTGTCCTTTATGTTTACTTTAACAAGAAAAATCTTGTTATAAAATTACCGGCAAGTGTACCTCCTAATGTTTCAGAATCCTTGAGACCGTCCATTCTTTCTGGTCTCATTCTAATTGGATTTGTTGGTCTTCGTGCTATTTTATCACTAACTAGCTTTGGGGATCTTTTTAGTCTAATTGGGCAATTTGTTCAAGCGCCTTTGCAAAACTTTATTTCGTCACCAATTACTTATATTTTAATCATGGTGATTGGCAATATGTTATGGTTCTTTGGTGTACACCCCAACATGTTGAATGGTATTATTTTACCAGTGGTCATGGCCAATCTTATTGAAAATCAGAATGCCTTTATGGCTAATAAACCTCTTCCATTCCTGACTTGGGGAATTTTAGGGTATCTTTTAAGCAATGCTTTTGGGGGTACTGGGACAACATCAGGTCTTGTCTTAGCAATGTCTAGAGCAAAATCTCAGCGTTATAAGGAACTTTTTAAATTATCAGCTTTACCTACGATTTTTAATATTAATGAACCTTTGATCTTCGGTATGCCGATTATGATGAATCCAATTTTCTTTTTACCGATGGTTTTAGTACCCATTTTAATTGGGATTATGGCATATGTAATGATTTTTATATTGCAATTCACAGAATATAATCCAATGATATCGTTACCGTGGACAACCCCAGGAGTTGTCGTGACCTTCTTGCAAGGAGGGTGGAAGTTCCTGTTAATTGGTCTGATGACTGTTCTCACAAGTTTTGTAACCTGGTTACCATTCTTTAGAATTGCTGATCAAAAGGCACTTGAAGAAGAAAAAGAAATAATGTAATGATTAATAACGAGGAATAATGAGATGAAAAAAATTATTTTAGTATGCTCAGCAGGGATGTCAACGAGTTTATTGATGAATAAGATGCGAGATTATGCCCAAAGGATTGACTATGCGATTGAGGTTAAAGCGCATCCGGTTTCTGAAATAGGAGAAATTGGCCAAACAGCAGATGTTATTTTACTTGGTCCTCAGATTCGTTTTAATTTAGCGAATGTTCAAAAACAATTTCCTGACAAGCCTGTTGAAAGTATTCCCCCGACAGATTATGGCATGATGAATGGCGAAAATGTTGTTAAATTAGCTCAAAAACTTTTAGGAGATATTTAGAAAAGAGAGAAACAATGGAAGGAATCGAATTAATTGCATTTCAAATCATTGCCAATGTTGGTAATGCTCGTTCTAACTATATTGAAGCAATCCAAATGGCAAAGCAAGGAAATTTTGAAGTAGCTAATGATTTAGTGACTGAAGGAGACAAAGCATTTGTTGAAGGTCACCATGCTCACATGGAATTGATTCAAAGAGAAGCAAATAATGAACAGGTTGCGACTAAATTAATTTTAATGCATGCAGAGGATCAATTGATGAGTGCTGAATCATTTAAAATTATTGCACAAGAATTGATAGAAATTTATCAAAAATTTGAGTCGTTAAATTAATAAATGCAAGTAATATATGAAAGAGGTTCAATTTGAGCCTCTTTTTACGACTTCCTAGGAATCTTAATATATGATGGTACTTTTTTAATGTTTTTCGTTACAACATGGTAGTTTATCTCGAAAAAAGGTGTATCCATATTTGAAAATCTTACAAGACCATCGCTTTAAATTTTTTTATAATACAGGTAAAAAATAAAGGAGTCAGATATGGCTAATAACATTAAACGTGGTGTTGCTGTTTACAGCTATTCTGGGGAATATGGCAAAACCATGAACCTTGAAGATTGCTTTAAGGATATGCATGACATGGGAGCAACTGGTATTGAGATTTTAGCGAATTCTCATATTGATAGCTATCCGGAGCTTTCTGATGATTATTTGGAAAAATGGCAGAGCCTTTGTCGGAAGTATCAGATAGAGCCAGTGGAGTATGGTCACTGGGTTGATACAAGACTTTACAAAGACAGAGAAATGTCTCTAGAAGAAGCGCGTGAAAAACTCATTAATGATTTCAAAATAGCTAACAAATTAGGGTTCAAAATTCTTCGAACGAAAATGGGAGTCATCAATGGTGAGTTAGCACCTGTTGAAAATTGGCGTGAGATTATCAAGAGCGTCTTACCTGAAGCTGAGCAATATGACGTAATCATGTGTCCAGAAATTCATTTGACAACAGTACTGGCGGATCAGTTTGTACAAGATTATGTGGATTTCATCGAGGAAACAGGAACGAAGCATTTTGGTTTAAATATTGACCTAAGTGTATTTCAAAATCGTTTTGACGTTCCAGGAGTTCTTGTTTTCAATCCCGATTGCAAACATTCGTTGCCGGAAGAAATTATTCCACTCTTACCCTATGTGAAGTGTATTCATGCTAAATTTAATAAGATGGATGATGATTTCAATGAATTAACCATTCCATATCCAGAAATTTTATCTATTTTGAAAGAACATAACTGGGAAGGCTACTTGCTCAGTGAATACGAAGGTGCCAATAAAGAAGTCGAAGGCTACGTTTCCCAAGAACTTCGTAAACACCATGTTATGATGAAACGTATTTTAGGTCACTAAGGAGAAGGTCATGCTAGAATCAAATGTTATTCAATATCGAGGGTTTCATAATATTGTAGAGAATGGAGAAGTAGTAGGTTTTCAAGTCTGTGTGCGTTCGGATTATTATCGAGGGATTTGGCTTAGCCAACTAAGGCCAGGGAAACTGATTGTTGATGGTATCACGTATACCAATGATCAAGTCATTTGGGAAATTAATGGTAAGGAGTACACCGTTTCTGAATTAGCAAAAGCTTCTAATGACTTCTGGCGTATTACGGATGTAGCAACGCTAAAAGTATATCAAAATGGAGGCCTTGCCCAAGGTTTCCATAATGTTTCGGTGCGTTTTGCGGCAAGTTGCTCTTACATGCCACCGTTTTTGGATCAATTTGATGAAAATGGTGATGAAACTAGTTTTAATGGTGGAACTTACACAAGGGAGAAGATGATTATTGTGTAAAGGAGAGAAGATGAATAACTTGAAGATTATCGCAACTGATTTGGACGGAACACTCCTCAATAGTGATTTGAAGCTATCAAAGCGTAATAGCGAAGCATTGAAACGGTTGAAATCTCAAGGGGTTCGTATTGTACTCTGCACAGGACGTCCCTTTGATGGGATGAAGCACCTGATTGGTGAACTTGGGCTTTCGGGAGATGACTATTGTATCAGCTATAATGGCTCACTGGTGCAAAGTTGTGATGGAAAGGAAGTTCTGCACGAGGCTAATATTTCAGCCGATGATTTTCGAGAGATAGCAACCTATTTTGCCAGATTTGGTTTAGGAGTCCATGCTATGACACGGGATAAGATGTACACTTATGACAAGTCGATTCATCCCTTAACTGTCAGAGAATCTTATTTAGGAAATCTTCCCATTATAGTGTTTGAAGCTGGAGATGTTGTTACTGAGAAGATTATCAAGGTGATGGCTGTAGGTAATCCAGAGGCTTTGGAAAAAGCAGAGCAGGGGTTCTCGCAAGCTATTAGCGCCAGCTTTTCCTTAAATAAAAGTGAAGCGTTTTACCTTGAAATCATGCAAGATGGTGATAACAAAGCAAGAGCTTTAAAAATTTTACTAGATAAACTTAATTTATCATCAGAACAGCTAATGGCCTTTGGAAACAATTTGAATGACTTAGAAATGCTTACTTTTGCCCAAGTAGGTGTAGCAGTTGGGAATGCCGTTACAGAGTTGAAGGAAGTAAGTGACTTTGTTACTGAGACCAATGATCATGATGGTATTGCACAGTTTTTAGAACAATATTATGTACGAAAGGAAGAGTTATGAAAAAAATTATCGGAATAGACCTTGGTGGAACCAGTGTTAAATTGGCAATCGTTTCACAAGAAGGAGAAATCTTAGAAAAATGGTCGATTAAAACCAATATATTGGAGAATGGTAAAGCCATTATCTCAGACATTATTCAGTCCATCAGGGAACATCTAGACTTGTATCAATTGACAGCAGATGATTTTATAGGTATTGGCATGGGATCACCTGGTAAAGTTGATGCAGCACACAAAACCGTTATTGGTGCCTACAATCTCGGTTGGTCAAATCTCCAAGAGGTCGGAAAGGCATTTGATGAAGCCTTTGGATTACCATTTTATATTGGTAATGATGCCAATGTGGCAGCTCTCGGGGAACAATGGAAGGGAGCAGGAAAAGGAAATAGTGATGTTGTTATGTTCACGCTTGGAACAGGAGTTGGCGGAGGTATTGTTACCAATGGTCAATTGGTAACAGGAGAAGGCGGAGCAGCAGGAGAAATCGGTCATTTGACCGTTGATTTAGACTATTTAACTCCATGTACCTGTGGTAAAAAGGGCTGCCTTGAGGCGGTTGCTTCAGCGACAGGGGTTGTGAACTTAGCTCATCGTTTTTCAAGCGAATATGAGGGTGATTCACTGATTAAAGCTGGTATTGATAATGGAGATGAGGTGACTTCGAAAGAGATTTTTGATGCTGCAAAAAGTGGAGATGTTTTCGCCAATATGGTAGTTGATAAATTTGTTAGCTATTTAGGTCTTGCAGTATCTCACATTGCCAATACTTTGAGTCCAAGTCATATTGTTATTGGAGGAGGAGTTTCAGCAGCAGGAGAGTTCTTGAGAGAAAAGATTGCGACTAAGGCATATGATTTCACCTTCCCACAAATTCGTGAAACTTGTCACATTGTCCTTGCGGAATTAGGGAATGATGCAGGCATTATTGGTGCAGCACAGTTGGTGAGGTTAGAAGCAGAATAGACATGGTATAGGTGGTACAACAAACTTTCAATTAATCATTTCATAAAAAACACTTGGAGCTAGGACTTTTAAAGGTTCTGGTTCTTTTTGCCTAGAAAATATCAATAGGCGTTCTATAACCATGTATCCAAAATTTTCAGAAAAGTCTTGCAATATTTGGTGAAAGGCATATAATGGGACTGTAATAAGAAAAAAGGAGTAATTTATGTCAATATTAACGAATGATTTTACGGAAAAATTATATGCTGACTACCTAGCTAATCCTAAGTATCAAGCTGTTGAAAATGCTGTAACCAATAATGGTTTGCTCAAATCTCTTCGAACACGTCAATCTGCAATTGATAATGACTTTACCTTTTCAATTGATTTGACGAAAGATGCTGTCTCTAATCAAAAAGCCTCAGGGCGTTGCTGGATGTTTGCAGCGTTGAATACGTTTCGTCATAAACTCATCAACCAATTCAAATTAGAAAACTTTGAATTGTCGCAAGCTCATACTTTCTTCTGGGATAAGTATGAAAAATCAAACTGGTTTTTAGAACAAATTATTGCGACAGCAGACCAAAAATTGGGAAGTCGCAAGGTGAAGTTTCTCCTTGATGTGCCACAACAAGATGGTGGTCAATGGGATATGGTTGTAGCACTTTTTGAAAAATACGGGGTTGTGCCAAAGTCAGTTTATCCAGAATCCGTGTCATCTAGCAATAGCCGTGAGCTTAACCAATACTTGAATAAATTGCTTCGTCAAGATGCCCAAATTCTTCGTGAAGCTGTTCAAAATGGTGAGGATGTTCAAGCTAAGAAAGAAGCTCTCTTACAAGAGATTTTCAATTTTCTAGCGGTTAATCTAGGTTTGCCACCACGCCAATTTGATTTTTCTTACCGTGACAAGGACAATAATTTCCATACAGAAAAGCAAATCACCCCTCAAGATTTCTTTGATAAATATGTCGGCTTGAAATTATCAGATTATGTTTCTGTCATCAATGCGCCAACAGCTGATAAGCCTTATGGGAAATCTTACACCGTTGAGTTGCTTGGAAATGTCGTCGGAGCACCTGCGGTTCGTTACCTTAACCTTGGGATGGAGCGCTTCAAAGAGCTTGCGATTGCACAAATGAAAGCAGGAGAAACTGTCTGGTTTGGTTCTGATGTTGGTCAAGTGTCAGACCGTCAAGCGGGTATTATGGCGACAAATACTTATGATTTTGATGCGGCTTTGGATATTAGCTTGACTCAGGATAAGGCTGGTCGTCTTGATTACAGTGAAAGTCTGATGACGCATGCGATGGTCTTGACTGGAGTTGATTTGGATGACAATGGCAAACCACTTAAATGGAAAGTCGAAAATTCATGGGGAGACAAGGTCGGTGAGAAAGGCTACTTTGTCGCTTCAGATGCCTGGATGGACGAATATACTTATCAAATCGTTGTCCGCAAAGAATTCCTCACCGAAGAAGAATTAGCTGCCTATGAAGCAGAACCACAAGTCTTAGCCCCTTGGGACCCAATGGGAGCCTTGGCAGGCAAATAAGCGTTGTTATATTTTATTGAAAAAGTATTTTAACAAAGAATCCTTTATATTTAAGGGATTCTTTTTTATCTCTAAAAATAAAAAAATTATCAAAAAACGATAAAAATCTATTGACAAAGATATTTTTGTGTTGTAATATAAATATATCGAAAGACGATAATAAATAAAACAAAAACAACAAATCGTCATCGAAAAGGAGAAAAAGTTAAGAGCTCAGCTATTTCTACACAAATCAAGACTAAACTAAAAACAACAAAGGAAATATTACCATGAAAACAATCAAAACTATCGCAACAGTAACCCTCTCAGCAATCATCGCCGTTCTTGTTCTTCAAGTGAGTGCCGCAGCCCTTCTTCAAACCTTATCTCTCAACCCAGAACAGTTCTTGCCAAAAGGTGCAGTCATGGTCGGAGAACTCGGCTGGACAAATGTTATCGCACTCTTTGCACATCACGGCTTGATGATTTATGCCTTAATGGCTCTCAAAAAACTGATCAAAGGCTTTACCAAAGAAACCTTGATGTCAGCAGCCTTTGGTAAAAACCTCACTCAAGTTGGTATCGTGGCAGTTATCGCAGACTTGATTTCTAGCTACACTATGTCTCAAATGCTAGGCTACATTCAGGTGAATGTTCAACTTGGTGTTTACCTTATCCTAGCGGGCTTTGCCTGTGAGTATGCACGTCGCTACATGGTTAAAAAAGGATTGACTTTCTAAAACATTAAAAAGGAAAAATGCATGAAAAACTTATTAACGATAACTAGCATTAGCAAGCACTACGGCAAACAAAAAGCACTAGACAAGGTGAGTTTTACCATCAAAAAAGGTGAGATTTTAGGACTCGTTGGTCAAAATGGAGCTGGTAAAACAACGCTTATCCGAGTCCTATCCGGTCTCATCACCAAAGATGAGGGTGAGGTTATTCAAGAAACTGCCTATAAAATCGGTGCCATTATTGAATCACCAGTTCTTTATCTAAATATGTCTGCCTTTGATAATTTAATGTATTCAGCCCTGCAAATTGGGATTGCAGATACTGAGAAACGAATTGATGAGGTACTGAAATTGGTTGGCCTATCTGACGTGGATCCGAAGAAAAAGGTCAAAGACTTCTCACTAGGGATGCGTCAGCGGATGGCGATTGCGTTAGCTATTCTTGATTTTCCAGATTTCTTGATTTTGGATGAACCCGTCAATGGCCTTGACCCATCTGGTATCAAGGAAATGCGGGACATTATCCACAACCTCCGAGACCGCTACGGCATAACCATCCTCATCTCCAGCCACATTTTGTCAGAGCTTGAATTGGTCGTTGACCGTTTCGTCATCATGCACAAGGGCAAGGTCATCAAGGATATTGTCAAAAGCGACCTGCATGCAGAGGTCGAGGAAAGGATTTTTATAAGGACGACGGACAATGAGCTGGCGCAACAAACGCTTAATGAGTTGGGCTTAAAGCCAGTTGCCCAAGGGGACAAGTTAGTCTTGTCGCCTGACCAATCTGTGCAGGAGCTTATCCTAGCACTTCTTGAGAAGAAAATTGAAATTACTGATATATACCATGCGGGTGGTAACTTTGAAGACTACTACCTAAGCCTCTTAGATTAGAAAGAAGAATCTGATGTTAAATTATGTCAAAGCAGATATTTACCGTATTCGTAAGGAACACCTATCTTTTGTATCACTTGGTTTACTCCTTGTTTTTGGCAGTTTATTTGCCTATATTTACCGTGAAGACCATTCAACAGAAGTGGCTAGAAATCTTGTGATGTCCTGGCCAACCTTGTTACCACTTTTCTTTGTCACACCAGCCAAGATTTTCCTAGGAGAAGATTTGACTAATCGCACCATCAACAACATGCTTATCAAAAGTCAAAATCGTTTGAAGGTATTTAGCTATAAATGGGTCATGACGGTGCTTGCTGCTTGGCTATATGCGCTTGTGGCACTGATGATGACAGGCCTTGTCCATCATTTAGTGACAGGAATGGCCTCTTATCAGACCATCTTGGCTTACCTTTTCTACCAGTTACCACTTTATACGGTGATTGCTAGCCTCTGTGCTTTTATCTTTGCCTTCTTTGACCGCATTTATCAGTCTTATATGGTTTATATCATTATCGTGCTGTTATTTGACCAATTGGCTAGTCTCATGATGGGCATGCTGTTTAAGACCGATGCGTTAGCACCTTACATGATGTTTAATCAGCTTGGGCAGGTGGATATTGCGGGGAACTATCTGACAAGTACTGTTTTTGTGGCTATGCTGTTTAGCCTTGTTTATGCTCTTGTTAGCTACCTCATATTTGCCAAACGTGAATTTAAGTAGGAGATTATGATGAAACGTAAAATTTTAATAGGATTAGCTGTCTTTCTAGTGATTGGCCTTGCTGGGTTGGTCTGGACTGGTGTTCAAAATGATAAAACTGATGTTTCTTATGATAAGGCATTTACCACTCCAGCTAAGAACATCAATGTTATCAATGTGTCTAGTTTGGAACAACCAGCCAAGGTTATAGTGAAAGAGAGTGAACAGGAAGAAACCACCGTCTATATCAAGGGGCAGTTGGCGAAAAATAACATTGCTGCCATGGAAGAACAATTTGGTATTGATGAGGAAGGTGATTTGATGATTTCATTTGCCAAAAATGGTTTCACGATGACGGTCATGGGAGATAAGCCGACAGTGACGATTGAGATTACCCTTGCCAAAGGCGTGACGTTTAACGATTTTCGTCTTTTTAGTAGCAATGGCGGAGCTGATGTTATCTTACCGAAGAGCTTTGATGGTAGCTACAAAATCACCAGCCAGAGTAACAACATCACCAAACCACAAAATGGGACTAATACAAAACGCCAAGCAAGCATTGAAACTCCAGGTGATGTGAATGTGGTGCTGGAGTAGGAAAGAAGAGACTTGTTTTTCATCAATAAAAACTGATTTATAAACGATAATAGTGTATAATAAAGGAGTTATCTTAATGAAAAAAAGTTTAGTTATTTTTAGTTTGTTGGTAGTAGCAATGGTCTCACTTTTTCAAATCAGTGATTTTCTAATTTCGGCTGTTGAGATAATTCCGTTTGGCTATGTGGATTATTCAGATGCTGAAGATATAGAAGTAGATGATATTCATAATGATGACCACTTGTCTAAGTCATTTGAGACGTTTATTGAAGAACATCCAACACCATTTTCTAAGACTATTGTGAAAACTGAGGATGACTAATAAAGGAGTTCTATGGCTATTGTTATTATTCTTTGCCTACTAGTTTTAGTAGGTGGTTTGTTTATCTTAGTTTACCGAGGCATTAAGAAAAATGAACAACTGGCGTCTAAAGATTTTTCATATTTGCGTTGGATCATTGGTATGTTATCAATTGCGATTTTCTTAGGTGGTCTAGGGATTGTTGCTAATTTAATCTATAATAGTCTAGGTTTTCTAGGAGTTACCAAGGATGGGCAAAATCTTTGGCATTTGCAGTCAGGAAATATCATGTCATCTCTAACCTTTGAAAATAGTAATACGCCCGTTGGTTTAGTGATTGATACCTTACATTGGAGTGCTATTTTAGGAGTATTTGTTTGTTTGAGAATATTTATGAAAAATATTCTAACGGAGGCTATCTTTGTGTTACAAAATGCCCAATTAGCGCGTTGGTTGACCTATTGTCTCATTATAGCTGCCCTTGTCTCTCAAGAGGGGACTGGTCTGGTTACAATATCTAGTGATGAGGGCAATTATGACTTTCTTAATCTAAACTATTTGCTAGGTGCTGCGGTAACGTGGACCATGTCAATTATCCTTGAAAAAGCTATCGCTATTGCTGAAGAAAATGAATTCACAATCTGATTGGAGGTAGGGACATGATTATCGTCAATTTAGATGTGGAACTGGCAAAGAAAAAAATGAAATCAGGTGACTTGGCGGAGCGTATTGGCATTACACCAGCCAATCTTTCCATTTTGAAAACAGGTAAGGCAAAAGCCATCCGCTTTTCAACTTTAGAAGCCATTTGTAAGGAGCTTGGCTGTCAGCCTGGAGATATCTTGGAATATCGTGAAGATGATTAAATAAACAGTTATAGAAAAAGAGTTTCCTTAGATTTGTTGCGTGAGGAAACTCTTTTATGTTTATGCCTTAGTTAGATAGTATCGTTTTGTCATTTAGCAAACGCTAAAATGGTATTTGAAATGATTGTTATATGCTTAAAAATAATCTGATGATGGCTCAAGGTGCCAGAAGGGAGTATGGGTAATTTGAGGAACTATATTTCTGACTATACTTAACTATATAGGAATATATTAAAGTGTTATACTTAGTTGTAAGGAGGTGCTATTATGCACGTTTTAGAGAAAAATACACAGGTAAATTTTAAGACTAACAAGGAATTGCTAGAAAAAGCTAAGGCTATTATTACAGCACACAATAGATATGACAGCAAGTTTTAACTTATTCTTAGAAAGTGTTGTTAAAAATAAGGCGTTGCCTTTTGAGACTGATGCCGATAAAGAAAGAGTTGAACTATTAGCAGGTCTAAGAGCGGAAATTGCTCAAAGTTTTGGTGATCTGAAAAATGGCCGAGTATATAGTGCTAGTGAAGTGAGGGCTAACCTTGGTATCTAATAAGAATTATAGCCTTATTATCCCTGAAAAAAGTACAGGAGCAGTTAAGAGGTATCACAGATTATATTAGCAACACTTATTTTTCAGAACAGGCAGGAGTTAACACGGTAAATAATATCATTTATTGTCTCGAATGTCTTGAAGTATTTCCAGAAGCAGGATTTAATGCAGATGATAGGGGAGGAGAGGTTATTTATTAGCCATACACTACTCGAGGGGTAGTATTAGGGGATTATATTGCCTTTTATCACATTTTAGAGGATAGAGGTGCTGTTTTTGTGTCTGATATTATCCATAGTAAACAAAATTATCTAAGGTTATTCAAAAAAGCATTACAGAGGGATATTAAAGATTAGGTTAGACTTGTTTTAAAGTCAATAACTACTATCAGAGGGAGAAATTCCCTCTTTTTAAGGCTAAAACAAGTGATCGTTTTCATTTTTTGGTATACTAAAACCATTAAAACAAAGGAGAGAAAAATGAAACAAGTTATTGGACAGACAGGTGTGGAAGGATCACGCATTTCACTTGGTTGTATGCGAATGGCTGCGCTAGATGTGGCTGATGCTGAAAAAGTGATTGCAACAAGTTTGGAAGCTGGTATTAACTTTATTGACCATGCAGACATTTATGGAGGCGGACAGTCTGAGGAACGCTTCCGTGATGCGGTGACAAATCTAGGTATTGCGCGTGAGGACTTGATTTTACAATCTAAATGCGGTATTCAGCGTGGTTATTTTGACTTTTCAAAAGATCATATCCTTAAATCTGTTGATGGTATTTTGAAACGTTTGGATACAGATTACCTTGATTTTCTAGTCTTGCACCGACCAGATATTTTGGTCGAACCAGAAGAAGTTGCAGAAGCTTTTAGTCAATTAAAACAATCTGGTAAAGTGAAACACTTTGGTGTCAGCAACCAAAACCGTTACCAAATGGAACTCTTGCAGTCTTATCTTGATGAACCATTAGCAGTAAATCAATTGCAGCTATCCCCGGCACACACACCAATGTTTGATTTTGGGGTCAATGTCAACATGCGCAATGAGGCGGGTGTCAATCGTGACAGTGGCATTGTGGAATATTGCCGTTTGAATAAAGTGACGATTCAGGCTTGGTCACCATTCCAAATTGACCTTGGGAAAGGCCTTTTCTCAGGAAATCCAGATTACAAAGAATTAAACGAAACAATCAGCCGTTACGCTGAACAATACGGTGTGTCTGATGAAGCGATTATTATCGCATGGATTTTACGCCATCCAGCTAAAATGCAAGCCATTATCGGCTCAATGAATCCAGAACGCATTGTCAAAATTGCTAAGGCGACTGAGGTTAATCTGACGCGTCCAGAATGGTATGACATTTACCGCAGCGCAGGAAATGTGTTGCCGTAAGCGACTGATTTAAACAAAAAAACGACTGTCTTCATCAGATGAGCAGTCGTTTTTGAGTGCTATCAGATTACCCTTCAATGTAATCAACCAGTGCTTTTCCTTTTAATCCTGCATTTAGAGCAATCAAGAGTTTCAAACGTGCCTTGGGAGCATTGAGTTCTTTGACAAACATGACCTCAGCTTCCTGGAGCTTGACGCCACCACCGTCATAAGCGTAAACAGGCTCAGCAATGCCGTTGAAGCAACGCGATACGAGTACGACAGGGACCCCTTGCTTGATGAGTTTTTGGAGTTCTAAAGCTGCGCTAGGTGGCACATTTCCAGCTCCCAGAGCCTCGATGACCACCCCATCAATATTGTCAGGGCTGAGCAGACTAATGATACTGCCATCACCCATACCAGCGTAGGCTTTGATAATAGGAACAGTCCCTGAAATCTTATCCAAATCAAATCGCACACGAGGCTCGGCTGTTTTGAAAAAGAGAATATCGTGTTTCATGATGATGCCAAGTGGTCCGTGTGTAGGCGTTTGGAAGGTCGAAACATTGGTCGTGTGGGTTTTTGTCACGTATTTAGCAGCGTGGATTTCATCATTCATCACCACAAGAACACCCTTATCAGCAGCCTTGTCGTGACTGGCGACACGTAGGGCAGAGAGGTAGTTATACACCCCATCGCTTCCCAATTCATTTGAAGACCTCATGGCACCTGTGAGGACGATGGGAATTTCTGGGATAGCCATGGTATCCAAAAAGTAGGCTGTTTCTTCTAAAGTATCTGTGCCGTGAGTGATAACAATGCCGTCAAATTGCCCAGCTGTTTCACGGATTTTGTGGTAAAGAGCCAGCATGTGGCTTGGTTTGATATGTGGACTAGGAAGATTTAGAAAATCAACGACAGTCAGGTCTAAATGTTTCCAGTCAATATCAATCTGTGTCATGGGATTATTTTCGGTAGGATTCACATTTCCAGTATCATCAGCTGTCATGGAAATGGTACCACCAGTATGGAGAACTAAGATTTTTTTAGTCATAAATGAAAGCCTTTCTGAAAATGAATATGATATAATATAAGTATTGTAACACATTTCTGTAAGGGAATGAAAGAGCTAGCTTGAGCAAAGTTAGACTTACTTGCGGTAGAAAATGTTAAAAAATGATAGATGAAAGGAGCAGTTGGATGGCAGTCAAAGCAGTCTTTTTTGATATTGATGGGACGCTTGTCAACGATATGAAAAAAGTGCAAAGATCGACGCAAAAAGCTATTGCTGAGATGAAAAAACAAGGCATTTTAGTTGGTCTTGCGACAGGGCGTGGTCCAGGATTTGTTGCTCCATTCATGGAGAATTTAGGCCTTGATTTTGCAGTAGCTTATAACGGACAGTACATTATTACGCGTGACAAAATTCTCTATCAAAATCAACTTCCAAAATCTTTGGTTTATAAAGCTATAAAATTCGCCTCCAATCATCGAATGGAGATTTCACTTGGATCCGCAGATGGTCTTTTGGGATCCAATATTATTAACATGGGAACGAGTCCTGTTGGGCAGGTACTTAGTCGAATCGTTCCTAAAAAATGGACAAAATCTGTGGAGCGGAGTTTCAAACATTTGGTACGTCGTGTGAAGCCCCAAAATAGTCAGTATCTTCTCACGATGATGCGTCAGCCTGTCTACCAAATTGTCTTAATTACTACCAAGACGCAGCTCCTTAAAGATGAATTTCCAACCGCAACTGTGACTAGAAGCAGTCCCTACTCAGCGGATGTCATTTCTCAAGGACAATCTAAGGTGAAAGGAATTGCCCGTGTCGGTGAGGTCTTTGGTTTTGATTTGTCTGAGGTTATGGCTTTTGGTGATTCGGACAATGATATGGAGATGCTATCTGGAGTTGGTGTCGCAGTAGCGATGGGGAATGCTAATGAAGAACTTAAAGCGGTTGCTCACTATGTTACAGAAACTAATAATAAAGACGGTATCGCAAAGGCCCTGGCACATTTTGGACTCATTCATGTTGAGCAGGAGAAGGTATTTGGTAGTCGTGACGACAACTTCAACAGAGTCAAGGATTTTCACCAGCTTATGGACGGTGAAACTTGTGAGATGCCTAGAGTCTATGATTTAGAGGAAGCAGGTCACCGTTCAGGCTTTAAAGTAGAAGAGATTATTGAATTTCTTTACGCAACCAGTGGTGGTAATCCAGACTTGTTTAAAAAAGCTGTGGAAGACCTTCATCAGGCTGTGGATAAAGCGGTGCAGAAAGTGGAGGCAAAAGGAGAGCCTGTTGATAACCCTTTGGTGGGGCAAGTTGATGCTCTGACATACCTTCTCTATTTTACCTATGGCTCCTTTGTATTGATGGGGGTTGACCCCAAACCATTCTTTGATACCGTACATGAAGCCAATATGGGGAAAATTTTCCCGGATGGGAAAGCCCATTTTGACCCAATTACCCATAAAATCTTAAAACCAGATGACTGGGAAAAACGCTTTGCCCCTGAACCAGCTATCAAACGAGAACTGGATAGACAGATCCAAAAAGCAAAAATGAAACAAAGGAAAAAAGAGATACGATAAAAGCTCCGTTGGAGCTTTTTACATGACATCAGAATTGGCTTCTTCTTTTCATTTAAACGATTTTGCGCTATAATAAGGAACGTGATTGAAAGGGGGACTGCCCAGTTGTTGTCCCAGGTATTTGATAATGAAAGAATTTAATAAATCCTCAAAACTTGAACATGTCGCTTATGATATCCGTGGACCAATCTTGGACGAAGCTGAGCGCATGATTGCCAATGGAGAAAAAATTCTACGCCTCAATACTGGAAATCCGGCGGAGTTTGGTTTTACAGCACCAGATGAGGTGATTCGTGATCTGATTTTAAATGCCCGAAACAGTGAAGGCTATTCTAATAGTAAAGGGATTTTCTCTGCCAGAAAAGCGATTATGCAGTATTGTCAGACCAAGGGTATCCAAGGTGTTGATATTGATGACATCTACATTGGTAATGGTGTTTCAGAGATGATTTCCATCTCTATGCAGGCGCTTTTGGACAATGGTGATGAAGTGCTAGTGCCAATGCCTGACTACCCTCTTTGGACAGCTTGTGTGAGTCTCGCTGGGGGAAATGCGGTACATTACCTTTGTGATGAATCTGCCAATTGGTATCCAGACATTGATGACATCAAGTCTAAAATTACATCTACGACGAAGGCGATTGTTATCATTAACCCAAATAACCCAACAGGGGCCCTCTATCCAAAAGAACTTCTAGAAGAAATCGTTGAGGTTGCTCGTCAAAATGATTTGATTATTTTTGCGGATGAAATTTATGACCGTATGGTGATGGATGGTAAAAAGCATATCGCCATTGCTAGCCTTGCACCAGATGTGTTCTGTGTGTCAATGAATGGTCTGTCAAAATCTCACCGTATCTGTGGTTTCCGTGTGGGTTGGATGGTACTCTCTGGACCTAAAAAACATGTTAAGGGCTATATTGAAGGACTTAATATGTTGTCAAATATGCGCCTTTGTTCAAATGTGTTAGCCCAGCATGTGGTTCAAACCTCTCTCGGTGGTTATCAGTCTGTTGATGAGTTACTTGTTCCAGGTGGGCGTATCCATGAGCAACGCGAATTTATCACACAAGCAGTCAATGATATTCCAGGCTTATCAGCTGTTAAGCCAGAGGCAGGACTCTATATTTTCCCTAAAATTGACCGCAATATGTACTGTATTGATGATGACGAGGAATTCTGTTTGCAACTGTTAAAACAAGAAAAAGTCATGTTGGTACCTGGTAAGGGCTTCAACTGGAAAGAACCAGACCACTTCCGCATCGTTTATCTCCCTCGTGTGGAAGAATTAGCGACCTTGCAAACAAAACTAACACGTGTCCTCAGTCAATATAAACGATGATAGAACCATTCCCGTTGTTCTTCCTCCCGGTCCTATCAAGCGATTGGAAGACTATAAAAATAACAATCGCCACATGATATTAACGTTTTAGCTTACCAACTTATAGAAGAACATCCGTTTTTCAACATTATCGCCACAAAGTTTTGGCATTTTCAGATATAAAGGTAATTGAAATTGTTGGTGTAAGGACAGTTGTATCGCGCATAATATGGGTTATTTGATTGTTCTTTCAAAAAATTGACTTTTCTATCCTGAAATCACTCATTGAAATTAGCAACTACAGGAATGATTCTGATAGAGCGCTAGAGCAGCCACTTTTAAGCATTTTGAAAAGAAATGGCACGATTTCTCTAGCAGAGTTCTTAGCGGTTAGCCAAGAGGAATTGGTGTAACACACTTAGTGGCTTATTGTGTCAAATATTGCTTATCTAAAATCTAAAATTTGAAACATGAGGCATTAGTATCTCTATGTTTTGTTGAGCTACTTAGGATTTTGCCTCAAGATAAAAAGTAATAGTGACGTGACAAAAAGAAAATTAACAGTTAAAAATAAGAGAATGACGAGGAATGAGCTATTTTGAGGAGTATGTTTCTCTCCAAATCTCTTGTTTTTTGCTGTTAATCTTCTAAAAAACTTGTTTCTAGACTTAAAAAGGTCTAAAATGAAAGAGAATAATTTTTTAGAACGGAGAAAAACGGTGACGCTAAACTGGCAGGATATAGTTTTCAATTTTATTGGAGGTCTAGGACTCTTTCTTTTTAGTATAAAATACATGGGGGATGGTCTTCAACAGGCTGCCGGTGACCGTTTAAGGTACTATATTGATCGCTATACTAGTAACCCTCTGTTGGGAATTTTGGTTGGGCTTGCGATGTCTGCTCTTATTCAATCGTCATCTGGCGTAACGGTTATCACGGTTGGTCTGGTATCAGCTGGTCTACTTAACCTTAGACAAGCGATTGGGATTGTCATGGGAGCCAATATCGGAACGACAGTAACTTCATTCATGATTGGTTTTAAGTTAGGAGATTACGCTCTTCCTATGATAGCCCTTGGAGCCGCTTTGCTTTTTTTCACCTCAAATAAAAAACTTAATAATCTAGGTCGTGTCATCTTTGGAGTCGGTGGGATTTTCTTCTCTCTGAATTTGATGGGGGATGCAGTTGAACCATTAAAAACGGTGGATGTTTTCCGTGACTATTTGGCTACTCTTGGCGATAAGCCATTTATGGGAGTCCTTATTGGTACTGTTTTAACTATGTTGATACAAGCTTCTTCAGCCATTATTGGTATTGTTCAGAGTCTTCATAGTAGTGATTTGTTAGATTTGCAAGGGTCTATCCCAATTCTTCTAGGTTCAAATATAGGAACATGTATTACGGCAGTTCTAGCTTCAATTGGTTCAACGATTGCAGCGAAACGAGTGGCATGGGCGCATGTGTTATTTAACGTTATTGGTACTGTCATTTTCATGATTTTATTAGTTCCTTTTACGGGCTTTATTGATTTTTTACAAAGTCAATTACAATTGACTCCTGAGATGACAATAGCCTTTGCTCATGGAGCCTTTAATATTACCAATACTATTATTTTGCTACCCTTTATTAGCATTTTAGCGATTTTAGTGACAAAATTTATCCCAGGTCAAGCAGAGGTTGTTGCCAAATATGAAGCACTTTACCTTGATAAAATTTTAATCACTCAAGCGCCAGCTATTGCCCTTGGGAATGCGAAAAAAGAATTGATTCACTTGGCGTCATATGCCATCCAAGCACTGGAGGCTTCTTACAGTTATTTAAAAACAGCTGATGAGAAATATTCTGACCATGTGCATCGCTATGAAAAAGCCGTTAATGGGATTGATGAAGAATTAACTAATTATTTGATTGCTATTTCAAATGAGGCACTTAATCCATCTGAAAATGAGGTTTTAGCAGGGGTGCTTGATGCTTCACGAGATTTGGAACGAATTGGAGATCACTCAGAGGGCTTAGTGATTTTGATTGAAGGAGTGCATCATAAAGATGCTCGTTTCTCTGAAGAAGCGTCTCAAGAATTACGTGACATGTATCATTTAACGCATCGTATGATTTTAGATAGTGTACGTGCGGTGGAAGATCGCGACAGGACTTTAGCAGAGGAATTGTTAGAACGCCATCGCGACATCGAACGCAAGGAACGTCAAATTCGTAAAAATCATATTCGCCGTTTGAATAAAGGAGAGTGTTCTGCTCAAGCGGGAATGTCCTTTGTTGATATTATCTCTCACTACACTCGCATTACAGATCATGCTGCTAATTTGGCTGAAAAAGTTTTAGAAAATCAAATCTAATTTTGACGCTTGTAGAACTATTTTAAAAGAAAGTGGGGGTGCCTGCTTTTTTTCATTTACAAATTTTAAAAAAGTTTTATAATATTAATATAGATACGGAGGTGCTTGTTATGACAAGTTTATTTATCAAAGCAGATATATTCTATTTTGCAGACGAAACAAAATTTGGTGGCTATTTAGCAGTAAACGATGGACATTTTGGAGAATGGCAAAGCGAGATGCCAAAAGACGTAGAAGTAATTGATTATACAGGCTATGCTATTGCACCAGGGTTGGTAGATACTCATATTCATGGTTTTGCTGGGGCAGATATCATGGATGCAGATCCGGAAGGAGTGTTACACATGAGTGAGGCTTTGTTATCTACGGGGGTAACATCCTTTTTACCAACGACATTGACCTCGACGTTTGAGCAATTGGAAAAAGCTGCGGCCTCTATTGCAAGTGTAGCTGGAACTGAAAAAGGAGCAAAAATTCAAGGTATTTACTTTGAAGGCCCTTATTTTACAGAAGAATATAAAGGGGCTCAAAATCCAGCCTATATGGCAGATCCCCAATTAACTGAATTTGATGCTTGGCAAGAAGCAGCTAATGGTTTGATTAAGAAAATTGCGTTAGCACCAGAACGCGAAGGTGTGGCTGAGTTTGTTTCAGCAATGAAAGAACGTGGCGTGACTGTCGCTTTGGGACATTCTAATGCCACTTATGCGCAAGCAAAGGCAGCCGTTGAAGCTGGTGCCTCTGTTTGGGTGCATGTTTATAATGGGATGAGAGGCCTCAGTCACCGTGAATTGGGGATGGTTGGCTCTGCTTATTATATTCCAAATACTTATGCAGAGTGGATTTGCGATGGTCACCATTCAGTACCTGAAGCTGGTGATATCCTTATGAAACAAAAAGGATACGACCATGTTGCTCTCATTACAGACTGTATGCGAGCGGGAGGTTGCCCAGATGGAGATTATATGCTAGGTGAATTTCCGGTTATTGTGGAAAATGGCACAGCTAGATTAAAATCAAATGGAAGCCTAGCAGGTTCTATCTTGAAATTAAAAGATGGTCTTAAAAATGTTGTCGAGTGGGGACTAGCGACCCCTGCAGAAGCGATTAAGATGGCAAGTCTCGTTCCAGCTAAATCGGTAAATATTGATGATGTTTGTGGTCAGTTAACCGCGGGATATGCTGCAGATTTTATTGTCCTTGATAAAGAGTTAAACTTAGTGGCGACCTATATTGATGGGGAGAAGCGCTTTGAAGCTTAATTTTTATGAGAAGGGACACCACACGACGAACACATGAAGAAATTTTCATTTTCAGAGAACTGTTTTTCATAGAAAGGTTATCTTTTTTATGATGAAATTTTGCTATAATATAATATGGACGGAAACGAGGATAAACAGGGCACACATGTAAATGTCTTGAAAATATCTTAAAAAAATGCATGTAGCTAGGAAACAGTTACATGCATTTTCTTCATGCGTACGTATGTCATGATTTTCACTCTTTTTTTACTTGACTTAGACCTAGTCTAAGGTGCTAGTATAGGAAGAAAACAAACTGAGGTGATTTCTATGGAGTATAGACCATTAGGGACAACAGATATGTCTATCAGTGCTGTTAGTTTTGGGACTTGGGCGCTCGGTGGTGACTGGGGCGATGTCACTGAGGAAAATGCCAAATCTGCTCTTAACCATGCCATTGATAGAGGGGTTAATTTCTTTGACACTGCTGATGTTTACGGAGGTGGGCGCAGTGAGACACTTATCGGTAAGGTATTAAAAGAACGTAGCGAACGTGTTTATGTTGCTACAAAATTTGGACGCCGTGACGATTTTACTAATCCTGAAAACTATACTTATAAAAAAGTTCGTCAATATGCTGAAGACAGTCTCCGTAATCTTCAGATGGATGCCTTGGACCTCTATCAAATTCATTGTCCCACAACCGAGATTCTGACCCAATCGGATGTTTTTACGGTGCTTGAAGATTTGAAAAAAGAAGGAATCATTCGTTACTATGGGGTCAGTGTTGAGACAGATGACCAAGGAAAATTTGTCCTTGAAAATACAAATGCTAGCAGTTTACAAGTCATTGTGAATTTACTTCGTCAAAAACCAGTGAAGGAAATGATTGCACTAGCCAAAGATAAAAATGTTGGTGTTTTAGCACGTGTCCCACTTGCCAGCGGACTTCTAACAGGAAAATACACTAAAGAATCTGTTTTCCCAGAAAATGATCATCGTCATTACAATCGTGATGGTGCGGCGTTCAATGTGGGTGAGACCTTTGGTGGTCTTCCTTTTAACAAGGCGATTGAGTTGGTTGACCGAGTGAAATGGATTGGTAAAGACCACGGTGGTTTAGCGACAGCATCACTTAAATGGCTATTACAGCAAGAGGGGATTACAGCAGTTATTCCTGGGTTTAAGAGCATTCAGCAGGTCGATAATAACCTTGAAAGCCTAAAAACCCTGCCATTTACCACAGCAGAGTTGAAAAAATTATCAGAGTTTTATTGGGAGGAAGTCCACTCTCATATTCGTGGTGCGTACTAGGGAGAAACTCTTTGTTCTTTCTTGACTTAGCTGTACTCTAAGGTGGTATGATGGGGACAAGAAAATTATTGAAAATACTCAATTGAAAGGAGGATAGCGTGATCACCATTAAGACAATTTCAGAACAATTAGGGATTTCTGCGCATGCCATTCGTTTCTATGAAAAAGAGGGAATGGTCGACATTCCAAGAAACAACCGTGGCTTTCGTGAATTTGATGAGCGTAGCGTTGACCGTTTGAAAGCTATTGCTCATTACCGCCGTGTTGGCATGTCTTTGGAAGATATTCGTAAGATTTTGGCGGAATTTCATAATCACACGTTATCGACAGAGCTACTTGAAAAAACAAAGCGCGATTTAGAACAACAAATCCACGATTTACAAGAAACACACCATTATTTAGTTGAAAAAATTAAAATTCATCGTCAATTATCTGAACTTGAAAATCAAGGACTAACTGAAAAAGAGCGCACAGATGTCTACTATAATATTAGACGCAAGGAGGAACAAGAAAAATGACAATTATCAATCAAGTCAATAATCCTTCTGATGTCAAAAAGCTCAGCCTTTCGGAACTAGAAGACTTAGCCAATGATATCAGAGAACTTTTAGTTAATAAAGTCAGTAAAGTTGGTGGTCACTTTGGGCCCAATCTAGGTGTTGTTGAAATGACCATTGCCCTTCACAAGGTTTTTGATTCACCGACTGATAAAATTGTTTGGGATGTCAGTCATCAATCTTATCCTCATAAAATCTTAACCGGAAGAAAACAAGGTTTTGCGGACGGTCATTTCCATGACATCACCCCTTATACTGATCAAGAGGAAAGCGAACATGATTTTTTCACCATTGGTCACACGTCTACATCTATTGCCCTAGCAGAAGGACTTGCCAAGGCACGTGATTTGAAGGGTGAGGCTGGAAATATTATTGCTGTTATTGGTGACGGTTCAATGTCAGGTGGTTTGGCGTTTGAAGGTCTTAACAATGCTGCGGAATTGAACAGTAACCTCATTGTGATTCTCAATGATAATGAAATGTCTATTGCCAAAAATTACGGAGGTCTTTATCCACATTTAGCTGAACTTCGTGCAACAAATGGTCAAGCGACCAACAATCTCTTTAAAGCCTTTGGCTTTGATTATCATTACTTAGAAAATGGGCATAGCATAGCAGATTTAATTGGTTTGTTTGAAGAAGTTAAAGATGCCAATCATCCTGTTTTTCTTCATATTCACACCGAAAAAGGGCATGGCGTCGATTGGGCTTTGAAAGATAAGCAGACCAATCACTGGCGTTCTCCGTTTGATATTAAAACTGGAGAACCACTTAGACCATCACTAGCTAAACCGACTTTTGAATCAACCATCGTGGATTTTCTTGAGGAAGAAATTGAAGCTGGCAAGCCTGTTCTTGCTATGAATGCAGCGATTCCAGGTGCCTTTGGTTTAGGCCGTATCGAAGCAAAATACCCTGAGCATTATTGGGACTCAGGCATTGCAGAACAACATAATATTAGTATGGCGACTGGCTTTGCTACTGCTGGAGCTAAACCTTATGTTTTTCACAGTGCCACTTTCTTGCAACGTGCTTATGACCAGATTTCTCACGATTTAGCGATTAATAAGGTTCCAGCAGTTCTGATTGTGCGTGGTGCTAGTATCACTAACAGCGATCGTACGCACCAAGGAACTTTTGAACATGCCATGTTGGCAACCATTCCGAATCTCATTTATCTAGCGCCAGCTCATGTTGCTGAATTGAAAGAAATGCTGCGCTTTGCTAGTCAACAGACTGAAAATCCAGTCGTAATTTCTATTCCAGCACAACAAGATATGGAGAAGCAATATGTCAAAAAAGAATTTGCCACTCCAAACTATGATATTGTTCAAAAAGGGAGTCGTGTAGCCATTCTTGGCCTAGGTGGATTTTTACAATTAGGAAAAGAAGTCGCAGCTGCACTTGAAAAAGATGGTATTACTCCTACTGTCATCAATCCACGCTTTATTGCAAGTCTCGATGAAAAAACTCTGGAAAGCTTGAAAGACAACCATGAACTCGTGGTGACACTTGAAGATGGCTCTGTTGATGGTGGTTTTGGTCAACGTATTGCAGGTTTCTTTGGTCCAACAGAAGTGAAAGTTTTAGTCAAAGGCTCCCTTCGTGAATTTACAGAAGTCGTGCCGCAAGCCGAACTTTATGACAGATACCGTCTCAACAAAGAACAAATTGTAACAGATATCTTAGACATTTTAAAATAGGAGAATTAAATCATGACAACAATGTTTAACTTAAATGATGGACATAAAATCCCAGCACTTGGTTTTGGAACCTTTAAAGCAGCTGATGGAAACGAAGCTTACCAATCAACGCTAGATGCCCTTAAAGCTGGTTACCGTCACATTGACACGGCTGCTATCTATGGCAATGAAGAAAGTGTTGGCCGTGCAATCAAAGACAGTGGCATTCCACGTGAGGAACTCTACATCACAACAAAATTATGGAATGATTCTCATTCTTATGATTTGGCAAAAGCTGCGCTAGCAACCTCATTGAAAAAATTAGACTTGGATTATATTGACTTGTACCTTATCCACTGGCCAAATCCAAAAGCTTTCCGTGACAATTGGGAAGAAGCCAATGCAGAAGCATGGCGCTATATGGAAGAGGCTAAAGAAGCAGGCCTTGTTAAATCAATCGGTGTCAGCAACTTCCTTGTTCACCACTTAGAAGCACTAGCAAAAACAGCTAAAATTACTCCAGCAGTCAACCAAATTCGTTTGGCACCAGGCTGCTACCAAGAAGAAGTTGTCGAATATTGCCGCAAGCATGATATAGTCATCGAAGCTTGGGGACCTCTTGGGCAGGGAGAACTTTTCGGAAATGCTGATATGAAAGCCTTGGCTGAAAAATACGGTAAAACCATTGCCCAAGTTGCTCTTGCCTGGTCATGGCATGAAGGCTTTTTACCATTGCCAAAATCAGTGCATGAAGCTCGAATTAAAGAAAATATGGATTTCGCTGACATTGAACTCAGCCAAGAAGACGCTGAATTTATCAAAAATATATCAGGTTTGACAACAGCGCCAGACCCAGATAATACTAATTTCTAACAAGATTACCATTAGGAGAGCTTAGGCTCTTTTTTTAGTTTCTGATGTTAATGAGCATAAAAATCAGAATATTTCAAAGGTGATTAACCTAGTACTAGATTTATGAGAGGATTTGTGATAAAATAAACGAGTAATGGGTTTGACCCAAAAAAATATTAGGAGGCTCGAAATGCCATTAGTTTCAGCAGAAAAATTTGTCCAAGCAGCTCGTGAAAACGGCTATGCTGTCGGCGGATTTAACACAAACAACCTTGAGTGGACACAAGCTATCTTGCGCGCCGCTGAAGCAAAACAAGCTCCAGTTCTTATTCAAACTTCTATGGGTGCAGCTAAATACATGGGTGGTTATAAAGTGTGTCAATCACTTATTGCTAACCTTGTAGAATCAATGAACATCACTGTTCCAGTTGCTATTCATCTTGACCACGGTCACTATGAAGATGTTCTTGAGTGTATCGAAGTTGGTTACACTTCAGTAATGTTTGATGGATCACACCTTCCAGTAGAAGAAAACCTTCGCTTGGCTAAAGATGTTGTTGAAAAAGCTCACGCTAAAGGTATTTCAGTTGAAGCTGAAGTTGGTACTATCGGTGGTGAAGAAGACGGAATCATCGGTAAAGGTGAACTCGCTCCAATCGAAGATGCAGTAGCAATGGTTGAAACTGGAATTGACTTCCTTGCAGCTGGTATCGGTAACATTCATGGTCCATACCCAGAAAACTGGGAAGGTCTTGCTCTTGATCACCTTGAAAAATTGGCTGCCGCTATCCCAGGTTTCCCAATCGTTCTTCACGGTGGTTCTGGTATTCCTGATGAGCAAATCGTTGCTGCAATCAAACTTGGTGTTGCTAAAATCAACGTAAACACTGAGAGCCAAATCGCATTCTCAAACGCAACTCGTGAATTTGCACGTAACTACGATGCAAATGAAGCAGAATACGACAAGAAAAAACTCTTTGACCCACGTAAATTCTTGGCACCAGGTATCAAAGCTGTTCAAGGTGCTGTTGAAGAACGTATCGACGTATTTGGTTCAGCAAACAAAGCATAAGAATCTGCGAATAAATCTTTGATTTGGAGCAAACAAAGCTTAATTTAACGTTGAATAAAAAATGAAAGGATTTCCGATTAGGGAGTCCTTTTCCTATGCTTTAGATGCGAAGTAGTTTTATACTGTTCAGTTCTGCGAAAAATCTCAGACTACGAGTAAATAAAGAATAATAATATTAAAGTCTATCCGCTTTAGGTAGGCTTTTTTATTACTATGAATATCTATTTAAGAGCTAGATATTATTAATTAGGGCTATATTGTCTGAATTTTAGGTAAATTTACAATTTCTATTATTGTTCGGAGGGCGGAGCAAATAATCTTGTTATAGGGCATTCTTTAAGCTATAATGGTTAATGTTGATAGAAAAAGTAAAGATAAAAATTCGCTAAATACAAACGGTTAATAAGATATTGGAGGAAAATAGACTGAATGAACAAACAAGATAGAAAAGTTTATGGCTTGTCAACAGCCATCGCATTAATTGTTGGTGTAGTTATTGGATCGGGGATTTATTTTAAGGTTGATGACATTTTAACCTATGCTGGCGGAAATGTTGGTCTTGGGATGCTTATTATTATTCTTGGTTCTTTCTCGATCGTTTTTGGAGCTTTGAGTTTATCAGAGTTAGCGGCGCGAAATGATGATGACGGAGGGATTTTTTCCTATTACATGACCTACCTTCATCCTGGCTTAGCCGCATCGCTCGGTTTGTTTTCAGCATATGTTTACCTTCCAGCCTTAAATGCAGTTGTTGCATGGGTAGCAGCGAGCTTTACGCTTGGAAGTGGATCGGATTTGGAAAGTCAAATTCTATTAGCAGCAGTTTACCTTCTGCTTCTAGCAGTGATGAACATCTACTCTCGTGTTTTGGCAGGACGATTTCAATCTTTATCGACTGTCTTAAAAATTATTCCGCTTCTTGCGATAGCACTTGTTGGTCTTTTTTGGGGTCAAGCGGTGCCTGAGATACCGCAAGGGCTGACACCAGTTGAACCGCGCCAAGTTGGTTTAGGCTGGTTATCTGGTCTTATGCCGCTCTACTTTGCTTATGATGGTTGGACTGTCGTTGCCAGTATTGTCCCAGAATTGAAGAATCCTAAGAAAAATTTAGCTAAAGCCTTCATTATTGGACCCTTAGTTATTCTTACCCTCTATCTGGTATTTTTCTATGGCTTAAATCGTATTTTGGGACCTAGTTTTATTATGACGACTGGAAATGATGCGGTACTTTATGCTACAGAAATGATTTATGGAAAAACTATTAGCAAGCTACTTCTAGTGATTATCATTATTGCAGTTTTGGGAGTATCGAATGGTTTGATGCTCTCCAACATGAGATTACCTCAGGCTTTTGCGGCACGTGGTTGGATTAAAAGTAAACGGTTTGAGAAAGTTAATCGTCGCTATCAGCTTTCTATTGCAGCCAGCTTATCTACCGTAGTGATGACCTTGATTTGGTTGGGAATTCATTATTTGGCAACGACGTATCATCTTCTGCCAGGAAGTGACATCAGTGAAATTGCAATCGTTTTTAACAATATGTCCTTTATTTTCCTATATGTTGCTGTTTTAGGTTTATATCGTAAAGGAGAAATTACGAATAAATTGACCGGTCTCTTTTCACCGATTTTCGCCATTTTATCCATTCTTATTCTATTCATCGGCAGCCTATTAACAAATTTTGTTATGGCAACTTCATTCATGCTGTTTTGCTTACTCTTTTGTCTCGGAAGCTTTGCCTTTTACCGTAAAAATACTGAGCAAAAGTAAGCTACAACCGATTGTGGGTCTCTCACTTAGGGAAGAACAAGCTGCGCAGTGAACTGAAAATACTGAACACATAGATGTATTGGTGAATAATGTAGATAGGTTCTTCTAAGCACTTGACGCCTAAATGCTAAAAACTCAACGCTTCTAAAAGTGGAACTTACTTTGGGAATTTCTCAGGCAAATTGTCAAGTCAAGTGCAACAAGTTCGTGGGTAGACTAGTATTCCATTTTTAGGCTAGCCCAAACAGAAAATTTGCAGTTTTATAGTGGTGAAGCCGTCTAGGTCTATTAGTGATAGCAGAGACATAACGATTAAGTTCTTCTGTTGTCAGTGGGTTTAGAGAGATACTTTTTGGGAGAAACTTTCTCAAAAGAACGTTGAAGTTTTCATTAGTCCCTCTTTCATGCGAAGAATAAGGATGGGCAAAGTATATATCAACTCCATGTAAGTCTGACAAACTACTAAACTCTGAACCATTGTCCGACGTGATCGAAAGAATAGGATAGTCTAAAAGAAGTTCCTTAACTGTAGCGTTAATCGTCTCTGCTTGCTTATTCGGCAATTGACAAGCAAGGGCAAACCGAGTTTGGCGTTCTACCAAGGTCATAACAACAGCTTCACCCTTGGTTTTCTTACCGAGTACAAGGTCAATCTCCCAGTGGACAAACGTAGGATGGTCGTTAATTGACTCAGGACGTTCTTCTATGGAATTTCCTAGGACTTTCTTTGCGACCTTAGATGTGACTTTAGACCGTTTTCGGATGCTCACCATCTTAGGTAAATCAATTGGTTTAATCGTCAACAGGC
>NZ_JBHSOJ010000023.1:102735-172683 GCF_042656225.1 Streptococcus caledonicus
GACGCTGCCACGCTTGATTTCACGAATGATCGTCGCGTGATGACAACCTAGAAGGCGAGCAATCTCAGCGGTTTTCTTCCCCATCTTGAGATAGGCAATAATTTCTCCTCGTTCAGAGGCTGATAAGTGAGAATAACGAGATTTTTTGGTAGAATAGTTAGTGGACATGTTCATCTGCTTTCTATACTGAGTTGGGGAATTCTAGTATATCAGAAGAACATGTCTTTTCTGTTGCACTTCATTTTACAACGCGGGGGGAATTTCTCATCTGAAAAAAGTAGAGAAATACCTTGCGCTGAGTGATGAAGTGTGATAGAATATTTAAGTATGTGGTGCTAGCACATCCGAACATATTCTACCTAGGAGGAAAAACGAAATGGCTAAAGTATGTTACTTCACAGGACGTAAAACTGTTTCTGGTAACAATCGTTCACACGCAATGAACCAAACAAAACGTGCAGTTAAACCAAATCTTCAAAAAGTTACAGTTCTTATCGACGGTAAACCTAAAAAAGTTTGGGCTTCAGCTCGTGCCCTTAAATCTGGTAAAGTTGAACGCGTTTAAACAAAAAATCGACCAATATGGTCGTTTTTTTGTGCTTTAAAAACAGAAAAACTTCTATTTTTTTACAAGTTTTAGCAAATATGGTAAAATAAAGCGATAAAAACTTTTGAGATAGAAAGGACCTAAACCGTTCAAAAGGTATTGGGGTGAGACGACCGTTGTGTCGTTTTAGTAAAATAACTTAGTGTCATTAAAACGATGAAGATGCTAAAGGTATAGAACTCCTGAATTTCTTTGTCCTTTTGGGTGGACGTGGTATCTTATTATGACTGTAAAAATTAATACAAAAGATGGTCAAATTGAACTCGCTGATGATGTTATTGCTACTGTTGTTGGCGGTGCGACAACAGAGATTTTCGGTGTAGTTGGTATGGCAAGCAAGAGTGCGATCAAAGATAATTTTCAAGCACTTCTCCGTAAAGAAAATTATGCCAAAGGTGTTGTTGTGAAATCAACAGAAGAAGGCATTGCTGTTGATGTTTACACTGTGATGAGCTATGGTGTTAAAATTAGCGAAGTGTCAAAAAATATTCAAGAACGTGTCAAATTCAATTTGGAGAGTCAGTTGGGTATTACTGCGAATGCTGTTAATGTCTACATCCAAAGTGTGAAGGTTGAGGGAGAATAATTGTGTCTATAATTACAACAAGTTTATTACAAGAAATGGTACAGGCGGCAGCGAGTCGTCTTGGTAGCCAAGCAGAGTATGTTAACTCATTGAATGTTTTCCCTGTACCAGATGGCGATACTGGGACGAACATGAGTATGACTATGGATAATGGTGCAAAGGAAGTTGCTGATAAGCCTGCTAATACTGTTGGTGAAGTTGGTCAAATCCTTTCAAAAGGGCTTTTGATGGGTGCTCGTGGTAACTCTGGTGTTATCACATCTCAACTTTTCCGTGGTTTTGGAAATGCTATTAAAGGCAAAGAGGAGCTTACAGGCAAAGATTTAGCAGTTGCTTTTCAATCTGGCGTTGAAGTAGCCTATAAGGCTGTTATGAAGCCAGTTGAGGGGACTATTCTTACGGTTTCACGTGGTGGGGCGACAGGAGCGCTAAAAAAAGCTGAAGAAACAGATGATGCTATTGAAGTAATGCGCGCAGCTCTTGAAGGAGCAAAACGTGCCTTGGCTAAGACACCTGAAATGCTCCCAGTTCTTAAAGAGGTTGGTGTTGTTGACTCTGGTGGTCAAGGTCTTGTCTACATCTACGAAGGCTTCTTATCAGCTTTGACAGGTGAGTACATTGCATCAGAAAATTTTAAAGCAACTCCAGCCGTTATGTCTGAAATGATCAATGCTGAGCATCACAAATCAGTAGCTGGACATGTGGCAACAGAAGATATTACCTTTGGTTACTGTACAGAAATTATGGTGGCTCTTGGACAAGGACCAACCTATGTCAAAGAATTTAATTATGAAGAATTCCAAGGTTACCTATCAGGACTAGGAGACTCACTTCTCGTTGTCAATGACGATGAAATCGTTAAGGTACACGTCCACACTGAAGATCCAGGTCTTGTTATGCAAGAAGGTCTCAAATACGGTGCGCTGGTTAAGGTTAAAGTAGATAACATGCGTGGTCAGCACGAAGCACAACTTGAAAAAGCAGCTGCGCCTGCTAAACAAGAGGCAAAAGAGTATGGTTTGATTGCTGTTGTAGCCGGTGACGGTTTGGCGGACATCTTCACGTCACAAGGCGTTGACTATATCATCTCTGGTGGTCAAACAATGAACCCGTCAACAGAAGATATTGTTACAGCTATTGAAGCAGTTAATGCTAAGAATGTTATTATCTTGCCAAACAATAAAAACATCTTTATGGCTGCACAGTCAGCGGCAGAAGTGGCAGAAGTTAACGCTGCTGTTGTTGAGACTCGAACAGTATCGCAAGGTTTCACCAGTCTTTTGGCTTTTGATGAAAGCAGAGCCTTGGATGAAAACGTAGCAGCTATGACGGCAAGTCTTTCAGAGGTTGTGAGTGGTAGCGTGACTCTTGCAGTGCGTGACACAACAATTGACGGCCTTGAAATCCATGAAAATGATATCCTTGGTATGGTTGATGGCAAGATTCTTGTCTCAACACCAAATATGGTTGAAGCCTTGAAAGAAACCTTTGCTAAGATGATTGACGAAGATAGTGAAATTGTTACAATCTACGTTGGTGAAGAAGGTTCTCAAGAAGTTGCTAGTGAAATTGCAGAATACCTTGAAGACACTTACGAAGATGTCGAAGTAGAAATTCACCAAGGAGATCAACCGGTATATCCGTACTTGATGAGTGTGGAATAAAGACAAGTCGTTGCGGGATTTCCTGTAACGTGACTTATAGCTAAGTGCGAGAGGAGACGAGATTCGTCTTCTCTTTTTTGATGTTCAAAGCGATTAAGATACGTTTCTTGAAATTATCAAAGTTTTTGTAACCAAAGGCATTGCGTTTGATATCTTTGATGAGTTTGTTAGTGGCCTCAAGTTTAGCGTTAGAATAAGGCAATTCAATGGCGTTAGTGATGTAGTTTTTATAGCGAATAAATGTTCTCAAAGCGGTTTTAAAGGTGCGATTAAGATGAGGTAACGTGTCTTGAATTAATCCCCAAAACTGGTCAGTATTCTTCTCTTGTAGATGCAATAGGAGCAGTTGGTACAGGTCGTAGTAATCTTTAAGTTCAGGTACTAGAGTAAAGATTTTATTCAGACATTCCCTAGGAGTTAAGGTTTCTCTAAATGTTCGATCATAGAACGCCTTAAGAGAGAGTTTCCGACTATAAATTTCCAGTAGTATTTAAGAGCTCTGTATTCCAGAGATTTATCATCAAATTGCTTCATGATTTTGATTCTAGTCTGATTAAGAGCCCGGCTCATGTGCTAGAGTAAAATAGTCCAGTGGACTATTTTAGCCTCGAGCTAAGAAATTCGGAAGCGAGGGGGGGAAACGATCAAGAACAATTTTAGCTTGAGGAAATAGAACTTTGATGAGAGGAATATAACTTCCAGACATATTGACAATGACCACTTTAACCTTGTTTCGAGCTTCTTTCGAGTACTTAAAGAAATGATTTCGGATGGTAGTTTGTCTTCTGTCATCAAGGATGATCATGATTTTCTTGGTGTTGAAATCCTGAGCAATGAAAGCCAATTTCCCCTTCTGGTAGGAGAACTCATCCCAGGAGAGGATATTAGGCAAAGTGGTGTCATCCTCTTGGAAATGAAATGGCTTGAGCTTACGATAGACGGTAGAGGTAGAGATGGCTAACTTAGAAGCGATATGTGTAAGAGCCTCTCTGTTGAGTAGGAGTTGGGCAATTTTCTGTCTAACCATTTCCGAGATTTGGCAATTTTTCTTAACGAGAGATGTTTCAGAAACAGTGACTTTCCGACAGGACATGCATTGAAATCGTCTCTTTTTCAAGCGAATGAGGCTAGGAAAACCAGCAATCTCAATAAAAGGAATTTTAGAAGGGTTTGGGAAGTCGTATTTGATTTGTTTTCTCACGACAAACTCTAAGCAGGATTGAGATTTTTGTATAGTTCAACTAATATGAATAAAAAACATTGACAAAACCGGTTTACTAGACTAAAATAATTTTGTAAACGTTTTACAAGTTTAATGACAAAGGAGTTGAAAGGTATGAATCAAACATTTTCAATGGATCAGTTTTCGCTAAAAGGGAAGATTGCCCTGATAACCGGAGGATCTTATGGTATTGGTTTTGCCATTGCTTTGGCCTATGCTAAGGCAGGAGCGACCATTGTTTTTAATGATATTACTCAGGAGCTGGTAGACAAAGGTTTGTCAGCCTATCGTTCTGAGGGGATTGAAGCACATGGTTATGTTTGCGATGTAACGGATGAAGAAGGCATCCAAGCTATGGTGGCTCAAATCGAAGAAGAAGTTGGAGTCGTTGATATTTTAGTCAATAATGCAGGAATTATTCGCCGTGTGCCGATGATTGAGATGACGGCAGCTCAGTTCCGTCAGGTCATTGATATTGATTTGAATGCTCCTTTCATTGTTTCCAAGGCTGTGATTCCATCAATGATTAAAAAGGGACATGGTAAGATTATCAATATCTGTTCCATGATGAGTGAATTAGGGCGTGAAACAGTTTCTGCCTATGCAGCAGCTAAGGGCGGTTTGAAGATGTTGACGAAAAATATCGCATCAGAATACGGAGAATCCAATATCCAATGTAATGGAATTGGTCCTGGCTATATTGCGACTCCTCAGACGGCTCCTTTACGAGAATTACAGGAAGATGGAACGCGCCATCCGTTTGATCAATTTATCATTGCCAAAACACCTGCAGCTCGTTGGGGAGAACCAGAGGATTTGATGGGACCGGCAGTGTTTTTGGCTAGTGATGCTAGTAATTTTGTCAATGGTCACATTCTTTATGTGGATGGAGGAATCTTGGCCTACATCGGAAAGCAACCGGTGGAATAAATAACAAGTAGTACGAAAAACGAAAGGATTATATATGAAAATTGCACTTATCAATGAAAATAGTCAGGCAGCTAAAAACAGTCTTATCTTTGAAACCTTGAAGGAAGTTACAGACGCAAAAGGTTATCAAGTTTTTAACTATGGTATGTATGGAAAAGAGGGAGAAAGCCAGTTAACCTATGTCCAAAATGGTTTATTAGCTTCTATCCTACTTGTCAGCAAGGCAGCGGATTTTGTCATTACAGGATGTGGGACAGGTGTTGGTGCTATGCTTGCAGCCAATAGTTTTCCAGGTGTGACATGTGGTTTTGCGGTAGATCCGACAGATGCTTATCTGTTTTCACAAATCAATGGGGGGAATGCCCTATCGTTACCGTTTGCAAAAGGATTTGGCTGGGGAGCTGAGTTAAATCTTAAACTCTTGTTTGAACGGCTTTTCGCTGAGGAAATGGGAGGAGGATATCCGAAGGAACGAGTTGTTCCAGAGCAACGCAATGCCCGCATTTTAAATGAGATGAAGGCAATTACTTACAAGGATTTGCTGACAGTTCTCAAGGAAATAGACCAAGAATTTCTCAAAGAAACGATTTCAGGAGAGAAGTTTCAAGAGTACTTCTTTGCAAATTGTCAAGATGAAGCGATTGCGGCTTATTTGAAAACAGTACTTGAATAATAAAGGGAAGGTATGGCTATGAAGAAGGTGCTGCTGATTGGTGAACCCTTAATTCGCATAATGCCAACAAACTATCAGGAAATAGAAGATGGTGTGGAGAGCCGAATGTTTTTCGGTGGCTCGGAAATGAATATTGCTTGCAATCTTCAAGGGTTTGGTTATCCGACCAAAGTTTTGACAGCACTGCCGGAGGGACCGTTAGGTGATCGCTTTATGGCTTTCTTAGTTGGGCATGGAATTGATGTGAGTGCGATTCAACGAGTCGGTGAGCGGATTGGGCTTTATTATATGGAGTCTGGTTTTGGTTGTCGACCAAGTCAAGTCTACTATGATCGCAGTCACTCTAGCCTAGCAGCCATGCGTATAGAACAGTTGGATATGGAGCAGCTATTTGAGGATGTTGCTCTGATCCACTTTAGTGGTATTACTCTGGCTATAGATCCGACTGTTACCCTTTGGATGAAAACGATACTGGAGGAAGCTAAAAAAAGGAATCTTCCAATTTCCATTGATCTTAACTGGCGATCCAAGATGATTGGAAAAAGGGAAGCAAAAAAACTCTTCTCAGAATTTGCAGTTTATGCGGATTATTGTTTCGGTATTGAGCCCATTATGAAGGAAGCAGGTGATTGGGATTTGTTTGATAGGGATCAGGCTGGTCTCTATGACATTGAAGAACGAATGTTGGCACTAAAGGAAGCTTATGATTTCCAAACCATTTTTCATACAGTGCGTCAGATGGATGATATGGGGAGAAATCACTATAGAGCTTACGGTCTGGCAGAGGAGTTTATCTGTTCTGTAGAGCTGAAAACTCAGGTTTTACAACGGGTTGGAAGTGGGGATGCTTTTGTTTCAGGAGCTATTTATCAGCTATTGAAAGAGGCTTCACTTGAAGAAACCGTTAATTTTGCTGTTGCTAGTGGGACCTATAAATGTAGTCTGGAAGGGGATCAAATGGTGCAGTCTGTTGAGCGCATCAAGTCCCTACTAGACGGAAAAAATGAAATAATAAGGTAAAGGAGTTAAGATGAGTCGAACACAAACTCTTTCTCAGTTAAGAAAGCAAGTCCTAGTTGTTGTCATTCGAGGCGATGCACGCAAAGAGGGCCTTCAGGCTTCAAAAGCTTGTATTTCAGGTGGAATTTCGGCAGTTGAGGTAGCCTACACTAATCCAGATGCAGGTTTGATTATTTCTGATTTATGCACTGAATACAAGGAAAATCCTGAGGTATTGATCGGTGCTGGAACGGTACTGGATTCTGTAACTGCTCGTCAGGCGATTATGGCTGGGGCGACCTACATTGTCTCACCATCCTTTAACGACGAAGTGGCAAAAATTTGTAACCTCTATGCAGTACCTTATATTCCAGGTTGTATGACTTTGACAGAGATTACCAGAGCCTTAGAAGCAGGCTGTGAGATGATAAAGCTCTTTCCTGGTAGTGTATTTGGACCAAAATATATATCAGCTATTAAAGCTCCCTTGCCTCAAGTTTCTATTATGGTGACTGGTGGAGTGAATGCGAAGACCATTTCTGATTGGTTGGTAGCAGGCGCCGATGCAGTTGGTATAGGTGGTGAGTTTAATCAACTGGCTGCTCAGGGACATTTTGATCGTATTCAGGATATGGCTAAAATTTATGTGTCCTTAGCTGGCTCTTGTAAAAAATAAGTTTAATTACAGGATGTGAAAAAACGCTTACATTTTTTAAAAAAAACTATTGACAAGTTCAAATCAATAGTATAAAATACGAGGTGTAGGTAAACCGGTAAAGTTAAAAGGAGGGGTTTTGTGATTCAATTAGTCATCGTGGCTCATGGAAAGTTTGCGAGCGGTATTCTCACTTCTCTGGAATTGATTGCAGGGAAAGTGGAAAAAATTCAGGCGGTTGACTTCACCGATGGCATGTCTGATCAGGAAGTCAAAGAGCGTATAAAATCTGTTATATCAAGCGAAGAGAAGGTGTTGGTTCTAACGGATTTACTAGGTGGAACTCCTTTTAAAGTCAGTGTAGAGTTGGTAACAGAACATTCAGAAAAAAGTATTGCGGTCTTGTCAGGTCTCAACTTGTCTATGTTGCTAGAAGCTAATTTTTCTCGTTTGACAGACGATCTTGAGCTATTGGTAAGTAAACTGGTTAATGTTGCCAGAGAGGGAGTGGCAGATTCTATTACCCTTCTGAAACAGGATAATGGGACAGAAGAGGAGTTATTTGAGGATGGTATCTAAAGAAAATAAGATGATAAAAGAAGTATTGATTGAGCCGATTCGGTTGGGAGAGGAGTTCAGAACAACTCCACTGTTAACCAAAGAGGAGGTGGAAGCGGCACTTAATCTCGCCCTTCAGCAGTTAGAGTTGAATCTGGATTACTTTGGGGAAGATTTTCCAACTCCAGCAACTTTCGATAATATTTATCCAAAGATGGATAATACGGAATGGACCAATGGCTTTTGGACGGGTGCTCTCTGGTTAGGATATGAGTATTCTGCGAGCGCAAAAATGAAAGCGCTAGCAACTTCTAATACCGCTTCTTTTTTTAAGCGTGTTACTGAGCGAGTTGAGCTAGATCATCACGACTTAGGCTTTCTCTATTCTCCTTCCTGCGTAGCAGATTATAAGCTGACAGGAAACCCTATGGCACTTGAAGCTTCCATAAAGGCTGCTGATAAATTGATTGAACGTTATCAAGAAAAAGGCGGATTTATTCAAGCTTGGGGGGAACTTGGGAAGGCAGAGGATTATCGCTTAATCATTGATTGCTTGTTGAATTTGCAGTTGCTTTTCTTTGCTTATGAACAAACAGGCGATCGGAAATATTATGATATAGCCGGCAACCATTTCTACGCTTCCGTCAATACGGTCATTCGTGATGATGCTTCAACTTTCCATACTTTCTACTTTGATCCTGCGACTGGAGAGCCAGTCAAAGGGGTAACGCGTCAGGGCTACAATGATGCTTCTTCGTGGGCAAGGGGGCAGGCATGGGGTGTATATGGTATTCCATTGACCTACCGTATGATAAAAGATTCAGCTTGTTTGGATTTATTTAAAGGTGTGACGAATCACTTCCTTAATCGTTTGCCGGAGGATAAGGTTTCCTACTGGGATTTGATTTTTAACGATGGCAGTGGTCAGTCCCGAGATTCTTCTGCGACAGCGGTAGCGGTTTGCGGTATCCATGAAATGTTGAAATACTTGCCGGAAGTAGATTCGGATAAGGAAACTTACAAATATGCAATGCATGCCATGTTGCGCTCATTGATGGACAATTATGCAAATCGAACCTTACAGCCAGGTCGTCCTCTGCTTTTACACGGTGTCTATTCTTGGCATTCTGGTAAAGGAGTGGATGAAGGAAATATCTGGGGAGATTATTATTACTTAGAAGCCTTGCTTCGTTTCTATAAAGATTGGCAATTATATTGGTAGGAGGAACTGATGGCTACACCAAATATTGTAATGACTCGCGTCGATGAACGATTGGTTCATGGGCAAGGGCAACTATGGATTAAATCTTTGGGTTGCAATACAGTTATTGTTGCAAATGATAAAGTTAGTGAGGATAAGATTCAGCAAACCTTGATGAAAACGGTTGTTCCAGATTCCGTTGCTATGCGCTTCTTTTCCTTGCAAAAGGTTATTGATGTGATTTATAAGGCAAATCCAGCTCAGACGATTTTTTTAATCGTTAAGGATTTATCTGATGCTTTGATTCTGGTGAAGGGTGGTGTTCCGATTACAGAACTAAACATCGGAAATATCCACAATGCTCCTGGCAAAATGCAGGTCACTCGCTCGATTTTCTTCGGTTCTGAGGATAAGGCTGCGGTGAAAGAGCTGAGCGATGTTTACAAAGTTCGTTTCAATACTAAGACTACACCTTCTGGCAATGATGGTGCGATTGAAGTGAATGTATTGGATTATATTTAGGATAAATTTTGGATTAAATTTTAAAAAATAAAAGAGGAGAATTATCATGACGATCAGTCTCATTCAAGCTGCTCTCATTGGTTTATGGACAGCATTCTGTTTTAGTGGACTTTTGTTAGGTCTCTATACAAATAGATGTATCGTTCTATCATTTGGTGTCGGAATTATCTTAGGAGATCTTCCAACTGCTCTAGCTATGGGGGCCATTAGTGAATTGGCCTATATGGGCTTTGGTGTTGGTGCTGGCGGTACGGTACCACCAAATCCAATTGGTCCCGGTATCTTTGGAACATTGATGGCGATTACAAGTGCTGGTAAAGTTACACCAGAAGCTGCACTTGCGCTATCAACTCCGATTGCAGTAGGGATCCAGTTCCTACAAACATCTGCTTATACTTTGCATGCAGGAGCACCTGCATCTGCGGTTAAACACCTTCGTGCAGGCGATCTTTCTAAATTTAAACGCGCTGCTAATGGTACGATCATTACTTTTGCTATTCTCGGCTTTGCCCTTGGTTTCCTCGGCGCTTATTCAATGGATACCTTGTTGAAATTGGTTGAAATGATTCCACCAGTATTGTTGAATGGTTTGAGTGTTGCAGGTAAAATGCTTCCAGCTATCGGTTTTGCGATGATTTTATCTGTGATGGCTAAGAAAGAACTCATTCCGTTTGTATTACTTGGTTATGTTTGTGCAGCCTATCTTAAACTCCCAATTATCGGTATTGCGATTGTCGGAAGTATCTTTGCGCTGAGAGAATTATTTAACAAACCAGAACAAGTGGCAGTAAAACAGGAGGAAGCACACGATGACTGGATCTAAATTAACTAAAAAGGACTATATCAATACTTCTTTACGGGCCTTTTTCCTACAGAATGGTTTTAACTATAGTAACTATCAGGGAATTGGTTATGCCAATGTCATGTATCCGGCTTTTAAAAAGCACTTCGGAGATGACAAGGAAGGCTTAGCCAAGGCTTTAGAAGAAAACTGTGAATTTTATAATACCAATCCGCATTTCCTGCCTTTTATTACCAGTCTTCATTTGGTAATGCTGGAAAATAATTTGCCTGAGGAAGATACGCGTGGGATTAAGATGGCTCTCATGGGACCATTAGCGGGTATCGGTGACTCACTTTCACAATTCGTTTTGGCTCCTCTCCTATCTACCATTGCAGCTTCTTTGGCAGGTCAAGGACTTGTTGTAGGACCAATCCTATTCTTCCTTGGTATGAATATTATCTTGACTTCTATCAAACTTTTGACTGGTTTGTATGGTTATAAATTCGGTACCAGTGTGATTGATAAGCTGAGTGAACAGATGGCAACTATCTCTAAAGTGGCAAATATCATTGGGGTAACAGTTATTTCTGGTCTAGCGGTGACCTTCGTGAAAATCTCTGTACCGATTACATTTGCAGCGGGTGAGGTGAAAGAAGGGGCAGATCAAAAGATTGTGACCATTCAAGGAATGTTGGACAAGATTGCGCCAGCCTTGCTTCCAGCTTTGTTTACTATTTTGGTGTACTACCTCATCAAGAATAAGAAATGGACAACCTACAAGTTGGTTATCTTGACAGTTATTATCGGTATCTTGGGTAGCTGGTTGGGAATACTTGCGTAGGTATCTATGGAACAACAAACGCTTTATTATATCATCATTATTTTAGTAGCTCTATCAACTATACTTCCCATAGAGACTTCCTATGTCAATCGTAAGCGGCAACAAAAAGAGTTTGAAGAACAGATGGATAAGCGCCAACAGTATTTATCAACTCTGAAGGTTGGGGATGAGATTATCCTCTTATCTGGACTGCATGGCAAAATTATCAAACTAACAGGTAGTTTGGTAGAATTGCAGATTGCAGAAAATGTTCACGTTTACGTTGAGAAAGAGTCAATTATGGGAAAATCTAAAGGACTACTTTTTACCAAGTAGTTCTTCTTTCTTGTGTTGCAAAGAAAGCGTTTGCAATAAGGTGGTTGTAATGAGTATGTGCGTATGGTATATTCGTGTTTAAATAAAGTATTTATGTAAAATGTTAGGGAGGTATCATTTGATCCTCCTACAGAAGGGAAAGGAAGGACCAATGAAATTTTTTAAAGGTCAAACCGAACAATATTATAGTATTCGTAAATATAGAGTGGGTGTTTGCTCAGCTCTGATTGCATTGTCCATGATAGGTACACGGGTTGCAGCTAATCAGTTGCCAGAAACAAAACCAACAAGTTCTCAACCGAATCAAGTAGTAGAAGCAAGTCTAAAGACAACGGAAACAACAGATACAAGTCTTAAAACGACAGAAGTAGGCGATGAAGTCAAAAATACAGCAAGTCCTGAAGGGAATCCAATGGCTGCGACCAAAGATTCTTCCAGCTCAGCTTCAAAAGTTGATGATAGTCCAAAGGCGGTCAAAGAGGCAGTTGAAGAGACTACGACCAATTTGGTAAAACATGGGGATTTTACAACCACAACAAAGACTTCAGAGGTCTGGTCAGGACAGGCAGCTAAAGACTGGGAAACTTGGGTGCCGGGTAATGTGAAAAAGGAAAATGGAAAGGTAACCGTTGATAACGGGCGGCTCCATATCTCTTCAACCGATACATACCGAGTAGCGGTTCACCAAACTGTGGATGTTGATCCTAGTAAAAAATATCTCTTAGGCTATGATGTGGAAACTAAGGATCTGGAAGGTAGCGGAGTGCGCGTTCGGTTACACGGTTTGACAGCAGAAGGGAAGGATTTGGATCCTAAAGAATTTATCCATACCCCTTTTAAAAATGGCAGCAAGAAAGAGCGTGTAGAGCAAGTCTTAACCATCTCGCCACAAACTCGCAAACTGAAGGTCGAACTATTTTTTGAAAATAGTATCGGTCATGCTTGGCTTGACAACGTTTCGTTGGTTGAACATATTGAAAAAGTGCCAGAAACACCGGAACAAAAAACAGGACCTGATCAGCCAGAATTGGGACAGATTACCCTTGCTAGCAATAAGGTTTACCTGCCTACTCGTCCAGATTTGACTTATAAGATTGCAAATTCAGCGATTGCTACATTAGAAAAAGGCATACTCCGTCCTCTTACAGAAGGTAAGACACAGGTAGAAGTTTATGATAAGGATACGAAAGTATCTAGTTTTGAGTTGATTGTTAAAAAACATCAGGCAACTGTTTTTGATCAGTTGCGGGACAATTGGGAAGATATTTCCCTAGCTAATAAGCGTTATCAGCCTAGCGATGCGCAAATGAAAGCCTTTCTGGGACGTCTAGATGCAGGTATCGATTCCTCTCTTAAAAATTGGGTGGAGCCAACTGAGCAGGCAAAGACAATTTTTAAGGATATTGACTTTAGTAAGTCCAGCCATCTCACAACAGTTTACCGTCGTTTAGAACAGATGGCTCAGGTGATTGAAAACTCTGATTCTAAATACTATCATGACCGTTCTCTCATTGATGTAGTTAAAGCGGGGATGAAGTGGCTATATGGTAATGTATATAATGAACAAAAAGAAATCACTGATAACTGGTGGGACTATGAAATCGGTACTCCTCGTGCAGTTGTCAATACCTTGATTTACATGTTCCCTTACTTTAGTCAAGAAGAGATTTTGACCTATACCAAGCCGATTTCAAAATTTGTTCCAGATCCGACCATTATTCGTAAGACAATCAATAAAGCGACCCCAGCAGTCGGTGGTAACCAGACTGACCTTAGTAAGGTAGCTATTTTGGAAGGAGCGCTACGCGAAGATGCTGATCGTGTAAGGGCAGGTGCGCAAGGTTTGACAACTATTATGAAATTTGTGGATAAAGGTGAAGGTTTTTATAAGGATGGCTCCTTTATCGACCATACAAATGTTGCCTATACAGGTGCTTATGGTAATGTTTTGATTGAAGGTTTCTCACAATTGCTGCCAGTTATCCAGTCAACAGACTTTGCCCTCAAAGACGAACAAACGAACATTCTTTACGAATGGATTGAAAAAGCCTTTATGCCTATTTTAGTTCGTGGTGAATTGATGGATATGACTCGTGGTCGCTCCATCAGTCGTGCAACTGGTGAATCACATGTTCAGGCTATGGAGATTTTGCGGTCTCTTGTGCGTATTGCAGAGTCTGCTCAGCCGGTACAAAAGGCTAAGTTATTATCTTTTGTCAAAGCGCAGCTAACATCTGATACTTTCTATGATAACTATAAAGGACTTAAATCCTATAAGGATATTGATCTGGTGAATAAACTTTTGGCAGATAATCAGATTGCTGCTGAAGTGGCTAAGGACTCTATCGCAGCTTTCAATAATATGGACAAATTTGTCTATCGAAATGCTCAAGAAGGCTTCACCTTTGCCTTATCCATGCATTCTTCTAGGACACAGAACTATGAAGATATGAACAATGAAAACCGTAAGGGTTGGTACACCGCAGATGGGATGTCCTATCTTTACAACGGTGATTTGAGTCACTATAGTAATAACTATTGGCCAACTGTTGATCCTTACCGTTTATCAGGTACAACAACGACCAAGGACAAACGAGAAGATGGTAGTGGCGAGGTCACTTTGGCAAGTGATTTTGTTGGGGCAAGCCAGTTGGGGAATCGTTTAGCAACCATTGCTATGGATTTTAACAACTGGAATAAGAGCCTAACAGCTCGTAAAGCTTGGATTGTCTTGGGCAATAAGATTGTTTTTCTGGGGACAGATATTAAACACCAATCAGCTCAAGGGGCAGTGACAACGATTGAAAATCGTAAGTTATTGACTGGGGAAAATTATAAATATTATATAAACGGTCAGCAGGTTGATCTATCTAAGGAAGTAGCAACGGATCAGACCAAATCCTTCTATATGACGAATGGGAAGGATAATCAGTCTATTGGTTATGTCTTCTTGAACCAATTATCAACTCGTGCCAAACTAGATCATCGCACTGGTAAATGGAGTGATATCAACTATAATCAGTCCAAGGAAACGGTGAAAAATTCCTTTGTTACCCTATGGCATGAGCAGCCTCAGACAACCAGCAATTATGCCTATGTACTTGTTCCAAACCAATCTATGGAAAAAGTAAACCAAGCTGCGGCTAGTGTAAAATTACTACACCAAGACAGAGACCTCCAAGTGGTCTATGATCAAGAGCAAGAGGTATGGGGTGTTGTAAAATATACAGATGCTGCTTATAAATTGACGGACGGTATCACTTTGACAGACGCTGGTTTGTATACAATCCAGAAAGTGGATGGCAGCTACCGCATTGCTTTTTATAATCCATCTACCCGTACAGTGAAGAATGGCATCCAGTTGACAGGAGAAGGTGCTCGTATAACTGTGGAGTCAGAAGCAACTCCAGCTAATCCTTCTATTGTTTGGAAAGTTTCGCCTTCAGAAACTTCTGGAAAAGGGGAGGCGAGAAGAGTAGTCCCAGATAAAGCAGAAAATCATCTACCTAAGACCAATCAAATGAGCCAAAACACCCAGCCACTAAGTGTACGAACAACCATGAAACCACCAATGGTATCAAAGGAAAAGCAAGAAAAAACACAGTTGCCTGATACAGGAGATACAACAAGTCTTAACTTTGGTATTTTTGGTTTGGCAACTGTAGGAGTAGCAACTTTCAAACGTTCTAAATCACATTCCTGATTGATGGTAAGTATCGTAGGGGTGAAGAAAGAACTCGACAAATAGAAAAAGTTTCGTCAACAAGTCTATATTTTAGTGGTTGAGCTAAAACGGTCTCTTCCCAGACCATAACTTATGTAAACTGACTCCTGTCAGTCCTAATCTCCTGTTTAAAAAGGTCTAGAAGGCTTTTTAACCTCTCCACCACTTTGAGATGGAGATGGGCCGAACAAAGTCCGCAACATTCGTAGGGGTCAGATTTGAAGTAGAAGGCATAACGTGCTAGTATTTGCTTCGCACAATCTTTTCATAGTCCTCTGGACTGTAAAAAACGATTAACCACTGGACTTAGATGTTGAAACGAACTCTGAAAGTGAGGTTGGACTTTTTTCCAACCTCATTTTTTAGAGAGTAAACAAAGAAAGGAGCAACCATGCAAATGGAATCTGAAAAATCAACAGATGACAAATCCGTAGAAGTACTGAGAAATTATGTCTTTCATCAGCAGGCTCAAGCCTATAAACAATTACATCGTTCTTGTCAGAATTTACTAGACGATATTTTTTTCTTTGAGGATAATTGGGATATGGAGCACTGTGCTATTGGCTACCATCTTTCTCCCCTGGACTGGAGAGCCGATTGCCACGGGGATGAGGAATGGACCTTTATGCTCAATCGTCAGGAATATCTGTGGAAGCTGGTCTTTGCCTATCTGGTTGAAAAAGACCCTCGCTACATGAAGCAGGTCAAACGCTTGGTATTCAGTTGGATAGAACAGGTAACAGATTGGCATCCAAAAAAAACCAGTAGCCGAACTCTGGATACTGCTATTCGCTGCCTTAGTTGGTTGAGAATCCTTCCATTTTTAACAAGCTGGCTAGCAGAAGAAGAATACAAACGACTATTGGAATCAATCCAGCAACAGCTAGCCTATCTGCGTTGCCATTATCGCCCAAAAGATAGACTGAGCAACTGGGGAATTTTTCAAACAGGAGCCATGCTCTTGGCACATGCCTATATTGGAGATAAGGTCAATTTGGAGGAAGAGTACCGCTTCGCCTGTCAGGAAATCGAGGTACAGATTCAAACACAGGTATTAGAAGATGGAACTCAATTTGAACAATCCTTTCTGTATCATGTCGAAGTGTATAAACTACTTCTGGAAATTGCCCTTCACCTACCAGCTTATCGTAAAAGTTGGACTACTGTCTTAAAAAAGATGGCAAACTATGTAGTACAATTAACAGGACCAGATGGAAAGAGTTTGCCTATAGGAGATAGTGATGTGCACAGGACTACTGACATCTTACAATTGACAGCCATTTTCTTTGGAGACAACTCTTATCTGATAGATGATTCTAAATTAGACCTAAGTATTCTGTTTCTGGTTGGAGAAGCTGGCTTGCGACAGTTTGAAAACTTGACAGTACCATTAAGGACAACAGGAGCTTGCCATTTTCCTGAGTCCGGACACAGTATCATCAAAGAAAAGGATAGTTATCTATTTTTTAAAGCAGGTCCCATGGGAAGTGCTCACAGTCATTCCGATCAAAATAGCTTCTGTTTTTACCACAGGGGACAACCTATTCTGATTGATAGCGGTCGCTTTAGCTACCGAGAATGCGAAGAGCGTTACCTACTCAAAAGTGCTTGGGCTCACAACAGTTGCATTCTTGATGGTAACCCACCAGAGCAGGTGAGTGGCTCTTGGGAATACAAATCCTATCCCCAGTTTATCAGCCATACTAGCAAGAGCGTTGAACACTATCACTGGCTGCAAGGAATATATCAGGCGCAGACTAGAAAAGGAATTCCTTATTGGCACAAGAGACAACTTCTTATGGTTGGACAAGACTTACTACTGATAGTAGATAGTGTAGATTGCTCAGGACAACACCAATTAACCACCCAGTTTATCTTAGATGAAGCCGTGAAGATTAGCCATCAGCAAGTCAATGACATCCGCTTATACAGTGCAAATGATTTTGAAATACAAGAAACTGTGCGTTCTCACCGCTACAATCAGCTAACAGCTACTAAGAAATTGGTAAAACAAGAATGTTTTAAGGACCGACTAGTTACCTTCACCTTGCTGGCAGAGCAGAATATTCAAATTGAACGAGTGCCGGTTCATCAAACCGATGGTCGCTTGGTAGAAGCTGGTCTAGCTTTTACCTGCAAGGGAGAAGCTCTAGACATTCTTATATCGCTTATCGATCAGGATATTTACAAGGGAGAAAAATTACTCCAAGTTGATGGAATTCCTCTGAGGGGTAAGTGCCTTGTTGTAGATAAGAATACGCAAAAGGTTATTCGACTCAGAAATTAAAAAAGATGCCTAAATTGCGATTGATTTTAGTCGAAATCCCTGCTAAACTACGGATAGTATGATACAATAAACATAGCATAAGGAGGTATTGGTAAGATGTCAGGGAAGCTTACTATCAAGGATATTGCAGAGTTGGCTCAGACTTCAAAGACAACCATTTCCTTTTATTTGAATGGTAAATATGAGAAAATGTCTAAAGAGACAAGAAAGAAGATAGAAAAAGTGATTCGTGAGACGGATTACCGACCTAGCATTGTTGCGCGAAGTCTCAATTCAAAAAGCACGAAATTGATAGGTGTGCTAATCGGTGATATTACGAATACTTTTTCCAATCAGATTGTCAAGGGGATTGAAGAAGAAGCCCACAAGAGCGGTTACCAAGTGATGATTGGAAATAGCAATTATGATCAAGCCAGCGAGGATAAGTACATTGAGAGTATGCTAATGCTTGGTGTAGATGGTTTTATCATCCAACCCACCTCGCATTTTAGAAAGTACTCACGCATTATTGAAGAAAAGAAGAAACAGATGATTTTCTTTGACAGTCAACTCTATGAACACCGCACGAGTTGGATTAAGACTAATAATTACGATGCTGTCTACGACACAATTCAAGTCTGTGTTGAAAAGGGGTATCAAAAATTCATCCTTATCACAGCAGATACCAGTCGCCTCAGTACGCGCATTGAGCGTGCGACTGGCTTTATGGATGCCCTATCAGATTGCAAGCGGGATTATGTAACTCTGACAATTGCAGATGAACATGTTGATGTAGAAGAAATGAAAAACTTTCTTGCCAAAGAGGTTTCCATCCAGGAAAAAACATTGGTATTTGTTCCCAACTGCTGGGCGCTACCTTTGGTATTCAATATTATGAAAGAACTAAATTTCACCTTCCCACAGATTGGTCTCCTAGGTTTTGATAATACTGAGTGGACAAACTTTTCGTCCCCTACTATCTCTACCATTGTTCAGCCTGCTTTTGAAGAAGGACGCCAAGCGACCAAGATGTTGATTGATCAGATTGAAGGGACCAATCAAGTTGAACGCCAACAGGTCTTGGATTGTACGGTTCATTGGAAAGAATCGACATTTTAATCAAACCAATAACCTTAGTTTATTTTCTGAAAGATAAAAATGTTGTTATAAATGAAATAAAGACAAGTCGTTACGGGATTTCCTGTAACGTTTTTTTTTGCTAGAAAAGGAGATAAAATGACAGAGCATATTTTAAATTGGGTTAACATCTGTGTAAAAGATGGAGACCGTATTTTATTACTAGACAGGCAACATGACCACTTCAAGGGATGGATATAGCCTGGGGATAGACTGTTGAAAGTGAGAAATAGGGAAGTGGGGCTTTTTCCTTAGTATAGAATTTTCTGAACCATTTTTTGAAGCAGCCAAACGTGAATTACAAGAAAAAACTGGGCTGATTGCACTTAATTTACAACCAAAAGGTATTTCTGGTTTTTCCAATCCTGATAAGGTTGAGCGATATGTTTACTATGACTTCTTATGCACAGAATTTGAGGGCGAATTGCTTTCCGATTCTCGTGAAGGGTAATTGAAATGGTGGCCGATTGAAGAATTGGAAAATTTACCGATGTAAGATGATATCCGAGGACATTGGCCATTGTATTGGCGGGAGGACTCTTTTGAGCGAATTCATTATTGGGATGAAGGACACTATTGCATAAGAGAGACAAGGACAATTTTGTACAATTAATGAAAGTATTTAAAAATTTTATCTTGCAATCTTTACCAAAAATGGTATCATAGTATAAAAGTTTTGAATTTTTAGACAATTCAAAAACAAATCTAACAGGTTAGGGATGATTAGACTACTGTCATTGATAAATGCTTTTTTAGAGATTGTCGTTAGAGTGGTTCGAATAGTTGATATTGTATTTATCCAATCTGTGGAGTAATTAAAGAAGGGAGATCTTGTGGAAAAAGTAAATTTGAATGAGCCCAAATCGGGTTCAGAGTTGGTTTTAGATACCCTTTTAAGTCTAGGCATTAATAGGATATTTGGCTATCCAGGTGGTGCAGTTTTACCACTTTATGACACCCTTTATCAGTATCAAGATAAAATATTCCATGTTCTGGCTCGCCACGAGCAAGGAGCTATTCACGAAGCAGAAGGTTTTGCAAAATCAACTGGACAGATTGGTGTGGCTCTAGTAACTTCTGGTCCGGGAGCGACAAATGCCATTACAGGTATCGCAGATGCCATGGGAGATAGTGTTCCTTTACTTGTTTTTACTGGGCAGGTGGCGACAGCAGGCATCGGCAAGGATGCCTTCCAAGAAGCTGATGTGATTGGAATGACGATGCCAATTACCAAGTATAATTATCAGGTCCGTCACACAGAGGATATTCCTCGTATTATTGCAGAGGCCATTCATATCGCAACAACAGGTCGTCCAGGTCCAGTAGTCATTGATTTACCAAAAGATATATCAGCAAATGAAGTGGATTTCTACTATGAAACAGTTGTGGATTTACCATCTTATCAACCTACGATAGTTCCTAACGGTCTTCAGATGAAAAAAGTGCTGGCGCAACTTAGTAAGTCTCGTCGCCCAGTGATATTGACAGGTGGGGGTGTAGCTTATGCAGAAGCTAGTGCGGAACTCATTCAGTTTGCAGAACGTTATCAAATTCCTGTAGTATCCACGCTATTAGGACTTGGAACAATGCCGATTTCTCACGATTTGTCGCTTGGTATGGGAGGCATGCACGGATCCTACGCATCAAATATGGCGTTGACTGATGCTGATTTTATTATCAATATTGGTGCACGTTTTGATGACCGTTTGACTGGTAATGTAGCAGAATTTGCTAAAAATGCTGTTGTAGCTCATATTGACGTGGATCCGGCAGAGATTGGTAAAGTCGTTAAAACGGATATTCCTGTTGTTGGAGATGCTAAGAAGGCTCTTGAAATGCTATTAAGTTTTGATAGTGTGGCAACAGACCATGCTGACTGGACAGCGCAAGCTTTGTCCAATAAAAAACGAGCACCATTTAGTTATGATAAATCGGATGATTTTATTAAACCACAACAGGTTATTGAGTTGGTTGGGAAATTAACGGATGGTGAAGCGATTATCGTGACTGATGTTGGGCAACACCAAATGTGGGCGGCACAGTTTTACCCTTATCGTCACGGACGGCAGTTGGTAACTTCTGGTGGTATGGGAACCATGGGATTTGGTATTCCAGCGGCTATTGGGGCTAAATTAGCTAATCCAGATAAAGAAGTCATTTTATTTGTTGGTGATGGTGGTTTCCAAATGACTAACCAAGAGTTAGCTATTTTGAATGGCTACGGGGTACCGATAAAGGTAGTGCTCATCAATAACCATTCCTTGGGGATGGTTCGCCAGTGGCAAGAATCCTTCTACGAAGAACGTCGTAGCCAATCTACCTTTGACGATGAACCGAATTTTCAACTATTGGCTCAAGCCTATGGAATCGCAAGTTATCGTCTGACAGATCCATCTCGTCTGGAAGAAGAGTTGACAGTTATTACTGAAAATAAACCAATGCTAATTGAGGTGTGTATTTCTGATAAAGAGCATGTTCTTCCGATGGTACCAGCAGGTAAGGCAAATCATGAGATGTTGGGGGTGACCTTCAATGCGTAGAATGTTAACAGCAAAACTTCAAAATTCAACGGGCGTTCTTAACCGTTTCACAGGTGTTCTTTCTCGTCGTCAGGTCAATATTGAATCTATTTCAGTTGGTCCAACAGATGATCCTAAAATCTCTCGTATTACCATTATCATTGACGTGGAAAGCTTGGACGAGGCAGAGCAAATTATTAAGCAACTTAATCGTCTCATTGATGTGGTGCGTGTTCGAGACATTACTGATCTTCCTCATTTGGAGCGAGAGGTTCTTTTGGTCAAAATCGCTGCGCCGGCAGCCAAGCGTGCAGAGATTCTATCCATTATTCAACCCTTTAGAGCGAGTGTTGTGGATGTGGCAACAAAATCCATTACTATTCAGATGACAGGTGACGCAGATAAAATTGAAGCCCTTCTTCGCGTGATTACACCCTATGGCATTAAAAATATTGCTCGTACAGGTGCAACGGGCTTCACTAGAGATTTATCCTAGTTTAGGAAATAAAATATAGAAAAGAGAAAATTTATGGCAGTAACAATGGAATATGAAAATGATGTAAAAGTACCAGCACTTGATAGTAAAAAAATTGCTGTAATTGGTTATGGCTCACAAGGTCATGCTCATGCGCAAAACTTACGTGATTCAGGTCACGATGTGATTATCGGTGTTCGTCCAGGGAAATCATTTGATAAGGCTGTTGAAGATGGCTTTGGAACATTTGAAGTAGCAGAAGCGGCCAAACAAGCTGATGTCATTATGATTTTGGCTCCAGATGAAATCCAAGCTGACCTGTACAATGACGAGATTGCACCGCATTTGACAGCAGGTAAGGCCCTTGGATTTGCTCATGGATTTAATATCCATTTCGGATTTATCAAAGTGCCAGCAGACGTGGATGTCTTTATGTGTGCTCCTAAAGGGCCAGGACACCTTGTTCGTCGCACTTACACAGAAGGCTTTGGTGTACCAGCGCTTTATGCCGTTTACCAAGATGCGACTGGAAACGCTAAAGACATTGCCATGTCATGGTCTAAAGGTGTAGGGGCTGCTCGTGTAGGTCTGCTTGAGACAACCTTTAAAGAAGAAACCGAAGAAGATCTTTTTGGTGAACAAGCGGTGCTTTGTGGTGGTTTGACAGCACTGATTGAAGCAGGTTTTGAAGTTCTAACTGAAGCAGGTTATGCTCCAGAATTGGCTTATTTTGAAACTCTACATGAAATGAAATTGATTGTTGACCTTATTTACGAAGGTGGCTTCAAAAAAATGCGTCAATCTATTTCAAACACTGCTGAGTTTGGTGACTATGTATCAGGGACACGTGTCATTACAAACCAAGTGAAAGAAAATATGAAAGCAGTTCTAGCAGATATTCAATCAGGTAAATTTGCTAACGACTTCGTTAATGATTACAAGGCTGGACGTCCAAAAATGGAAGCCTATCGCCAAGAAGCTGCAAACCTTGAAATTGAAAAAGTCGGGGCAGAACTTCGTAAAGCAATGCCATTCGTTGGTCAAAACGATGACGATGCCTTTAAAATTTATAATTAATGGATGATAGGGGAGTTTAGGCTCTCCTTTTATTCCATTATGGAAGAATTGCAATGCAAAAAATTGATATTTTTGACCAAGTTGTTTTGATTGTTCAAAATGATTCATCGGCGAAGAAAGATAAAATAGGTGCAAGTCCATTATCTTTTAGAAAGCAAATTTTGGAAGCAATGCCAGATGATAATTTTGTTTTTCTAGTTAACAATTATCTGGCTTCGTCTGGGGGACTCAGTCATCTCACTTTTTATAAGTCTTCTGATAATCGACCGGTAGGTTTTTGCTTGCGCTATCAGAATAAAAAAACTCTATGTGATTGCAGCAAGAGAGGAGACAGGTCTTGAAAAGGGAGATATTATCATTGCTTTAGATAAGGTGGAGACCAGTCAGTTTTACCAAGATAATGTCTCTAAAACGCCGGAATGTCAGTACATGGATTGGGCGAAATTTTTGGTAAGAACACGGTCTGTTACTGTTTTTCGGGCTGGTAAGTAGTAAAGACAGAATCATTTGTTTGGAAAATGCTTGATAATGAGACGGTTTATCTCAAAATGGAGAATTTTTCAGATGAAGGAGCCATTAGCGCGCTTTATCAGGAAAGTAAACAAGCTATTGAGAACAGTATCAATCTTATTATTGATGTTAGAACTAATCATGGTGGCTCAGATAGTCTTTATTGGCCTCTTTTTAACTACACTCTAGGATTAGGGGAAAAGGTGAGTGATTTACCAGAAGATGATGTTCAGCAAGGGCTCCTTTATACTGAACGAAATGTTGCTTTACGCTTAGAACAGTTTGAGAAGAATCTCGATTCACCAGATATTACTGAGGAAACAAAAAGATTAATTGACGAGTTTGCCTCTCTTTTAAGAGCTAATCGTGGTAAGGAATATGTGACTTATGACTCTAATGAAGATAACGACGCTGATTTTTACGATTCGTATATCGGTCAAGAATTTCCTAAGAGAGTAGTAGTTTTGGCAGATGTGTACTGTGGCTCATCAGGTGATAGTTTTGTTGCTATGATGAAACGGATGCCTAAGGTCACGGCCATGGGGCGACCGAAAATGGGAATCAATGATTATTCTAATTGTTGTGTCTTACCTTTGGATGATTATCGCTTCATTTTTCCGACGTCTAGGTTGCTGACGATTGATAAGGGACAAACAGATAAAGGTATTGAGCCAGATATTTTGATATCTTGGACAGAAGAACATCTTTCTAGGGATGTTGATTTGGAAAAAGCTCTGCTATTTCTGAAAGAGCATTAAAAACTTATCTTGATAAAATTTGAAAAGGGGAATGAGAGATGCTTACAGCTAAGGATGTGACGGCAGCTTATGCCGTTTTGAATGGTGTTGTGGAACGAACACCGTTAGAATTTGACCGCTATTTGTCTGAAAAATATGGGGCAACGATTTATCTCAAACGTGAGAATATGCAAAAGGTTCGCTCTTTTAAAATTCGTGGTGCCTACTATGCTATTCATCAATTATCAGATGAGAAAAAAGCGCGTGGAGTGGTTTGTGCTTCAGCGGGAAATCATGCCCAAGGTGTTGCCTATACCTGTAATGAAATGAAGATTCCTGCAACGATTTTTATGCCGGTGACAACGCCACAGCAGAAAATTGGGCAAGTGCGTTTTTTTGGTGGCCGGTATGTAACGATTAAGTTGGTCGGAGACACCTTTGATGCGTCAGCAAAAGCAGCGCAGGACTTTACCAAGTCAGAAGGGATGACATTTATTGACCCCTTTGATGATGCTAATGTTCAAGCGGGGCAAGGAACAGTTGCGTATGAAATTTATGAGCAAGCTCAAGAGGAGGGGATTCATTTTGACCAAATTCTTGTCCCAGTTGGAGGCGGGGGATTGATTTCAGGAGTGGCGACTTACTTGAAAAATGTGTCACCGGAAATTAAGGTTGTCGGTATTGAGGCTTCTGGTGCACGCTCCATGAGAGCTGCTTTTGATAAGGGGCAGCCAGTAGTCTTGCCGGAGATTGATAAATTCGCAGACGGTATTGCCGTTGCAAAAGTTGGAAACAGTACCTATGAAGTGGCTAGAAAATATGTTGACCACCTTGTTGGTGTTGATGAAGGTCTGATTTCAGAAACTTTGATTGATATGTACTCGAAGCAGGGAATTATTGCGGAGCCAGCAGGTGCTGCGACAATTGCTGCGCTTGAAGTCATGAAAGAGGAGATTGCTGGTAAAACTCTTGTGTGTATCATTTCAGGTGGTAATAATGACATTAACCGCATGCAAGAGATGGAAGAACGTGCGCTTATTTACGCCGGTTTGAAACACTATTTTGTGGTGAATTTCCCACAACGTCCAGGTGCGCTGCGTGAATTTGTAAATAATATCTTGGGGCCAAATGATGATATTACCCGATTTGAATACATCAAGCGAGCTAATAAAGGTAAAGGTCCTGTTTTGATTGGGATTACCCTTGCAGAGAAAGAAGGTTATCAAGCCTTTCTTGAACGTTTATCTGGATTTGACCCTTCTTTTATCAATCTTCACGGAAACGAAAGTCTTTACAATATGCTTGTCTGATTTGGTCAAACATGGTCAAGAAATCAGAAAATACTCTATAATTTCTCTTGACTGCTCATGGAAAATGAGTATAATGGTTTTATAAATATTGATTTAGAGGAGTTTGTCGCTGTAGGCGCAGACTCTTTTGTCATATTTAGAGTTTTTGACGTCGAAAATTAACTTTTTTATTGGATTTTATCAATTTTATTCGTAAAATTATATTAAATCAACTACGCAAAGAGGTGGAATTATGAAGACAATTTGGTTAGTCTTGTTGTGTGCAGGGGTCGCTATTTTTGGTGCCCTGTGGGGAAATAAAAAGAAATAATTTTAAGGAGGTCTCCTATGAACCCAGTTGTTATTTTATTGTTAGTTTTGCTACTTGTAGCTATTCTTGTCTTTATTAGCACCCTCTATGTGGTGCGTCAGCAATCTGTTGCAATCATCGAGCGCTTTGGTAAATATCAAAAAACGGCTAGCTCAGGTATCCATGTACGTTTGCCATTTGGAATTGACCGTATTGCTGCGCGAGTGCAACTGCGTTTGCTCCAAAGTGAGATTGTCGTTGAGACAAAAACGAAAGATAATGTATTTGTAACCTTGAATGTTGCCACTCAATACCGTGTTAACGAGCAAAATGTTACCGATGCTTACTACAAATTAATGAAGCCTGAATCTCAAATAAAGTCTTACATCGAAGACGCTTTGCGTTCATCAGTGCCCAAATTGACCTTGGATGAATTGTTTGAGAAAAAAGATGAAATCGCGCTTGAAGTGCAACACCAAGTGGCGGAAGAAATGTCAACCTATGGTTACATCATCGTGAAAACCTTGATTACCAAAGTTGAGCCAGATGCCGAAGTGAAGCAATCTATGAATGAAATCAATGCTGCGCAACGTAAACGCGTGGCAGCCCAGGAATTAGCTAACGCTGATAAAATCAAAATCGTTACAGCAGCAGAAGCCGAAGCTGAAAAAGATCGTCTACACGGTGTCGGTATTGCCCAGCAACGTAAGGCTATTGTAGATGGATTGGCAGATTCCATCGCTGAATTGAAAGAAGCCAATGTCGGTATGACTGAAGAACAAATCATGTCAATCCTTTTGACCAACCAATACCTTGATACCCTCAATACCTTTGCTTCTAAAGGAAATCAAACGATTTTCTTGCCAAATACACCAAATGGTATTGACGATATTCGTACACAAGTCCTGTCCGCGTTGAAAGCGAAATAAATAATCAGTTCTAGTGTTACTAAACTGCTATGAGTGATGGTGTCGCCTTTTTCTATATGGCTGTGTGATTATTTCCATTGAAAAAGGGAGTTAATGATGAATATGAAAAACTTAGTTTGTACCTACTGTGGTGGAACAGAGATGGTTCGTGGTGTTCAAACGGGTTATGCCAGTATTACCAAGATTAAAGGCTGGCGAGGGCAATCACTCTACTATGATATCTGTGCTAATTGTGGAACGGTTGTGAGAAGTTTTGTGGAAAATCCTGAGAAGTTGAGGTAAGAGAGGATGGAACGATCATTTACTTTTTCAAGGGTATTAAGTTTAATGTGTCTTGTAGCTTATTTCGTTAGTGGTTATGCTATAAAAGGAGACCACTGGCTGGATTTAGTTTTCTTAGTCATGGTAGTACTTTCTAGTATTTTTCACCAAAAACTGGATGAGCTTTGGGAAGAGTGGAGAAGTAAACACTAGATGTTAATAATGCAAAAACCGGCAGGTCCAAAAACTTGCTGGTTTTGTCGTTAGTTTAAGAATTTCCTGAATATAGTTTTGAATGAGGTAGAACATTTGAAATGTTTCTCTGATAAGTGATGATCCTTGTATTTTTAAATGATTCATTAAGATATAGATGGTATATTTGTTGTTTAAAAAGTATATGTGTATTTTAAAAATATATAGAATATTTAGAATTTTTGATTTTTAGGGATATATACGATATGATAGAAGAGAAGTTATTATTTTATTAGGAGGAAAAATGTTTAAAAAAATATCAAAACCAACTGTCTATGGTTTGGCAATTGGACTCAGCTTTCTGTTAGTGATGTTAGGGCTTATCGTTCCTCAAGGATTTCAGGAATTTACAGAAATAATAAAAAATAGTATTACGACAAATTTTGGTTGGTTTTATTTATTGATGGTAACCACAATATTGTCACTTTGTCTATTCTTCATTATTAGTCCTATAGGTCAGATTAAATTAGGCGATCCTGGTTCTGAACCTGAACATTCTACAATTTCTTGGATTGCGATGATGTTTTCAGCTGGTATGGGGATTGGGTTGGTATTCTATGGTGCGGCGGAACCTCTAAGTCATTATGCTATTTCAGCCCCATACGGAGATCAGGGTACCCAAACAGCCTTGTCAAATGCCTTTAGGTATACTTTTTTCCATTGGGGTCTACATGCTTGGGCGGTTTATGCAATTGTTGCTTTAGCTTTAGCTTATTTTGGTTTTCGTAAGAAAGAGAAATATCTATTATCTGTTACTTTGAAGCCACTTTTTGGGAGTAAAACAGATGGGATTATTGGAAAAATTGTAGATACTATCACTGTTATTGCAACTGTCATAGGGGTAGCGACAACTTTAGGTTTTGGAGCAGCACAAATTAATGGAGGTCTTTCTTATGTGTTTGGAATTCCTAATAATGCACTTATTCAAATTGTAATTATTATTATTGCGACGGTTCTCTTTTTATTATCGGCCTTGTCTGGTCTAGGTAAAGGTGTTAAAATTTTATCGAATACCAATCTTATTTTGGCGGTAGGGTTATTGTTTATGGCAATTATCCTAGGACCAACGGTGAAAATATTTGATACCATGACCAATTCTCTTGGAAATTATTTGCAAAACTTACCACAAATGAGTTTATCAACATCAGCTTTTAATGATATGAAGCGTCTTTGGACGAATAATTGGACAATTTTTTACTGGGCTTGGTGGATTGCTTGGTCACCTTTTGTTGGAGTGTTCATTGCTCGTATTTCTAAAGGACGTAGTATTCGAGAATTTCTGACAGTGGTTTTAGTTGTACCAACCTTACTTAGTGTAATTTGGTTTTCAGCTTTTGGGACATTATCAACTTCTGTACAAGCAACTGGAGCAGACTTAACGAAGTTTGCCACAGAAGAAATTTTATTTGCAACATTTAATCATATTCCTATAGGGATGATATTATCCATTGTCGCTATTATTTTAGTTTTGACTTTCTTTGTGACATCTGCGGATTCTGCAACATATGTGTTGGCAATGTTAACGGAAGATGGCAATTTGGCACCTTCTAATAAACGTAAAGTTGTTTGGGGAGTAGTATTAGCAGTGATTGCAATTGTTTTACTATTATCAGGTGGTTTAACTGCTCTACAGAATATTTTGATTATTGTTGCTTTGCCATTTTCAGTAATCTTATTGCTGATATTAATTGCTCTGTTTAAAGAACTTTATCATGAGAAAAATGAAATGGGATTACAGTTGACACCGGAACGCTACCCTACTAAGGATGAACCTTTTAAATCTTATGAAGATTAGGTGGCGTATAAAAAATAAACCAGCAGGTATTAACTTGCTGGTTTTGTCGTTATTTCAAGAAACGTTTTAAGAATTCTTTAGTACGGTCTTGAGTAGGTTTCTCAAAGATTTGTTCAGGTGTGCCTTGGTCGGCAATGAGACCCTTATCCATGAAGATGACGCGGTCTGACACCTCTTTGGCAAACTCCATCTCGTGAGTCACGATAATCATGGTAAGACCTGATTTGGCAAGGTCTTGTATGGTCTTTAGCACTTCACCGACCATCTCAGGGTCAAGGGCAGATGTTGGTTCATCAAAGAGAATGGCTTCTGGGTCAACAGAAAGGGCGCGTGCGATGGCTACACGTTGTTTTTGGCCACCTGAGAGTTGTTTTGGTTTGGCCGCCCAATACTGCTCGCCAAGGCCTACTTTTTCAAGATTAGCTTTAGCGATTTTTTCAGCTTCTGAGCGGTCACGCTTAAGGACAGTTGTCTGAGCAACGATGGCATTTTCCAAAACATTGAGGTTTTCAAAAAGGTTGAAAGACTGGAAAACCATTCCTAGTTTTTCACGATAAGTGGTTAAATCATAGCCCTTTTCAAGGACGTTTTGCCCGTGGTAAAGGATTTCACCACCAGTTGGTTCTTCCAGTAAATTGATAGAACGTAAAAAGGTTGATTTTCCTGATCCTGACGAACCGATGATGGAGATAACTTCTCCTTTATCAACGGTTAGAGAGATATCTTTGAGGACTTCGTTTTGCCCATAAGATTTTTTGAGGTGTTTGATTTCTAAAATCGTGTTAGACATAGGGAACCTCCTCGATTTGCATTTGGTTAGCACCAGTAGTATAGGTATCTGTATCCATACGTTTCTCAATATAACGGAGGATGCGAGTAATAGTGAAGGTTAAGATGAAATAAATCACTGCAATGATGGTAAAGGTTTGGAAATATTGATATGTTTGTGTTGCTACGGTTTTCCCTGAGAAGTAAAGTTCAACAACTGAGATAACGTTTAGGACGGAAGTATCTTTAATGTTGATGACAAACTCATTACCAGTTGCAGGGAGAATGTTACGGACAACCTGTGGTAAGATAATCTTGCGCATGGTTTGTCCGTGAGTAAAACCAAGGGCTGTTGCGGCTTCAAATTGTCCTTTATCAACGGCAAAAATACCACCTCGGACGATTTCACTCATGTAGGCACCGGTATTGATTGAGACAATAATCATAGCTGCCCATAGACGTGGGATATCAACACCAAAGGCTTGAGCTGTTCCATAGTAGATAACCATTGACTGTACAATCATTGGTGTGCCACGGAAAATTTCAATATAGACATTAAGGAACCAGCCAAAGAGTTTTTGAAGGATGGCTAGGCTTTTGTGTGTCGCTTTCGGTGCTGTGCGGAAAATACCGATTAACAAACCGATAATCAATCCAAAGCAAGTACCAGTAATGGAAATGAGAAGGGTTGTTCCTGTACCGATAAGAAATTCTTTCCAGTTATTTTTGAGGATAGTAGCTACTTGTTGGAAGAAGCTGGATTCAGCAGAGGCATCAGTTGGTTCTTCAACGGGTTGTTTCGCAATCATATCGTCCATGAGAGCGATACGGCCATCCGATGATAAGGTTGAAAGAATTTGATTGACTTGAGCTATTCGTGTGTCGTCTTTACGCATTCCAACAGCGATAGCGGCATCGGATTCAGCAACTTCAAAGCCTTTTTCCAATGTGACCATTTTGAAGTGGTTGTTAGCGTTCTCAGCTGTTGTTCCTTCAGGTCTTTCAGAAATATAAGCGTCAATGACGCTTGCTTCAAGGGCTTGACGCATTTGGGCAAAGTCTCCCATTGGAGTTTGAGCATCGATGCCAGTCATCTGGTTAAGTAAGTTGACGTGCCAAACACCTTGCTGAGCAGTGATTTTCGCACCAGCAAAATCTTCAATTGAAGTAGCTTTGGCATACTGGCTATCAGAACGGACGACCAAGACAGGTTCACTAGTGTAGTAGCTGTCTGAAAAAGCGATTTCTTTTTTACGCTCTTCAGTAGGGCTCATACCAGCGACAATCATATCAATTTTTCCTGAAGTGAGCGCAGGAACCAGACCATCCCATTCAGTTTTGACAATGAGAAGTTCTTTCCCAAGTTTTTCAGCAATTTTTTTAGCAACCTGAACGTCATAGCCGTTGGCAAATTGTCCAGTGCCTTCTATCTTGGCAGCGCCATTACTGTCATCGTTTTGAGTCCAGTTAAAAGGGGCATAGGCTGCCTCCATTCCGACACGGAGATAGTTATCATCTTCGGTAGCTTGAGTTGTAGATGTCCCTAGTAAAAGCATTCCGAAGAAGGCTAAAAGGGTTAAAAAGATTTTTTTCATGTCAATATGTTCAATATGTCGAGACAGTTTGAATTTTCAAAAAATTATAAAAACGAAAAAAATAAAAGCTTGTGAATAATTAAAAATGTCTCGTTATCAGTTAAATATAATTAACCGACGACTCCTCTCTTTAAAAGTTTGGTAAAAATGTATTTATAAAATAAAAACTATACTGGTCTATTTTACAAGAAAAAATGATGTATTTCAATAGAAATGTCTAAAGAATCATTCCGTTGTTCTTTCTCCCAGTCCTATCAAGCGATTGGAAGACTATAAAAATAAAAATCACCACATGATATTAACGTTTTAGCTTATCAACTTATAGAAGAACATCCATTTTTCAACATTATCGCCACAAAGTTTTGACGTTTTCAGATATAAAGGTAATTGAAATTGTTGGTGTAAGGACAGTTGGATCGTGCATAATATGGGTTATTTGATTGTTTTGTCAAAAAATTGACTTTTCTATCCTGAAACCACTCATTGAAATTAGCAACTACGGGAATGATTCCTAAACTTTCAAAAGATATGTTAAAATAGTAGAAATGGAGGTAGTTATGGTGAAAAATCATTTAAAATGGTCGATAATTGTGATAGTTCTGCTATTTTCCCAAAGCGCCAAGGCAGATGATGAAATTGACTATAGCATTATATCGTATGAGGGAGCATTGCAAATTCATGAGGACAACACAGCTACTTTTGAGCAAGTGGTTACTTATGACTATGATTCGAGTTTTAATGGCCAGTATGTGAGTTTGGGATTAGCAGGAAACGTTCCAGAACATTTTGACATCGCTAGTAAACCTCTTGTCCATGTTGAGAAAAATAATCAGGTGATAGCTGATGCAGAGACGATTTTGGAACCCTTATCAGATGGCTATCGACTGAAAATCTATAACGCTGGTATCAGTGGTGATTTGGTTGAGATTTCTGTGACTTGGAAGCTGGTCAACATAATCTTTCCTTACCAAGATGTTGCAGAGTTAAATTGGAAGCCTATTAGTGATTGGGATGAAACTATTGATCGTGTAACCTTTACTGTTACGACAGATAAGCCAACTAAGATCAGTAACATTTGGGGGCATCGTGGATATTTTAAAACCCCTCCTAAAAAGTATTGGGATGGTAATGGTCGTTATACTTTGGAAGCTCACGATGTTGATGATGTATTAGAACTCCACGGCTATTGGGATAGCAATATTTTGAATTTATCGGTTCCTCGTCTTTCGGAGAAAGCCCTGCCTCGTATTGAAAAAACGGAACAAAAGATAGAAAAGAAATCGCAACTGTTGTTAGTTATCTTTGGTAGAGTGGTTCCAATTGCGATAGCGTGTCTCACCGGAATATCGTTGTGGCGCTTCGCCAAAGTCAAAAAAGGACTGGATCGTTACCGATCAAAAATAGGAAAAACAAGACTATACGAGGTACCAGAAGACTTATCCCCCCTACTTTTAGCCAATGATGTTTATCAGGTAACGTTCAAGGATATCGTAAAAAGTCCTGAAGAGGGTGAATTTCATTTTGAACACGTCGTTCAAGCCATGATTTTAGATTTAATTGATAGAGGAATTGTGAGCGTTGATAAGGAAACTTCTGTACCGACTTTGAGCATCGTAAACCTTGATCATTGTACTTCTTCTGATGTTGCCTTTTTAGACATGGCCTTTGGGAATCGTCTGTCTGTAACGTTAGACAAATTATTTGATGATTTTCAATATGATTCTACTATCATGAAGCGACTGAAAAAGCAATATTCAGGAAGTCAACTTGAGACAGAGGTCCGTAAAAGTTCCCAAAAAATGGCACATCGAATCAGAGCGATGTCTTCTGCTATTGATAAAGCCGTGACCAAGGAATTGGCGACACTACACCTCCCTAAAATTTACAGACCGATGACTTCACAAGAAAGCAAAAAACTTCATGAAGCGAGTGGTTTGGGATGTTTTTTTAGCCTAATTACTTTTGGGTTGACTATTTATTTTGTGATGAAAGTCCACATGCTAGCTTTGCTTTATTTACTGATAACCGTCGTTAGTTTTGGACTAATCTTTTTATTGGGACGCTTAACAAAGCCCTATACGACCTTAGGCGTCATTACTGAAGAAGGTATGGTTCGCTTGGAAAAATGGCAGAGCTTTGAACGTATGATTAAAGAGTTTAATACTTTTAATGCAGTGGAACTTGAAGGGTTAGTGCTTTGGAATCGCCTATTAGTTTATGCCACGCTGTTTGGTTATGCCAGTAAGATTGAACATTACCTAAACGTCAATCATATCGCTTTGCCTGAACAATTTGGAAATATAGACATCGGTCTTATACGTCATCAGATGATATTATCTACCAATCATTTTGTTTCAACCTCGAATCATGTGACAACTGCTTCAAACTTTTCCGTATCGTCTGGGGGAAGAAGTGGAGGCGGAGGCGGTTCCTTCTAAAATTTAGAAAATCTGTTATAATAGGATAAAGCAAGTAAGGAGTATCTATGTTTTTTGAAATATTAAAGGCAATCTTTTTTGGTATTGTCGAAGGGATTACAGAATGGTTGCCAATTTCTAGTACCGGTCATTTGATTTTAGTGCAGGAATTTATCAACTTTAGCAATCAAAATAAAGACTTTATGGACATGTTTAACATTGTTATTCAGTTAGGGGCGATTTTAGCAGTCATTGTCATTTATTTTAATCGCTTGAATCCTTTTCAGCCTGGAAAAACTGCTAAAGAGGTTCAAAAGACTTGGCAGCTGTGGCTTAAAGTTGCGATTGCCTGTATTCCTTCTATTTTAATTGCTTTGCCTTTTGATGATTGGTTTGAAAGACATTTTCAAAATATGTCAACAGTAGCGCTGATGTTGATTGTTTACGGGGTTGCTTTTATCCTCTTAGAAGACCGCCAACGAATGGAGCCCAAAGTTAAGACCTTATCAAGAATGTCTTATCGCAACGCTTTTTATATTGGAATGTTCCAAGTCCTTAGTATTGTTCCAGGGACTAGTCGCTCAGGAGCAACGATACTTGGAGGTATTCTTTTAGGGACAAGTAGGAGTGTCGCAGCTGATTTCACCTTTTTCCTTGCCATACCGACTATGTTTGGGTATAGTGGGCTTAAGGCAGTAAAATTCTTTGTTGATGGCAATGCGTTAGCCTTTTCTCAAATCGTCCTTCTACTGTTGGCAAGTATCACAGCTTTCGTGGTTAGTTATTACGCGATTCGCTTCCTGACAGACTACGTGAAGAGTCATACCTTTAAAATATTTGGTAAATACCGTATTATACTAGGAATAATTCTTCTTACCTATGCAGGTCTGAGTTATATTTTTTAAAAAATGATGGGAGAGTGGGACAGAAGTCATGACTTCTGTCCCACTCTCCTAGAAACTTCGGTGTTGCTATTGACAGTAGTTGAAGTTACACAAACACTTCTAGGCTTTGCTAGCTTAACATTCCTTTGTGATAGGTTTGCGATAAAATCTTCAAAAAGAAAGAGCCGTCAAACTTTGGAGTGTTACGGTTATTTCTAACTAACGAAAACAGACTACTATCTTAAATGGTTCTATAGCGATTTGAATTAAGAGTAGGACATAGATGAATCATTTTTATAGACGCTAATAATATTAGTTATTCTATGCTTTGTCCTAATCTATTTTGAGTTCGCTGTACATAGAGTAGTTGCAAATGGTAAGATGGTCTGAGTAAACACTAGTGCAAACATTTTTGATTGATTTGATTAAAAATGTGCCGGAAGGTTGGAAATGAGGCAGTTATATTGTTTGTCTCAACAGAATGCTGCTATATTTAAGGGTTTCATGTGTGGTTTATAGCTCTTAATAGGTTAGAAAATTGCTATTTTAACCTCATTCTAGTATAATGAAATGACTAGTTTCGTGCGAGGTAATTAAATGGAAATGAAACAAATCAACGAAACAACGTTGAAAATTACGATCAGTATGGAGGATTTGGAAGAGCGTGGCATGGAATTGCATGACTTCTTAATTCCTCAAGAAAAAACGGAAGAATTTTTCTATTCTGTCATGGATGAGTTGGAATTGCCTGATAATTTCAAACAAAGTGGCATGCTTAGTTTTCGTGTGACGCCTCGAAAAGATCGCCTAGATGTTTTTGTGACAAAATCAGAAATCAATCAAGATTTGAATTTTGAAGATTTGGCTGATTTGGGAGATGTTTCCCAAATGTCTCCGGAAGATTTTTTCAAAACGTTGGAACAAAAGATGTTTGAAAAAGGTGATGTGGCGGCTCATAAACAATTGGCTGATATTGAGGAGCAGGAAGAACATAGTGCAACTGAGGAGGTTGAAGAGACTCAGGACTATGTTCATTATGTTTTGGATTTTCCAACTTTTGAAGACGTAGTGACCTTCTGCCAATCAATTGATTTTCCGACAGAGGCGTCAGAACTTTATAAGGTTGATGGACGTTACTACATGACCGTCTTAGTCTCTCTTGAAAATCAACCGGCGTACTATTCTAATATCGTTTTTGCACGTTTGATTGAGCATGCTCATAAGGCAGATAGAACGCGAGCTTATTTACAAGAGCATGGTATTCAACTAATGATGGATGATGCTCTGCCTTTGCTTAGGAGTATCGAGGTGGCTTGATGACTAGTTTTTCACTAGAATATATCTTGGTTTTAATTGGTGCTTTTCTGCTCTCACTTTTTGCGACGCCAATCGTTCGTTGGTTAGCTTTTAAAATCGGAGCTGTTGACCAACCAAATGCTCGCCGGATTAACAAGATACCGATGCCAAGTAGCGGTGGTTTGGCGGTAGTGGTTTCGTTTACCATTGCGACTCTGTTTTTCATGCCAATGGTAGTGACTGGATTAGTGCACGGACAAACTTATTTCACTTATATACTCCCTGTAGTGATTGGTGGTATTATTGTGGCGATAACTGGGCTGATTGATGATATCTATGAGTTATCTGCCAAGAAAAAATTAATTGGGATTATCATTGCTGCGGTTTTGGTCTGGTATTTTACGGATTTTCAGTTTGATTCCTTTAAGATTCCGTTTGGAGGGCCGTTATTACGGTTTAATTCACTTTTGACATTCGTTGCAACTATTTTATGGATTGTTGGCGTGACTAATGCAGTCAATCTGATGGATGGTTTGGATGGTTTAGTTAGTGGTGTCTCAATGATTAGTCTTTTAACGATGGGGATTGTTTCTAATTTCTTTTTGGCAGATTCTGATATTTTTTTAACCCTAACGATTTTTGTTCTTGTAGCCTCTATTGCAGGATTTTTTCCTTATAATTATAATCCTGCCTGGATTTATGGTGGTGACACGGGCGCTCTATTTATAGGGTTTATGATTTCTGTTTTGTCCCTACAAGGGTTAAAAAATGCAACGGCGGTTGCTGTGGTGACGCCAGTGATTATTCTGGGGGTTCCGATTGTGGATACCTTTGTAGCGATTATCCGTCGTACCTTATCTGGTAAGAAATTTTATGAACCGGACAAGATGCACCTTCATCATAGATTGTTAGCAATGGGTTTTTCTCATAAAGGGGCTGTGTTGGTCGTTTATGGTATTGCTCTGCTATTTTCCTTAATCTCCTTATTGTTAAATGTCTCAACACGTCTAGGTGGGGTTCTACTGATGGTAGGTGTGCTGTTTGGGCTTGAGGTATTGATTGAGGGGTTGGAAATTTGGGGAGAAGGTCGAACACCGCTTTTCCACCTGTTGAAATTGGTTGGCAATTCTGCTTATCGAAAGGAATTTTTTGAGCAGAAGTCAAAGAAGTAAGCACGATAAAAGCCTTTCGGGGGCTTTTTTGTTATAATAAAGACCGTTATAAAAAAGAATCGGGAGATTGTCATGTCTGTACTTGAAATTAAAAACTTACATGTTTCTATTGAAGACAAGGAAATTTTAAAAGGGGTAAATTTGACCCTCAAAACAGGAGAAATTGCTGCGATCATGGGTCCAAACGGAACAGGTAAATCAACGCTTTCTGCTGCGATTATGGGACATCCAAACTATGAAGTCACTGAGGGCGAAATCCTTTTTGATGGCGAAAATATTTTAGAGATGGAAGTGGATGAGCGTGCACGTCTAGGGCTCTTCCTAGCCATGCAGTACCCTTCAGAAATTCCAGGAATTACCAATGCCGAATTTATCCGTGCAGCGATGAATGCTGGTAAAGAAGATGAGGATAAAATTTCAGTACGTGATTTCATCACAAAACTTGATGAGAAAATGGAATTGCTTGGCATGAAAGAGGAAATGGCAGAGCGTTACTTGAATGAAGGGTTCTCAGGCGGTGAGAAAAAACGTAATGAGATTCTTCAGTTGCTCATGCTTGAACCTAAATTTGCCCTTCTTGATGAGATTGACTCAGGTCTTGACATTGATGCACTTAAAGTGGTTTCAAAAGGGGTTAACGAAATGCGTGGCGAAGGCTTCGGTGCTATGATTATAACCCACTACCAACGTCTTTTGAACTATATCACTCCAGATGTGGTTCATGTGATGATGGAAGGTCGTGTGGTGATGTCAGGTGGTGCTGAATTGGCTGCCCGTCTTGAAAAAGAAGGCTATGTGAAAATCGCTGAAGAGCTTGGTATTGATTACCATGAAGAATTGGAGTAAGGAGAGGCTATGAGTAAACAAGCTATTCAAAACTTCTCACAATTAAAGGCAGAGCCGTCTTGGTTAGCAGAACTTCGCTTATCAGCTTTTGATAAGCTGGAAACTTTGGCTTTACCTAAAATTGAGCGTGTGAAGTTTCATCGTTGGAATCTTGGTGATGGGACCTTGACAGAAGATGAGGGTGTTGGCAATGTTCCAGATTTTACAGAACTAGGCGATAACCCTAAACTTGTTCAAGTAGGAACACAAACTATTCTGGAACAATTACCGATGTCATTGATTGAACAGGGGGTTGTTTTTACAGATCTCTATTCTGCCTTGGAAGAGATTCCAGAGGTGGTTGAAAAGCACTTTGCTTCTGCGGTGAAAAGTGATGAGGACAAATTAGCTGCTTACAACTACGCGTATTTTAACAGCGCAGCGGTTCTCTATGTTCCTGACAATGTGGAAATTGCGGAGCCTATCGAAGGCATTTTCTTGCAGGATAGTGATAGTGCTGTGCCATTTAACAAGCACATCTTAATTATTGCTGGGAAAAATAGTAAATTTAGCTACCTAGAACGCTTTGAATCCATTGGTTCAGGTTCTCAGGATGTTTCTGCGAATATTTCTGTTGAAATAATTGCAGGTGCAGGAAGCCGGATTAAATTTGCGGCAATTGACCGTCTTGGAGAGCATGTCACAGCCTATTTAAGCCGCCGTGCTCGTCATGCCGCTGATGCAACGGTTGATTGGGCACTTGGTGTGATGAATGAAGGTAATCTGATTGCCGATTTTGATAGTGATTTGATTGGTAACGGTAGCCATGCTAACCTGAAAGTTGTTGCTGCTTCAAGTGGTCGTCAGGTACAAGGCATTGATACGCGAGTGACCAATTATGGGAATCATTCTGTTGGCCATATCCTTCAACATGGGGTTATTTTAGAGCGTGGAACCTTAACCTTTAATGGAATTGGTCATATTGTCAAAGGGGCTAAAGGGGCGGATGCTCAACAAGAGAGCCGTGTCTTGATGTTATCAGACCAAGCTCGCTCAGATGCCAACCCAATTCTCTTGATTGATGAAAATGAAGTCACAGCAGGTCATGCGGCGTCAATCGGTCAGGTTGACCCAGAGGATATGTACTACCTTATGAGTCGTGGGATTGACCAAGCAACTGCAGAGCGCCTTGTGATCTTAGGTTTCCTAGGAGCTGTTATTACAGAAATCCCAGTCAAAGAAGTCCGTGATGAGATGATTGCGGTACTGGATAGCAAGCTAGACAAACGCTAAGATGTGCTTGATTTGTGACAGAGTAACTGGTATTCAAAATGGGACCAATCCCTATTTTGTCAAAGAACTAGAAACAGGCTATGTCGTGATTGGGGATCACCAGTATTTCCGAGGGTACACGCTGTTTCTAGCGAAAAAACATGTCAGAGAATTGCATGATTTGCCGATAGCTATCCGTCAGAAGCACTTGGCTGAAATGGCGATAGTATCTGAGGCAGTAGCGTAGGCTTTTTCCGCAGAGAAGATGAACATTGAGAGTCTTGGAAATGGAGACGCTCATTTGCATTGGCACTTATTTCCAAGATATGCGGGTGACTTAGGGCATCATGGGCAGAATGGAAAAGGACCTGTTTGGTGGCTACCCTTTGAGGAGATGTATGCCGACCATCAAAAAGTGACCCCTGAAGAACTGGAACGACTCAAGTCGCGTTTACTAGAAGTGCTGACTGACCTTGAAACGGAGTTAGCCCAAAGTTAAAATTAACACTAAAGGAGTGACGTCATTGCTAGATGTTCAGACTATTCGCCGAGATTTTCCGATTTTAGACCAGATTGTCAATGATGAACCTCTGGTTTATTTAGACAGTGCGGCGACCACTCAGAAGCCAAAAGCTGTGCTAGATGCCATAAATCAGTACTATTTGGAAGATAATGCCAATGTTCACCGTGGGGTGCATACCCTAGCAGAGCGAGCGACAGCTAAGTATGAAGCCAGTCGTGAGAAGGTTAGCTCCTTTATCAACGCGAAATCAACTAAGGAAATTCTGTTTACCAGAGGAACGACTACGGGACTTAACTGGGTGGCTCAGTTTGCGGCGCAGATTCTCCAACCAGATGATGAAATCCTAATCTCAGTCATGGAACATCATTCCAATATTATCCCTTGGCAGCAAGCTTGCCAGAAAACAGGGGCAAAACTGGTCTATGTTTACCTAAAAGACGGGGAACTGGACATGGAGGATTTGAAAAGGAAGCTGACGGCAAAGACAAAATTTGTCAGTCTAGCGCATGTGTCCAACGTTCTTGGCTGTATCAATCCTGTTAAGAAAATCGCAGAGCTAGCTCACGAAGTTGGTGCATATATGGTTGTTGACGGTGCTCAATCTGCTCCTCACATGGCGATTGATGTGCAGGATTTGGATTGTGATTTCTTTACCTTATCTGGTCATAAAATGTTGGCATCAACAGGTATTGGAGTTCTTTATGGTAAGGAAGAAATTCTAAACATGATGTCCCCTATCGAATTTGGTGGTGAAATGATTGATTTTGTTTATGAGCAAGAAGCCACTTGGAAGGAATTACCTTGGAAATTTGAAGCAGGGACGCCAAATATTTCAGGAGCGATTGCTTTGGGAGTAGCTGTTGACTACTTGACTGAGTTGGGAATGGATACTGTTCATTCTCATGAGCAAGACCTGGTTAGCTATCTTTTGCCTCAGTTACATGCCATTCCAGGAGTGACGGTCTATGGACCGAAAGATCCTGAAAAACATGCAGGGGTTCTTGCCTTTAATATTGAGGGCTTGCACCCGCATGATGTAGCAACAGCCTTGGACTATGAAGGTGTTGCTGTTCGGGCAGGGCACCATTGTGCGCAACCTCTAATTAACCATCTAGGGATTTCAGCAACAGTTCGCGCCAGTCTTTACTTATACAATACCAAAGCGGATTGTGACAAATTGATTGAAGCGATTCATAAGACGAAGGAGTTTTTCAATGGCACTTTCTAGATTAGATAGCCTTTACATGGCGGTCGTGGCAGATCATTCTAAAAGTCCACATCATCACGGAGTTTTAGAGGGTGTTGAAGCCATTCAACTCAATAACCCAACCTGTGGAGATGTGATTGCCTTAACGGTCAAATTTGATGGAGACGTGATTGAAGATATAGCCTTTGCAGGCGAAGGCTGCACGATTTCAACAGCTTCATCAAGCATGATGACTGATGCGGTGATTGGTAAAACCAAGGCAGAAGCCTTGGACATGGCAGAGCTCTTCTCTCAAATGGTACAGGGGCAGACAGATGACCGTCAAAAAGACTTGGGAGATGCAGCTTTTATGGCAGGTGTTTCGAAATTTCCTCAGCGCATCAAGTGTGCAACCCTAGCTTGGAATGCTTTGAGAAAATCAATAGAGAGAAGTTAGATATGTTTGGTATTTTAGAAGAAGTTGACGTTAGAAAACTTTGGCAACATGAACAATATGATTTTTCAAATTGGTTGGCGCAAGATGAAAATATTAATCAGTTAGGAAATGAAATTGGTTTAACTCTAGTTGATGTTAATAAGGAAGTTTTCGTTGGTTCTTATCGTTGTGATTTAGTTGCGACAGATGAGACAACAGGGATGAAGGTAATTCTTGAAAATCAACTGGAAGCAACTAATCACGACCATCTGGGAAAACTAATTACTTATGCTTCAGGTTTAGGGGCAGATGTTGTTGTTTGGATTGTTAAAGAAGCCAGAGAGGAACATCGTAGTGCTATCGAATGGTTGAATAGCAAGACAACACAAGATATTTCGTTTTTTCTCATTGAAATTCATGCTTATCAAATTGGCAATTCATTACCAGCTCCTAAGTTTGTGATTGTGGAAAAACCAAATGATTTTATCAAAGCAACTAGGGCTATGTCTGGAGATAAAGAATTGAGTCGTTCACAAGCAGAGCGGTTGAATTTTTGGAACCAAATGAATGAGTGCTTAGAGGAAAAAAATTATCCTTTTAACGTTCGAAAAGCAACAACGGATCATTGGTATGATGTGGCAATTGGGACAAGCAAAGCACATATCTCAATAACACTTGTCAATCAGACTAATGCTATTGGTATCGAGTATTATATAAACAACGACAAGGATCTTTTTGATAAACTTCAATTGTCTGCACAAAAACTAGAAGAAGAGCTAGGATTTGTTCTGGAATGGCGTAGATTAGATAATCAGAAAGCTTCTCGCATTATACACTATATAAGTGGATTAGATTTTAATAATCAGACCAATTATCCTCAACTTATTGAAGAGGTGATTGATAAAGTTGTAAGGATGAAAGAAATTATTAAAGAGTACTTGTAAAAATTAAAATTTAGAAAGAAGAACTATGTCAGAAGAAATTGTAGAACCAAAGCCGATTGACCTTGGGGAATACCAATTTGGTTTTCACGACGATGTGGAGCCGATTTATTCGACAGGTAAGGGGCTTAGTGAAGCTGTTGTCCGTCAGTTGTCAGCAGCTAAAAATGAACCAGAATGGATGTTAGAATTTCGTCTCAAATCCCTCGAGGCTTTTAACAAGATGCCGATGCAGGAGTGGGGAGCAGACCTTTCTGAGATTGATTTTGATGATATTATTTATTACCAAAAACCATCTGATAAGCCAGCACGTTCATGGGATGATGTCCCTGAGAAAATTAAGGAAACTTTTGAACGTATTGGCATTCCAGAGGCAGAGCGTGCTTATCTAGCTGGGGCATCTGCCCAGTATGAATCAGAAGTGGTTTACCACAATATGAAAGAAGAATTTGAGAAGCTGGGGATTATCTTTACGGATACAGATTCAGCCTTGAAAGAATATCCAGAGCTTTTCAAACAATACTTTGCAAAATTGGTTCCTCCTACGGATAATAAATTAGCTGCGCTAAACTCAGCAGTTTGGTCAGGCGGAACCTTCATCTATGTGCCAAAAGGTGTCAAGGTAGATGTGCCACTACAAACCTACTTCCGTATAAATAACGAAAATACAGGACAGTTTGAGCGTACCATTATTATCGTTGATGAAGGAGCAAGTGTTCACTACGTTGAAGGTTGTACAGCGCCTACTTACTCAACCAACAGTTTGCACGCTGCAGTTGTTGAAATCTTTGCCCTTGATGGCGCGTATTGCCGTTACACGACTATCCAAAACTGGTCAGACAATGTGTACAATTTGGTGACAAAACGTGCGCGTGCTCTTAAAGATGCGACGGTAGAATGGATTGATGGGAACCTTGGTGCTAAAACAACCATGAAATATCCAGCGGTATATTTGGATGGTCCAGGAGCGCGTGGTACCATGTTGACAATCGCTTTTGCGAATACTGGTCAAAACCAAGATACAGGAGCGAAAATGATTCACAATGCACCGCATACCTCATCGTCAATTGTTTCTAAATCCATTGCCAAAGGTGGCGGGGCGGTAAACTATCGTGGACAGGTAACTTTTGGAAAAGACTCAGCAAAATCAGTCAGCCACATCGAATGTGATACCATTTTGATGGACGATTTATCAAAATCAGATACCATCCCATTCAATGAAATTCACAATTCCCAAGTCGCTTTAGAACACGAAGCCAAAGTCTCAAAAATTTCAGAAGAACAACTCTACTATCTCATGAGCCGTGGCCTTTCAGAAAGCGAGGCAACAGAAATGATCGTCATGGGATTTGTTGAACCATTCACCAAGGAACTACCAATGGAATACGCCGTTGAATTGAACAGACTCATAGCGTATGAAATGGAGGGTTCAGTAGGCTGATGGCATTAGTAATTGAGTAGCTATGAAGCTACTCAATACAATGCCATCACCTACTGAAGTGGGAAATAAAGAGGTTGGGACAAACCAGCACGATGTCGGAGCCCGCACCCACAAAACAATGAAAACCAATAGGCAAAGCCCTCGCTAAGTGTTATACTCTTAGTGAGGGCTTTTTGAAGTTTTCGTATAAAAAATATCTCAACCTTCTTTTTTTGATAGTAATAACAGATAGACGCAGTTGGTGGATTAGAAGTCTACAATTGGATACTTCTTCATTTTTAAGGGTCCACCTAAAGACTATTTTTAGTACAACGCAATCGTTAGCGGCCATCCTATACGAATGTGATGAACGTCGTTCATCTTATTTCCAACCTCCAAAGCTCTCCCAGACCTTTGGAGCTGTGCGGAGGTGGGAGTGAAAGTATCCAGTGGATAGTTTCATCTTGAGCTTAGAAATCAGAGAGCGAAGGGAAGTCAAGACTTCAACATCATGACTTCTGTCCCACTCTATTCCTTTTCAAATTGCCAATCTTCATTAGTAAAAATTTCAGAAAACCATAGTTAAGTAGAGTCATTGATATCCCTTTTACGGTTAAAGCTAGATAATCATTCAGATTTCTATTTTTAGACAATGTCTAGCGCAGTGGCGAATTTTGATTGACTGATGTACCGGACAATGTAGCCTAAAAAAGATGTTTTTGAAATACCGGTTTCTATCTCTCTCAATGATTTTGTGATGCTTTTATTTTAATGGAATAATGCTAAATTTTTATATCTAACTAATGATGATTTTTGTAATGATTTCTTGGGATTTTTTTGCTATAATGTAAGCACTTTAGAAATTAGAGAAGGAGACCTAGATGGTACGTTTACAAGATGATTTTTTTGATGCTGTAAATGGCGAGTGGGAAAAAAATGCTGTTATTCCGGATGATAAACCACAAACAGGCGGCTTTTCAGACCTTGCTGATGAGATTGAGGACTTAATGCTTGAAACCACCGACCAGTGGTTGGCAGGTGAGAATTTACCAGAAGATGCTGTTCTTCAAAATTTTGTGAAATTCCATAAGCAAGTAGCTGATTTTGAAACGCGTGAACGCTTAGGCATTGAGCCTGTAAAACCGTTGATTGAAGAGTATCAAAACTTTGATAGTTTTGCTTCTTTTGCTGAAAAAATGGCAGAGCTGGAAATGGCTGGAAAACCTAATATTTTATGGTTTGGTGTATCACCAGACTTTATGGATGCCCGAACTAATGTTTTATGGGCATCTGCTCCACCAACTATCTTGCCAGATACTAGTTACTATACCGAGCCGGAAAAAAATGGAGAAGAATTGCTTGCTACTTGGCGTAAATGTGAAGAAGAGCTATTGGATCAATTTGGTTTTTCAACAGAAGAAATCAAAGACATGCTTGATAAGTTTATCGCGTTAGATGCTAAAGTGGCACAATACGTTCTCTCAAGCGAAGAAAGTTCAGAGTATGCTAAGCTTTACCATCCATACGAATGGGCTGACTTTACAGCATTAGTACCAGAATTGCCACTTGATAAGATTTTCACAGACATTCTTGGCCAGTTGCCTGATAAAGTCATTGTTCCTGAAGAGAGATTTTGGACAGAGTTTGCAGCAGAATACTATTCAGAAAAGAACTGGAATCTGTTAAAGGCTGTACTTTTAAATGGTGCAGTGTCAGCTTATACGCCTTATTTGACAGAAGATATTCGTGTCTTGTCAGGGGCTTATAACCGTGCTCTCTCAGGAACCCCTCAAGCAATGGCTAAGAAAAAAGCTGCTTACTACTTGGCGCAAGGACCATTCAATCAAGCGCTTGGCTTGTGGTATGCGGGTGAAAAATTCTCTCCAGAAGCCAAAGCTGATGTGGAACAAAAAGTAGCTAACATGATTGCGGTTTACAAGGACCGTTTGGCACAAAATAATTGGCTCAAACCTGAAACACGTGATAAAGCAATCACCAAGCTGAATGTGATTACACCGCATATTGGTTACCCAGAAAAATTGCCAGAGACTTATGCTAAAAAAGTTATTGATGAGAACTTGTCATTGGTTGAAAATGCACAGGCTTTGGCTAAAATTTCTATCGCTCATAGCTGGAGCAAGTGGAATAAATCAGTTGACCGTAGCGAATGGCACATGCCTGCCCACATGGTCAATGCTTATTATGACCCGCAACAAAACCAAATCGTCTTCCCAGCCGCGATTCTACAAGCGCCATTTTATAGTTTAGACCAATCATCATCAGCCAACTACGGCGGTATCGGTGCGGTTATTGCCCATGAAATTTCGCATGCTTTTGATACCAATGGCGCATCGTTTGATGAGCATGGTAGTTTGAATAACTGGTGGACAGAAGATGATTATGCTGCTTTCCAAGAGCGTACAGACAAAGTCGTTGCTCAATTCGATGGCATTGATTTTGCAGGTGGTAAGGTCAACGGTAAGTTGACGGTATCAGAAAATGTTGCAGACTTAGGTGGTTTAGCAGCTGCTCTTGAAGCGGCTAAGAAGGAAGATGACTTCTCAGCAGAAGACTACTTCACAAATTTTGCAACAATTTGGCGGATGAAAGCCCGTGAAGAATATATGAAACTCTTGATTTCTGTAGATGTTCACGCGCCAGGAAAATTACGGACCAATGTGCAATTGCCAAACTTTGACGATTTCCACGACACCTTTGATGTTAAAGATGGAGACGGGATGTGGCGCGAGCCAAGTGACCGTGTGATTATTTGGTAATCAGTACGAATTATTGTTGAAAGTGTGAGAAATTTAACCCAAGGAATAAAGATATGACAACATGTAAAAGCACCCAGGGATTTGCTCTAGGTGCTTTTTAGATTTATTTTTCTGATTTACCGTCAAGTTTTTTACCGAGTTCGATAATGTAGTCTTTCAAATCATCTTTGACTTGTGGGTGTTGGAGAGCGTAGTCAATTGATGTTTTCATGAAGCCGAATTTATCTCCGACATCATAGCGACTTCCTTTGAATTCACGGGCAAAAACACGTTGCGTTTTATTCAAAGTATCAATAGCATCTGTTAATTGAATTTCTCCTCCAGCTCCAGGTTTTTGATTTTCTAAAATATCAAAAATTTCAGGAGTTAAAAGATAGCGGCCGATGATGGCTAAATCACTCGGTGCTTCTTCAGGAGCAGGTTTTTCAACAAAGGTATCAACGCTATAGAGTCCACTAACGCCTTCTCCTTGTGGTGCAATCACACCATAGGAAGAAACGTCTCCGTGCGGAACAGGCATAACAGCAATGGTTGAGGCGTGTGTTGCATCGAAATCATTTATTAATTGCTTGGTAAGTGGTAGGGCTTTATCGTTGGTGATATCCATAAGGTCATCACCAAGCATTACTACAAAAGGTTCATTTCCGACAAAAGCTTTGGCTTGTAAAACAGCATCACCGAGACCACGTGGGTGACTTTGACGGATAAAATGAAGTGTAATATCAGTGGTTTCATCAACTAACTTCAGCAAATCTTTTTTACCTTTTTGTTGAAGGTTGTATTCCAATTCAAAATTTGAGTCAAAGTGGTCTTCGATTGAACGTTTGGCACGACCTGTAACCACTAAGATTTCTTCAATACCAGATTTTAAGGCTTCTTCAACGATAAACTGAATTGTTGGTTTATCAACGATAGGAAGCATTTCTTTGGCAAGAGCTTTTGTAGCTGGTAAAAAACGAGTACCTAAACCTGCGGCAGGAATGACGGCTTTTCTAACTTTTTTCATAAGTCCTCCGTATTTATAGAAATTATTATTTTAGAATTCATTTTCTGATTTGAATTCATTTTTCATCATACCAAGGACGGCTTCTTTGATGTCGGCTCCCTCGTAGATGGTTTTATAAATAGCTGTTGTGATCGGCATGTAGACACCTAATTCTTGAGCAATTTCATAGGCAACTTTCGTCGTAGAAATCCCTTCAATAACCATGCCCATGTTACGTTCGATGTCTTCTAATTTCTCCCCTTGTCCAAGAGCGTTACCAGCTCTCCAGTTGCGAGAGTGAACAGAAGTACCAGTGACAATAAGGTCACCTACTCCAGATAAACCACTATAGGTGAGTGGATCAGCGCCCATTTTAACGCCTAAGCGTGTAATTTCAGCTAAACCACGTGTGATGACCGCGGCTTTTGCGTTATCACCGTAACCAAGTCCATGTAGAGCACCTGCTCCAACAGCGATAATATTTTTTAAAGCGCCAGCTGTTTCAACTCCGATGACATCTGTATTGGTATAAAGGCGGAAATAATCATTGCTAAAAAGAGTTTGAACATATTTGGCAGCCAAGAGGTCTTTAGAGGCAGCTGTAATCAAGGTGATATCACGAACAATCGTTTCTTCGGCATGACTCGGTCCTGAAACAACAACGATATCTGAACGGTATTCTGCTGGAATCTCTTCTTCTAAAATAGTTGATAAGCGTTCGTGAGTGCCGGGCTCAAGGCCTTTTGAAGCGTGCATAATTACAACATTGTGTTTTAAGAGGTCTGCAACTTGTTTGGCCACTAAACGTGTCACTTTGGTTGGGACTACAAAGAGGATACCATCAACACCGTCAATAGCTTCTGAGAGGTTTTTATAGCCCTTGATACCTTCATCTAAGACAATGTCCTTGAAGTAATGCGTATTCGTGTGCTTGGTGTTAATTTCATCAATTTGCTCGGGAATATTTCCCCAGAGGCGCACCTCATGACCGTTATCGTTGAGCACTTGTGCCAGAGCAGTTCCCCATGAACCAGGCCCTAAAACAGCAATTTTCTGCTTTTCCATAGTTTTTCCTTTACTAGTCATAATATCAATTCTCATTATACCATAAGATTGTTATTTTCGCTGTTTTAAAGCAAAGGCTTTCAGCAGTATTTAGCATTATTTTAGTGGTATTTTATCGGTTGTTTTCTGAAAATGGCAGAGCTTTTTCTTGACAATGGTTTCTATGGGAACTATAATAGTTCTCATGGGAATTATATCTTAAAAGAAAGGAGCATATAAGAGCATGTCTGACTTTACAAAGGGTCGGATAGGGTATTGTAATTATGGGACACTTTATTTCTGATATTCGTAATGTCCTTAATCAACTGGAACAGGTTTGTGAAGACATTGCGAAGGAAAAGGGGATAGAACATTTGGCGGGTCCACAAGGATGGGCCTTGATGTATTTGTACCGTCGTGATCAACAAGAAATATTTGTTAAAGACATTGAAAAAGAATTGAAAATTTCAAAATCGGTTGCCAGTAATTTGGTTAAGAGAATGGGAAAAAATGGATTTATTGACATTATTCCCTCCAAATCAGATAAGCGCTATAAACAGGTTGTCTTGACGGAGCTTGGCAGAGATAAGGTAGGGCATTTAGAGGAGTTTCATCAGGAATTGCACAGCTTTTTATTTCAAAATATTGAAAAAGAAGATTTTAAAAATGTTTTACAGTGGGCAGAACAATTAAAGGCTAATATTGAGAATTATAAAAGCCAAAAATAAAACTAACTGATAGAAAAAATAATTACTTAATAAAAATTGCAAATAGGAGAGATTAAATGGTAAAAGAAGCACTTTTACGCTACAAATGGTATGCTCTAGCATCGATTTTATTAGTAGCAACAGTCGTTATGACAACACTTTTACAGCCAAGTTACCTAAAAGAGGTGTTGACGGCTGTCTTGATGAATGACCAAGATGAAATTTTTCGTGTTGGGAAATGGCTCTTAGTCATAGCAGGTATCGGTCTAATTGCGGGTATGCTCAATACGATTGTGGCTTCGAAAATTGCTCAAGGTGTTTCTGCTGATATTCGTGAGAAGACCTTCCGAAAAATTCAAAGCTTTTCATATGCCAATATTGAAGAGTTTAATGCCGGTAATTTAGTTGTTCGTATGACCAATGACGTTACACAAATCCAAAACTTAGTGATGATGAGTTTTACGGTGCTTTTGCGTGTGCCGTTATTGTTCATCGGTGCCTTTATCATGGCGGTGAGAACCTTGCCGGAACTATGGTGGATGATTATTGTCATGGTTATCGTCATTGCTAGCATTATGGCGGTTGTGATGAAACATATGGGGCCTCGTTTTGGAAAATTCCAAGTCTTTATGGACAAAATGAATGGGATTGCCAAGGAAAACCTTCGAGGTATCCGTGTGGTAAAATCGTTTGTTCAAGAAAAAAATCAATATGTTAAGTTTAAAGAAACCTCAAATGATTTGCTGAACTTAAACTTATTCATCGGTTACGGTTTTTCAATTCTGCAACCCATTATGATGTTTGTGTCATTTATGGCTATTTTTGCCTCTCTTTACCTAGTATCGGGTATGGTTAAAGATAACCTTGAGGTGGTCGGTAGCTTCACTTCTTTCATGAGCTACCTAATGCAAATTATGTTCTCCATTATTATGGTAAGTTTCATGGGAATGAATGCAGCCCGCGCTGCAATTTCTATTAAGCGGATTAATGAAATCCTTGAAACAGAGCCTGCCATGACTTTTGTGGACAATCCTAATGAGGACTTGGTTGGGAGCATTGTGTTTGATAATGTTAGCTTTACCTACCCACATGATGCTGAGCCAACATTGAAAAACATCTCATTTGAAATAAAATCTGGTCAGATGGTCGGTGTAGTCGGTGCAACAGGTGCTGGTAAATCAACTTTAGCACAGCTGATTCCGCGTTTGTTTGATCCTCAAGAAGGTACAGTTTCAATTGGCGGACGTGACTTGAAAGAAGTGAATCAAAAAACACTTCGTCAGACCGTATCCATTGTGCTTCAAAAAGCCATTCTGTTCTCTGGAACTATTGCGGATAATTTGCGTCAGGGAGCTGCTGGGGCAAACCTTGATCAGATAGAACGAGCAGCAGGTATTGCACAAGCCAAGGAATTTATTGACCGTTTAGATAAAGCTTATGAAAGTCAAGTGGAAGAACGTGGGAATAACTTCTCTGGTGGGCAAAAACAACGAATGTCTATTGCACGTGGGGTGATTGGAAATCCTAAAGTGTTGGTTCTTGATGATTCAACCTCAGCTCTTGATGCCAAGTCTGAAAAATTAGTCCAAGATGCTCTGAACCATGACTTAAAAGGAACAACCACGGTTATTATTGCGCAGAAAATTTCATCCGTCGTTAAAGCAGACAAGATTTTAGTATTGGATGAAGGCCGTTTGATTGGGGAAGGGACCCATGCGGAACTGGTTGCTAACAATGACGTTTACCGTGAAATTTATGAAACGCAAAAAGGAAAAGAGGAGGAATAAATGAAAACAGCACGATTTTTCTGGTTTTATTTTAAACGGTACAAATTATCCTTTGTGGTTATTTTTGCTGCGATTATCTTAGCAACCTATTTACAAGTAAAAACGCCTGTCTTGATGGGGGATGCGATTGCTGAGCTAGGGAAAATTGGTCAGCAATACTTTGCGGCAACGCAAATGGGGCAAAAAGGTTTTGAAGCGGATATGGCTGATTTTAATGGAGTCATGCTTAAACTGTTTATGGCCTATGTTGCGACGGTGGTTGCTAACCTTATTTATAGTTTATTGTTGACTCGTATTGTGGCGCATTCGACCAACCGCATGCGCAAAGGGCTTTTTGGAAAATTAGAGCGATTGACCATTGCTTTCTTTGACCGCCACAAGGACGGGGATATCCTATCTCGCTTTACTAGTGACCTAGATAATATCCAAAATGCCTTTAACCAATCAATGGTTCAAATTCTCTCAAATGGTGCGCTCTACATTGGGATGGTGTGGATGATGTTCCGTCAAGATACCAGACTAGCGCTTGTCACAATTGCGTCAACGCCTGTTGCTTTACTAGCTTTGGTCATCATTATTCGTTTAGCTCGTAAATACACTAACTTGCAACAAGCTGCGGTGTCAAAACTCAATGCCTATATGGACGAGAAGATTTCGGGTCAAAAAGCCATTATCGTTCAAGGAGTTCAAGAAGATACGATTGCTGGTTTCGTGGAACTCAACGAAGAAGTGCGTCGTACAACCTTCAAGGGACGTCTTTTTGGTGGAATTATGTTCCCATTTATGAACGGAATGAGCCTTGTCAATACCGCTATTGTCATTTTTGCGGGATCTAATATTGTTTTAAACGATAGCTCCATGGATACAGCGGTAGCACTTGGTCTTGTTGTAACCTTTGTGCAATACTCACAGCAATATTACCAACCGATGATGCAGATTGCTTCTAGCTGGGCTGAGCTTCAGCTTGCCTTCACAGGTGCACATCGCATTCAGGAAATGTTTGATGAGCCAGAGGAAGTCCGTCCAGAAAATGCTCCGCTATTTACTGAATTAAAAGAAGGGGTGGAAATCAAGAACATTGACTTTGGTTACTTACCAGGTCAAAAAGTGTTGAGTGACGTCACTATCTCGGCACCAAAAGGTAAAATGATTGCCGTTGTAGGGCCGACTGGTTCTGGGAAGACGACCATTATGAACTTGATTAACCGTTTCTATGATGTGAATGGTGGTTCTATTGCTTTTGATGGTCGTGATATTCGTGAATATGATTTAGATAGCCTTCGTGAAAAAGTTGGTATTGTCTTGCAGGAATCGGTGCTCTTTTCTGGCACGATTGCGGATAATATTCGTTTTGGCAATGACGAGATTTCGCAAGAAATGGTAGAAACAGCGGCGCGTGCGACCCACATTCATGACTTTATCGTGAGCTTACCAGAAGGTTATGAGACCTATGTGACCGATGATGAAAATATCTTCTCAACAGGTCAGAAACAATTGATTTCAATTGCGCGTACCTTGTTGACGGATCCGCAAGTGTTAATTTTAGACGAGGCGACCTCAAACGTTGATACGGTGACAGAAGCGAAAATTCAAAAAGCTATGGAAGCGATCATTGCAGGGCGTACAAGCTTTGTGATTGCTCACCGTTTGAAAACTATTTTGAATGCGGATGAAATTATTGTCTTAAAAGATGGCAAGGTGCTTGAACAAGGAAACCACCATGAATTGCTCAAACAAAAAGGATTTTATTCAGAACTCTATCACAATCAATTTGTATTTGAATAAGAAAGTGTGTCGAGATGTCTTATACTTTTAAAGAATTACTCTTTTTTAAAAAGAAATACCTCTTGGTCGAAAGTCTGGTTATTCTTATGATTTTCATGGTCATGTTTCTCTCAGGTTTGACTAATGGTCTTCGTCGTTTTGTCAGTGCAGGAATTGAAAACATGCCAGCAAGTCATTTCATCTTGAGTGAAGAGGCAGAAGGGATTATTCCCTTTTCTCATCTTTCAGAGGAAACGGTAACAGCTATCAAAGGTGAAAGTTTCAAAGGAATGGAAGAATTGGCTATTCAGCGTAGCCAAGTAACAACAGATGATGAGAAGGTGGACGTTACTTATTTTATCCTTGAAGATAGCAGTGATTTTGCTTCTGAAATAAGTGACGGCAATGCTGTTGCTAAGGAGAATGAAATTATTTTGGACCAACGTTTCCAAGCTGATGATGTAAAAATTGGAGACGTTGTGCTGGATAAGAATGGCAAAACAGAGTTGACAGTTGTTGGTTTTACGAAGGGAGCCATGTACGGTCATACAGGAATTGGTTACATTAGCCGAAAAACTTATGAAAATTTGATGACTGTTGATAATTCTAAATTTACTTGGAGTTCCCAGGCTTTTGTAACAAGTGATGAAGCAGTAGCTGATTTAGACTTGGATAAGGTTGAGGTCTGGTCAAAAGCAGATTTAATTGAAAAAATTCCAGGCTATGCGGCAGAGCAAGGAACACTTAGGATGATTACGTGGGTCTTGGTGGTAGCATCAGCAGCTGTTTTGGCAGTATTCTTCTACATCATCAGTCTTGATAAGCGTCAGCAATTCGGTGTCCTTAAAGCACTCGGTATGGGGATGGGAAGTTTAGCAGCTCAACAGTTATTCCAAGTTTTTATCCTAGCTTTGGTTGGTGTCCTTGTTGGAGATGCGCTAACGCTTGGTTTGGCTAGTGTTTTACCGGTAAAAATGCCATTTTATCTCAATTTATCAGATATGGGAATCTTGTCAGTAACCTTTATTACTGTCACAGTAGTAGCGAGTCTTTTATCAGTCAGTCGTATTGCTAAGATTGATCCAATTGATATTATCAATGGAGGTGAAGCCTAATGACCAAACCACTTGTTTTAAAAAATATTACTAAAGCTTACCAAGATGGCAAGGAAAAGCGTATTATCTTAGACGATGTTAATTTGGAGTTAGATAAGGGAGAAATTATTGCGATTCTAGGTCCTTCTGGTTCTGGGAAAAGTACCTTGCTTTCTATTATCGGATGTCTCTTGTCGGCAGATGGCGGTGAGCTTCATTTAGATGGCGATCTAGTAACAGTTAAAAATGCCAAAGAGTGGACTAAACGCCGTCGTGATTACCTTGGTTTTATTTTCCAAAACCATCATCTCTTGCCATATTTGACTATTATTGATCAACTTAAGATGGTTGCCAAGATGACAAAATCATCTGTTAGTCAGGCGGATTTATTAGCCTTACTGACAGAACTGGGAATTCCAGATTGTGCCAATAGCTATCCCAAAGATATGTCTGGTGGTCAAAAACAGAGGGCGGCAATTGCAAGAGCCTTTGTGGGTAATCCATCACTTATCCTAGCGGATGAACCAACAGCTAGTCTGGATGAAGCGCGTGGTCGTCAAATTGCAGAGCTTCTCAGAAAAGAAGTCAAGGCCAAACAAACCGCAGCTATCCTCGTTACCCATGATGAACGTATTCTTGATGTGGTAGATAAGATTTATCGTTTAAAAGATGGTAAATTGGTACTAGAATAATAAGAAAAACGTCACATAAGTGGCGTTTTTGCTTTTCAAAGACGAATATTTTATAATAGAAAGGCATTAACAAGAGAAAAGAGAAAGTTTGAAAAAAATAAACGTTAGTTAGTTTCTTGTTTACCCTAATTTTGAGCACACTGAAAAGAGGTCTTGATACCTGATTTTTAATCTTAAACAACATTGAATCCGTGTTGTTGTGCAAAACGAACAGCGTCTTGTATAGACATGGTTTTATCTGGATTTCTGATTTCGGTTAAGCCTTATAAAACAGGATTATAAGTTTCTTGTTTGAGGAGAACTTGGTAGATAGCTACGAGTAGCCTGCGACAGATAGCGATAATCGCCTTTCGATGTCCACGACGTTTCTTGAGTTTCAGGTATTTATGTCGCAACTCAGGATGCTTCTCTGACTTGACAACAGCGTTAGCGATTTGGACGAGAAATGGTTTGAGGTACCTACCCCCTTTGGAAATTCGGGTTGAGTATTTTTTGCCAGCACTTTCATCGTTAGTAGGGACAAGTCTCGCCCAAGAACAGAGTTTTCCAGCGATATCAAAGACTGTCATATCTGCACCGATTTCAGAAATGATTCTGAGGGCAGAGAGGTCGTCTTTGAAACTAGGGACGGTTTGTATTAACTTGACTTGTTCTTGGTATTCTTGTCCCACTTCTCGGATCATTTGTTCTAAATCTTCTTTACAAATAGTTCAAGCGTCTAATGGGCTTTGATCACTCTAATTTTTTCAGCTTGTTCAGGTGTCACATCACCTTCAACAGCGATCTCTAAGGCCATCACTTTATCCTTCATTCTCTTGTGAACCAGCTGTTCAATGTTTGGTTTTTTCTCAGGATGATTAAGGATACTCTGAATAATCTTCTGAGCACTTTTTCCGAAGACATCGGAAACAACACTTGCGATTTGGAGGTTTGACCAGGTCAGGCAGTTTTGATAACGGTTCTTCTCGCTGACTTGAAGCTGAGTGAGCTTCATACGATAGCGAAAGAGGTCACGCAGTTGTCTGATTTTAAGCGGTGGGATGAAGCTGGAAGCAACGAGATCGTTCTTGAAAAGGTCGGCAATCCATTGTGCATCTTTCTCGTCGTTCTTCTTTCCTGGAATAGCTTTCACATACTCGGGGTGAGCCAAGCAGATGTTACAAGACTCTTCAAGAATATTGAAGACAGGAATCCAGTATTTACCGGTAGATTCCATACAGACATCAAAGCAGGAATAGTATTCCAACCAATTTCTTAGCTGCATGAGACCATTTGTAAAGGTTGAGAAACGCTTACGGTGGTAGCTAGTGATTCCATGATTGTCGGTGATGGCAATAACCGCTACGATAAAGGTTTTATGCACATCAATGCCATAACAATTGGGATAACCAATTTTTAACATGAGGGGTCTCCCTTCGCCAAAATTTGAGAAGCGCCTATCCCTTGACTGCTCTCCCCTTTCACAAACGAGTCGCTTATCCAATTATAAATTTACGTGCTCATAGTCACAGTTAGTTGTGCTTGATAGGAAGAGCTACACCTATAAATATTCGAGGTAATGGCTAGACCACTCACTTATTCACCTCCCCGTGATTTGTAGTTGTGATAGGCCTACTCACTTTAATTATAAACTAAAACAAAGAGCACAATACCTTTTCATTCAGTGTTGTGCCTTGAGTGAAACGAAAGGAATGAATTATAAATATGAAAATCCGTGGATTTGAATTGATTTCAACAGAAACTAACCAAGATTTGTTGCCAAAGCGTGAGACAGCTCATGCGGCTGGCTATGATTTGAAAGCATCTGTTCGTACAGAAATTGCACCGGGAGAGATTGTCCTTGTGCCGACAGGGGTCAAGGCCTACATGCAGTCAACAGAGGTGCTGTACCTCTATGACCGTTCGTCGAATCCTCGTAAAAAAGGGCTTGTCTTGATTAACTCAGTAGGTGTTATTGATGGGGATTATTATGGCAATGAGGCCAATGAGGGGCATATTTTTGCTCAGATGAAAAACATTACTGATGAGACAGTGGTTGTTGAAGTAGGTGAACGCATTGTCCAAGGGGTCTTTGCTCCGTTTTTATTAGTAGATGGTGATGAAGCTATTGGTCAGCGTACTGGTGGCTTTGGAAGTACTGGGAAGTAAGTATGGCTAAGAAAAAATCAAATTTTATCTGTCAGGAGTGTGGCTACCATTCTCCTAAATATTTAGGGCGCTGCCCAAATTGTTCCGCTTGGACCTCCTTTGTCGAAGAAGTAGAAGTCGCTGAGGTTAAAAATGCCCGCGTCAGCTTGACTGGTGAAAAAACCAAACCGACAAAGCTAAAAGATGTCAGCTCCATCAACTATGCTCGTACCAAGACTGATATGGATGAATTTAACCGTGTCCTTGGGGGCGGTGTCGTTCCTGGAAGCCTTGTCCTTATTGGTGGTGACCCGGGTATCGGAAAATCGACCTTGCTCTTGCAGGTTTCAACTCAGCTAGCTAACAAAGGGACGGTTCTATACGTTTCTGGGGAAGAATCAGCAGAGCAGATTAAGCTGCGAAGTGAACGCTTAGGGGATATCGATAATGAATTTTATCTCTATGCAGAGACCAATATGCAGAGCATCCGAGCTGAGATTGAAAAGATTCAGCCTGATTTTCTGATTATTGATTCTATTCAGACCATTATGAGCCCAGAGGTGACAAGTGTGCAAGGTTCTGTATCACAGGTTCGTGAGGTAACTGCAGAACTTATGCAGTTGGCTAAGACCAATAACATTGCCACTTTTATTGTGGGGCATGTCACCAAGGAAGGAACTCTTGCGGGACCTCGTATGCTTGAGCATATGGTGGATACGGTTCTTTATTTTGAAGGGGAACGTCACCATACTTTTCGTATCCTAAGAGCAGTAAAAAATCGTTTTGGCTCAACCAATGAAATCGGTATTTTTGAAATGCAATCTGGTGGGCTTGTCGAAGTGTTAAATCCTAGCCAAGTTTTCCTAGAAGAACGTTTGGATGGCGCAACAGGATCTGCGATTGTCGTGACGATGGAGGGGACTCGTCCAATCCTAGCAGAGGTTCAGGCTTTAGTAACACCCACCGTTTTTGGTAATGCTAAGAGAACGACAACGGGTCTTGATTTTAACCGTGTCAGTCTCATTATGGCTGTTTTGGAAAAAAGAGCAGGGCTGTTATTACAAAACCAAGATGCCTACCTCAAGTCTGCTGGTGGAGTAAAACTGGATGAACCAGCTATTGACCTTGCGGTAGCGGTAGCCATTGCCTCTAGCTACAAAGAAAAACCAACCAATCCTCAAGAGGCTTTCATCGGTGAGATTGGTTTGACAGGGGAAATCCGCCGTGTCACGCGCATCGGGCAACGCATCAACGAAGCTGCAAAATTAGGTTTCACCAAAATCTATGCCCCTAAAAATTCTTTACAAGGCATCGGAGTGCCAAAAGGTATCGAAGTCATCGGTGTCATGACCGTTGGAGAAGTTTTGAAGAAAGTATTTCGCTAGGAAGTGCCAGCTGATAATTGGTATTTTATCAAGCAAGAATAAGCATAAAAGTCTGCTTTACGCAGGCTTTTTTCGTGACAGAAGGCTTTGAAAATGGTAGGATAGAACAAATTTTTAGACCATCCTTGGTATTAAAATGGACTCAATTGATTGAGTGAGAAAGGAAAGAGATTTATGTCTTATTTTGACCGTTTTTTAAAGACTAATCGAGCTTACGCAGATCTCCATGGAACCGCCCATCTTCCCTTGAAGCCTAAAACGCAAGTAGCAATTGTGACCTGTATGGATTCTCGTCTTCATGTAGCACCAGCTCTTGGGTTGGCACTAGGAGATGCTCATATCTTGCGGAATGCAGGTGGTCGAGTGACAGAGGACATTATTCGTTCTTTAGTGATTTCGCAGCAACAGATGGGAACACGAGAAATTGTGGTGCTTCACCACACAGACTGCGGAGCACAGACCTTTACGAACGAAGATTTTGCGAAACATATCCATCGCGAACTAGGAGTGGATGTGGCAGGACAAGATTTTCTCCCCTTTGAAGATGTGGAAGATAGTGTGCGGGAAGATATGGAAATGCTGCGCCAGTCACCACTCATTCCTGATGATGTGATGATTAGTGGGGCAATCTACGATGTAGATACTGGTTTGATGACTCAGGTTCAATAATACCTTAAATAAATTAGATTTCTGTTGGCAAATAATGGTAATTATTATAGTGACATGCTTAGTGTTAGCTAACATTAAGTAAGGGTTTTCAGAAATGGTAGAAATATGTTACAATCTAGAGAATGACATTCTTAAAAGAAGTAGGTAAATATGATTGATTTAAATGCCATTGTGTTGAAATACTATTCAAAATTAAATGAGACTGACTTGTTGATTTGGGAATACATCGCCCGTCATAAGAAGGAAGTTTCTAGTTTGACGATAACTGAACTAGCAGAAGCAACAAATGTTTCAAGAACAACGATTTCCCGTTTTGTCAGGAAATTAGGATTGACTGGATACAGTGAGTTTAAAGTGCTCCTAAACATGTCAAATGAGACTTTACCTCAGTCAAGAGAAGCTTTCCATGAGGCTTGTGACTGTTTGTCAAACTATATTAATAAACAACGTGACAAGGATTTTGGAAAGGTTTGTCAATTGATTTTTGATGCAAAACGAGTTTTTGTATATGGTACTGGCGATGTTCAGCAGTCCGTAGCAAAACAATTTAAACGTTTGTTCCTATCAGTTGAGGAAGTTGTTTACGATTTTGCAGGAACGACATTTGATCCTGCCATGTACAATATTTTAGATTCTAATGATCTTATTTTTATCATTTCACTTAGTGGTAATACTGATAAGGTCTTGTCTATTGCACGTCAGCTAAAGATGACTGGGACTAAAATTATTTCGCTAACAGAATTTAAAAATAATCCTTTAGCAGAGTTGAGCGATGAAAATCTTTATATTGACACAACCAAGTTAAGCTTTTTAGCGACTCATCCTAATTATAAAATGACCATGCCATACTATCTATTGGTAGAGTTGCTTTTCATTCAATACGCTATGTATAAAAACAATCGTTTAGTTTTATCAGAAAGCAAATAAAAGATGAAAAAAATTCACAACTTGTGTGAATTTTTTTATGTTTTAGGAATCCGTAACAGAGTTGTTGAAAGCTCTTGCAAGATTTTTGTGAGATGGTATGATTAAAGCACAAAGACGTCTTGTGAAAAAATAATAAAAGGAGCCTTGCTTCTATGATGAAAAAAATCCAGAGATTTGGTGGCGCAATGTTCACGCCAACCCTACTCTTTGCCTTTTCAGGGATTATGGTCGGTCTATCCATTGTCTTTACAAATCCAAATATTGTCGGACCTTTAGCAGATCCAGAACATGTCTGGTATCAGTTTTGGCAAATTGTTGCCAATGGTGGTTGGATGGTTTTTATGCAACTACCTGTTCTCTTTGCACTTGCTTTGCCGATTGCCCTAGCTAAAAAACAACAAGCTAGAGCCTGCTTGGAAGCTTTAGCGACTTACCTAACCTTTAACTACTTTATCAACGGAATGTTGACTTACTGGGGAAATTTCTTCGGTGTTGATTTTGCTGCTGAAACAAGTACAGGTTCTGGTTTGACCATGATTGCTGGTATCAAGACATTAGATACTGGTATGATTGGAGCACTCCTAATCTCAGGGATTGTGGTTTGGGTGCACAATCGTTACTACGATAAAGAATTACCAGATTTTATTGGAATCTTTCGTGGATCATCTTTTGTTGTAGCAATTAGCTTCTTTATGATGTTACCAGTAGCTTGGTTAACATGTTTGGTTTGGCCACATGTCCAAGACGGTATGAGAAGCATGCAAGGCTTCTTTATCAATAGTGGTTCACTTGGTATTTGGGTTTATGGTTTCTTGCAAAAAATCCTTATCCCAACTGGTTTGCATCACTTTATCTATGCGCCGTTCACTTATGATAATGCAATTGTGCAAGGTGGGACTTCAGCTTACTGGGCAACTCATATTCATGAATTTGCACAATCAACAGAGCCATTAAAAGAACTTTATCCAATCGGTTTCTCTCTCTCAGGTATGTGTAAAGTCTTTGGTTCACTTGGGGTTATGGGAGCTTTCCTTAAAACATCTAGACCAGAAAAACGTAAGAAAGTTCTTGGTTTGATGATTCCGGCTACTCTTACCGCAGTACTTATTGGGGTTACAGAACCCCTTGAATTTACTTTCTTATTTGTTGCTCCGCTCTTATTTGTTGTCCATGCTCTTTTAGATGCAACACTTCAAGCCTTGGCTTTCTCATTTGGTGTCGTTGGAGACTTTGGTGGTGGACTTATTAACTGGTTCTTCGTTAACTGGTTACCACTTGCTCAAAATCACTGGATGACTTATGTCACTCAGGTTATCCTAGGTCTCATCTTCGGTGTGATTTGGTATTTTGTCTTTGTTTTCCTTATTACGAAATTTAACTTTAAGACGCCAGGTCGCGAAGATGATACTGAGGAAACTAAGCTTTACAGTAAAGCGGAGTACATGGAGAAAAAAGGAAATAGTACAACTTCTACAAAATCAGGAAAATCATCAACAGAAATACAAGCAGAAGCTTACTTAGAACTTTTGGGTGGTGCTGAAAATATTGAAGATGTTACGAACTGTGCAACTCGTTTGAGAGTAACCGTTAAGGATCCCAACAAGGTTGCTCAAGAAGTAAACTTTAAAGATGTTGGAGCTCATGGTTTAGTGAACAATGGACAAGCTATTCAAGTCATTGTCGGCTTATCCGTTCCTTATGTTCGTGATGCTTTTGAAGAATTATTATAATAGGTCAATTTAGTTTAATATTTTAGGAGAATTATTATGTCAATTCCAGTAGAAAATCGCCGTAAACAACGTATTGTCATCGCAGGTGGTGGAAGTACTTACACAGCAGGTATCATTACGATGTTATTAGAGAACTACGAACAGTTCCCAATTGAGTCTATCAAACTCTATGATAACTTTGCTGAACGTCAAGAACGTGTTGCTAAAGCTTGTGAAATCATTATTCGTGAACGTCGTCCAGAAGTAGCTTTTAGCTATACAACAGATCCTGTCGAAGCATTTACAGAAGTAGACTTTGTTATGGCACAAATTCGTGTTGGCCTCTTTGCAATGCGTGAACAGGATGAGAAAATCCCATTCAAACATGGTTGTGTTGGCCAAGAAACATGTGGACCTGGTGGTATCGCATACGGTCTACGTACCATTGGTCCACTTATCGAAATCATTGACTACATGGAAAAATACTCACCAAGTGCTTGGATGTTGAATTACTCAAACCCAGCGGCAATTGTTGCAGAGGCTTGCCGTGTCCTACGTCCTGATGCACGTGTCATTAATATCTGTGACATGCCAGTATGCTTAGAAGAAATCTTTGCTCGTATCCTTGGCATGAAATCACGTAAAGAATTTGATGTCCGTTACTATGGCTTGAACCACTTTGGTTGGTGGACACAAATTCGTGACCATGAAGGTAATGACTTGATGCCAAAATTGATGGAATATGTCAAAGAACATGGCTATGAAGAGTACACACCTCAAGGGCAGCACAAAGAATCATCTTGGCTTGATACTATGCGCGCTGCAAAAGACTTGTATGCTATGGACCCAACAAAATTGTGGAATACATACTTGAAATACTATATGATGGCACCAGAAACTGTTGAACATTCAGATCCAAACTACACACGTGCCAATGAAATTATGGACCGTCGTGAAAAAGATACAACAGAAGAATGTGAACGTATTGTTGCAGCGGGAACAGCCAAAGACACTTGGTTTGCATCAAATGAGCACGCACAGTTCATCGTAGACCTTGCATGTGCTCTTGCATTCAATACCCAAGAACGTTTCTTGCTTATTGTTCCAAACAATGGTGCAATTGCTAACTTCCCAGATGATGCTATGGTTGAAATCCCATGTATCGTTGGTAAAGATCAATACGAACCAATGTCAATTGGTAACATTCCAACCTTCCAAAAGGGTTTAATGGAACAACAAATAGCTTCTGAAAAACTAGCTGTTGAAGCATGGATTGAAGGAAGCTACCAAAAACTATGGCAATCATTCATGATGAACAAGTCAGTTCCAAGTGCTAAAGTTGCTAAGGAAATTCTTGATGAAATGATTGAAGCCAATAAAGACTTCTGGCCAGAATTACATTAATAAATTAAGAAGGATAGATTTCCATGATGCCTTATCGTGGGGCTATCCTTTCTGTTTTCATGAAAGGTTTTGTAGAGAACACAATGAGACACCGGAGATTATTTTCAGTCGTACAATTCTTATCATACGCAGCTTTTGGATTATGTATGACTAATCTGATTCCCTACTTAGAATATCAAGGGTTTAACTCTTATGAACGTGGCTTTGCCCTGTCAGGCTATGCCTTGTTAACAATCCTGTTACAGCTAGGTTTAGGCTATTTATTTGATAAAACTGGATATGCAAAAGTTTATATTAGCACGAGTATAGTAATTTTTTTAGTGGCAAGTGGCTTGTTATTTTTTAACAAACTATCGTTTCCGATGATGGTCATTATTGTTATGCTTGTAGGTGGTTTTTTGAATGCCTTGTGTGGTTTTCTAGATACTTGGATTATGGGAATTAGCGAAAGTTTACGAGCATCGCTTTCCGGTATAAAATCTTTTGGGTCTTTAGGTTGGACCATTGGCAGCTTAGGGTCTAGCCTTATCATGACTCTACTAGGGTATAGAGGCGTAGCAGGGATTATCGTTTTTTTCAGTTTAATTGCCTTTATAGTTATGCAAGCCTTGCCAGATATTGAGCGTAAAACCACTAAAACTGAAGTCACGTTAAGTGATTTAGTTGCTTTATTGAAATTGAAAGATTACATGATTTTGATCCTCATTCTTTTTTTACTCTATGGTTTGGTTGTAGCAAATACAACTTTAGTTGTTGATAAAATGCTCTCTTTAAAAGCTACGCCTCTGGAGCTATCTCTGAAATGGTCAATCGGCTCTTTGTTGGAGATCCCAATGTATGCTTTTGGAATGACCTTGATCCGAAAGTATGGTAATTTGAGAATGTTGCAACTGAGCGCCTTGGTGGCAACTGCACAATTTGTTTTATTTGGATTGATGACAACCAGTCTAGGTCTTGTCTTTGTCTGCTTGCTACAAATTTTTACGACACCTATCATTCTAATTACCTCAAAATTTTTAGTAGCACAGATTGTTCCGCAATATTTGCGAAATAGTGGCCAGATGATTGCACTTAGTTTGTTTATGGGAGGGGCTTCTTTTGTTATCCCAATACTGAGTGGTTTTTTAGGTATCCGATTAGGATACTCAATTACTCTCATACTTTTTTCGATTTTAGGTATCTTAGCTTTATTGTTGATTGGTTATTTAAGAAAACAGTTATCAGATTTTCAGAGTGAAGCCGATTAAGTAGTTTCGTGTAGAGAGACTACTCTTTGAGAAAGAAATGTGATTAACATCAGTCTCTTTTGGGGCTGATTTTTTTGTTGACAGCTATTTTAAAATTTAATATAATTGTCCTATAAAAACAATACAAAATAACAGCTTTGCGATTTGCAAGAGAAAGAGGTCTCGCATGGATAATAGGATGAAATTTACAATTGATAGCAATATGCAGTTTCCTTTAGTTGAAATTGTCTTGGAAGCTGGAGAGTCTGCTTATATTCAGCAAGGTAGTATGGTTTATCATAGTCCTAGTGTGTCATTGAACACTCGCTTAAATGGGCGTGGTTCAGGTCTAGGTAAATTGGTCGGAGCACTTGGACGCTCAATGGTATCTGGTGAGTCAATGTTTATCACTCAGGCGGTATCTAATGGTGCTGACGGGAAATTGGCCCTTGCGCCATCAACTCCAGGTCAAGTGATTGCTTTGGAACTTGGTGTGAAGCAATATCGTCTTAATGACGGTGCCTTTCTTGCCTTAGATGGCTCAGCCCATTATAAAATGGAGCGCCAATCTGTTGGCCGTGCCTTATTCGGGGGCCAAGGTGGACTTTTTGTTATGACGACTGAAGGTGAAGGAACCCTCCTTGCTAATAGTTTTGGTTCTATTAAAAAGCTTGTTTTAAATGGAGAAAGTATCACGATTGACAATGCCCATGTCGTGGCCTGGAGCCGTGACCTTGACTATGATATTCACCTTGAAAATGGCTTTATGCAGTCCATCGGTACTGGTGAGGGCGTGGTCAATACCTTCTCTGGCTATGGTGAAATTTATATCCAAAGCCTTAATTTACAACAGTTTGCCGAACAATTGCAAAGCTATATTATCACAGGAAATAATTCATAATAATCTAGAATGAGGTCATATAGAATGGCGAACTATCAGGATGTTATAGAGTTGTTGTACAATGCTCTTTTGGATAAGGAAGTTGCCAAGGATAAGGAACTCTATCAAGTGTGTTTAGATGCAAAAGCTGATTTAGATAAAAATGAACCGGAAAATCTTGTTTTTAGTAAATTAGATCAAAGTTTGTCGTGGTATTTGATGGCACATAAATATGATGCCCCTAAAACGATTACGGATTTAGCAAATGCCAGTCAAAAAATATTACAAAAATATAGAGGAACAATTGCTACCATACAAATTTTAGGTGGTTTGTTTGGTGGTCAAGCTTAATTGTTACAGAAGAACTCGAGGAAACTCGGGTTCTTTTATTTACCACTTAAGGCTCAAAATCAACCACTTACTGAAAAGCTCTTGTTTTTCAACGTCAGCTTGTTATAATGAGACTATCAAAAGGGGAGGAGTAGGAGATGAAGATCACGATTGAATTGGATGACAGTTTGACCGATGCGGAAGTGATTATCCGTACGCCTAAATTATCAGCTGAGATTGAGCAAATGCAGCAACTGCTCAGCCAGTTGACAAGGCCTCCGCTAATCTTTTATAAAGGCAACAGTGAGTATTTTATTGATGTGGGAGAGGTTATCTTCTTTGAGACTGATGGTGGTAAGATTTACGGGCATACCAAAGATAATGCCTATGAAGTTAAGCTAAAATTGTACGAGCTGGAAGACTATCTGCCTAACTATTTTTGTCGTATTGCTAAGGCCAGTATTGCCAACACACGCAAAATCTATTCTCTTGATAAATCCTTTTCAGGGAGCATGATACGGTTTTACGATAGTCATAAGCAGGTCTATGTCTCACGACATTACTATCACTTATTAAAAGAAAAATTACAAGAATTGAGGTAAGGAAAATGAAAAAAACAGTATTAGCTTTAGCAAGTTTTGCAGTGGCAGCAGCTATCCTTTTTCAAGACTATCTTCCCAAGCTAACCATACCATTGGGGAGCTTGGTGTGGTTTGGCATCTTGTTTTACTTTTTCTGCCACAGTTTGGTTAAGAAAAGCTTGGGAGGTAGCTTTCTATTCGGAACGTGGTGTTTATTACTAGTGAATGAGCATTTTTCATTTACCACCTTGGGAAATGGTTCAATCATTCTGATTGGCGTATTTTGCTATTTAGGAGTGAAGCTACTTTTTCAACCGAATAAGTTCTCTGGAAAACCAAGTTATTATCGGAGTGTAGATGGAAAGAAGAAGGTTTGGGGGTGGACAACTGACAAGTCTATGACCAGAGTTTCTAGTTTTGACAGTGATACGGTTTTTGGAAAATCTACCCGTTATATCAATGATGAGTTTTCAGATGTGAGTGGTGATACGGTATTTGGTACAACGACCATTTATTTTGACAATGCCAATATGATGACAGATTCTGCGGCCTTTTCCGGTGATGCGGTATTTTCATCCGTGACCTTGTATATTCCCAAAAACTGGCATTTAGAGTTTCAAGGAGACCAAGTGTTTAGCCGTATCGGTTACACCCCATCAGGAGAAACTACAGATAAAACCCTCTATATTACTGGTGACTTCGTCTTTAGCACCCTTAATATTATCTTTATTTAATCTCGGCTTGGTCCTTTCCAAGCCTTTTTCTTTGTGGTAAAATAATCAGAACTACAGAGAAATGAGGAGAGAGGATGAGAGGACAGGATTTACGGTTGGGAGTACGTGCTGCCATCCCCACCATGTTAGGCTACCTATCCATAGGGATAGCCTTTGGTATCGTAGCGAGCGAAACGGGATTAAGTCCCTTGGAGACCTTATTAACCAGTGTTTTCATTTATTCGGGATCTGGGCAGTTTGTGCTTTGTGCGCTTTTGTTGGCAAAGGCAGAGCTGTCTAGCATTGCCCTAACGGTGTTTCTCACTAATCTTCGTCACTTTTTGATGAACTTGCACACGGCAACCTTGTTTCCTAAGGCGAGTTTATTACAGCAACTGATGATTGGTTCCTTTATGACTGATGAAAGTTACAGTGTCCTGCTTGGGGCAGAGCTGAAAAATGGGTTAACCACAGTCAGTCCGACCTGGATGTACGGCAATAATTTTGCTAGCTATCTGGTTTGGTGTCTATCAACCGTTTTAGGAGCTGTTCTTGGGAATCTACTTCCTAATCCAGCAGCATTAGGCATTGATTTTGCTCTGATAGCCATGTTTGTAGCGATTTTTACAGGTCAGCTGACCAGCCTAGCCAAGCGATTACCGCTTAAGAAAATCGGTGTGCTTCTGGCTGTGGTTACAGTGACTTATTTGACATCGTCAATGGTGATAACAGGTTCTTTAGCAGTGCTGTTAGCAACGATTACGGCTTGTACAGTGGGGGTGATGATTGATGACTAATACCTATCTTTTATTAGCGATTGGCTTAGCAACTCTGGTGACTTGGGTTCCAAGGGTTCTCCCTTATGCTTTAGTGCGCGTGGTGACCTTACCAGATAAACTCATCAAATTCTTTAATTATCTGCCAGTGTCCATTATTTTTGCTCTGCTATTGTCCAGTGTTTTCACGGTGGAAGTAGGGAGTTTGCCACAGGTCAAATGGGCGGAGCTGATAGCAGTCATACCGACTTTTGCCATTATGTTACGCACCAAAAACGTTATGGTTACAGTAGTGGTCGGCTGTATCTGCATGGCAGTGCTACGATTAGTGTTTTAGGAAAAGGAGAAACGATGTTACATTTTGAAAATGACTACAACGAAGGCGTGCACCCTGAGTTATTAAAAGCCTTGATTGACACGAATGAGGAAAATTTAGCAGGTTACGGCATGGATGGCTACACCCAGCGTGCAGCTGACAAGATTCGTGAAGCCTGCGCCTGTCCTCAGGCACAAGTCCAGTTTGTAACAGGAGGTACTCAGACAAACCAGTTGGTTATCAATAGTTTGCTCAAGTCTTATGAAGGGGTTATTGCGGCTGAGACAGGGCATGTTGCCACCCATGAAGCAGGAGCTATTGAGTTCTCTGGGCACAAAGTATTGACTCTTCCACACGATGCTGGTAAGTTGAAAGCAGATGACGTGGCACAGTATCTGGCTGATTTTTACGCTGATGGTAACCACGAACACATGGTCTTTCCAGGCATGGTTTATATTTCTCATCCAACTGAGTATGGCACCCTCTATAACCATGAGGAGCTATCTGCATTGGCGGAGGTTTGCCGTTCTTATCAGATTCCTTTATATATGGATGGTGCTCGCTTGGGTTATGCCTTGGGAAGTTCTTTGTCTGACCTTTCTTTGGCAGCAATAGCAGAGCTCTGCGATGTCTTTTACATCGGAGGAACAAAACTCGGTGCCCTAGCTGGTGAAGCCATCGTCTTTACGAAACAGAATATGCCAAAACATTTCACCGCTATTGTCAAACAACATGGTGCTTTAGTGGCCAAGGGACGTCTTTTCGGTGTTCAATTTGATCGCTTCTTTACAGACAATCTTTATGAGAAAATTGGACGAGAAGCCATTAGTTATGCTGAACAACTCAAAGCCTTACTCAAAGAAAAAGGTTATCGCTTCTATCTCGAAAGTCCGACTAATCAACAATTTTTAATTGTTGCCAATGACAAGCTGGAGGAGCTAGGCCAGTCAGTGGTTTATAGTTTCTGGGAAAAATATGATGACTATAACACAGTGATTCGCCTAGCGACCAGCTGGTCAACAAGACAGGCTGATATAGATGCCCTTGCAGAAGTATTATAAGGAATGAAACAATGAAAAAAATGATGAAAAAGATTAGTTTGCTAGGTCTATCATTTATGCTAGTCACACCATTTGCGGTTTCCTCAGCCTTGCCAGCTATGCTAACCTATTATCAGAAACAAGGCTACACTGTTTCACAAGTTGAACAACTGTTTTCACTATCTTCCTTGATGATTTTAGTCATATTATTACTGAATCCTATTTTGCGTCACATACCTGAGCGTATAGCGATTATACTAGGTTTGTTGCTAATCAGTTTTGGTGGTACTTTACCTGCTTTTAATCAAGATTATGGTGTCTTATTTATCTCACGTTTGGTTTTGGGGACTGGGGTGGGGCTCATCAATGCCCATGCCATTAATATCATTAGCCATCATTACCAAGGTGATGAAAAAACCAAAGTATTGGGGTTACGTGGTTCTTCAGAGGTGTTAGGATCAGCTAGCCTAACCCTATTAGCAGGGCAATTCCTCACTTTGGGATGGTCTAAGGCTTATCTGATTTATCTTTTTGGTCTGTTGATGTTAGCCATGTACCTTCTCTTTGTTCCTAAAATAGAGGAAGTTGTTGAAGAACCAGCGCAGGAAGTGAAAGAAAAACTAACTGGTAAACAATTAGTCTATCTTGTCAGTTTAGCTGCTTATGCAGGTTTTATTATCTTAGTTAATACCGCAAACATGCTACGCATCCCCCTAGTTGTTGAACAATTAGACATGGGAACAGCAACCCAGTCCAGCTTTATCCTCACCTTAATGATGCTGATGGGCATTCTTTCTGGTTTAGTCTTTAGTCAGATTATTCATGTTGTTAACAAATGGTTTTCATCGCTAGTTCCCCTTATCTTTGGTTTGGGAATGATCCTGCTTTGGCAAGCACACTCCCTATGGTTATTAGGAGTAGGTGCAGTCCTTACCGGTTTTGTTTATAGCCTAGGAGTTACTTTTGTTTTTCATAAGGTCTCCGAAAGCTTTTCCATTAACCAACTAGGCACAGCAACGACAATTGTACTTCTTGGGTGTAGTCTTGGAGGAGGTGGTGCAGCGTTTGCTCTACAAGCTGCGTCCACCATCAATACAGACATAACCTTTGCCTTCCTCTTGTTTGGTGTGTTAAATATCCTTCTAGGAAGTGGGTTGCTGGTTGCGATGTTAAGAAAAGATACAATTTAGTAGAAATAATAATATCAAGAGGCTGGGACAAATCATCACGATGGCGGAGCCCACACCCACAAAACAATGACAACCAATAGGCAAAGCCCTTGCTAAGTGCTATACTCTTAGTGAGGGCTTTTTGAAGTTTTCGCATAAAAAGATTTTTAGTTTCCTCATTTGTCAAATTAAGTTAGACATTTTCAAGTTAGTCAGAAAAACTTGATATGGTGTTTGATAGTTCAATGATTTCCTAGGAATTCTATTTCTTTT
>NZ_JBHSOJ010000024.1:0-523 GCF_042656225.1 Streptococcus caledonicus
TATGATTGTTATAATGCTAAAATCCAACAGTTAGAAAATCGAATAGACAGTTATCTCAAAGACTATGAGCGAGAACTAGAGATATTGGATAGTATTCCGGTTATCGATCAGATTACAGCCTCTGTTGTTATCGCTGAAGTCGGTGTTGAGATGAACCAATTTCCAACAGTTGGTCAATTAAGTTCTTGGGCTGGGTATGTCTAGGAAATCATGAGAGTGCTGGTAAAAAACGAAGTAGCCGAATAAGACATGGTAATGCTTACCTAAAAAAGTGCCTTTGTCAAGCTGTCTTTGCGGCTAGACGACAAAAAGGCAGTCCTATAGCTGAACGGTTTAATCAATTAAAATCTAGAAGAGGCCCACAAAAAGCTACTATAGCTATTGCTCATTAGTGACTTAAACTCGCTTATATTCTTTTGTCTTATCAATTAACTTATTCTGAATTTTGCCAACAAAAAAGATTGTTAGAGACGAGCTAACAATCCAAAACTAAAAATTTTTCGCCTATATTGTAACATAGGGG
>NZ_JBHSOJ010000025.1:0-813 GCF_042656225.1 Streptococcus caledonicus
TAGGAGATACACCTGTCCCCATGCCGAACACAGCAGTTAAGTCCTAGAACGCCGGAAGTAGTTGGGGGGTTCCCCCTGTGAGATAGGGTAGTTGCTTAGCTTAGTTAATCCGCCATAGCTCAGTTGGTAGAGCGCATGACTGTTAATCATGATGTCACAGGTTCGAGCCCTGTTGGCGGAGTATAGAAACTGTTGGAAATCTTGTTAAGACAAGGTTTCTTTTTTATTTGTCTAGGGCATGACATTTGTGTCATGTTCTTTTTTCAGTTATGAGGGTAAACTAGTGTTATCTTAATAATGGAGGATAAATTAATGGAAGCTACGATAAATTTTGAGAGTGTTTATGGTAAAGTTAGACCCATTGTGTTGAAGTTGATGCAGGTTTATTTTATCAAGCTGTGGGAACGAGAGGATTGGCACCAAGAGGGGATGATAACCTTATATCAGTTATTGGCTAAGGAACCAGAGCTAGTTTTGAATACGAGAAAAATGTGTGTTTATTTTAAGACAAAATTTTCGAACCGTGTTAAGGATGAGCTTCGAAAACAAGAGAGTGTCAAGAGAGGTTTTGATCGGATGGCATATGATGAAATTGGGGAGGTAGCTCATTCGGTATCAGGTGATGGATTAGACGTATGTGAATTGGTTGCGTATAGGGAAGCTATAAAAGAGTTGTGTAAGGAGTTATCAGATGAGGAGAAAGAGTATTTAAGGTATTTAATGAGTGGGGAATGTTTTAAGGGGAGACGTGCTTTTCAGAGAAAGATTAAAGCTAAGTTAGGGAGACTTGGATGGGGGAGCGATTATCGGTGG
>NZ_JBHSOJ010000026.1:0-25083 GCF_042656225.1 Streptococcus caledonicus
GTGCCACGCTTAATCTCACGAGTAATGGTAGAACGGTGACGATTGAGTAAACGTGCAATCTCAGCGGCTTTTTCCCCATTTTCAAATAAGCACTAATTTCGCCTCGCTCAGAAGCTGATAAGTGAGAATAACGAGATTTTTTGGTAGAATAGTTAGTGGACATGTTCATCTGCTTTCTATACTGAGTTGGGGAATTCTAGTATATCAGAAGAACATGTCTTTTCTGTTGCACTTCATTTTACAACGCGGGAGAGAGTTGTTTTACTAAAATCTTGTGAGATTTCGCTAGGTAAAATAGGCAACTTATGATAGAATATTAGAGATGAAATTTAGTATATGATAAGGAGAGAATTCGTGGAACCTAAATACAAACGTGTCTTAATTAAGCTATCTGGTGAAGCTTTGGCAGGTGATAAGGGTGTTGGTATTGATTTGCCTACTGTTCAGAAAATGGCTAAAGAAATTGCAGAAGTGCATGAATCAGGCGTACAGATTGCTCTTGTTATTGGAGGGGGAAATCTTTGGCGTGGAGAGCCAGCAGCAGAAGCAGGTATGGATCGCGTACAAGCAGACTATACTGGTATGCTTGGTACAGTGATGAACGCTTTAGTAATGGCAGATAGTCTTCAAAAATATGGCGTGGACACTCGAGTGCAAACTGCAATTGCTATGCAAAATGTAGCAGAACCTTACATCCGTGGTCGTGCTCTCCGTCATCTCGAGAAAGGTCGCATTGTTATCTTTGGCGCAGGGATTGGTTCTCCTTACTTCTCAACGGATACAACAGCTGCGCTTCGTGCAGCGGAGATTGAAGCTGAAGCTATTTTGATGGCGAAAAATGGTGTTGATGGAGTTTATAACGATGACCCTCGTCAAAATGCTGACGCTGTCAAATTTGATGAATTAACTCACGTAGAAGTCATTAAGCGTGGTCTTAAAATTATGGACGCTACAGCTTCTACATTGTCTATGGATAATGATATTGATTTGGTTGTATTCAATATGAATGAAGTTGGAAATATCAAACGCGTTATTTTCGGTGAAAATATCGGAACAACTGTTTCAAATAAAGCAACTCATTAATAGCTCTGCTATTGTTAAAAATTTAAAGAAAAAGAAAGGTATTGACTCTGATAAACAGAACCAGAAAAAATTCTGGTCTGGTTTACTCGGTTTTGATAACTGGTATTATGGCAAACACAATTATCACAAAAGCACAAGAACGTTTTACACACTCGCACGAATCATTGGCTCGTGAATTTGCATCAATCCGTGCAGGACGTGCCAACGCAAGTCTTTTAGACCGTATCCAAGTAGAATACTACGGTGCTCCAACCCCACTTAACCAATTAGCATCAATCACGGTTCCTGAAGCGCGTGTCCTTTTGGTGTCACCATTTGATAAATCATCAATCAAAGATATTGAACGTGCGATCAATGAATCAGATCTTGGTATCAATCCTGCTAATGATGGTTCAGTTATCCGTTTGGTAATCCCAGCATTGACGGAAGAAACACGTAAAGATTTGGCTAAAGAAGTGAAAAAAGTTGGAGAAAATGCTAAGATTGCTATCCGTAATATCCGTCGTGATGCAATGGATGAAGCGAAAAAGCAAGAAAAAGCTAAAGAAATCACAGAAGATGAATTGAAATCTCTTGAAAAAGATATTCAAAAAGCTACAGATGATGCTGTTAAGAAAATTGATAGCATGACTGCTGACAAAGAAAAAGAGCTTTTGACTGTATAAGGGACAAAAATAGTAAAAACAGAGGAGGTGGCGGTCCACTTCCTCAATTTTGTAAAGGAAAATAAATGAATAAATTACTTGGAACAGTTATCACTGGATTGGTAACGGATGAAAATACAAACTTTTATTTTGTCCAAAAAGACGGATTGACGTTTGCCTTGGATAAAAATGAAGGAACACATGCTATTGGAGATATGGTAACGGGTTTTGCCTATAGCGACAGTAAACAAAAACCACGCTTGACTACCAATGAAATAAAAGCAACTCGTGCGACATATGGTTGGGGAACCGTGACGGATGTCCGAAAAGACCTAGGGGTTTTTGTGGATACTGGTTTACCTGATAAGCAAATCGTTATCTCTCTTGATATTCTCCCAGAGATTAAGGAGCTGTGGCCTAAAAAAGGCGATCAACTTTACGTAATGCTTGATGTAGACGCCAAAGACCGTATTTGGGGAATTCCTGCGCAGCCTGAAGTTTTCCAAAAAATAGCTGGTCCTGCCTATGATAATATGCAAAATCAAACCTTGAAAGCTATTGTTTACCGCTTGAAATTATCTGGAACCTTTGTGTACTTACCAGATAATAATATGCTTGGTTTTATTCATCCAAGTGAACGCTTTGTAGAACCTCGTTTGGGGGAAGTGCTTGAAGCTAGGGTTATTGGTTATCGTGCTATTGACCGCACGCTTAATCTTTCTGTTAAGCCCCGTTCTTTTGAAATGTTGGAAAATGATGCACAGATGATTTTAACCTATTTGGAAACCAACGGTGGCTTTATGACTTTAAATGATAAGTCATCTCCAAATGAAATTAAATCAGTCTTTGGGATTTCAAAAGGACAATTTAAAAAAGCTCTTGGCGGTCTCATGAAAACCGGCAAGATAAAACAAGATCAGTTCGGTACAGAGCTTATCTAGTGTGGACAGTAGCATTTTACTAGAGGTCTAATACCAGTTGAGACTATAAAAAGACCTATTCCACCCTGTAAAAAGGAGGAATAGGTCTTTTGGCTATTATCACAATTTTGAAAATTTATAGAGCAATTAATAGTGAGTTAAAATGGCTTGTTTCAATTCAGGTTTTAAAATTTCTTCTTTTTCACAAGTTAGATAGATTTTAGCTAGAAATGCTTGGATATTGAGTGAACAAAAATAGTCTTCTGGACTTTGTTCAGAAGAGCTAAGGTTAGAAATCCATTTTGCCAGTTCTTTTTGTTCTAACTTTTCAGAGATAACTAATTGAATAAAGATAAAAGCTAGACGATCAGCTTCACCAGCTGAAAAGACGCTTTTTTGTTTGTAAAGCAAATCAATGGTTGTTTGCCAAACGTCGTGTAACTCTTGTTGTGGAAAGGTTTCGTGAAGGCTGGTAGCCATGAGAAATTCAGCTCCATGGGCGATGGCGTGAATCCAACCTTGTTTATCATCATAACCGCGGGTATCTGACTCGGTTTTTAGGAAATCAAATGCTTCTTTAAAGAGTGCCGCTCTGCTATTTTCCAAAAGAGAAAAATAAGGGCTACTTTCCAAGTTATCACAGAAAAGGAGCAGACTGGCTAGCAGTGCTGAAAATGAGCGAGTTAAAGTATCTGGATGTTTAAGAAAACGTTTGTTTTGAAGCTGTTGAGCTAGTTGAAGAAATTGTTTGGGACTAATCAATTGATATTCTAAGCCATATCCGAAGGTGTTGTAAATCAAGTTATCGCGAATTTCTGGATCGGGATGTCCGATATTTAAAAGACACCAAGCTAGTTCTTCATCTGTATAGGAAATTAAAGAATTTAGTTTATGCTGTAATGTTTCTATCATAGCAATATGATACCACAACTCAGACAGCAGTCCAAACACCACAATACAAAGCTAATGCCTATACCCCACTAAAAACCTCTCATGATGAATAGTGTCAGAGGTCTACACTACTCATCATAGATAGTTCTTTTGTTTCTATGTATAAAGTATTCTTATTTTGTGCTCTCGGCATTGCTTCGCCACTTTTTATAGGCTTCTTGAGCTGATGTAGCCATGATAAACTTGAAAATTTCTTCATTTGAAAATAGTTTTTCAAACGTCCCTTCGCTTGTCTCAGATAGGCTGATAACTAAATCTTCAAATTCTTTTGGGAACAATGATTTCTTAAACATGGCATAGTCATTACTTTTAGCTATTGACCTTTGTCGCTCACTTGGATTTTGAACAACCTGCTTCACAATCATATCGAGCACAACTTGATCATCATCTGTAAAGACTTCTGGAAATTGAGAATTGATTTTATTTAAGATTTCCGTAAGCGTATCTTTTTCTTCTGGCGGTTTTACCGACGGATTAATCCCTTGCTGTTGTTTATATTCAGGATTCTCTCCTTCAACAAGTGTAATAGACTCTTCGTTATCATAAATAAGCTTATAATAGTTCATACGAACCTTATCAGAAATATCAATAACCTCTTGACTATTTTTAGGAAGCAAAGAAATCAAGTAGTTAATAAATAGATATTCCGAAAGTAGCTCTTTATCGAACAAACGAACTAGTTGAGAAATGTAATTATACTTCTCCCTAAAGCCTCGCAATAGCGTCCGAAATTCATATTTAACTGTGTCTTCCAATTGACTATATCTCTCAATAATTGGATGAAAACTATTCGTTAATCTCCCAAGCATCTTCTCATCCTGTAAATGGCTTGAAGATTGATAAAGCGAAACAACTTTATCAACGTCATCATCATTATAAAGATGATATTTTCTAATTTTTTCTTTTGCATCATAAAGAATATTGGGATCAATAGCTTGGTCTAGCATTGATTTTTCATAAAACGGTTGAAAAGCCTCTCTAATTTCCTCGGCAGAATTTTTGAAATCTAGCACAAAAGTATCCACCTTCCCCTGCATGGTACGATTTAAACGGGAAAGTGTTTGAACTGCTTTAACACCACGCAGTTTTTTATCGACAAACATGGTATGTAGTTGCGGTTCGTCAAATCCTGTCTGATATTTCTCGGCAACAATTAAAACGTTATATTGAGGGGTTGTAAATGCCTCTTTGAGTTGGTTTTCTTTGAGTCCATTCATCTTAGGCTCGGTATATTCTTCGCCATTATCAGTTATTTCGCCAGAGAAGGCAACTAGAGCATCCATATCAGTATATCCTTTTTCACTGATATAGCGTTTGAACTCTTTCATGTATCGAACTGCCGCCAAGCGAGATGAGGTTACGACCATTGCCTTCCCTCTACCTCCAATTGCATGCCGCGTCTTTTCCCTAAACACCTCAACCATCACCTCAGTTTTTTGAGCTAAGTTATAGGGGTGCAAATCAGCATACCTGGCAATTGCTCGCTTGGCTTGAGAAGTGGGAAGTTTAGGGTCGTCAGGCACTAGCTTTGAAATCTGATAAGCCGTATGATAGGTCATATAATTTTGCAAAACATCTAAAATAAAACCTTCTTCAATTGCCTGTCGCATTGAGTAAACATGAAATGGCTGGAATTTTCCATCTAATGTCCGCTGACCAAAAAGTTCAAGTGTCTTAGCCTTAGGTGTTGCCGTAAAGGCATAAAATGAGATATTCTCATGTCGCCCCTGCCCAAGCAAAGTATTGTTCAGCTCATCTTCATTATCTCGTGCCTTGCTTGACGCTTCCTCGTCAAACTCTTCCCATTCTTTCAGAGCCTCTTCTCTATCCGATAAGGCAATTTTAAGCTTTTGAGAAGCTGAGCCCGTTTGAGACGAATGAGCCTCATCAACAATAATTGCAAATCTCTTACCAGTTGTCGACTCTACATCCTGATAAATAACTGGGAATTTCTGTAAAGTTGTGATAATGATTTGCTTCCCATCGTTGATAGCTTTAAGTAGGTCTTTCGAAGATTTATTGTCGCCGATAGTTTCAACCAAGCCCGTCGTCGCATCAAAGGATGTTATAGTTTGCTGTAATTGACGGTCTAAAACAGTTCTATCTGTCACAATAATAACTGAATTAAAAATAGGTTCATTCTTGTCGTTATGAAGTTTCTGCAAATGATAAGACAGCCAAGCAATTGAATTTGACTTTCCAGAGCCTGCAGAGTGTTGAATAAGGTAGTGCTGGCCAGAACCTTTTTGCTTAGTATCGGCTACCAGCTTCTTGACAACATCCAATTGGTGGTAGCGTGGAAAAATCATATTCCGTTTTTCTACCGTTTTACCTGCTAAATCTTTCTCATACTTGATCTCCAAATTGATGAAGCGTTGCAGGATATCCAAAAGAGCATCTTTTTGTAGTACTCGTTCCCAGAGATAGGCAGTTTGATACCCCTCTGAATTTTCTGGGTTTCCAGCACCACCAACATTTCCAGCACCATTTGAGCCCTGATTAAAAGGGAGGAAAAACGTTTTAGACCCAGACAGCTTCGTTGTCATCCACGCTTGATTCAAGTCTACTGCAAAATAAACCAGCACGCGGTGATTGAATTGAAAAATAGCTTCTTTAGAGTCTCGGTCAAACATCAATTGTTTTTTAGCATGCTCAACCGACTGCCCCTTGAACTGGTTTTTAAGCTCAAGAGCAACTAGGGGAATACCATTAACTGAAAGTACCATATCAAGGGTGTTATGATTATGAGAGCTATACGCAAATTGTCTAATGACCTGAGTTTTATTGGCTTGATAATCCTTATTTATCTCCTCATTTAAGGCTGATGATGGTCGAAACTGAATAACCTTGAACTGAACGCCTCTGTCTTTTATCCCCTTACGAAGCACATGCAAGATACCATGTTGGGACACTTCCTGTTCAAAGCGTTTATAAAAATTTCCGACAGGGTCAGAGCCGACCATCTTCTCATACCTTGCCCATTTCTTAGCTTGAGTTTCTTTGATGAATTGAATCAGTAGTTCCAAATCCAATCCCTTAGTTGCTTCATAATTCAACTCCTGAAACTTGGCTTTTGTCCAACCGCCTTCCGCCGAGGTCAACCAAGTTTCTATATCTTGTTCAAAGCGTTTTTCATTATCTTCCATTATCCCTTATCTCCTTTATCGTTTTCTATCGTTTGCTCATCATTTTGTAATACTATATTATGCTTCCTTGGCACATCCAGTCGAGGAATAACTACACTTTGCATTAGTTTCGACATCTGTGCAGATTGGCCTGCAATTTCAGCTATGACAGGTGTGACTATTTTAGGGATATCTATCTTTGGTATCCTGATATCTTTTAGGGCGGTAGCTATTATATCACCAGTCAACTTTGAGTTGAGTTGCATGGAATCAACAATACCCTGAAAATGCTTAGACATAGCCTGTAAAGCCTCTTGAAATGAAACAGCAAGTTCTGGAGTCTGACGAAACTTACTATCGATAAGACCTTTCTGCATATCATGAAATTTATTAGCATAATCCCTAACCTCACCCCTACAAAACTTCCAGTCATTAAAAGTCATCAGCTTGTGATGAGCCACCTTATTTCGAACCGCCCGAATTTTCTCTATCACCCGTTCATCAATGGCTTGCTGAGGTAAAAACGGCCTAATGCTAATATCCCACATACTACGAAACTCCGGTTTGCTATCCAACTTTTGGATTTTCTCATACAGCTCTCTGCCTTTATTAATATCACAAAACTCATAGGAATTTCCAACTAACAACCAACTTTTCAAAAATAAAAGTCTCTCTAGTTCACTCAAATCCAGATTTTCAACATAATCATTTAGTTTCTGCTTTTTGCGATTACTAGTTGCATCTCTAATATCGTAAAAATGATAAATAAAATAGACTATCTTTCTTAAATTTGTTTCGTAATCGAACAGAATGGGGTAGCATTTTTTCGCATAGTAACCAGATAAATCAGAGGAATAATGTGTGACTTCAAAATACTGACCTAAAATACTATCTATCCTTGCACGAAACTTATCATAGAAATAGGCTTTTCCCCAATGCACATCAACAGCTGCTTTTAGCCGACAGTGCAAAACATCTCCCGATTGTTTAATAACAATCTTGAAGCTCAAAGGAGTTTCCTCTGGAAAGTTACAAACAAGATTATCAGTCTGGGCTAGTCGACTAATTTCGTTGTTTTTCTCAAAAGCATCCCAAAATAAGCGACGCAAATCTCCATCTCCCTTTTTGACTTTTAGGAGTAACTCAAAATCAGCCTTCATTAGCCCCTACCTGTTTCTTACCTGTCACATACTCATAAATGAGGGATTTTTTATATGTGTGGTATTCTGAGATAATGTTTTCTTTCTCCATTATCATTTTATCAATAATAATAATTTTATTATCCAAATAGCTAGCGATGCTAGATTGTTCTTCTATACTAGGTAAAACTATTGGTAGAGATATTAGTTTTTGAGCAGAAATCGCAGGATAAGAGATTCCATACGAATTAGCTACAACATTTTCTGTAAAAGAATCACTTTTAACGGCATATCCAAGAAATTCAGGAAGAATTTTATCGTTAGGTCTCAATACAGCAAACCCGGTTGATACTACAACATTTTCATCATCTTCAATTGTGGTAATTGCTTTGAGATAAGTTCGAACAGTAGAAACAATCGTATCTCCTTCTTTTACACGCTTTCTTGCCCTAGAAGGAGATGATAGGAGTCCCATCTCTTGATAATTAGAGATTCCATTAATACTATCAACTGCACCAATTTCAACATATTTAATAAATAAATCAGCATCAATCTCTTCTTGGCTAACCTTATTGTCATCCAAACTAACACAATATTTAAGGGGGATAATTCCCCACCCCTCAGGCACATTTCCCACCCACTGAATACCAGACGGTACAAATTTTACAGTAGGGTCTAACCCCTTGGTGACAATTTCTGTAATCAACGATTGCTTGTAGGCTTTTAGTTCTTCGATTGAGGTCTTAGTATCTGTGATAATGTCATCAATCAAAGCTATTTTTTTATCGAGAAATTGAGCGATTTTCTCTTGCTCGGATAGAGGGGGAATAGCTACTTTAACTGCACCAAAGTATTCATCAGTTAAAGTAGACCTTAATGTTCTGGAATATGGTAGTAATATTTTATCGTTATCCATCATAAGTAGTAGATAGTAATAAAACTTTAAGTTCCCGTTTATTATTCTATATTGGGAATATGCTGGACTTGTCACACCATCATTATAAGCGATCCCAACACACCTTGGCGTAACATCAATATCAAAAAGACATAATATTAAACTCCCTTTATCAATCTTCTGATAGCCATCAAATGTTGTTGGCATTTTACCGCTTGGATTTTCCAGATTTCTAATAACTACTCCGTTCATTGTCAAAGATAGTACATTTTCACCTGTCCACTTTTCAAGAATCTCTTTTTTCTTTGATAAAAAAGATTTTATAGGAACCACTCTCCAGTTATATGGAACTTCCCCAATCCAATCAATACCGCTGTCTTTTATCTTACGCATTAAGCCCCTCCTTAATTTCATTCAACCGAATCAGAATAACAATACCCAAATGTATTAGGAATTTCTTTCTGAAATTGTCGAATTCAGATGTTCTTGATTCAAGAGCCTGTTCATGGCTATGCCTAAAAACCTGCAACTGTCCCCTCAACTCTCTCAATTGCTCATTTGTAAATAGACCATAAAAATCAGCCTCATTCAGAGGAAGGAACTTACCGCTAGGAAGCTTTAAGAGATTCTCAATTACATCTGCAATCGTTCGTAACTTCTCATCATCTGTCTGTTGCTCCCATGTCGCATCCCTGAGAGATATTTTCCTGATGATGGTTTGCAAATCATCGGGGACTAGCAGAACGGCTCCATCTTGTTTGACAAAGTCTAATGCCATGATTAATTGACGCCTCTCATCCCATGTAACTGTCCCGATGCTATTGCGTTTTGTGTGAATGTAGGAACGTATCTGGTTATAGGCGAACGAATGAAGACTACTTGAGGTGTGTAATATATTAGGGAATTGAGTAATTCTGTATCCCTGACCGTCTAAATATTGACAAATTAATCGAAACTCTTTATTTAAAACAGCATTCCTAAACATCTTTTCATTATCAGGACTAATCAATTCTTTAAATCTTGCAATAACATCACTATCATTGCTATAGAAAAAATTATCAAGCTCAATCACCTTTTATCCCTCCACATCTTGGCCACTTAGAGATTCAAAATTCTTAACAATTTTTTCTTCTAGCTCCTTAATCCGTTTAGCGATCGTTTCAGAGCCCTCTGGTGCTTGATATTTATAAAATAGGCGTGTAAAAGGAATTTCATAACCAATTTTCGTCTTACTGTCATCTACCCAAGCGTCTGGATTAAAAGGTAAAACCTCTCGAGTAATATATTCATCAACATCTTCCGTTAATGGAATATCTTCTGTATCTCGTTTACTTGTGTCAGGTGTCGCTTTTCCATTTTTCTTGCGAACAATATTTCCGTCTTCGTCATACATAGGAGTCTCAACAACAACTTTTCGATAACCGAAAAAATTGTTATCAAAGATTTTCGATTCTACCAAAGTATCACCTTCGGTGTAGGTTCTGTTCGCAAACTCACCATAAGCCTGTACAATCAATTCACGCTGAGCTTTATCAATATCTACCTTTTTATCACCAATATTCTTACGACGTTTTACAAAAGCCCTACTCGCATCTAAAAGTTGAACTTTACCTCGCCGTTCTTCTGCCTTATTTTTAGTAATAATCCAAATATAAGTGGAAATGCCCGTATTGTAAAATAAATCCGTCGGGAGCTGAATAATTGCTTCCAGCCAGTCGTTCATGATCACATACTCACGAATCGCAGACTCACCTCCGCCAGCATTTCCGGAAAATAAAGCGGAGCCATTATGAATAATCGCCATCCGACCTGTATCCTTCAACTTAGAAATGCCATTTAGCTGAAAAAGAAGTTGCCCATCCGAAATCTTAGGCAAACCAACACTAAAGCGCCCTTTCTCACCTAACTCAGCCTCTTCCTTGACTGCTTTCTGGTCTTTTTTCCAATCTATACCAAAAGGCGGATTAGAGATTAGGTAATCGAAAGTGTAGCCTGAAAAAGCATCTTTTGAAAGAGTGGAGCCCAAAGCCATATTATCAGGATTTCCTCCTCGAATCATTGTATCAGCCTTGGCAATAGCATAGGTTTCTGGATTTAGCTCCTGACCAAAAGTCGTCACATCAGCATTCGCGTCGAGAGCCTTAATTCGCTCCGTCATCGCTGAAAGCATCTGAGATGTGCCCATTGTTTGGTCATAAATGGTTCTTACAATAGGCTTATCTGATGGTTTTTCGTCTATAAGCAGAATATCTGTCATCAAGTAAATAATATCCCTGCTGGTAAAGTGGGCTCCAGCATCTTCTCCATAACTTTCAGAAAAACGGCGGACTAACTCTTCAAAGATATAACCCATATCAGTGGAAGTCACTGTATCTGCCCCTAAATATGCCTTCTGACTATTAAATTCCTGAATAACTGCAAACAGAGCGTCATTGTTTGTCATCTTAGAAATTTCTTTATCGAATTCAAAGTTGTCAAGAATATCTCTGACATTTTCAGAAAAACCATTAAGAAAGGCGTAAAAATTCTCTTGAATATTATCAGGGTCACTCAATAAACTATTAAATGTAAAATTGCTTGTATTATAAAATTTATAGCCAGAGGTATCTGTCAGTTTTCTATCCCTAATTTGCGCCACTTTAATATTAGATAAAGTCTTAGAAACCTCAAGTACCCTATCTCTTGTCGGAAGCAGGGTGTCATGCAGACGCTTTATCACGGTCATAGGTAAAATAACTTTTCCGTATTCATGAGGTTTATAAAGTCCTCTCAAAATATCTGCAATATTCCATATCAAAGAAGCCTTTTCTTTAATATTTGTTGTCATTCTCTCATTACGGATGTTTTCATTTGTAAATCTTTCGCCCATTTTCCACTCCTTTTTATTAATAAATAATTTTCGTAAGAAGCTGATAGGATTCCTTAGTTATGAATATAACTAAGGAAGAGAGCTCTCTTCGAGATTATTCTTTTACTCTATTATAGCACAGATTTAAGTCATTATCAGTGCCTTTCTCCCTTATTGAGCTTTACAATACTGGACTTTTTCGCAAAGAGAGTTGTCCTCTGAAAGCAACAATCTAACTCGAAAGGAGATTTTTATGGAAAAATTGAAATAACCACCCTTTACTGATCTAAAAAGTGCCGAACGTGCTCTCAACATATACCGTCACGTCTATCTCGAACTAGAAGCTGGCGACCGAATTAAGCTCTCTCGATTCAATAATTTTGAGGTGGATTGGAGACGAGTTGAAGAGGAGAAAACCTTCGAGGCGTTTTACGTTTTGAGCGACAACAAGGTACTTCGCTACACCTGTCAGCTTGAAGCACCAGACGAGGTCAAGGACCTGCTTGATAAAATCGAACAGGCTGAATTTTCTTCGGATTATACCCAAAAACTAATGGCTCAGACAGTTGAGATTTTGGTAGTAGATATTCTTGAAAAATAAGATGCAATACCAAAACGGCTAATAGTTCAGCCGTTTTTGCTTGCTTTTGATGTTCGCATCGCTATTTGTTTCGGGTGATATTTAATTGGCGTAACAACGCCGTTTCTGAGGGATTTCGTCAGGCGACTTATTATCTATTCGGAGTTATGAAAATCTCTTTGCAGGTTTGGATTTTTGCGAAAATGGTCATAAACTCAGTTTTTGTCCGCAACAAAAAGACAACACAAACCTAGACCACTACAAGTGTTACCATTATCGTCGAGCTGGCGACACTTGTTCTGGTTCACATTACCTTCGCAAAGAAATTCTGGAAGAATTAGTGTTTGGCGACCTTCAGCAACTAATTTCTTCTATTCAATTTAACGAGGAAGAATTGCTCACAAAACTGAAGTCTCGCTTCGATATTCGAGAGAGTAAAAAGCAAGATAGCTTACGCAAACATTTAAATAAAGCCAAGAAACGTTCGCTGGAGCTAGACACAATTATCCAAAGGCTCTATGAAAAGCAACTGCTAAGCGAGATTAGTGATGAGAGATTTAGAAAATTGGTGGACAGTTACGAGAGTGAGCAAGCTGAACTCAACCAGCAAATTCAGAAATTTCAAGAGGTTCTGATTAGTCAAACCGAATCTGCGAAAAACATTGACAAGTTTATGCGAACTATTCGCCAACACACAAAACTTGAAAACTTAACAACACAGCTAGTGAATGAACTGATTGATAAAATCGTCATCCACCAACCAACTGGACGTGACAAAAACCGTCAAGTCACTATTGAACTGCATTATCAATTTATCGGAGAATTATAAAACGAGCGAACTAAAAACCCGCTCGTAAAATAATAACTAACGGACTGCTCGGTGAGGTGTGGACATTATACCACAAATGGGACTGAAACAGTGAAATAGGCTAATTTATAGACCTAGTTCGACTCTAAATATGTGTTTTAGACTAGGTTCCACTTTAAAAGGTGAGATGGAACTTACTTTTGGAATTATCGAAGCAATGGAAATGGTTTTGAGTTTTAAAAGGTCTTTAAAATCATTTTTAGATATGATAGAATGGAATCATCTATAATTTGTATTGATGAGGTGTTTTGTGAAAAAACTTGTTGTACTCTTGGTTGTTTTTATTGCTCTGTTTTTTCCTGTAGCTATACAGGCAGAAGACATTATGGACATCACCCGTGCGGCTGGTTATGAGGTTTTGGAAATGAATCGTCCAAAGGCCTCAATTGCTATTGATGGGAAGACCGGTGAAATTCTTTGGCAGGATAATATTGATGCCCTACGTGATCCTGCAAGTATAAGTAAGGTGATGACGCTTTATCTAGTTTATGAAGCTATTGCTGAGGGTCGTTTGACTGAGGAAACGATTATTACAGCAACTGAGGCGGATCAAGCTATTGCCCAGATTTATGCAATTTCCAATAATAAAATTGTTGCTGGTGTTGATTATACTGTAGGTGAGCTTATTACGATGACGATTGTACCATCGTCAAATGCAACAACTGTTATGTTGGCTAATTATTTGTCTAATAATGATGCGGATGCCTTTCTTGATATGATGAATGCCAAGGCTCAAGAGTTAGGCATGACCAATACGATGTGGAATAACGCTAGCGGAGCTGCAGCGGTAGCATTTAATGGATACTACTTGCCTCAGCGTTATGATAATTATTTACCAAATGAAACAACTGCACGTGATTTGGCTATCTTAGTTTATCATTTGGTTAAAAAACATCCTGCTATTCTTGAACATACAAAAGATCCTGTTGTTACAGTTAAAAAAGGAACACCTTATGAAGAAACTTTTGAGACTTACAATTACTCTTTGCCAGGAGCTAAATATGGTATTGAAGGAGTTAACGGTCTTAAGACCGGTTCAAGTCCAAGAGGAGCCTTTAACTACATAGCGACGGTTAACCGTAATGGTCAGGAAGTTATTTCAGTTATCATGGGAGTAGGTGATTGGGCTGATCAAGACGGGGAATATTATCGCCATCCTTTTGGAAATGCTATTATTGAAAAAGTCTATGCTGATTATGAGAACCGTCTTTTATTAAAAGCTGGAGAGCATGAAATCAACGGTCAAAAATATGCACTAAAAGAGGATTTTTATGGCACTTTGAGAAAAGGAACAGAACCAGTTTATCAGGTTGATGAACAAGGGAATCTCTCTTTAGATAACGGGCTTGAAAGTGTTAGTCCTAATATAACATCAAGTCAAATGGTAACAGTTGTTGAAAATCCTGTAACTAAAGCAATAAAGACAGCTATACCGAGATCAAGTGAAAATCAAACATCGCTTACAGATCTTTTGTTTAAAAAAGGTTTAATTGTTATTCCGCTTATTGTTATTTTACTGGGTATTTCGATTTTTGAATGGAAACGAAAAAGAAAATAAAATAAGCAAAAAAAGGCGAGGAAACTCGCTTTTTAAATTGCCTAATAATACTTATTTTTGCTATAATGAACCATTATAGGAATTTGTCTAAAAGAGTTCCATCAGTTTTTACGGAAAGGATGGCGTTATGGAACGAGCTATATTTGCAGGGGGCTGTTTCTGGTGCATGGTACAGCCGTTTGAAGAGCAAGAGGGAATTTTATCAGTGAGAAGCGGTTATACTGCTGGGCATGTCTCAAATCCTACTTACGAGCAAGTTTGCAGTAAAACAACTGGTCATACGGAGGCTGTTGAGATTATTTTTGATCCTAAGAAAATTACTTTTTCAGATCTAGTTGAGATTTACTGGGCGCAAACGGATCCAACAGACGCATTTGGCCAGTTTGAAGACCGTGGAGATAATTATCGCCCTGTGATTTTTTACTGTGATGACCGTCAAAAGGAAATAGCAGAGCAGTCCAAGGCAGCCTTGCAGGCTTCAGGGCGTTTTGATAAGCCGATTGTCACAACCATTGAACCCGCGCAGCCATTTTATGAGGCAGAGGAATACCACCAAGGGTTTTATCAGAAGAGTCCAGAACGCTATAAAGAGAGCTCAGCTATTCGTAAAGCCTTTTTGAAGGAGAACTGGAAGTGATTGCTGTTCGAGCGTTGACTATAGATGATAAAATACAGGCTGCTGCTCTTTTGGCAGCATTTCGTTCAACATTAAGAAGTTTTAAAAATCGACAGGTTGCCCTTGATTTAGAAGAAGGAGCAGAGGAGTTTACCTTCTTTTTAGATGAGAAGTATCCCATGTATGGCGCTTTTATCGAACAGGTTTTAATTGGCTATGTTGTTTGTAAGGTGGAAGGTTCATTGGTTTGGATAGAACAGCTCTTTGTCTCCGAGGCGTTTCGCAGACAAGGTGGTGCGGCGGTTCTTTTTGAAAAGGCTAATCAGCTATCTCAATCAGTAGGTGGTGAAACATTATTTCAATATGTTCATCCTAATAATCATGAGATGTTATCTTTTTTGAGAAGCCAAGGATATACAGTTTTAAATTTAATTGAAGTTCGTAAGCCTTATCAAGGCGAACAGTTGACGCAAACGATTTATGTGGACGATGAACCTTTTGATTATTAAGGAGAAAATAGTGAGGAAATCATTTTATAGCTGGCTGATGGCACAACGCAATCCAAAATCAAATAAGCCGATGGCCATCTTAGCGGATTTGGCTTTTGAGGATACAACCTTCCCTAAACACACGGATGATTTTGAAGTTGTCAGTCGTTACTTGGAAGATGAGGCAAGTTTTGCCTTTAATCTCGGTGATTTTGATAGAATTTGGGAAGAATATTTAGGACATTGAGGGACAAATGGATTTGAGCTTTAAAACAGTAGGTGGTCGCTTCAATTACCGTGTAGCAGCGGTTATTTGTCGTGACGGAAGATTGTTGACCATTCAAGAACCTAACTCACCTTACTCTTACTTACCTGGTGGTCGTGTTGCTATAAAAGAAACGGCTGAAGAGGCCATTCTCAGAGAAGTCTTTGAAGAAACAGGATTGCAAGCGGAGCTTATTCGTCCTTTGTGGCTTAATCAAGCCTTTTTTACTGAAGATCAGACAAAAGAGTCCTTTCATGAAATCTGTCTTTATTTTTTGGTGGAGCTTCTAGTGGCTGATACTGAGGATTTTTTAGTTATGGAACATGGTAGAGTTAATCAGTTCAAGTGGCTCGCTTTTGAGGAGTTGCAAGAAACCTATTTTTACCCTGAGTTTTTGAAAAATGAGATTTTTCAGTTGCCGAATCACTTGACCTTACGGGTGGAAAGAGAAAAGGATTAGCATTGTGAAGTGACTGGCTAGGACGATATTAAGTTGATTTGAGAAACTTGAGTTCTATCGACATTTGCTAATCTTATTTTGGAGTTAAGGTAATATATATTCATATGATAAAAAAGGAGACACTAATGAAAACGATTCATACAGATAAAGCACCTGCAGCAATTGGACCATACGTTCAAGGGAGGATTATTGGTAACTTATTGTTTGCAAGTGGTCAAGTGCCTTTGTCACCTGAGACTGGGGAGATTGTTGGAGAAACAATCCAAGAACAAACACGGCAAGTATTGAAAAATATTGCTGCGATTTTAGATGCGGCCGGTACAGATTTTGATCATGTGGTGAAAACCACTTGTTTCCTTAGTGATATGAATGATTTTGTGGCCTTCAATGAGGTTTACCAAACGGCTTTCAGTTCAGATTTTCCAGCTCGTTCAGCTGTTGAAGTGGCCCGTTTACCACGTGATGCCAAAGTTGAGATTGAAGTGGTTGCTGAAGTCTCCGCTTAAAGGATTTGGTGTCTATACGCATTCAAAAACAAAATTAGAATTTTAGATTTTCTGCTGTCATTGCTGGACTAATGAACGTTGTGAAGATAAAACGATTGTTTCGCAATAGTGATATTTTTATCAGTGAAATTGTTTGGTGGAATTTGATAGTCTTGGGGAAGGCTATCAAAAACTGGTGCTGAGAAATAAGAGAGTGACAGTAGTCTGAGCTTGGAAATAAGAGAGTTCAAAGCTTATTCTTGGTAAGAACGGATTTTTGGTAGAATGATTAGTGGACATGTTCATCTGTTTCTATACTGAGTTGAGGAATTCTAGTATATCAGACGATCATGTCTTTTGGGTGCATTTCATTTTAAAACGTGGGATTTTTAATACTGAATTCATTTCAAAATCTGAAATGGTGGATTTTATATTTTAACAATTGGAGTTAATTAGATGTCTATTGTTGTAGAAATTCAGCCATATTTATCATTTATATTGAGACTAGAAATTGGGACAAACCAGCATGGATGGCAAATCTCATTCTCACAAGTTAAACTTTTTAGCGTCATCTAAAATGCGACCACAAGGTCGCTCGAAACAGATAGTTGCCACTGCTACCGTGTCGTGGTAAAAAAACGATTGAGCAGATTCTGTCAATCGTTGAGAGGAGTGAAACTGTCCAGTGGACACTTTCAGTGTGAGCCTTAAAACTAAAAATCGAACGAAGAACTTAGGTTTAGAAATAAGGAATGGAACTCTATAGGAGGTTTTGACGTTGACTTCGTCGGTTTCATTTCTAACCTCCAAAGGTCTCTTAACCTTTCGAGTATCCTTACAACATAAGCCTAGCTGTTCCAAAAAATTGTGAATACAAGCTATTAGATTTTGATTTAAAAATGAAACATATAAGGCCTCCAATTGAGTGTGGTAATTCCTGTTAGAAATTGATTGTTTTTTTATTCTAGTGTACAGGTAAATCCACGAGACATCCACTGGGGGTCTTTACATATTGTCTATAAGAAAGAAACAAAAAAGTAACTTTTGAATGTGGATTAGTATTAAAGCTATTTTGAATCATACAGAAAAACGTAGAAACTACCAACTACGTTTTTATCATTTGTGAAAGAAGTAAAGATGAATCTGGCTGAGGCTGGCTTTATAACTGATAGTTCTTATGGAGATGTGCCAACTGATAAGGAGATTTTAGAATGCTGTATTATCCTTAAAAAATCATTACTTTTCTAGTAAGATATGGTGGCTCAACTAAAGTTTTCAAGAATTTTAGTGAAATGTAGTTCTAATAGGGGTAGGTGCCATTGATGATTTTAATGAGTTGTTCTTGTGCTTCAACTGCTTCTGGAATTGGATAAATAGGATAGACATGATTCATGTCTTCTTTTTCAATGTAGATAACCTTGTTAATTCCTGTTGCCTTAAGTCTGTTGGCGTAGTCACGAATATCTGGGTAAAGAATATCTCGCGTCCCTGTGAAAATAGTTGTTGGTGAGAGGTAATTAGTAGGGCCGTTTTTTGGACTAACATAGATATGGTTAGTGTTATCAGGAGATTTTGCCCAGAGTTCCCCAATCCGGCGTAGTCCCCAGGCTGATAGGATTGGATCGCTACCTTCATATTTCGGAATGTCAGGATGGGTCAGGTTAACATCTAACCATGGAGATAGTAAAATGAGCTGTTCGGGTTGCTTTAAGTGTCTTGGATTACTTTCATTGTGCAAGGCGTACGTTAACGCCAAAGCTAGTCCTCCACCAGCAGAATCACCCATAAAAATGAGATGATCAGTCGTCTCGGAAACGGTTTCGTAGAGATTGACTAATCGAGGAATAGCATAATCATAGCTATAGCGAGGTGTTTTGGGATAAATTGGGAGGACAATTTTAGCATCTAGTTGTTCTGATAAGTTTTTCAACATACTAATATGGTATCTTGTAGGATTGTTGAGGTATGACCCGCCAGCAAGATAGAGGATAGTTTTTTGCTCTTTGTTGTTTTTGTCATTCCAAGTAAAGACTTGCATGTTGAAAAGGGATTTCTCCTCTGTTAACTGACCATTGACAGTGCTGGGATCAAGGTGATAGGGCTGGTCGGATTGCTCACGGCTGGCATTGAGATACTGTTGGAAGGTGCTATCGTCTTGAATTTGGTAGTAGCTTTTATCACGTTTTAACCAGAAATATTGCTCAATGAACCAACTTTTCCAAGAACGGTCGCGGGCATGTGTGATATAGGGATACGAAACGACTAAGAACAATCCAGTAATAATAAGCGTTTTGAGAATTTTTTTCAAAATATTCTCCTTTATAAGTAGTTTATTGTACAGAATTAGTATAGGTATAGAAATTAATTTTGTCAACGATAAATGAACATATTTTTGATAATTGATGTTTTAATGCTGAATAGTAGAGATTGTGCAAATCAAGTTTAGAACTAAAAGTTTAAAGTTGTTTCCATTGATATTTTAAAGAATACTTCATATTAAAAACGTACAAAACAGTGAAACCTATTTTAGAAAATGTTCCATTGCGGGAGATAAACTGGAACTTACTTTAGGAAATTAGTAAAATTACTCGACATGGTTTTCAAAAGATGATTGCTTTGTTTATTGTAAAAGTTATGGTAAAATGAGGTAATAGATATTAGAGAAAGTAGGTGTGTTATGCGTTGTCCAAAATGTCATTGCAATAAATCTAGTGTTATTGATAGTCGTCAGGCTGAGGATGGCAATACGATCCGTCGTCGCCGTGAGTGTGAAGAGTGTGCTAATCGTTTCACAACTTTTGAGCGTTTAGAGGAAATGCCACTTCTTGTGATTAAAAAAGATGGAACGCGTGAGCAATTTTCTCGTGATAAAATTTTAAATGGCATCATTCAAAGTGCTCAGAAACGACCGGTATCTAGTAGCGATATTGAAAAAGCGATTAGTCGCATTGAGCGCAAGGTTCGTAGCGACTATGATAGTGAAGTTGAAAGCACCGTTATTGGTAATCTTGTCATGGATGAATTGGCTGAGCTGGATGAGATCACCTATGTTCGATTTGCGAGTGTCTATCGCTCTTTTAAGGATGTTGATGAAATCGAAGAACTTCTTAGACAAATCACTAGTCGTGTAAGAAGTAAGAAGAGTGGGAGTCAAATTTATGACACCGAATGATATATTTTCCTATCTTGAGGGACATAGTCCTGTTTATGATACGCAAAGCCTTGCTAAAGTGTATCAACCAATTTTAGGAGTTGATGCAGTCGGGCTTTATGCTTATTTTGTTGCTTTCTGGGATAATGGTGTTGGAAAATATAAATTTACTGATATCTTAAATCATATGCAGTTTGGGATGTTACGATTTGAGGAATCTCTGGCTTTACTAACTGCAATGGATTTAATTGGTTTTTACCAAACTACAGAAGGATATGTGATTGACTTAAAACCTGCTCTAACAATTACAGATTTTTTGGACAATCCTGCTTATCGTCGGTTATTAGAAAAACGTATTGGTGAAGTAGCTGTAGAACAATTTATCAGGAAAACACCCGAAAAATTTCGTAACCTTTCTAAAAGATTTTCGGATGTATTCACTGGCATTGATGAAATTAGCATCAAGCCTCAACGAACTTCTCAATTTGATTGGGAATTTTTTAAACAACGGATGCAATCCGACGGTCTGCGTCTAGTTGAGGAAGACGAAGAAGTTGTGGAGCTTTATAATTTAGCTGAAAAATATCAACTGACCTGGTTTGAGTTGTATAAAATTGCCAAGCAAACGGCTCACAGGCATGTTATCTTACCTAAGCGTATCAAAGCTTTTTTGGAACAAGAAGAGCAATCCTTTTCGGCTGAATTCACAAAAGAAGAATTTGAGTTGTTAGCTAAGGTTAAAACACAGAATGCAACTGAGATTCTAGGTGAAATAAAAAAATCTCGTAAGGCTGTTATTACGTCTGATGAATGGAGAAGTTTGGACGAGTTAGTTGCGATGAATTTCTTAGACGAAGTGATAAATGTCATGGTGATTTATACGATGGCAAAGACTAAGTCAGCTAATCTTAACAAGTCTTATCTGATGAAGATTGCAAATGATTTTGCCTATCAAGATATCACAACTGCCGAGCAGGCCATTATTAAATTGCGTAGCTTTGACCAGAGAAAGAAAGAGAGTCAACCATCGCGTCGAACACCTAAACCTAATGTGCCTGAATGGAGTAATCCTGATTACAAGAATGAGACTACGCCTGAGGAAATGGCTAAACTTGAAGAAATGAAGCGACAAATGTTGGCGCGTCTGGGAGGAAATGAATAGATGGAAAAAGTTGGACAAACCATTGAGCGCAGTCAGCACCTATATAAAACTAGCACTGATGAATTGATGCGGATGATTCTAGCTGATTCAGAGATATCTGATTTTATTGCCAAGAACCAGATGACTTCTGAACAAATAAAACGTAGTTTACCAAAATTTAACCAATACCGTAACGAACGTGCGAAGTTTCAGTCAGGAGATGTCAGCTATATTGCTAAGGGATATCAACCAATGCTCTTCATGAATGAAGGATATGCGGACGTCTCTTATCGTGAAACGGAAGAATTGAAAGCTGCACAAAATCAGCAAGCGATTGAAAATCGCATTAATCTAGTTAATTTGCCCAAAACTTATAAAAAAATTACTTTCCAAGATGTTTATCTAGATGATGTTAAGCGCATTGAGGTTTTTGATGATTTGATCAGATTTGTAGCTGAATACCCTAATTCTCAACAAAGAGGACTTTATCTTCATGGTGATATGGGGGTTGGGAAATCTTTTATGCTGGCTGCTATGGCACGTGAATTAGCTGAAAAGAAGGATGTTTCAACAACATTCTTACATTTTCCAAGCTTTGCTATTGATATCAAAAATGCTATTAATACCGGTACTGTTAAGGAAGAAATTGACTTAGTCAAAAAAGCTCAAGTTCTTATTCTAGATGATATTGGTGCAGAGCAATCAACATCATGGGTACGTGATGAGGTGCTTCAAGTTATTTTGCAATACCGAATGTTGGAAGAATTGCCAACTTTCTTTACATCAAATTATAGTTTTTTTGATTTAGAGAAAAAACTAGGAAATATTAAGGGATCAGATGAAACTTGGCAAGCTAAACGCGTGATGGAGCGCATCAGATTTTTAGCAAGAGAAATTCATCTTCAAGGAGAAAATAGAAGGTAAATTTTGAGACAATTAATCAAAACTGTTATACTTTAACCAAAGGTAAATTAACTTTTAACATCATAATCTATCGTTGGCGTCAAAATTGGCTTGAAAAGGGATTAGATTGCTTAATAGTATAACGGTTAAATTATGAAAAAATTTTTGAGGAGAAATATGGCTTTACCTACAGTTGCCATTGTTGGGCGTCCCAACGTTGGTAAATCAACACTTTTTAACCGTATCGCTGGAGAACGCATCTCTATTGTTGAAGATGTTGAAGGAGTAACACGCGATCGTATTTATACTACTGGAGAATGGCTTAATCGTCAATTCTCTCTTATCGACACTGGTGGTATCGATGATGTGGATGCTCCATTCATGGAGCAAATCAAGCATCAGGCGGCTATTGCGATGACTGAGGCGGATGTTATTGTTTTTGTTGTTTCTGGGAAAGAAGGTGTCACGGATGCGGATGAGTATGTTTCTCGTATCCTTTATAAGACTAACAAACCAGTCATTTTAGTTGTCAATAAAGTTGATAATCCTGAGATGCGTAATGACATTTACGATTTTTATTCTCTAGGTTTGGGAGATCCTTACCCTGTTTCATCTGTTCACGGGATTGGTACAGGTGATATCTTGGATGTTATTGTAGAAAATCTTCCGACAGAGCATGAAGAAGAAAATCCAGATATCGTTAAGTTTAGTTTAATTGGTCGTCCAAATGTTGGAAAATCGAGCCTTATTAACGCTATCTTGGGAGAAGAACGCGTAATTGCTAGCCCAATTTCTGGCACAACCCGTGATGCGATTGACACCAACTTTACTGATAGTGAAGGTCAAGAGTATACCATGATTGATACGGCAGGTATGCGCAAATCTGGGAAGGTTTATGAAAATACGGAGAAGTACTCGGTGATGCGTTCCATGCGTGCCATCGATCGTTCAGATGTTGTTTTGATGGTTATCAATGCTGAAGAAGGTATTCGAGAGTATGATAAACGCATTGCCGGCTTTGCGCATGAAGCTGGAAAAGGGATTATCATTGTGGTTAATAAGTGGGACACACTTGAAAAAGATAATCATACCGTAGCGCAATGGGAAGCGGATATTCGTGACCAATTCCAATTCTTGAGTTACGCACCAATTATTTTTGTTTCTGCAGTTACAAAACAACGTCTCCATAAATTGCCTGATCTCATCAAGCGTATTAGTGATAGTCAAAACAAACGCATTCCATCAGCAGTGCTTAACGACGTCATCATGGATGCGATCGCGATTAATCCAACGCCAACAGATAAAGGCAAGCGCCTCAAAATCTTTTATGGCACTCAAGTTGCTGTTAAACCACCGACATTCGTTATCTTTGTGAATGAAGAAGAATTAATGCATTTCTCTTACATGCGCTTCTTGGAAAATCAAATTCGTGCCGCCTTTGGTTTTGAAGGGACACCAATTCATTTAATTGCTCGTAAGCGAAAATAATTGTTACAGGAGCTTGGTATGAAACAAGTTGTCCGTTATGAACAGGAGCTTGTCGGATATTTGCAATTGTATAGTTTTTTCATATTTCAGCGATAGTTGTTCTACTGGTGGAAAAAGGTAAGGTTGAAATGATTTTCTCCAAGATGCAGTGAATTGTCTAGGGGGTGTGAATGCTTTCGTGCAAGAAAAACAAAAAAAGTCTGAGACAAAAATAGTTCTCAACGACAAAAAAGCTAGAGATTCCTAATAGCGGAACTCTAGCTTTTTAGTTTTGAGTTGTTCTCTTATTGTATTTTAGGAGATTATTGGCCATAAGTACCAATCCCATGTCAATTGTCACCTGACATTTGCCTCTTAAGTTACATCTTTTGTAACCCAAACAAGCCTTTATCTGCCCAAAGACAGGTTCCACATCAATCTTGCGTTGAGCGAAAATCTGTCTACCTTCGGGAGATAAAAGTGCTTGGCATTCTTTAGCCTTTAAGTGTTGATAACGTTCGTTGATATACAGTCCCTTTTGAGGGCTAGTTCAGGTTCATCGGCGTAGTAAACCTTGATTTCCTGTTGAAAGTCCGTCTGTGTTTTCTGATGTTTGACATGGTGAAAACGATAGCACCACCCGTCAGGATGAGTATAGCTATCCTCTTTGTCATCATAGTGCCAATTCGTTAAGTTCCTAGCTGACGGTTTATACCCTTTCTTCTGCTCTTTATCAAACATGGCATACTTAAACAAATGGTTCACATTGCTTTCATTCAAGCGAAGAAGGTTCTCTTCACTGCTGTATCCAGCATCTGCGACAACGGTCTTCACATCATGTGGGTAGGTTTCGAAAAATGGCAAAAGAGTTTTAGTATCTGTCGGATTTGAGAAGACATCATAGTGAAGAACAAATTGGTTCTCAGTAGCGATTTGGAGGTTATAGCCTGGTTTGAGCTGACCATTCTTCATGTGGTCTTCTTTCATCCGTATGAAAGTGGCATCTGTATCTGTTTTGGAAAAGCTATTGCGTCCTTCGAAAGTATCCTGATATCTCTCATATTTTTCAGCACGTACTGAAAAATCATCCTTAACTTTACGCAGGACTTTCTTGAGTTTACGACGTTGAGTTTTACGGTCGTCCTTTCCTTTTACAGGCTCCCCCTCAATGGCTTGGCTTAGTTTAGCCAATTCTTCTTCAAGGACTTGAGTGAACTCTGTTAACTGTTCTGAGGTAATAGGTTCTTCTTCATCCAGCACAATGGCCTGATGGATAAGGGGTGTGATTTCTTCTTGGAAATAGACCTGTATCTGTTCTTGAAGTTTGGCGGAAAACTTATCCGTAGCCTTTTTCCACACGAAACTATACTTATTGGCATTAGCTTCAATCTTAGTGCCATCAATAAACAGACAATCCAACGTCACTAATTCTTCCATTTTCAAACGAAGATTGAGATCAATGAACAAATCACGAATGAGATTTTCCATCCCAGTAG
>NZ_JBHSOJ010000026.1:25093-25321 GCF_042656225.1 Streptococcus caledonicus
CGCTTCAATCTTAGTACCATCAATAAACAGACAATCCAACGTCACTAATTCTTCCATTTTCAAACGAAGATTGAGATCAATGAACAAATCACGAATGAGATTTTCCATCCCAGTAGCGACACGAAAAGGATTGATGGTGCGGTAGGAAACCACCAACTGTCCTGTTAAGTACTGCATGGCGATATTTTCAATCATCATTTTTTCGATCTTTCGCCCAGAGAAGATACC
>NZ_JBHSOJ010000026.1:25331-25583 GCF_042656225.1 Streptococcus caledonicus
CGATTGATGGTGCGGTAGGAAACCACCAACTGTCCTGTTAAGTACTGCATGGCGATATTTTCAATCATCATTTTTTCGATCTTTCGCCCAGAGAAGATACCTTGTGAGTAGGCAAATAGCAGAGCAGCCAGAAGATTTTAGGGTGATAAGAAGGCGACCAAAGTCATGATAGAAAGCGTGGAAGTGACTATCTTCCAAGGCATTCACCACTTTTTCAATGGTAAAGACAATATGGTCTTGTGGCAAGAAAAA
>NZ_JBHSOJ010000026.1:25593-27543 GCF_042656225.1 Streptococcus caledonicus
TAAAGTCGTTTGATTTGTGTTATAGTGAATATGTATGAGATAGCCTTTCTAAATGGTTTATTGAGCAATTCTATTTTACCAAGACTATTGCAACCATGCAAAAAAGCAACGGGAAATCCGTTGCTTTTTTTGGAGCCAAGGGATTATTGTCCCAGACTCTTTTAGTGATCCCAGCAGGATTCGAACCTGCGACCGTTCGCTTAGAAGGCGAATGCTCTATCCAGCTGAGCTATGAGACCTCAGTTTCATTAGTATATCAAATTAACAAAAAAAAAGCAATATTTAAATAAAAAATGAAATGAAAGACTGGACAAAAAAAATATATCTGCTATAATAATAAGAGTGTTGAACGAATAGCACTTATGGTCCGTTGGTCAAGGGGTTAAGACACCGCCTTTTCACGGCGGTAACACGGGTTCGAATCCCGTACGGACTATAAATTTTTGCTCCGTTGGTCAAGGGGTTAAGACACCGCCTTTTCACGGCGGTAACACGGGTTCGAATCCCGTACGGAGTATAAAAAAAACTGCAGTTGGCAGTTTTTTTTATATTGTCAACCAAAAAACACTAGCTATGCTAGTAGTTCCGTGGAGCTTCCAGCGTGGTATTAAAAAATCTTCCTAAAATGATAAGATAGAAGTAGTTTCCCCGCCACCCAATGATGTCACGGAAGAGGTCCCTCATGAGAGAGTATAGTGAAAGTTTATCACATACACGTTGGAATTGTAAATATTACATCGTTTATGGCAAGTACAAATCAAGTATCGGAAAAATTGTTCGTGATTTGTGTGAGCGCAGAGGAATTCCAATTCACGTGGCAAACGCCTGTTCGGAATGCTGGTTAGTATGCCACCTAAACTGAGTATAGCTAGTTTTATGGGCTATTAAAAAGGTAATAGTGCTTTTATGATGTTTGATAAACACACCAATCTGAGATACAAATATGGTAATCGCCATTTTGGGGCAGAAGGGCATTATGTGAGCACGGTAAGGCTAAACCAAAAGGTTATCTCCGAGTATATTCAAAATCAATTGCAAGAAGATAGAGTAGCAAATCAGCTCATATTGTTTGAAACTGTTGATCCGTTTACAGGCGAACCAAATAAGAGGAAATGGAGAAGCTGCTTTAGCACTAGCTTGGGAAAGTGGTGCGCAAGGAAGCTGTTTCAGTGGACCTTTGGCTCTAGTCGGCAAGAGCGGCTTATAGTCACAGAACTGCGTTGATCTGTTATTACTATCAAAAAGAGAAGGTTGAGATATTTTTATACGAAAACTTCAAAAAAGTGCAAAACTTCCTCCCCTATGTTACAATATAGGCGAAAAATTTTTAGTTTTGGATTGTTAGCTCGTCTCTAACAATCTTTTTTGTTGGCAAAATTCAGAATAAGTTAATTGATAGGACTGCCTTTTTGTCGTCTAGCCGCAAAGACAGCTTGACAAAGGCACTTTTTCAGGTAAGCATTACCATGTCTTATTCGGCTACTTCATTTTTTACCAGCACTCTCATGATTTCCTAGACATAACCCAGGACAAGAACTTAATTGACCAACTGTTGGAAATTGGTTCATCTCAACACCAACTTCAGCGATAACAACAGAGGCTGTAATCTGATCGATAACCGGAATACTATCCAATATCTCTAGTTCTCGCTCATAGTCTTTGAGATAACTGTCTATTCGATTTTCTAACTGTTGGATTTTAGCATTATAACAATCATAAGTTTCTAATGCTTGCTCTAACATAAACCGATGATGAGCTGAAAAATAACCATCCAAGGCTTTTTCTAGTTGAGGAATTTTCTGTTTCAGAGTCGTATAAACATTAGCACGAATAACTTCTGGTGTGATGGCTTTTCCATTGACTAAAAGAGTCATCAAGTTACGCCCAGAACTGCCCATAATATCTTCAATGTAAGTCGTTAATTTGATTCCTCCTGATTGAAGAATGTTA
>NZ_JBHSOJ010000026.1:27553-58008 GCF_042656225.1 Streptococcus caledonicus
TAGCCAGAAGATTTTAGGGTGATAAGAAGGGCGACCAAAGTCATGATAGAAAGCGTGGAAGTGACTATCTTCCAAGGCATTCACCACTTTTTCAATGGTAAAGACAATATGGTCTTGTGGCAAGAAAAAACTTATTTCTAGTGATAAAGTCGTTTGATTTGTATTATAGTGAATATGTATGAGATAGCCTTTCTAAATGGTTTATTGAGCAATTCTATTTTATCAAGACTATCGCAACCATGCAAAAAAGCAACGGGAAATCCGTTGCTTTTTTTGGAGCCAAGGGATTATTGTCCCAGACTCTTTATTATTGGCGATGTTTAATTTCCATTTTCCGTAGTAGCTTCGAAGTGGTTTTGAATTTGAGAAGTTGACTCTTGAAGACTTGATTCAGGATTTGAAGTGTTTTCTGATTGCTCAGTTGAACTAGTAGTGCTAGAAGCGGTGGTTGTTTCATAATAGTAATTATAATTTTGAGTCGCATTGCTGAGGTAGAGATAATTACCACTACGATAAAGACCATCCGGCATTGTCCAGTCTTCGTTGTAACCGCCAGTTAAATAAGTCATCATCTCACGATAAACATCAGTAGCAATATCTAGTCCTGAACCGTAGACTGGTGTCAGACGGTTTTTGTAACCTGTCCAAACAGCCATAGAGTATTGAGGAGTGTAACCGACAAAGTTTTCGTCTGGAGCCATCAGTCCGACATTCCAGTTATTTAAACCTAAGGTTTCATTAATAGTAGCAAGTTCCTCGTCAGTATAGTTAGAGGTTCCTGTTTTTCCAGCTTGATTGAGCCCGTAGATTTGTGCACGAGTTCCTGTACCGTAGTAGAGGACTGTTTTGAGCATGTCAGTCATCATATAGGCTGTTGTCTCTTTCATTGCACGATTACTTTTAGCTTCGTAAGTTTTATTTGAACCATCGCTGAAAACTATTTTGTTAACATATTGTGGCTCATAGTAGATACCTCCGTTGGCAAAGGCGGCATATGCAGCAGCCATTTTTTCGCTGCTTGCTCCATATTGTTGATCATTACTTGATGTGGAGCTAGAAATGGCATTGGAATAGTATAACTCGGGATATGTAATCCCTAAACCGGCTAAGAAGTCACTTGCTTTTTTGAGTCCAGTTGCTTCCAAAGCTCGTACAGCAGGAATATTACGAGATTGCATGATAGCGGTCTGCATTGTCATCCAGCCATAATATTGTCTATCCCAGTTATAAATTTGAGTTTTTGTATTCGGCCAATAATAAATGGAGTCGTTTAGGTTTTGTGCCGTTGAAGTATAAACTTCATTTTCAAGGGCAGGTGCAAAATCGGTGATTGGTTTCATGGTAGAACCCCAGTCACGATCAGTCAATACAGCTTGATTGGTACCAAATGTGATGTCTTCTTGCTGATTTCGAACACCAAGTTGGGCGATAACGTGACCATTTGTAACATCCATCACGGTAGAAGCAACTTGGAATTCTTCGTCAGGATATGCTACATAAGTGTCCGTGTTGTAAATATCATGTAAGTGCTCTTGTGCTGCACTATCAACGTTAGTGTAAACCTTAAGTCCGGCGCTAAAAATATCAAGACCTGTTTTTTCGTGGACTTCAGAAATAACTTCTGTTAAATAATTATCAAAATATTTTGGAAAACTTGTAGCAGGTTTTAATGTTTGTAAACCATCAGTGATAGGAGTTGATAGGGCTGTATTATATTCTTCCTTAGAAATGTATTTGTGACGATACATTTGAGAGAGCACCGTATCACGGCGTTTGGTTGCTAATTCAGGTTGCGTATAGGGATCGTACTGACTCGGAGCTTGAGGAATACCGGCAAGTAGAGCTAATTGAGGAATGGATAATTCAGTTAAATCTTTACCAAAGTAAGATTTTGATGCGGTACGCATGCCGTAGTTTCCATTTCCCATGTAAACTTTGTTAATGTAAAAAGTTAAAATCTCTTCTTTTGTAAATTGGCGTTCTAGTTGGAGTGCTAACCAAATTTCCTGAAGTTTCCGTTTGATAGTACGATCAGATTCTGCGGTTGAGAAATATGCTAACTTGATTAACTGTTGATCAAGTGTCGAACCGCCTTGTGTTGTATCGTTAGTCAGATTATGCCAGATGGAACCCAAAATACGATAAATATCAATTCCACGATGCTGGAAAAAACGGTGATCTTCAATGGAAACAACGGCATTAACTAAACCAATAGGAATGCTATCAGAAGTGACTAATTCTCTTTTTTCAGTTCCTAAATCTGCAATAAGATTTTGATCTTTATCATAAATCAAGCTGGAACTAGTCGCTTGTAATTTTTCTTGAGAAAGTTCTGGAGCTTGGCTAGCATAAAAAGCAAAAATACTGCCACCTGCTATAACAGCTAAGATAATAATGCTTAATATAGTAATCGAAAAATATCCTAAGATTTTTTTCAAAAGGACAGATTGATTTGTTTTAGAGGATTTTGTTCTGTTTCTTGCGTTTTTGATGTTAATCACCGCCTAAAATATATTTATCTATGATATCTAGGAAAGGCACCTGAGGGAAGGCACCTGTTTCTATAGCGAAACCATTTTTTTTGATATAATCAAGAGGCATCGATTTAGTGCCTTGATCAATCTGGTAAAAATCGATCAGTGGTTTCGCAGGAAGAAGGTAAGTCTCTTTGAGACTAGAAAAGTGAAGGAGTACAAAGCAAATACCACCTTGTCGTAGAACATTAGCCATATGTTCAATTTGATGTGAATGAAAATTTTTCATTGGCATTGCTGTTTTTTGACGAGTTTCTTTAGCTTCAAAGTCAATGTAATAACCTTTATAGACACCCGAGTAGTCTGTTGTTGAAGCTTGCCTAAAGTAAGCTTCAACAATTTTTGCTCGACTTCGTCTGGGATAATCAACCTTAACAATTTGAATTGGAGTAGGTTTTTTGTGGATAACTGCCATGTGACGAGACAAGTAATAGTCGTTCGTTGTGTTAATAGCTGTTTCAAAACTCATGCCACGATTGGCAAAATCAATCGTTTTATGATTGGGTCTATTGTGCGAGGACGAGTGCACACTTCCCTTAATTTTATTGGGATAATTAACCATGAACCTTCCTTAATTTCTTCACTTATATCCCATTAATTATATCATAATTTGAAAAAGGATGACAAATAATGACCGCATTTTTAATAACAGGGTACAAAAATACAGAATTAGGAATTTTTCAAGATAAGGATGAGCGTGTTGAGGTGATTAAAAAAATTATCAGAAGAGATCTAATCAGATTAGCTGAAAATGGTGTTGATTGGTTGATTTTTACTGGCAATCTAGGTTTCGAGTACTGGGTGTTAGAAGTGGCAAATGAGTTGAAGCATGATTATGGTTTTTCTCTAGCTACCATTTTTACTTTTGAAAATCACGGAGAAAATTGGAATGAAAATAATCAGGAAAAACTAGCACTTTTTAAGGCAGTTGACTATGTCAAATATGCATTTGTGCGTTATGATAATCCTGGACAATTTAGACAGTATAATCAATTTTTATTGGATAATACCCAAGGGGCTTATCTCTTTTATGATAGTGAACACGAGACGTCTTTGAAATATCTTTATCATTTGATGACGGAAAGAGAACAGTATGAGTTAAAACGACTTACAATAGAGGAACTGAATGACTTTGCAACAGATTTATGTGATTGAGTGTAAAAACTTGATTTTTACTCAACTTTTAGGTAATATAGAATTGATAATGCTTTGATTAGCCAATAGCGATGTATGGAGTGTGTGATATGGCAAAAATTATGTTAAGTCCTAAAGATATTTTTGAACGTGAATTTAAGGTTGTTCTTCGTGGATATGATAAGGATGAAATTGATGAATTTTTAGATGAAATCATCAAAGATTATGAGACCTATGAAGCCCAACTAGAACTTCTTCGTCAGGAGAACGCGAGACTGCGTGAACAATTCAAAAATGAAATGAGTGATGCAGGTTCTGTTGCTCCTGAGACTCAGATTTTTACAGCACCGCTTGAATCAGAACGTGTTCAATCAGGAATCCCTTCATTTGCTAGCTCGCCTAATCAACCAAATGATTTAGCACGGTTATCAGCATCAGTGACTAATTTTGATATTCTTAAACGAATTAGTCGATTAGAAAAAGAAGTTTTTGGTAAGCAAATTGTTGAGTAAAGAGTTTTGTTTTAGGGATAAAACAGGTTCTTTTTAGTGAGAAATGTTATTGTTGTTTACTTTCCTTGATTATGGTGGCAATCTGGGACTTAGAAAGTAGATTGGAAAGAACCTAAAGTCCAGTCATGAAATGTCGCAGATGCATACTTTTTGTTGACGATTTCAAGTTATCTAACCAAAATCAACTGCTAATTTAAATAAACAAAAATGAAGTGTAATTTTCGGATAATCGCATGAAGAACAGGTTTTTTCATGAGGAAAGTCCATGCTAGCACGAGCTGAGATGCTCGTAGTGTTTGTGCTAGGCGAAACAATAAGCCTAGGGACGCCTATTGGTGTTACGGCGGGGGAAAGGGCTAAGTCTTTGGATATGCCTCAGTACTTCTGAAAGTGCCACAGTGACGTAGTTTTTATGGAAACGTAAAAAATGGAACGCGGTAAACCCCTCAAGCTAGCAACCCAAACTTTGGTAGGGGCACGAGATAGCCGGAAATGAACGGACTATTTTGACTGGAAACAGTAGACAGATGATTATCGAAAGAAGTGGTACCTAGTCACTTCTGGAACAAAACATGGCTTATAGAAAATTGCATATAGGGTAGGAGGCAGTGAAAATATTCCAGCCTCCTATTTTTCAGTTAAAGAATTCAGTGTGATGGTGGAAGGCAGTTCTTGTCATATTGGCTTTAGTGGCCATTATAATAAATGACTATAACAAACGGTGTGATACCTGTTTTCTAATACTAAAAGTCTCTGAAATGTTTTAGCTACTTTTAAGCAAGTTTCAGATTAGAAATAAAAAGTTTCTGTGATTTTTTGGGGGAGATTAGTATCAATTTTATGAACTTCCTTGAGTCTTGAGCCGTTTAAGATTTTGTGTCTTGAATGGAGGAGGAAGTTGTTGTTCAGCATAGTGTCTCATCTAAACTTAGAACTAAGAGAGTGAAAGAAATTATCTTCTTCGAAATGATGATTTCAACTCCACTCTCTTCTTTTCTTGTGAAGCTCTAGAGGAACCGTAAAAGTAATGTAATCTTCTAAAGTGTGACTTGTGCTATAATAAGGCTAAGAATATAAGAATAAGGAATAAAATGAAAAAACAATTTAATTTAATTGCTACAGTAGCTGCTGGTTTGGAAGCGGTAGTTGGTCGAGAAATCAGAAATTTAGGGATTGATTGTCAGGTTGAAAACGGTAAAGTCCGCTTTACAGGAGATGCTCAGACAATCGTTGAAACCAATCTTTGGTTACGAGCGGCAGATCGCATAAAAATTGTGGTCGGAAGTTTTCCAGCAAGAACTTTTGAAGAATTATTCCAAGGCGTTTTTGCTCTGGATTGGGAAAATTATCTTCCTTTGGGTGCTGCTTTCCCGATTTCAAAGGCGAAATGCGTTAAATCTAAGCTTCATAACGAACCTTCTGTTCAATCGATTACAAAAAAAGCTGTTGTGAAAAAATTACAAAAATATTTTCATCGTCCAGAAGGAGTTCCGTTGATGGAGAATGGTCCTGAATTTAAAATTGAGGTGTCAATTCTTAAAGATATAGCAACCATTTTAATTGATACAACAGGAACAAGTCTTTTTAAGCGTGGTTACCGTACTGAAAAAGGTGGTGCTCCTATCAAGGAAAATATGGCCGCTGCTATTCTTCAGTTAACGAATTGGTTTCCAGATAAACCATTAGTGGATCCAACTTGTGGTTCGGGGACTTTCTGTATTGAGGCTGCTATGATTGGGATGAATATTGCTCCTGGCTTTAATCGCACTTTTTCATTTGAAGCTTGGCCTTGGATGGATCGTCATTTGGTACAAAGCGTGCGTGATGAAGCTGAAAGTAAAGCAAACTATGATGTAGAGTTGGATATCATGGGATGCGATATTGATGCTCGAATGGTTGAAATTGCTAAGAGAAATGCCGAGGAAGCTGGGCTTTCAGGTGTTATTACCTTTAAGCAAATGCGCCTACAAGATTTTCGAACAGAGAAAATAAATGGTGTTATTATTTCTAATCCTCCGTATGGAGAACGTCTATTGGATGATGAAGGAATAACGGCTCTTTATCATGATATGGGTGAAACATTTGCACCGCTTAAAACATGGAGTAAATTTATTTTAACCAGTGATGAACGGTTTGAAAAGAAATATGGTAGTTTAGCTGATAAAAAACGTAAATTGTATAACGGAACACTGAAAGTTGATCTTTATCAATATTATGGAGAAAGAGTTAAACGCCAGCAGGTTTAGAAAGGGGATAACATGTCAAAGAAATACACGCAAGAATATCAACAAGAAAAACTCAATTTTGAACAAGCTAAAAATATGACTATTGAAGAGGCGGTTCGTAAAGAAGCTGAACTCAAAGCGGGTATTACTGAAAATGATAATATTTTAGATAAATATATTAAGCAAAATCGTGAAGAAGTAGCTTCTAAGAAGTTTGAGAACACACGTGAACTATCAGAATTAAGTCGTGAAAAGATTGATGAATTTATTGCTGAGCAGCGTAAAAACTTATCGCATTCAGATGATTTCAATCAAGAAAGTCAAATGTCTTCCAAAGAATTGATTAAAGTTGCGGTGGAAACCCCAGATGCTAAGCCTGTTTCTACCATTGAACCATTTGATATGGTGGAGAGGGATCAATCAGAAGAAGACCATAAGACTGGCTTAGGGGGAATTGAACCAGCTCAGCTTTTTTACAAGAAAAAAAGTCTATGGTTAGGAACCGCTATAGCTTTGATTCTTGGAGTGGTAGCAATAGGCTATGGCATGCTTCAAGGAAATCAATCAAAAGAGGCATCAGAAAAGGTCACGCAGACTAAAGTAACGACTGAAACAACGACAGATGCTTCTGAGCAGACTAATAAAAAACTTGAGGCTTTTAATAAGCAGTATGCGACATTCTTTAAAGATGAAGCACAGTCTAAACTAAAAAATAGCGAATTCGGAAAAGTGTCGGAACTTGAACGCTTACTGAAAGCTTTAGAAGGAACGACTTATTATGACGATGCTAAGAGTAAGTTTGAACGATTAAACAAATCTATTAAAGCTGTGCAAGCTGTCAATGATAAGTTTGATAGTCCTGCTATTGTTGACGGTGAAAAAGTAGCGAGTTCTTTAAAATCTGATGCTACCCTAAATGATCTGTCAGCAACGGTTTTAAATACAGGCAATGCTCATTTAGATACTCTCTTGCAATCAGTTGTGGCAGAGGCACGTACAAAAACGACTAATCCTGAAAATAGTGTGGCTGCTAATGCTCCTGCGAGAGATAGTGAGCCGATCGTTGTAGAGCCATCTCAACCAGTGCCGTCTCAATCAGTAGCCGCTCCGACTCAACCGGTATCTGCAACAAGTATTTATGGGATAACTAATTATGATGTCAATACACTTCAACGTCAGTTAAGTCGTGTACCTTATAATTTTGATGTGATTGCTGATAAAGATAATCCTGCTTGGACTTTTAATGAAGGTATTCTTGAAAAAATTGTAGCAACTGCACAAGAACGTGGTCACATTGTAGGGAATAATTACATCTTAGAAAAAGTAAACATTATTAATGGCAACGGTTATTATAATATGTTTAAACCGGATGGAACTTACCTTTTCTCAATCAATTGTAAAACCGGCTATTTTGTTGGAAATGCTAAGGGGAATGCAGACGCATTAGATTACTAGAGTGAAGCTAAAACGAAGTTCTATTAGTAAATTAGGTAGGGACGATACCGTTACAATTCTTCGTGGTAAAGTCACAGAGTAATGGGGTGGAAGAAATTAGGAAAACTCAGCTTCCTGTACCGACTACTACGTAACGTGTATTAGTCAAGGGATAATAATGCAAGAGTCATGACTTTGAAATCTGAATTTTTCCTTGAATTCTGGTTCCTAAGAATAGAAATCAAGCTGTTAATGCTATAAAAATTTAAGCGGTTAGAATACCTAACTTGTCCCTCTTCAAACAGAATCGTTAGCTGACGCCCTCTTTGTTCTTTTGATTTTACATCATTGCAAGGTTATCCGTAAAAGTTAATGTTGCATAGATAGGTAGTTTACTCGGATTTGATTTGGAGAAGTATGGAAAACTCTAAAGTTACAGTAAAAAGCATAGAATGACGTTATTTAAAACGCTATTTCTATGCTTTTTAGAATGATTATTTTTCAAAAGAAGGGATACGCAGAGTGACTTTTTCAGCTATTTAAGTTGTCCAAAATATCGAAATTTCAAAACACTGATTTCTTTCTTGAACTGCTATAGAAGGCAAGAAAAAGAAAGCGTTTATAGCTAATTAACTCGATATAGAAATCACTCATAATCTCCAATACGATAGGAAATTTGCGCTGTTGGATGTTGTCCGTCAGGTGATTGTTTTTACTGAAAAATAAAAATTTTTTCTTTTATGTATGTGCTTTTGGAAGAGCAACTTTAAAATTAGACAACTTTTCTTACAAAAGCATCATCTGAAATCCCCTGAGAGAGAATTAACTTAGCCCATTCTTTCGCGGCAAAAAGGCTATGATCTTTATAATTACCACAAGATTCGATAGTAGTTCCAGGAACATCTTCCCAGCTAGTAACAGTTGCGATTTCTTCTAAGCTAGATTTTAGTACTTTGGCGATAGTAGTTGTGTCAACTTGTCCCCACATAATTAGGTGAAATCCAGTGCGGCAACCAAATGGAGAGCAGTCAATCATACCATCAATGCGTTCTCGGATGAGCTTGGCAAGTAAGTGCTCAATGGTGTGGAGTCCAGCAGTTTCGATTGAATTGGTGTTTGGCTGGACTAAACGAATGTCGAAATTGGTAATCACATCTCCAGCAGGACCTTTTTCCTCCGAGATAAGGCGGACATAAGGTGCTTTTACGATAGTGTGATCAAGTTCAAAACTTTCCACGATAACTTTTTTTGTCATAAAATTTCTCCTTAAAAATATTTTCTTCTATCATACCATAAAATTCATTTTTAGATTGTGAAACGTTTTATTTTATGATAAACTTAGAGATAGTTTTGATTGAAAAAAACTATAGAAAAGAGGAGAATGAATGTTAAATGTTATATTAGCAATTGTTTCTATCCTCATCGGTTTAATGATTGGCTATGCAGTAATTTCGGCTAAGATGAAATCAGCCAGAGAAACTGCTGAGCTAACTCTTCTTAACGCAGAGCAAGATGCTGTTACTTTACGTGGACAGGCTGAAGCAGAAGCTGAGCATATTCGTAAGGCGGCAGAGCTTGAAAGCAAAGCGCATAAAAAAGAAGCTTTGCTGGAGGCAAAAGAAGAGGCTAGAAAGTATCGTCACGAAATTGAGCAAGAATTTAAATCTGAGCGTCAAGAATTGAAACAAATGGAGACACGTCTAAGTGAGCGTGCTTCTTCGCTTGATCGCAAAGATGAAAGTTTGGTCAGCAAGGAGAAACAGCTCGAATCTAAAGAGCAAAGTCTAACAGATAAATCTAGAAATATCGATGAGCGTGAGGAGCAATTAGCAGAACTCGAAGCTAAGAAATATGCCGAACTTGAACGCGTAGGCAATATGACTATTGCTGAAGCACGTGAGGTTATCTTAACCGAGATAGAAAATAACTTGTCTCATGATATCGCAACTCGAATTAAAGCTGCAGAGCAAGAAGTTAAAGACCGATCTACTAAGACAGCCAAAGAGTTGTTAGCACAGGCGATGCAACGTATTGCTGGAGAATACGTGACGGAGCAAACTGTTACGACAGTTCATTTACCAGACGATGGGATGAAAGGACGTATTATTGGTCGTGAAGGGCGTAATATTCGCACCCTAGAAAGTTTAACCGGAGTAGATATCATTATCGATGATACACCAGAAGTGGTAACCTTATCAGGATTTGATCCAATTAGACGTGAAATTGCTCGTTTAACACTTGAGGCTCTTATTGCAGATGGGCGTATTCATCCAGCTCGTATTGAAGAGTTGGTTGAGAAACATCGTAATGAGCTTGATAATCGTATCCGTGAGTATGGTGAGGCAGCGGCTTATGAAATTGGTGCTCCAAACCTACATCCAGATTTGATTAAGATTATGGGACGCTTACAGTTCCGTACATCTTATGGGCAAAATGTCTTGCGCCACTCCGTTGAAGTTGGTAAATTAGCGGGTATTTTAGCAGGTGAACTTGGAGAGAATGTTGCTTTAGCTCGTCGTGCAGGTTTCTTGCATGATATGGGGAAAGCAATTGACCGTGAAGTTGATGGAAGCCATGTTGAGATTGGAACAGAGTTTGCTCGTAAATACAAGGAGCACCCAGTAGTTATCAATACAATTGCTAGCCATCATGGTGATGTAGAACCAGAATCAGTTATTGCTGTGATTGTAGCAGCCGCGGATGCTCTCAGTTCAGCTCGTCCAGGTGCACGTAACGAATCAATGGAAAATTACATTAAGCGCCTACGTGACTTGGAAGAAATTGCGACTGGGTTTGATGGTGTTCAACAAGCCTATGCACTTCAAGCAGGACGTGAAATTCGTATTATGGTACAACCTAAGAAAATCAAGGATGATCAAGTTACGATTATGGCTCATAAGGTCCGTCAAAAGATTGAGGATAATCTTAACTATCCAGGAAATATCAAGGTCACGGTTATCCGTGAACTGCGTGCAGTTGACTATGCCAAATAGATAAGAAGCCGAGAGGCTTTTTGTTTTTTATCTGCTTCTCTCCTTGAAAAAGCTCTGCTATTTTGCTAAAATAGAGAGAAATAATATGAATATTTTTGTAACAGATGTGTGAGTCAATGGGCATCTGTCATCTTAGGAGAGGGATTTTTATAATGTCTGAACGTGGCTTATTGATTGTCTTTTCAGGACCGTCAGGAGTTGGTAAAGGGACTGTACGTGAGGAGATTTTCTCTACGCCAGACCATAAATTTGAATACTCGGTGTCGATGACGACACGTCCTAAACGACCTGGTGAGGTTGAGGGGAAAGATTATTTTTTCCGAACTAGAGAAGAATTTGAAGAGTTGATTAAAAACGGTCAGATGTTAGAATATGCCGAGTATGTAGGGAACTACTACGGGACACCGCTAACTTATGTCAATGAAACTCTGGATAAGGGAATTGATGTTTTTCTTGAGATTGAGGTTCAAGGTGCTCTTCAGGTTAAAAAGAAGGTTCCAGACGGTGTTTTTATCTTCTTGACCCCACCTGATTTAGAGGAGTTAAGAGATCGTTTGGTTGGTCGTGGGACGGATAGTGATGAAGTGATTGCTCAGCGTATCGCCCGTGCTAAAGAAGAGATTGTGCTCATGCGTGAATACGATTATGCTGTCGTGAATGATGAAGTGCCATTAGCAGCTGAGCGTGTTAAGCGCCTGATTGAGGCTGAGCATTACCGTGTTGAACGTGTTATCGGAAGATACAACGATATGATTAAAGATATTTAGAAAAGAGATTACTGTTATGATGTTAAAACCGTCAATTGACAAATTATTGGACAAGGTTCCTTCAAAATACTCACTTTGTATTTTACAGGCAAAGCGTGCACATGAGTTAGAAGCTGGCGCAAATCCTACTCAAGGATTTAAGTCCGTAAAAAATACTTTGCGTGCTTTGGAAGAAATTGAGTCAGGAAATGTGACGATTCACCCAGATCCAGAAGCAAAACGCGCTCAGGTCCTTGCTCGTATCGAAGCAGAGCGTTTAGCCAAAGAAGAAGAAGAACGTAAAATCAAAGAGCAAATTGCTAAAGAAAAAGAAGAAGAAGGAGAAAAAATCTAAGGTAGTCTATCTTGGATTTTTCCTTTATACAGGGTGTAGAACAGGGCTTGTCAAAAAGAAATGGAACTTCGTAGGAGGTTTTGCCGCTGATTTTGTCAGTTTTATTTCCTACCTTCAAAGGTCTTCCAGAGTTTGGAATGTCTTCACTTTTTAAGAAAAATACAAAAAGTAATTTTTGAATTTGAATCACTATAAATAAACTCTAAATAATCATATGAGTGTTATATTTAGAAAATGTAAAATAGTTTTTAGAAAGGAAATCTATGAAGAAAATTGCTCAGGTCATTGTTGATATGCCGTTGATGCAAACTGATAAACCTTTTTCTTATGACATTCCGAAGCACCTGAGAGACGTTATTTCTGTAGGTTCTAGGGTGCATGTTCCCTTTGGCAATGGAAATCGACTGTTGCAAGGATTTGTCGTTGATTTTTTGGATGAGACAGATACGGCATTAAAATCTGTTGCAGAGGTTTTAGACTTTGAACCTGTACTCAATAAGGAACAGATTGAGTTGGCTGATAAGATGCGACATACGGTTTTTTCTTATAAGATTTCTCTTCTAAAAGCGATGTTACCAAGTCTTTTAAATAGTCAATATGAGAAGTTACTGATACCTAGAGAGACTTTGTCAGAGGATGATCGGCAGGTGATTTTTGGTTCACAGTTCAGCCTTTCTGCTAATGATTTGGATAAAACATTAGAAAACAAGGTAACTCGCTTAGCACGAAGCGGTCAGATCCAGGTAGATTATCTGGCTAAAGATCGTAAAACGATTAAGACAGAAACCTTTTATAATGTTAATAAACAGCGTTTATCAGAAGTAGATTTAGGAAATCGTGCTAAGAAACGCTTAGAATTGCAGCAGTATCTTCTAGAAAATTCTCAAGATGGAAAAATAGCGGAGCTGAATAAATGCTTTTCATCACCTGTTGTTAAATATTTCATCGAGCATGGTTTTCTGGAAACTTATAAAGTCGAACAAAATCGTTCAGATGACTATTTTGGTCGTGTTGAAGAAACTGATTTTTTGACGCTAAACGCTCAACAACAAAACGTTGTAGATAGTGTAACGGAAAAAATTGGGCAAGAGAGCAAGCCCTTTTTGTTACAAGGAATTACAGGTTCGGGTAAGACAGAAGTTTACCTTCACATTATTGATAAGGTATTAAAATTAGGGAAAACAGCTATTGTGCTTGTCCCAGAAATTTCATTAACTCCCCAAATGACCCACCGTTTCATTTCACGTTTTGGTAATCAAGTGGCTATTATGCACTCGGGGCTTTCGGATGGTGAGAAATTTGATGAGTGGCGTAAAATCAAGTCGGGGCAAGCAAAGGTAGTCGTAGGCGCTCGCTCTGCTATTTTTGCTCCATTAGAAAATATTGGGGCTATTATCATTGATGAAGAGCATGAGGCAACTTATAAGCAAGAGTCAAATCCACGCTATCATGCTCGTGATGTTGCTCTCCTTCGTGCTAAGTATCATGAAGCTGTACTTGTTTTAGGGTCAGCGACACCAACGATTGAAAGTCGTGCTCGTGCTAGTAAGGGTGTCTATGAATTTTTACGGTTAACGCAACGGGCCAATCCTTTGGCAACTATACCAACTGTTCAGGTTGTTGATTTTAAGGATGTCATTGGTCAGCAGGAGGCTAGTAATTTTACGCCAGTTTTACTTGATAACATTCGTGATCGTCTTGCCAAAAAAGAGCAAGTGGTACTAATGCTCAATCGCAGGGGGTATTCTTCATTTGTGATGTGCAGAGATTGTGGCTACGTTGATGAATGTCCTAATTGCGATATTTCCTTGACACTTCATATGGATACACGGACAATGAACTGTCATTATTGTGGGCATCAAGCAGCTATTCCTAACGTCTGTCCAGATTGTCAAAGTCGGAGTATTCGTTACTATGGTACTGGAACGCAGAAAGCTTACGATGAACTTGAGGCGCTCTTGCCTGACGCCAGGATTATTCGAATGGATGTTGATACGACTCGGCAAAAAGGTGCTCATGAAAAGATTTTAGAGACTTTTGGTAATGGCGGAGCAGATATCTTACTTGGGACTCAAATGATTGCGAAAGGGCTAGATTTTCCAAATGTTACTTTAGTTGGGGTTCTCAATGCTGACACTTCTCTTAACTTGCCAGATTTTCGTGCTGCTGAGAGAACATTTCAGTTATTGACACAGGTTGCAGGGAGAGCTGGACGTGCTGAGAAAGCTGGTGAAGTTGTTATTCAAACCTATAATCCTAACCATTACGCGATTCAATTTGCAAAAAATCAAGATTATGAGGGTTTCTATAACTATGAAATGGACATTCGCAGACAGCTATCCTACCCCCCCTATTATTACACAGTTGGTTTGACCTTATCTCACAGAGATGAAACCTTACTTGTCAATAAGAGCTATCAAGTCATGGAAAAGTTGCGCAGCTATTTATCAGAAAAAGTCAAAATTTTAGGACCGACGCCTAAGCCAATCGCCAGAACGCATAATTTATACCATTATCAAATCATTATCAAATATCGCTTTGAGGATAATCTTGAAGCTGTTCTTAATGATATTTTGGAATGGACACAAGAACCAGATAATAAAGATTTGAGAATAGCCATTGACCATGAACCACAGAATATGATGTAAGATGTTAGCAATGAAAGGACTGTAATGAAGCCAATGATATCTAAGACACCTGATGTCCCTAGTCAATTGACACAGGAAGAAATTGATTTTTTAACACAAGTAACCTTTTGTGAGGAAGTTTCACCCCAAAAATGTGATGTTCTTTTTATCTTTTCAGGAACTCACCCTGGTCATTGGGAGAAAGCTATTGAAGCCTATCAAAAAGGTTATGTTGATAAGATTCTTGTAACCGGTGGACGTAGTTTGACGGGCACGCCGCATCCTGATTGGCATTTTGAAGGACAGACGGAAGCAGATGTTATTATGGCTTTTCTTCTTGAAGCCGGTATTCCTAAAGATTGTATTGTTGCAGAGAAAAAATCGACCAATACCTTGGAAAATGTGACTTGTGCCAAAGAGGTTTTTGATTTTTCTACGGTTGATCGTGTCATGTTTATCTGTAAAAGTCACGCCACCGGACGTCAGTGGCGAACCTTGGTTAGGAACATCCCTAATGAGATTGAATACATTCCCTATACCTTTGATGCAGCGTATAAGGAAACTCCAATCAGTCGCTACAATTGGATGGAGACGGAGATAGGGCGTTCAAGGGTATGGGGAGAATACTTACGAATTAAATACTATGGTGAAAAAGGAGATATCCTACCTTTAGAGAATGAAGCCATTACTTTTCCTATCTTAGACAAATCATGTTAAGATAGACTTAAATTAAGAGCAGTGAAAGGAATATCACATGACAAAATTACTATTTATGGGAACACCTGACTTTTCAGCTACCGTTCTCAAAGGACTTTTAGCAGATGGGCGCTATGACATTTTGGCTGTTGTGACACAGCCTGATCGTGCAGTTGGACGTAAAAAAGAAATTAAAATGACACCAGTGAAAGAAGTTGCATTGGCACACAACCTCAAGATTTACCAGCCTGAAAAATTATCGGGGTCTGAAGAAATGGCAGAGCTGATGGCTCTAGGTGCGGACGGCATTGTAACTGCGGCCTTTGGACAATTTTTACTAACTAAGCTGTTAGACAGTGTGGGCTTTGCGGTCAATGTACACGCCTCATTGTTGCCAAAATATCGTGGTGGTGCGCCGATACATTATGCCATTATCAACGGTGAGAAAGAAGCTGGAGTAACCATTATGGAAATGGTCAAGGAAATGGATGCTGGTGATATGGTTTCTAAAGCAAGCACTCCGATTCTTGATGAGGACAACGTTGGGACTATGTTTGAGAAATTAGCAGTTGTTGGTCGAAATCTTCTTTTAGAGACTCTTCCGGGCTACATTGCTGGGGAGATTAAGCCGGAGCCGCAAGACCACAGTCAAGCAACCTTCTCACCAAACATCACTCCAAAACAAGAACAGATTGACTGGACAAAGTCAGCGCGTGACGTTTTCAATCAGGTACGTGGGATGTGCCCATGGCCAGTAGCACATACTTATTTGGCAGGACAACGGTTCAAGGTGTATGACACAGAAGTGGTAGAAGGCGAAGGTGCACCAGGGCAAATTCTTGAAAAAAACAAGAAAACCTTAGTCGTTGCGACGGGTAATGGGGCGATTTCTTTAAGAGTAGTTCAGCCAGCTGGAAAACCGAAAATGGAGATTATCGATTTTCTAAACGGGGTTGGCCGTACCCTTGAAGTGGGTGATCAATTTGGCGAATAATTGGAAAAAAACTGCGCGTGGGAAAGCCCTTATCGTTTTAGAAGATGTTTTTCGTGAAGGGGCCTATTCTAACTTAGCATTGAATAAGCACTTAACTCAGTCGCATCTATCGGATAAAGATAAGGCATTGGTGACAGAGATTGTTTATGGGACTGTTGCCAGAAAAAAGACTTTAGAGTGGTATCTGTCACATGTGATTGCAGATCGGGACAAATTGCAGAGCTGGGTGTATGATCTACTGATGCTTAGCCTGTATCAGTTGGTCTACCTTGATAAAATTCCAGCCCATGCGGTGGTCAATGATGCGGTAGCTATTGCCAAAAACAGGGGAAATAATAAAGGTTCTGAGAAGTTGGTAAATGCGGTGTTACGCAAATTAAGTAGCGAGCCATTGCCAGACCCCCGTACGATTAAGCGTGTGAACAAACGCTATGCGATTCAGTATTCATTACCGATTTGGTTGGTCAAAAAATTAATCGAACAATATGGTGAAGACCGCGCTATATCTATTTTTGAGAGCCTTTTTATCAGAAATAAAGCCAGTGTTCGAGTGACAGAACCGTCTCAACTTAAGGTCATCGCAGCAGACACCGGGGCGCAGTTATCGGTATTATCACCTGTCGGTTTAACAAAAGCTAGTGGTAATTTTGCTGTAAGTGAGTGGTTTAAATCAGGTGCTATTACTATTCAAGATGAAACCAGTCAATTAGTTGCTTCAGTCTTGGACATTCAAGAAGGTGATGTGATTTTGGATGCCTGTGCAGCGCCTGGTGGCAAAACGGTTCACATGGCTAGTTATCTAAAAACGGGTACCGTAATAGCCTTGGATTTATATGACCACAAATTAGAATTGATTAGAGAAAATGCTGAGCGACTTGGAGTTTCGGATAAGATTAACACACAAAAATTAGATGCCAGTCAAGTTCATCAAACCTTTACATCAGACAGCTTTGACAAAATTTTAGTAGATGCTCCGTGCTCAGGAATTGGTCTCATTCGTCGTAAACCAGATATTAAATACAATAAAGAACTACAAGATTTTGAAAGCCTGCAAAGGACCCAATTGGAAATCCTGTCAAGTGTTTGTCAAACCTTGCGTAAAGGTGGTATAATGGTGTATAGTACTTGCACGATTATTGCAGAAGAAAATCAAGAGGTAGTGAAAGCTTTCTTAGCTAAACATCCCAATTTTGAGCAGGTACCATTAGAACATACACAGAAGGATATTGTGGTAGATGGCTGTCTAGCCATCACACCAGAACAATATTGGACTGACGGATTCTTTATTGCAAAATTCCGTCGAGTTGATTAGTGTTTTAGGAGGGAAAGCTGACGCTGTTCAGCGGATACAACTATGAAAATTGCATTACAAACGGATATTGGTTTAAAACGTTCCAATAACCAGGATTTTATCAATAAATATACAAATAAAAACGATATTACACTGATTGTCCTTGCAGACGGCATGGGAGGCCACCGTGCAGGAAATATTGCCAGTGAAATGGCGGTAACGGATTTAGGTCGCTCTTGGGTTAATACAGATTTTACAGAACTTAGCCATATTCGTGATTGGATGTTTGAAGCTATTGAAGCTGAAAACCAAAAAATTTATGAATTAGGTCAAACAGAAGATTATAAGGGTATGGGAACAACCATTGAAGCCGTTGCTTTACTTGATAACGTTGCTATCTTTGCCCATGTTGGAGATTCTCGTGTAGGATTGATTAGAAATGGTGAATATGAGTTGTTGACGAGTGATCATTCTTTGGTTAATGCTTTGGTAAAGGCTGGACAATTGACAGAAGAAGAAGCTGCTGTCCATCCACAAAAGAATATCATCACGCAATCAGTTGGTCAGGCTGCCCCACTTGAGATTGATGTAGCGGTACAGCTTTTGGAAGAAGGAGATTATCTTCTTATTAACAGTGATGGGCTGACGAATTTAGTGTCAAATCAAATGATTGTTGAAATCCTTTCGGAAGAAACGAGTCTTGATGTTAAGGCAGAGGCTTTGATTGAGCAAGCGAATTTTGAAGGAGGGCTTGATAATATCACCGTAGCTTTAGTCGTACTCGAAAGTGAGGATGTTAAATGATTCAGATTGGCAGACTTTTTGCTGGTCGATATCGTATTCTCAAATCCATTGGTCGTGGCGGTATGGCAGATGTATACTTGGCAAACGATCTTATATTGGACAATGAAGAAGTAGCAATTAAGGTGCTTCGTACCAATTATCAGACAGACCAAGTAGCTGTAGCTCGTTTTCAACGAGAAGCCCGTGCCATGGCAGAACTCTCTCATCCCAATATTGTTGCTATTCGTGATATTGGAGAAGAAGATGGTCAACAATTCCTAGTAATGGAATATGTTGATGGTTCAGATTTGAAGAAATATATTCATGACCATGGACCTTTGTCGAATGATGAGGTTATTCACATTATGAGACAAGTTTTATCGGCGATGACTCTTGCGCACCAAAAAGGGATCATTCACCGCGATTTAAAGCCTCAGAATGTGCTTTTGACGAAAAGCGGTAGAGCTAAGGTGACAGATTTTGGAATTGCAGTAGCCTTTGCTGAGACTAGCTTAACACAGACAAATTCGATGCTTGGTTCAGTACATTATTTATCCCCAGAACAAGCGCGTGGTTCCAAAGCCACTATCCAAAGTGACATTTACGCTATGGGGATTATGCTTTTTGAAATGTTAACTGGCCATATTCCTTATGATGGTGATTCGGCTGTCACAATTGCCTTACAACATTTTCAAAAGCCATTGCCTTCGATAATTACTGAAAATCCTAAAGTTCCGCAGGCATTAGAGAATGTTGTTCTGCGCGCGACAGCTAAAAAATTAACGGATCGTTATGTGTCAACGTATCAAATGATTAGAGATCTTTCCTCGTCACTTGATTCAGGAAGAGCTAGAGAACGTCGTTTAACATTTGACAACGTTTCTATGGTTAAGACCAGTCTTCCTAAGGTAGATACGAACACTTCTAAAACATCGCGTGATAAACTTTTAAAAACAACGACTGAGGCAGCAACTGTTCAACCGTCTCCTCCAGTAGAACAAGAGGTTGTTTTACAAAAAACAGTCAAGAAAAAGCGTCGTCCAATTGCGACACTTTTAAAAATATTTTTAAGTATTTTAATTTTATTTAGTATTTTCTTTGGTTACTTAGCCCTTTCTAATCCTGCATCAGTGGCTGTTCCGGATATAGTTGGTATGACACAAGAGCAAGCGAAAACTACTCTTGAAGAGGTTGGATTAAAGTTAGGAGAAGTTTACGAAATAGAGAGTGATTCTGTTGAAGCGGGTAAGGTTATTAAAACAAATCCTACAGCAGGTTCAAGTCGTAAAAAAGGGAATAGTGTTAATCTTTATGTTTCATCTGGCTATGGAAGTTTTGAAATGCCAGATTACGAAGGCCAGACTTATGAACATGCCAAAGCTGAGTTGATGGCAACTTATCATGTTGCGGAAGAAAATATCAGTTATGAAAATGTTGAAGAGACGGAGGTCGAAACAGGGACAATCATTTCTCAAACGCCAAAAGCAGGAGTGACTTATAAGATAGGTCAATCAACAAAAATTATTTTCAAAGTGGCTATCAAAGATGATGTGATTATGCCAAATGTTACGACTGATGATTCTGGTAACCATCTAACTTCTAGTCAAGCCCTTGCTATTTTAACGGCCTTAGGAATTTCAGAATCACGTATCAAATTTTATATGCATACTGAAAATGGTTATATTGAGGTCAAAAAACCAAGTCGTGGCAGTGTTGTCGTTGGTCAAGAACCTTATTACGGAAATGCGATTTCTGTAAAAGGAAAGGATGATCTGGTGCTATACTTACAAGAAGATTCTACTTCTACGACAAGCACAGAAACGACTGTGGCAACAAGTCCTCATAGTGCGACATCAAGCATATCAGAAAGCACCACCGTTAGCGAACCTGAAACAAGTGTTGGTGGTCAATAAAAACTCTACCTTATTCTCTTAAAAAATCAAAAGATGCTTTGCTAATTTTGCCTTACTGTAATTGGATACTTTTTGAAGGCTTGTTGCGAAGACTGATTGAGATTTTTTGGGAGGGTAAGGTGTTTTTGGGTTTTATTTAAGAATTTTATAAGTAAATTTGTTAAAATGAACAATATAATCGGATTATATCGCTATTAATACTGAACCAAATGCAAAAATTACTTTTTTGTTTCCTTATTAAAAAGTGCGGAGGGTCCAAAGGTAGACCTTGTCACAATCGCATAGGATGGTTGCTAACAATGCAGGAGTGTCCAGTTGCAGACTTCCAATCAACCACTGCATCAATTTCCTATTACTATCAAAAAGAGAAAGTTAAGATATTTTTGCCCTAATCCCATCAAAATCTTCTATGGCGTCCTATTCTTTCTTAGAAAACAAAAAGTAAAGGGAAGTCAACACTTTGAAATCAAGACTACTGTCTTACTCGTTTTACTACTACGAAATACATTAGTTGTGGGAACTTCGCCGTCATAACGATTGTAGAAAATTTGGAATAACACATTGTGAAACAACTAGACATTGATGGGAAATGAATGGTAACTGAGATAATTTATCTAAAAGGTGCAAAACTAAATGGCTATAACATTCAATCATATATCCACCCATGCGATGAACTTCTTTCCTTTTATTTTCGACCGTAAACACTTTCTAAATCTTTTTATTATGACGACGAGAAAAAGAGTAAGGACGAATTTATTTTAATATTAGAAAACGGGAGATGCAAGGTGGTGCAGAGACCTTTAGTGTATGATAGGGAGTATACGGTTAGGTCACTTTTGGAGATGATGTATCCTAAAAATGAAATCAAATGATAATACTGACTGAATGTTAAGGAGTCGTGTCTAACATGAAAAAAATTCATATTTTCTTAATTGTTGAAAGTGTTCTGTTAGCAATGGCAATTATGACCATCTTGTCTAGAGATATTTCAGCTTTTCTTTTGCTTTTAGTGGTTACTTTGTTGTTACTGAGATTCTATAATTTAGGAAGTCGAAATAATTTTCTTTTGACAGCTAGTTTTTGGCTCCTCTTTTTGGTTTTTATGTTAAATCCGTATGTAATTGTTGCTATCCTATTTGGTGTTGTCTATGTGCTGATTAATCATTTCTCTCAAGTGAAACAAAAAAATCGTAGGGCTTTAATTCAGTTTGAAGAAAAGGAATTAACAGTGGCCTCCTCAGCAAATCAATGGATTGGAGAACATGAACCCCTTAAGCGGACGAGCTATGCTTTTGATGATATCAATATTATTCGTCTCACAGGAAATGATACGATTGATTTAACGGAAGTTATTGTACAAGGTAAGGCGAATCATATTTTGATTCGTAAGATTTATGGTCCCACTCAAATTATTGTACCAATTGATGTTTCTGTCCGACTAAATGCTTCTTGTATTTATGGAAGTATCACTTTTTTTGGCTATCCTGAATATGATTTACGAAATGAGACGATTACACTAGAAGAAGAAGGTTATAGTCAGTCTGAAAAGTGTGTTAAATTGGTTATTAGTGTTTTGGCAGGAAACGTAGAGGTAATACGAGGATGAAAAAACAAACGATTGTGATGCTTTTTCTGTTTGATTTACTGATTTTAGGAACGGTTAGCTTTGTGTTATTTGATAGCTTAGGATTAAGTTTTAAGCTGCTGACTTCGGACGTGAGTCTGATTCTTAGACTAGGATTTACTCTGCTTTCTCTAGCGGTAACATTAATGGTCCTTTTGGTTTTGGGATGGTTTTTATTGGATGAATATAGTACACGCCAAACAAATTATCAATTACGAACAATCTTAGAAAATAAACCGATTCGAGAAATAGGAGAAACAGAATTAGGTCGAAATCTTTTGCGTCTATCTAACAAGATGAGGCATTTGACAACTAATTTGCAGAAAACAGAAAATGCTTATATCGAAAATAGTGAAGATATTGTGAAGCAAGAAAGACGTCGGATTGCTAGAGATCTTCACGATACAGTCAGTCAGGAACTTTTTGCTTCTAGCATGATGCTGTCTGGATTAGCGCATTCTGCACCAGATTTAACCACAAAACAGTTGCAAGAGCAATTGAAAACGGTTGAAGGGATTGTGAATGATGCTCAAAATGATTTGAGGATTCTATTACTTCATCTGAGACCAACAGAGTTGGAAGGAAAGACCCTATCAGAGGGGCTACGCATGATTTTACGAGAACTGACTGATAAAGCAAATATTACAGTAAATTATAGGGCAGAAGTTGTTGAAATTCCGAAATCAATCGAAGAAAATCTGTTCCGTATTGCTCAAGAATTTATCAGTAATACATTAAAACATGCTAGGGCTGATCATTTAGAAGTTTATTTGATTCAAGGCGACAGCGATGTAGAACTTAAAATGATAGACGATGGTCAGGGGTTTGATCTAGATGCAAATCGAGAGCTCAGCTATGGCTTAAAAAATATTGAAGACCGAGTGGAGGATTTAGCGGGAACGATGAAACTCCTCTCAAGTAAAGGTCAGGGCACCTCTTTAGATATTCGAGTGCCGTTGATGGAAGGAGAAGAAGATGGCAATTAAGGTAATATTGGTTGACGATCATGAAATGGTACGTTTAGGGCTTAAAAGTTTTCTTAATTTACAATCAGATGTGGAAGTAGTGGGTGAAGCGGGAAATGGCAGAGCGGGAATAGAAATGGCCTTAGACTTAAAACCTGATGTAGTGGTTATGGATTTGGTTATGCCTGAACTGGATGGTGTAGAGGCTACTTTAAAACTGTTAAAAGATTGGCCAGAGGCAAAAATCTTAGTGTTGACCTCCTATCTAGATAATGAAAAAATATATCCTGTAATTGAAGCCGGTGCTAAGGGGTATATGTTAAAAACTTCGAATGCAGCAGAAATACTAAACTCGATTAGGAAAGTTGCTAATGGACAACTTGCTATTGAGACAGAAGTGAATCAAAAATTTAAGGATTATAGAGATGAGCCTCACCTTCATGATGAATTAACAGCGCGTGAACGTGATATTTTAGCCCTTTTAGCTAAAGGTTACGATAATCAAACCATTGCAGATGAATTGTTTATTTCCTTAAAAACAGTAAAAACCCATGTTTCAAATATCCTTTCTAAGCTTGATGTCGCTGACCGTACTCAAGCAGTTGTTTATGCATTCAAGCATAAATTGGTTAAGGATGTTGACTGATGGATAAGTAGTCAGATTGAGAGAAGATACTTAACCTTCTATGTTTGTCGGTATAGCAAGTTAATAAATCATCATTGAACGCTTTTTGAGCTTCAATCGTTTTTAGAGTGAGGTAGAAGTCGATGTTTTGAAATAATGTCTGCTGTTTCGTTCTCTATTTCCAGTGAAATGAAGATGTCTTTTCAGTTTAGACTATAAATGTGTTATAATAAATTATCATTTGTTCATAGAAAAAAGAAAGGTGATGTTTAATCAGTTAAATTATGGATGCAAAAACCAAATATAAATCTAAGAAAATAAAGATTATTTTTTTTGATATTGATGATACTTTACGAGTTAAGGATACTGGCTACATGCCGGAAAGCATTAAGACTGTCTTTACCGGTCTCAAGAAAAAGGGGATTTTGACAGGGATCGCATCAGGTCGTGCCATGTATGGAGTAGTACCAGAGATTCGTGAGCTTAATCCTGATTATTTTGTTACTATCAATGGTTCTTATGTTATCGACAGTAAAGGTCAGGAAGTATTTAATAAACCAATTAATCCTGAGATTGCTAAGGCATATGTTGCATGGGCCAAAGAGCAAGGCATCGCCTACGGTTTTGCAGGTAAGGATAAATCTGTTGTGTCTGAGCGAAGTAAACTGATTGATGATGCTATGATTCCTGTTTACGGTGAGTGCGAAGTGGCACCAGATTTCTATTTAGAGAATGATGTTTATCACATGTGGACTTTTGCGGAAAACAATGCAGAGCTTCAATTACCAGAAAAACTGGCTAACCAGTTGCGTTTAGTCCCTTGGCATGTGCATTCATCAGATGTTGTTGCAGATGGCATTTCAAAAGCTTCAGGTGTTGCTCATGTACTCGAAAAAGAAGGATTAACACCTGTCAATGCCATGATGTTTGGTGATGGGCCAAATGATATGGAAATCTTTGATTATGTTGGTTTCAAGATTGCTATGGGCAATGCGGTTTCAGAACTCAAAGAAAAAGCAGATTATGTTACAGATACAGTAGAAGGAAATGGCATTTTTAATGCCTTGGAGAAATTAGGAATGGTAGAAAAAGAATTGAACTTCCCACAATTGAATTTGGGTTCTGTTGAAGGCCCGGTTGCAACAATTAAAACAAATCATGGTAATATGGTTATTAAACTTTTCCCAGATCAGGCCCCATTGACGGTTAAGAATTTTGTGGATTTGGCAACATCTGGTTATTATGATGGCATCATCTTTCACCGTATTATCAAGGATTTCATGATTCAAGGCGGCGATCCGACTGGTACAGGTATGGGTGGTGAGTCTGTTTATGGTGGTAGTTTCCAAGATGAATTTTCAGATGAGCTTTACAATCTTCGTGGAGCCTTGTCAATGGCAAATGCTGGACCAAACACCAATGGCAGCCAATTCTTTATTGTACAGAATACGAACTTCCCATATAGTGCTAAGGAGTTAGTTCGTGGTGGTTGGCCAGAGCCAATTGCAAAAGTGTATGCAGAAAATGGCGGAACCCCACACCTTGATCGTAGACATACTGTTTTTGGACAATTGATGGATGAAGCGTCATATGCAGTTCTTGACGTTATCGCAGCAGTGGAAACAGGATATTCAGACAAACCAGTAGAAGATATTGTGATTGAAACCATTGAGGTTGTTGACTAATGAAAATTGGACAAAAATATGAAGGCACAGTGTCAGGTCTCAGACCCTATGGCGCCTTTGTGGTTTTAGACAATGGTGTTAAAGGATTAATCCATATTTCTGAGATTAAGACGGGCTATGTAGACAGTATTTATAATGTCTTTAAAGTAGGAGATTCTGTTCGGGTCCAAGTCATTGATTATGATGAGTATAGTGGAAAAGCATCTTTGTCAATGCGTAGTCTTGAAGAAGAAAAACATCATTTTCCACAACGTCACCGTTTTTCTAATAAAAAAGTAAAGATTGGCTTTCAACCTTTAGCAGACCATATGCCAGAGTGGATTGATGATAGCCTAGAATTTTTAAAAAAAGATAAATAGGTTAAGTAAGCGAAAATAGATAGATAAAGCTCAAGCCATGTTCTCAGTAAAGGAACAAGACTTGAGCTTTTTGGAGATCATAGATTATCTTAATTAAATGTCCATATTTGATAAATTAGATAAACTAAAAAGAAAAGAGGTTGGGACAAATCAGCACGATGGCTAATCCCAACCTCTCTTTTTTTGATAAATGTACACAGTATAGTAGATTGAGAAAATAATAGGACAAGGCTAGGAGCTGCTAATAGAACTAGAGTTCACCAAAGCTACTTAATGATGTCCTAACCTTTATTCAATCCACGATAATTGAATTATTGACTTATTAAAATAGGTTTTCCAAAAATAACCTTAGTCAAAATCATAAAGAACTGTTGATAAGTAACGTTCACCATTATCTGGTAGGATGGCTAGCACTTTTTTCCCAGATCCTAATTCTTTTGCTTTTTCGATTGCTGCATAAATCGCTGCACCAGCAGAAATACCAACAAGGAATCCTTCTTTTGCTCCAACTAAACGACCAGTAGCAAGCGCATTTTCAGAAGTGACACGGATAATACCATCATAAGCAGTCGTATCGAGAGTGTCTGGAATAAATCCAGCTGAAATACCTTGAATTTTGTGTGGACCAGGTTTTTCACCTGAGAGAACAGCTGATTCGTCAGCTTCAACAGCAAATACTTGAGTGTTGAAGTTAGCAGCTTTAAGAGCATGAGAAACTCCTGAAACTGTACCACCAGTCCCAACACCTGAAATAAAAGCATCTAGTCCTGTTTCTCCAAATGCCTCAATAATTTCATGTCCAGTTGTTGCTTCATGAATAGCAGGGTTGGCAGGGTTGTTAAATTGCAAAGGAACAAAACCACTACGCTCTTGAGCGATTTCTTGAGCCTTAGCGATAGCCCCTTTCATTCCCTCAACACCAGGAGTGAGCACAAGCTCAGCACCGTAGGCTTGGATAATCTTACGACGTTCAATGCTCATTGTATCTGGCATTACGATAACAACTTTATACCCTTTAGCAGCTCCGACCCAAGCTAGTCCGATACCAGTATTACCAGATGTAGGTTCAACAATGGTATCACCAGGTTTGATTTTGCCATCTTTTTCGGCTTGTTCAATCATTGCAAGGGCAATGCGATCTTTAACAGATGATCCAGGGTTAAAAGATTCAATTTTAACATAAACATCAGCAGCACCTTCAGGAATGAGATTATTAAGTTTTACAATTGGCGTTTTGCCAACTAATTCAGTAATATTATTAAAAATTTTAGTCATACAGACACCTCACTTTTCAATTACATTATATTCAGAAAAGGTCATGCTGTAAAATACCTATTTTTTATTGTCGTGATAAAATTTTTTTATCGCAGGTATTGACATTATTAGTCAAAAGGGACCTCAATAACTTGACTCCCTACTGGTTGATAGGCCACTTTACCTGCGTAAAACTCGGTTAAATGAGCAATGAAGGCATCCATGTTTTCTTTATCAACATAGACATGAGTGATAATATCAGCTCCAAATTCCGTATCAAACTCTTGTAATTGTTCCATTTCTAGAAAGTTAGTGAAGGTCTGATACTGGGAATAGCTAAGCTGAATTTGAAGGCCATCTAGTTCTTTAACCTCTACTATACCTATTTCAGTTAAAGCATTGGCAACAGAACCGGCATAAGCACGGATAAGTCCACCAGCACCGAGTTTGATGCCACCAAAATAACGGGTTACAACCGCTACCACATTTGTTAGACCTTTCTTTTCCAAAACGGTCAACATAGGAACACCAGCGGTTCCAGAGGGCTCTCCATCATCAGAGGAGCGTTTTAGCAAACCATCTTCTCCTATGATCATAGCTGAGCAGGAATGATTCGCTTTGTAATGCTCCTTTTTAATTTGTGAAATGTAATCACGTCCCTCTTCCTCTGTTTCAATGCGTTTGAGGTGACAGATAAAACGGGATTTTTTGATATCTTCTTCAACAATACCGTCTTTAGCAATTGTTTTATAGTTTTTCATACCCAAATTTTACCATATTTTTAATAAAATCCGAATAGTCAAGTATGAAAGATTTTTACGGACGTTTATTTATTGCTAGTCAACTGTCTGACGATGAAAAAAGAGGGGCTAAAACATTACCTGCGATGATAGAGCGAAATGAGAAATTATTTTGTAACCGTTGTGGTAGTAAGATTTTAGAAGACTGGTTGTTACCTAGAGGAGAATATTATTGTAGAGAATGTCTTATTTTAGGTAGAAATAGACAAGACTATCCACTTTTTTATTTTCCAGCTCAGCCATTTCCAAAAGAACAGTATCTAACATGGAAAGGACAACTGACTTCCTATCAGCAGGAGGTGTCTGACTGTATGAAAAGGACCGTTGCAAATAAGGAAAATCTTCTCATCCATGCCGTAACGGGTGCTGGAAAAACGGAGATGATCTATGAGACAGTGTCAACTGTTTTGGAGCAGGGAGGGCAAGTCTGCTTAGCGAGTCCACGGATTGATGTCTGTCTTGAACTTTATAAACGCCTCAGCAGAGATTTTTCTTGTCCTATAACCCTTTTACATGGGGAGAGTGAGCCTTATTTTAGAGCGCCTTTAGTCATTGCAACGACCCATCAACTTCTTAAATTTTACCAAGCCTTTGACTTGTTAATTATTGATGAAGTAGATGCTTTCCCTTTTGTTGACAATACAGTGCTTTATTACGCTCTTGAGCAGGCACTAAAACAGGATGGTGTTAAGGTTTTTTTAACAGCAACCTCAACAGATGCATTAGACAAACAAGTTCGGCAAGGAAAACTCAAAAAATGTGATTTAGCTAGACGATTTCATGCTAATCCTCTAGTTGTTCCCAAAATGAAATGGTTAGGAGGTTTATTACCTGCGATTCAAAAAGGGAAACTTCCTAAAAAGCTTATCCAGCAGATTGCAACGCAGAGAGAGACAGACTATCCACTTTTGATTTTCTTTCCCCACATTGAAATTGGAAAAAGGTTTACCGAACTCTTAAAGAAAACTTTTCCACAAGAAACGATTGGTTTTGTAGCTTCTACAACAGATAATCGTTTAGAATTAGTTCAGCAGTTCAGAGATAAAAAATTGAGTATTTTGGTATCAACTACTATCTTAGAGAGAGGTGTTACATTTCCCTGTGTTGATGTTTTTGTACTTTGGAGTAATCATCAACTCTACACACGATCCTCTCTTGTGCAGATTGGTGGCCGTGTAGGAAGAGCAATGGAGCGGCCTACAGGCGAACTCATTTTCTTTCATGATGGGATTACTAGAGACATGAAGAGGGCTATTGCTGAGATTCAACTGATGAATAAAAAAGGAGGTTTCGCATGAGATGCTTGCTTTGTTCAGTTGAAACACATAGCCTACCGACTTTCCATCAGCTCTTTACTTTAGAAGCCTCTGCTAAGACGTTGTGTGAAGACTGCTCTTTAAGATTTAAAAAAATAGCAGAGCATCATTGCCCAATGTGTTACAAACAAGGAGAACATGATATTTGTAGTGATTGTATCTATTGGCAAAAGCAGGGGAAAGTGGTCAATCATCAGGCCCTCTACTGTTATAATTCCGGCATGAAAGAGTATTTTAGCAACTATAAATTTCAAGGAGATTATCTGCTGCGAAAAGTATTTCAGAATGACTTAAAACTCGCCTTGAAATCTTATCGTGATTATACCTTAGTTCCTATTCCTTTAAGTGAGCAACGAGAGGCAGAGCGTGGTTTTAATCAAGTGATAGGTTTATTAGATGGTCTTGGTGTACCTTATCAAGAATTATTGACAAAAAGAGAGGTCAAAAAGCAATCTGATAAATCTCGTTTAGAACGACTGCAGTCTCAAAATCCTTTTGAGTTAAGAATTGATAAAGTTTTACCTGATAAAATTCTTCTTATAGATGATATTTATACAACTGGGATGACCTTACAACTAGCAGCACAGCTTTTTTATGAAAAAGAAGTGAAAGAAATAAAAACATTTTCACTCGCACGCTAAAAAAGCTTGCAATTTTTTCTAAAAAGAGTATAATAAAAGTGTAAAAAAGAAAGCGCTTTAAAAAAGCGAGAAAGAGGTATCTACTATGATTAGATTTAGTATCCGTGGTGAAAATATCGAAGTAACCGAAGCTATCCGTGATTATGTAGAAAGCAAGATCAGTAAGATTGAGAAATACTTCCATGAAAATCAAGAATTGAACGCTCGTGTTAATTTAAAAGTATACCGTGAAAAAACAGCCAAAGTAGAGGTAACCATTCCGATTGATTCTATTATGCTTCGCGCAGAAGATGTATCCCAAGATATGTATGGTTCTATTGACTTGGTCGTTGATAAAATTGAGCGTCAAATTCGAAAAAATAAAACTAAAATTGCGAAGAAACATCGTGAAAAAGTAGCTACAGGTCAGGTCTTTACAAGCGAATTTGAAGCTGAAGTTGATGAAGAAGTACCAGCAACTAAGGTCGTTCGCACCAAACATGTGACTTTAAAACCAATGGACTTGGAAGAAGCCTTACTTCAAATGGATTTATTAGGACATGATTTCTTTATCTACACAGATTCTGAAGATAATGTGACTAATGTTCTCTATCGTCGTGAAGATGGCGAACTTGGACTTATTGAAACCAAATAAATTACAGGGAGAGTCTTTTAGTGGCTCTCTCTTTGATGAAGTTTTTCTTTAGTATAGACAATATGTAAAGACCCCCAGTTGATATCTCGTGGATTTACCTGTACACTAGAATAAAAAACAATCAATTTCTAACAGGAATTACCACACTCAATTGGAGGTCTTATATGTTTCATTTTACCACACTTTTTATCGGAGTGGATGTTCACAAAGAAAGCTTTTCACTCTGCTACTATGATATGATGGCAAATCAAGTCAAACATCCTATCACTGTTGAGGCTAATGTCACTTACATCGTGAACTATATCCAAGAACTAC
>NZ_JBHSOJ010000026.1:58018-70613 GCF_042656225.1 Streptococcus caledonicus
GACAGCCTCTCCTTTAGTCTTTTTACCAAGAATTAAATCAATCTCCCAGTGCCCAAATTCAGATCGGTTATTAATCACTTCTGGACGCTCCTCAATGGATTTTCCAAGGGTCTTCTTATTGACCTTGAATTTAGAGTTAGACCGCTTTCTAATACTCACCATCTTTGGCAAATCGATTGGCTTGATAGATATAAGACCAGCTCCAATATAGCGATAGTTTGTTTTCGTTGAAGGAATGATTTCTGTGAAGCGTGGTGAACACTGGTCTAACTTCAGGTAGACACTATTTTTACAGTTTTCTTCGTAGACACGTTGACCACTATCAGCGAAATAGACTTGATAATAAGTTCGTTTACCATTCTTATCTTGAACCTGAGCGACGCTGCCCCGCTTGATTTCACGACTAATCGTCGAGCGATGACAACCTAGAAGGCGAGCAATCTCAGCGGTTTTCTTCCCCATCTTGAGATAGGCAATAATTTCACCTCGCTCAGGGGCTTAGAAATGAGAACAACGCGACTTTTTGGTAAAATAATTAGTGGACATGTTCATCTGCTTTCTATACTGAGTTGGGGGAATTCTAGTATATCAGACGAACATGTCTTTTCTGTTACACTTCATTTCACAACGCGGGAGATTTTTTATTTTGAAATTTTTTATAGGATTTTGGCTTTTTTCAATTACAGAGATACAAAAACATACTAAACTTTTGGTAACTTTAGTTTCTACCTCTCGTTAAAAAACTATTTTTCTGTTTAGTCATTTGTCGGCGTGTTCGGAAAAAAGTTTGCATAATGGCAGCACACTCTTTTTCTAGGATACCAGTCTCTACAGTAACACGATGATTAAGACGTTCATCCGTCAAAATATCATACAATGATCCTGCTCCTCCAAATTTTGCATTTTTTGCACCGTAGATAACATTTGGAATCCGTGCTAGTCCGATTGCTCCGCTGCACATGACACAAGGTTCAATCGTCACAAACAATGTGCAATCAAGAAGTCTCCAATTCCCTACTTTTTGATTTGCTTCAGTGATAGCCATTATTTCGGCATGCATAATAGCTTGGTTGCGTTCTTCTCGTGCATTATGACCTCTACTAATAATTTGTCCATCTTTAACAATGACACAGCCTATTGGAATTTCTTCTTTCTCGAGCGACTTTTGAGCTTCTTTTATGGCTTCCTGCATAAAAGAAGATTTTTCTTCTTCAGTAAACACTAACATTCTCCAATTTCCCAAGATTGGTGTGGACTCGCTAACTCAACTGGGATATTTCCCGCATATTTTTGGGTTTCATTTCTCAGATATTCTAGGTGATTTTCTGTTGGCATTCCTTTTGGGGGTAATGGTGGCATATGAGTCAAGACTAATTTTTTGACTCCTGTTTTTTGTGCCAATAGCCCTGCTTCTTTGCTTGTCAAGTGAGCGATATGGTTTTCATTACCTTCATAAAGATAAACATCTGCCAATAGTAAATCTGCGCCTGCGGCAAATGTTTCCAAATCTTCAAAATAACCCGTATCTGCCGTAAAGACAAAAACCTGTCCTGTTGCTTCCTCAACAATACGAAAAGCATAACAAACCACTGGGTGTACTGTCTTAATAAATGTAATTGAAAACGGACCTATTGTCTCAGTTCCTGACGTATTGTAAGAAAACCCCTGCGAAACACCTGGTAAGGTTAATTTTTCAAATTCTGATACGTCTTCGTCATGAGCATAAATTGGTAACACCTTTGGCTCCCAAAGATGTTTCGGATATAGTTGGAAATAATGGCGTAAAACACCCAAGTCTGCTACATGGTCAGGGTGATAATGACTAATAATAACGGCATCTAAGTCCAAGGGGCTGATTTCTTTTTCAAGTTCATTGACCGCACGGCTACCACAGTCTATAAGAAATTGAAAGCCATCATGTCCAGTCAATAAGTACGCAGTTGTACCTTCATCCTTATAAGGATAAGCTCCCCAGCATCCTAAGGTTGTTAATTTCATTTTATGTCCTTCCTTAATCTCCTATTCATAGTGTAGTTGTGGCCACTTCTCATGCCAGTTCTTTTTCATTAGACGCTTACGATAAACGTCCATTCGCTCCTCGTCTGCTAAAAAATATGGCGTTGGTGAGACACGGAAGTTAATAATATCATCCAAACCATAAGGAGCATATAACTCTAGCTTATCCTTTTTTAGTCGCACCGCAATTGCAGTACATTTTTCTGGGTATTTATTGATGGCATCACAGGCTGATTGATAGGGAACCGTATTGGGGTTGTGCTGGTGCATATCAACCTGATTTTTGACTTCCCAGTGATAATTGGGATAATTGTTACTCAGAAATTCCTGAATTGCTAAAGTTTCTTCATAGGTTTTCTCGGGATCAAAATACACCACATCCATATCCGTCTGGTGATCAAAGGCTGGAAGATTAGTGAGCTTATTCCAAATAAAATTCCGAACTGCACCTGCTGCCAACCAAGAATCTAGTAAATTCAGCTCTGCCATTGCCCTTAAAATAATCATCATATCATCATCAGCTTGCAGTAATGCCAATACATCATTCTCTGTCATACCACTATTATAGCCAAAAAGGGCTGGAAAACCAACCCTTTAACCTAGGTAATCTAAAACCTCAGCCACTTCAACACAACCACTATCACGAAGAAGATTTTCCAATATTCCTTTATGTGATAATCCAATCAATAAAATCGCCCTATCATTTTCCTCTAACTCTTCAAGAATATTTTTGAAAATGCTAAGGTTTCTCTGGTACCACCAAAGTAACCAACCAATACCAATATCATCAGATGTTGAAACTCTAGCTATATTGGTGTAATACGAAACGATTTGTTGTGTGATTTCTGTACTATTCAATTCTGCTAATAGTTGGCGAATAGGCTTGGAAAAATCTTTTTGAGGAATCTCTAAGTTCTCGATTTCGGATTTTAAATCAGGCAAACTATCCAATGCTTCTGCAACCTGTCCAAAACTATAAAGTCCCACTCCTTCTTCAAACCAGTCTACTGCTTTAGGTGTTAACTGAAAACGTTTAGCTAAGGGAAAAGCTAGTTGAATAATCTCATCACTAGATACAATATTGCGATTGAGATGATTTTGAAAATAGGAGTCTAATTTATCTTGTTTTGAGTGCTCCCATTCCACCATAATCTTAGTAGGGCAAAACTCAGAAAGTCTATCAATAACTTCAATCATCTCTTTTTCACGGTATAAAAATTGATCCGGGTTGTCGACATTATGAAGATCATTTTGACTTTTCATATGAAAAGTTCCTAGAATCATAATCTTTTTCATCGTTTCTCCTTAGCAGAAGAGGTCAAGATACCATCTCTACCTCAAATGTATTTTATAAACTGTTTACAGTAGCCACAACATTTTCGATTGTAAAGCCATAACGTTCGATGACTTCTGTTGCTGGAGCTGAAGCGCCAAAAGTATCAATACCGATAACTTTACCGTCCAGACCAACATATTTATACCAGCTTTGTGTCGCTGCCATTTCAAGTGCGACACGACGACGGATAGCATTTGGTAATACTTCTTCTTTGTAAGCTGCGTCTTGTGCATCAAAGAGTTCCATAGATGGGACAGAGACAACACGGACTTTTGTACCTTGTTTTTCAAGTTCTTTAGCTGCTTTGACTGCTAGGTTAACCTCTGACCCAGAAGCCAATAGAATAGTGTCGAAATCTTCACCAGTCTGGTAAGTAACATAGGCACCTTTAGTAACTTTTGCAAAGTCTGATCCAGCTTCCACTTTAAGATTTTGACGAGTTAAAACCAGTGCTGTTGGAGTTGTCTCGCTTGTCAAAGCATAATGCCATGCAGCCTGTGTTTCACGAGCATCAGCAGGACGAATAACCGTCAAGTTTGGCATAGCACGAAGACCTGCAAGGTGTTCAATTGGCTCATGTGTTGGGCCATCTTCACCAACCGCAATCGAATCATGCGTAAAGACATAAGTAACCGGTAGTCCTTGGAGTGCTGATAAACGAATAGCTGCTTTAACATAGTCTGAGAAGACGAAGAAAGTACCACCATAAACACGGAGACCACCATGAAGCGCCATGCCATTTAGAACAGTCCCCATAGCAAATTCACGAACACCAAACTGAATATTACGGTTAAGCGGATGTTCTGCATCTTGAAGACCATCTTCCTTGATGTAAGTCATGTTGGAGTGAGCCAAGTCCGCAGACCCCCCAAGGAACGTTGGAAGAATTTTTGCTGCCGCATTGATAGCATCTTGAGAAGAGTTACGAGTTGCTTGCGAGAAACCATCTTCATAAACTGGAAAGTCTTTTTCAGTTACAGTTACTGGTGCTTTGCCAGCTACAATAGCATCAATCTCATCTGCAACTTCTGGATATGCAACTTTATATTCATCAACTAGCTTGTTCCAAGCTTCATAAAGTTCTTGCCCACGGTCTGCAACATTTTCTTTGAAATCTGTATATACGTCTTTAGGAATTTCAAATGGTGCGTAAGGCCATCCAAGATTTTCACGTGTTGCAGTAGTTTCTTCTGCACCAAGTGGCGCACCATGAACAGCATTTGTACCGCCTTTAGTTGGAGCGCCGTGACCAATTACAGTTTTCACTTCAATCAAACTTGGTTTACCAGAAGTTTTAGCTTCTTCAATAGCTGCACTAATAGCTTCAAGGTCTGTTCCATCTTCAACAAGACTAGTATGCCAACCGTAAGCATCGTAACGAGCACGGATATTTTCTGAAAAAGCATCACTTGTTTCACCGTCCAAACAGATATCATTTGAATCATAGAGAACAATCAATTTATCAAGGTTTTGTTTTGCAGCATAAGATGCTGATTCCCCTGAGACACCCTCCATAAAATCACCATCACCTGCAATAACATAGGTATAGTGATCAAAAATTGGAAAACCATCTTTATTGTACTTAGCTGCCAAAAAACGCTCTGCTTGTGCAAAGCCAACAGCAGTTGAAATTCCTTGACCTAATGGACCTGAAGTCGCATCAACACCTAAGGTATGTCCAAATTCTGGATGCCCTGGAGTTTTTGATCCCCATTGACGGAATTGTTTAATCTCATCAAGTGTGACATCTTCATAACCAATAAGGTGCAATAAAGCATAAAGCAACATTGATCCATGACCTGCTGATAAAACAAACCGGTCACGGTTAATCCAATTTGGAGCTTTTGGAGTCACTCGCATGTGTTTGGTGTACAAGCTATAAGCCATTGGAGCTGCACCCATTACCACTCCTGGATGACCCGATTTTGATTTTTCAATGGCGTCAATACCAAGAAATCTTATTGCATTGACTGATAGATTTGACATAAATACCTCCTAGAGAGTCGAAAGAATTTGTTTACGTTTTCATTATACCATGAAATTATTCCTATTTCCAACAAATGTTAATATCTACACTTCTTGAAAACATCCAAGTATCACACATTAAAATGTTCAAAACTGTTCTGATGAAACAATACAAAAAAGCTAGAATATCTAGCTCCTCTAATCTATAAAGATTTACGATAAGTTTCCATTTCTGATTTGTTCCCCCAAACATAATGTCCAGGTTTGATTTCTACCATCTCTGGTCTATCGACAGAATAATCGTGCATTTCTGGATCGTAAGTAATCAACTCTTTTCCACGTTCCAAAATAGGGTCTGGAATAGGAACTGCCGACAGGAGTGATTTTGTATAAGGGTGAACTGGATTCATAAACAACTCCTCAGTTTCAGCCACTTCAACGATAACTCCCTTATGAATAACAGCAATACGGTCAGAAATAAAACGAACCACCGATAGGTCATGAGCAATAAAGAGGTAAGTTAAACCTAATTCACGCTGGAATTGTTTCAGAAGATTCAAAACTTGCGCGCGCACCGATACATCAAGTGCAGAGATTGGTTCATCCGCAATAACAAACTCAGGTTGCATAATCAAAGCACGTGCAATACCAATACGTTGACGTTGTCCACCCGAGAATTCATGTGGATAACGTGTTAAGTGTTCAGGCAAAAGTCCAACATGAGTAATCATGTCACGAACCTTCTGTTGACGTTCTTCTTCATTTGCAAAAAGATTAAAATTATAAAGACCTTCCGAAATGATGTAATCTACCGTCGCACGTTCATTCAAACTTGCTGCTGGATCTTGAAAAATCATCTGAATACGCTTAATCACTTCTTTTTTATCAGAACGAGAAAGTTTTCCGTTGATTTTTTTACCATTAAAGATAATATCTCCGCTACTTGTATCGTTTAGACCAATAATAGCACGTCCGATTGTGGTTTTACCTGAACCTGATTCACCGACAAGAGAGAATGTCTCCCCCTTATTGATGAAGAAGTTGGCATTTTTAACAGCTACAAATTTCTTTTTCCCTTCACCGAAGGAAATTTCTAAATCTTTAATTTCAACTAATTTTTCAGTCATTTCCTTCTCCTATTTCAACATTTTACGAGAAATTTTCTCATGAAGATTTCGGATAACTTCCGGTTTTTCAACTTTTGGTGCTTCTGGATGGAGCAACCATGTTTTGGCCCAGTGGTGATCCGAAACTTTGAATTTAGGTGCAGGTTCTTCAAAGTCAATCTGCATTGCATATTCAGAACGAAGAGCAAAGGCATCTCCTTTTATAGGCGCATAGAGTGACGGAGGGGTTCCTGGGATAGAAAACAACTCCCCAGACTCTGTTGCCAACTGAGGTAGCGAGGACAAAAGGCTCCAAGTATAAGGATGACGTGGGTCATAAAAAATATCCTCAACTGTACCAAACTCGACAATTTCACCAGCATACATTACGGCAACCTTGTCGGCGATAGAGGCAACGACACCGAGGTCATGCGTAATAAAGATAGTTGTGAAATTATATTCTTTTTGAAGAGACTTCAAAAGATCAATAATTTGGGCCTGAATCGTCACATCAAGAGCGGTTGTAGGTTCATCACAAATAAGAACATCTGGACGACAGGCAAGAGCAATCGCAATAACGATACGTTGACGCATACCTCCCGAATATTGGAACGGATAATCATCGAAACGTTTCTGCGCATTGGGGATACCAACTTTATTCATGTAGTCGATAGACAGTTCACGTGCTTCTTCTTTCGAAACACCTTGATGCTTGACAATAACTTCTGAAATTTGAGCACCAATTGTTTTAATCGGATTAAGACTAGTCATCGGATCTTGGAAAATCGTCGCAATTTTTGCACCACGAATTTTTTCCCAATCAGAATGTGATTCAATGGTTGTTAAATCTTGACCACGATAGATGATTTTTCCCGAAGCAACACGACCATTTGACTCTAGCATACCTGTAAAAGTTTTTGTTAAAACAGATTTCCCCGAACCTGATTCACCAACAAGGGCGAGGACTTCACCTTCTACAAGCTCTAAAGATACACTGCGAATTGCTGTCAAAACACGGTCACGGACATCAAATTCCACGACCACATCTTCGGCTGATAAAATTACATTTTTAGTTTCTGTCATGTTATCTCCTTATCTGTGAGTACGTGGGTCACTGGCATCCGCCAAGTTTTGCCCAACAATGTAGAGTGGTAAGGATACCAATACCAAAGCTGTAAGTGGAATCCAGAATAAATAGGCGTTGTTAGTCAAGTATTTTGAATAGTTTGAAATCAAACGACCTAACGACGGTGTTGAAATTGGCAAACCAATACCAAAATAGGACAAGAAAGCCTCAGACGAAATATATCCAGGTAAACTTTGAGAAACCATAGTCATGATAATTGATACCAATTGTGGCAAAAGGTTTTTCACAGCAATTTTCATAGGAGGCGTCCCCAGGGTCTGACTGGCAAGGTTATATTCAAGATCACGATAACGCAAAATTTGAGTACGCATGGTAAACGCAGGCCCAATCCAGCCTGTCAATGTGAAGGCTAAAATAAGATTCCAGAAGCCCGCTCCCAGAGCATAGGTTAAAACAATTGTAATCAACATACTTGGGATATTTGAGATAACATTATATATCTCAAGCATAATCTTGTCAAAACTTTTAGAAACACCCCAAAAAGCACCAATCACTATCCCAATTGCCATATTGATAACTGTTGCTAAAACTGAGATTAAAAGCGAATTACGAGCTCCATACCAAACTCCATCAAAAAGTGACTGACCATTTTTATCCGTACCAAACCAGTATTGAGCGTTTGGCCAAATGTAGCGTTTTGAGAAGTCATTAATGTCACTAACATCTCGGAAATCATAGCTAGAAAACATTGGATAAATAAAACTCATCAAAAGAACCGCAATCAGGATGATCAACATTGGTAATGTTGATTTCTTCGCAAAAAACTGTCGAAATACAGATTTCCAGTAAGAATAAGCGGGTGTATTAATAACCTCGGAGGCATTATCATCACGAGCCACAAATTGGAACTTAGATTTATCAATAGTTGACATTATTTGCCTCCTTTCTTAGTTGATAACTTAATACGTGGGTCAACAAGAGCCATTAACAAATCTCCTGCAAAAAGTGAGAAGATAGATAAAGTAGTAAAGATAAAAGTCAATCCAACTACCATAGCATTATTTGAAGCACGAATAGAATCAATCAACATTTTACCCATACCAGGGACGATAAATACCGTTTCAGTTAGTGTCGCACCTGCAATTGTCAATACGATTGCCCCAGGAATGCCATGAACAACAGGAACCATGGCATTTTTAAATAAATGTGAACGATAAATTTCGCCTTCCGACAAGCCTTTGGCGCGAGCAAAACGCATCCAATCAGAATTTTGCAAATCCACCAAATAACGACGGAACCAAATAGCAAGCCCAGGAACACTCAAAAGTCCCAATACAATACTTGGCAAGAGGTACGAACGCATATCAGATGCCCCCAACAACGGGAAATTATCCGGAAGACCGAGATATCCTCCAATGAAGCGAATTACATAAATCAAAGCAATTGATGGCACCGCTAAAATAAAGGTCATCAAAGATGTAGACATAGAATCAAACCAAGTTGATTTGAAACGAGCCATAAAAAGCCCTAGAGGTAGACCTAATACGTAAGCAATAAAAATACCTGTCAAACCAATGCGAGCAGAGTTAGCAATCATTGATGGATCAGTATAACGAACTTTTGTAGCGGTATAATTATCTCCCTTACCAAAGTTTGCAATAGCTAGATCGTCTGCCTTGCTAGGATTTTGGTAAGTACGGCTATAAATATCAACAGAAGACTTTTTAGTTACTCCTGTTGGGAAAGTAACATCTTGGGTTAAAGCTTTACCTTGTCCTTGTGTGATAACCTGAAGAACAGGAATACCACTAAAGGTTGGATAAGAATTACCAAGGTTAAAAGTGATAAAGTTTTGATGAATATATGGGAACTGATTATTCACATAAAGAAGATATTTATGCTCAGTCCCAGAACCAACAACTGACCAACCAATCGCTGGATCATTTTCCACACGAATATAACGATCTAAGTCTGGGTTATCCTTATCCTTAACTTTCCATGGATGATCAATCACTACTAGATTTGAGAAAAAATTCCACAATCGCTCATAGATTGGAATTTTTCGAGTGGCGTAAGCCTGACCACTCTCCTTGAAATGATGAAGTTCCCAACCATTTCCAATAGACTTAATGTAATCTTCGTAAATTTTTTGATTAGCCTTAGTTGCTTCAGAAGTTACACTAGAATCTACAGTTTTCGCTTTATTTACTAACTCTTTTGTATTATAGTACTGGATGTAGCCCATACGTTCAAAAACCGTATTCACGTAATTATCTTTTTTATCTGGTGTTGTCGACATCTTATTGTACAATGGGTCTTGATTAAAGATAAGTCGTGTCGGAACCAGTGTATATACGACCGTATAAGTTATCACCATAACCATAAAAATAGAAAATAGCGATCGTAACGTACGAGTAAAGAGATATTTTTTCATTCGTTCCTCCAACAGTTCAAAAGAACTTCCTCAAGAAACGAGAAAGTTCTGATTGAACAACGTTTTATTTAGCTACGTGATCTGCAAGAGCTTCTTGAGCTTCTGCATTTGACTTAGTTTTTGCTTCAAGCCAAGCAGCTTTCGCTTTGTCGTATTGTTTACCTGTTACAGGTTCTTCTTGGAGTTCGATACCTTTATAGAGATCTGACCCTTTAACACCAGATACAGAGTAACGGCCTGAGAACGGTACTGCTTTAGTTACACGTGGTGTACCACCAAGTGAGATAAGTGGAATGAATACAGCTTGATCAAGCAATTTCGCTTCCGCCTTAGCTTGTGCCGTAAAACGAGCATCTAGATCGTCAACAATAGCATTTGCTGCTACAAGATCAGTAGTAAAGCTATCAAGGCCAATTGATTTCGCGATATCTTGGTTCTTACCTGGCATTACCCCAACTCTTTGAACAACTGCTCCGTTATCAACATTGAAAATATCTAGATATGAACGCGGATCAGCATAGTCTGGTCCCCAACCTGCAATCGTAAAATCATAGTCCTGTTGTGAAATATCCTCAGCATAGTAAGTTGAATTGAGGTAGGTATCATGATCAAGTTCAACGATGTTAAGTTGCACATTCTCTTTTCCAAGCGATGCCTCAATAGATTGTTTCATTGATTGTGCACGTTGCACAGCAACTGTATCTGCTTGGTCTACTGGGAAATCAAGTTGGATTGGATAAACCACCTCACTACCAAGCGCTTCTTTTGCTTTAGTAAACTCAGCCTTGGCTTTGTCAACATTATAAAAACCATCTTGCCCATCGTCCAATTTAACATCTTTCCACTCATCACTGATAGATGCTAATTCTTTTTGAACGACTTGCCCGTAAGATTCTTCACCAATAGAAACGAAAGTTGGTGCTGTCAACATACTACGAAGAGCTTTTTCTTTAGCATCTTCACCCGCACGTTGGGCATTCCACGAACCGCGGTCAAAGGCAAATGTAATTGCTTGACGGAAATCTTGGTTAAGCAGAGCTTTCTTAGCTGACTCTTGAGCAACAACATCCTTCTTAGAGTTTGTGAAGTTAGAACGGTTTGTATTGATTGATGCATAGTAAGTTGTTGTATCCTGCATACCATAAGTAATTGCCTCTGGATATTTCTTTTTAGCATCCGCATAGCTTGGATCGTTAGGATTAAGTGTCGCTACATTATAAGCTCCCTTATCAAAGTTGGTATAGAGAGAACCAACATCTTCACCATCGTAATATGTCAATTTAACTTCGTCAAGAGTAACATTATCAGCATCCCAGTATGAATCATTTTTAGTAAATGCCATTGATGATTTAGCTGTGTACTCACTTAAGAAGTACGCACCATTGACAAGGATTGATGATGGATCAGTGGAACCAAAGTCTTTTCCTTTTGACTCAAGGAATTTAGCATTGACTGGGAACAAGATTGAATAAGTTGTTTTTGAATTCCAGTACGGTTCTGGAGCATTCAATGTGTACTGCACCGTACGATCATCAAGCGCTTTAATACCAACTTCTTCAAATTTGACTTTGCCTTCTTTGTACTCATTTAAGTTTTTGATTGAATCTTGGATAATATAAAGTGAGTCTGATTCCTTATCAATTGCGTGCTTAAGACCTGTGACAAAGTCTTCCGCAACAACTGGTGCATACTCTTCGCCATCTGAGGTGTACCATGATACACCTTCACGTAAAGTGTAAGTATATGTCAAACCATCTTCCGATACCTTCCAGTCTTCTGCAAGTGACGGCACCAAGTTACCATATTTATCATTTTCCAAAAGGCCATCAACCATTTGTGTTACAACCGTTGAAGTGGCAGATTGGTTAGTCAAAGTATAGTCTAAAGATTTTGGATCTGATGTATATACATAGTTATAAACTTTTGAAGCTCCCTCAGACTTAGATGCTGAAGAGCTACCACCACAAGCTACAAGCACTGCTGCTGATGCAAGAGTTATCCCAGCAAGAGCTAATAATTTACCTTTATTTTTCATAAAAGCTACCTCTTATAAATTTCTTTTCTTAACCGACCGTTTTGTCATGTTATTAGAAACTATTATATCATAAATTTTTCTTAAATAAAGTAATTTGTCAGAAAATTTGCTATATTTTTTTAATTTTTTGTTTTCTAGATTGAATTTTCAGATATTTTCAATGTTTCACATATATATCATCTATCTTTAATAGCAACTGTCACAATATAGACAATATGTAAAGACCCCCAGTTGATATCTCGTGGATTTACCTGTACACTAGAAAAAAAACAATCAATTTCTAACAGGAATTACCACACTCAATTGGAGGTCTTATTTATCGGAATGGATGGTCACAAAGAAAGTTTTTCACTCTGCTACTATGATATGATGGCAAATCAAGTCAAACATCCTATCACTGTTGAGGCTAATGTCACTTACATCGTGAACTATATCCAAGAACTACGACGACTTTATGGAGAAAAGGCAGAGGTTCTCTGTGGTTTACCTTGTATCACCAGCTCAAGGGATTCCTTATGTTGTCAGGGCACCAACAACTATGATGATTGAAGGTCGCAGACGTGTCAAAACCGATAAAAAAGATGCAGCGACCATTGCTAAGGCTCTGGCTTTTAGA
>NZ_JBHSOJ010000026.1:70710-70944 GCF_042656225.1 Streptococcus caledonicus
ACGGCAGAGGATGAACAAGTCAAAGAGTATATCCGAATGAGGACAGACCATCAATTGGCTCTCAAGAAAATCAAGCAACAGATTTTAGCCTTCTGTCTTCGCCATGAGTTTCGATATACAAACGGTGCTAGTCACTGGACTCAGAAGCATGTGAAATGGCTTCAGTCGCTCCAACCAGTAGGACTGTATGCTGAAATCCTAACCGAATATCTCCTCAGCTACGAAAAGCTAGTT
>NZ_JBHSOJ010000027.1:0-9280 GCF_042656225.1 Streptococcus caledonicus
GGGAAACAGAACAAGCAGTGTGGGAAACAGTAAATACTCCTGTTCTTGAGAACTACACAACTACTCAAACAGAAATTGCAGAAAAAACTGTATCACCAGATAGTGCAGATAGTGTAGAAACAGTGACCTACTCACTTATTAAAGCTGCTATAGCTAAATCACCAATAAATTCCGAATCATCTCTGGAGCTTTCTCAACTACCTAAAACTGGTGACAAGGTTTCTAATCTAAGCATAATAGGCGCTACTTTGCTTGCTAGTTGCTCATTTCTTCTTATTAACCCTAAAAAAGACAAGAAGATTAGGAATTAATTCCGGATTTTTCTCATTAAATCAAAAGTAAAATATGGAGATTAGATGTCAGATAGCGATAAGACTCTTTAAAGCGGTTGACAAAATCGCACTTTAATATTTGGAGAGTAAGCTAACATAAGAATTCTGATAACTGGGAAACTAAGTAGTTCGTAAGCGTCCAATAACAGAGTATATTGAAACTTCCAAAGTCTTTGTTGACTCTGGAAGTTTTGGCTCTTTGTCAACTGTAGTGGGGGACTTATAGCTAAAGACGAGAGGAGACGAATGTCGTCTTCTCTTTTTTGATGTTCAAAGCGATTAAGATACGTTTTTTGAAATTGTCAAAGTTCTTGTAACCAAAAGCATTGCGCTTGATATCTTTGATGAGTTTGTTAGTGGCCTCAAGTTTAGCATTAGAATAAGGCAATTCAATGGCGTTAGTGATAGCTTTGGCAAGGTCAGTATACGTTTTAAGTTACTCGGCAACCTTTTTTTCGTCATTTTTTTTACTAGCTTTTGCACATAAATCAATCAATTCGTCGATAGTGATCGTAACGGAGATGTTATCTCCATCTTTAGTGAAATATTTGGCATCAAGATCTTCAAGAATTTCGGTATTAGATGAGCTTTCTGATGAAAGAAGGCATATCTTCTCCAGAAATTTCTTCAATGTCTAAGAATTTATCATCTAGCTCTTCGGTTGCTCCACCAGAGATTTGAGCAAACTGAGCAAATGGAACGGCATTCATGTAAGCCTTGTCTCTTGAATAAATCATTTCAAAATCAGAAAAGCTACTGTCGAAGTCTGATAGGTCTACGGTCAAACCAACGAGTTCTTTTTTCAAATCTTAAGAAGCAATTGCTTTGATTGCTTTGCCTTTGAAGGGCTCTAGTTGAGCAAATAATTCACCGCTGGCGTCATCTACCTTGATGGTATAGTCGTAAGAGGCTTTGTCTTGCTTTTGTTGCTCTTTCATCAAACTAAGAAATTCATCCTTAGGTGATTTGGAGCAAGTAACCAGCAATAGTGTTACTGGAACGATGAGTAAGGCTTGTAACTTTTTCATAAAAATCTCCTTAATGTGTTATCGTTGTTCATCACATTCGTATAGGATGACCGCTAACGATGCGTGTTAATAAAATAGTCCAGTGGATTATTTTAGGTGGACACTTGAAATTAAAGAAGTGTCTAGTTGCAGACCTCCAATTAACCACTGCGTCGATCTGTTATTACTATCAAAAAGAGAAGGTTGAGATATTTTGCCTCAACCTTCTCTAGAATGATTATAAAAATAGCAGTGGGTGAGAAATGTTAGATTATGAATGTTCGTTTTTTGTGAAAGCGGTTAAAATGAAGGGATGAGGTCACGAGGAGGAATTGTTCTTGGCAACTTAAGATGTACAAAATTTGTACGAGATGAGTACTAAATAAAAATTGATAATATAAATAGGAATACGCAGTTTAAAAAGTTGGTTAATTGTTCTCAAAGTTGCATCTAGTTATACTGTATGCGTCCATGCCGCTTTTGAATACTCTCCAATTTTATTCAAAAGGGATTGATGTGAAATTCTGATAAAGTTGATTTGCGGATAGGCGATTTTGATAGAGTCTTGGTTAAATGTACATAAATTACATAATTGTTTATTTATGTATAAAGTTTGCAATAAAAATAAAATAATTTGGTAAAAAAAACTCAAAACACTTGCCATAAGGCATTTTCATCTGTTACAATGACTAATGCACAAATATGAGAAAAGGGGGGATCTGTAGAATAGATATAGAAGTATGATCTTTTTTAATTAATATTGGTAACAGCTGGATTGACCTATGTGTTTCATCAAGGCCAAAACAAAGATGTACCAATTAGTGATACTAAAACGTTCTCAAATCCGGCCGTTTATGATTGGGAAGGTCAAAAATTTCCGACTTTTACCTTAGTAGCCAGCGATGGAACAGAAGTATCTTCAGAACAGTTTAAATATAAGACGATGATTTATGTACAGTGCGCCAGTTGGTGCCCAGATTGTCAATGCGTTTTGCCAATGATGCCAAAACTTCTACGATAAATATAGTGGTAAGGTGACATTTATTTTTGCGAATGCCACAGGAACTGCGGGCGGTTAGGAAACCCGTAAAGCAGTGACGAGCCATATTACTAACAAGCAGTTTACGTTTTCCTATTACTATGATGAATAACTTGGATCATCCTCTCAATTACAAATTGAGAACGTTCCGACTCTTCTCTTTGTCACTGTCGATGGCGTGGTAAAAAAGCCAATATTAAAGTCAAAGGTATAGGGAGAGAGATTTGGAAGAGATGTTGAAAAATATTTTCTAGTATTTGAATGCTTTTTTTATCTCTGCAAGGTAAGAACTGTGGATACTGTCCCCTTTTGTTAATTGACTGAGACTTGGTTTATATAAGCCTAAATGTGGACTAGTTTCTTGATTGGAGTACTCATAACATAAAATGATAGATGTTAAAAGCTCGTTGAACTGTTGTGTATAGAGGAGTAGGCCTAGCAGTGTGAGAGGTATATAGAATAACCTCTACGGTAATTATCGTATAACGCGAGGGATTATATTAGTAATTTCGTCTATGTTATCAAATGTTGTGAGAAAGGAAGAAAAATGGATAAGTCAGATAGATGGTGGCTCTTTTCAGCACTCGCTACATTTATTGTGGGTATGTCATTTTGGGGGCTATGGTATGTAAATTCTCAAAAAGAGCAATCGCCCTCAACCCCAACTGAAGAGGTGGTAGGGGAACATAGTTCATCTACACATGAACTGCTTCATCAACAATTGCCAGAGTTTAAGATGACAAACACTGATGGTAAAGAAGTCAGCAGTAGTGAATTTTATGATAAACCTATGGTGATTGTAGATTGGGCTAGTTGGTGTCCGCATTGTCAAGAGCATTTACCTATCATTCAGAAACTCTATGAAGAATATGGCGATAGAATTCATTTTGTGATGATTAATCTAACTGATAATGCTCAAGAACCTAAGTCTCAAGTTGATGCTTATGTAAAGGAAAATAAGTTTACGTTTCCTTACTATTATGACTTGGGTCAACAAGCAGCAGACTCTCTTAAAGTTGAATATTTACCAACAACTTATTTTGTTGATGGTCAGCAAATAATTAAAGATATTCGAGTGTCTGAAATGAATGAAAAAGAATTACGACAAGCAATAGAAAGCCTGTTTTAAGGAGATAGATTTGTTCGGGAACTGGATAACTTGATCTTGAAATAATCGATATAACGATATAAGTAAATCTATGGAATGCTATTATTTCAAATACTATGGTATCCGAACAAGTCTAATATATGAAGGAGAAAATTTATTATGAAGCGAAAGCTTTTAAAAGTTTTAGGCATGTTGCTAACCTTTGGGATAGGAGTGCCATTAACTTTAGTCTCTCTTTACTCCGTTGCGGCTAATGCGGTGACCCCTGTGGTTACGGCAGGTCAGCCAACCATCACCCGAGAGGGATGTAAACGGATTATTGAGAAGACTGAGGAAGTTAAGTGGGAGCTCCCACGTCAACCGATTGACTTGGTTATCCTGCAGGATGCTTCGGGATCATTTAGAGAAACGATTGGAAATATTAACCAAGCGTTGACTACTTTGACAACCCCGGTTGCAGCACAAGACTACAAGTACGAAGATCCGAAGCTTATTTTCACGAATAATCCAGATACGACGGACCGTGTCATGATTGCGACTTACCAAGGACTGAATGCACGCCGTCTATTTACTAACAATAGTTTCGAAGGTTACTATACAACAGCGGAAGTTACAGGAACAGGAAGTTATCAGTATGAGAATTCAGGTTTGATTAACAGTCAAGCTGATTTGAAGCGATTTATTGATCAACGATTGAATAGGGATGCTGTTAACGGAGGAACCCCAACGGTTCCAGCCATTGATGATATTGTTAAGGATTATAAAGTTGCTAAACAGGCTGCTGGGCATAATGACAAACGTAAAACGGTCTTTCTCCTGATTACCGACGGCGTTGCCAATGGGCATCGTGTGGCGGGAGATAATACAGTTTATATTGACCGTAGTTTAGATCGTCAGGAGAAGATTGCTAAAACTTACGGATTCACCCAGCAAAGTGGAGGAGAGTGGTATACAACAGATTCTCGAGTTGTTGCCAATCTAACTTCCCGTGATTACACCACTAGATATGATGCTTATGGGACCCCGTATTATTTCTTTAGCCAGTCCGAGGGCGCGCAGGACTTTGTTAAACGTTCACAAGAGTTAGTTGCTCGTGGAGAACAGTTGAAAGCTGAACTTGGAGAAAACTCTGATGTTGTAATTGGTTTCTGGGAAGATAAGCCAAACTTTGTTGTTGCCCAGCAGTATGGTAAAGGATATGAACAAGATTATTTGACTGCCTATAATATAGAAACAGGTGAGTCTCGTTCAGTTCGTAAGACCTTTCAAGATTCCTTGAAAACCATGTCATCAGGCGTTAAAGAAAACCCTGTGACTGGTGAAAAAATTGACCTCTATGTTAACGAACAAGGTGATGTTAATCTCTTTGCCAACAAAGTTCTTAAAGCGGTGTCTGCTGCTATGGTGCGTGAGAATGTTGAGGGTCAGTTTGAAGTAACAGAAGGATACAAGGTTGATGCTGTCCGTATCAATGACAAGACAGTGGTTGAAGAACCAACGGATCTGACAAAACAAATTCGTGGTACAATTAACCAAGTCGGAAACAAAGTAACTATTTCTGTTCCTGAGAGTGTTTTCAATCCAGGAGATAACAAATTTGAATATGATTTGAGTAAAACGAATGCCGCCAATGAGGTTGATGAGGATGCTGAAGAAGATCCAGCAGAGAATTACCAACCGAAGAAGGAAAAAATTGAAATTCCACAACTGACAGGTACCTTTAAGGTAGGTAACTACGAAACGGCTAAGATTGGTGGTAAAGAACCGACATCGGTTGAAGTAGAAGAAATTCTCTATTGTTACCCATCAGCAACTAAACAGATTACTGATACGGATTCGAAAAATGACGCAGGTAGTATTGAAGATCCCTTGGCTCTATCTAAGAAACCTGCTTATGCGGCTAACTTGACAGAGTCTGGTGAAGGCTTTACCTACACGGTCAACTATCGTTTCCACAACTCTCCATACGAGTGGAAGAAAAACGCCATGTTGGTGGATCCGCTAGACTACCGTTTGGAAGTTGTTTCTGCTAAGGTAGAAGATACTTCTGGGCTAGGATTGACCTACAAGGTTGAGCAAACCACTCAAAAAGATGCTTCAGGAAACACACAAACAGTCTTATATGCAGCGATTCCACAAGTACCTGGTAAGAATCCAAAAGAGGACAAAGGACCTTATGATGGCCTGGTCTTCAAGACTGCACGTCTGGTAGTTGAAGTTAAGCTTAAACCTGAATTCCAAAAACAAGGAACAGCTGACTACACGAAACTTCTCCAAGATAGCTCAGGTTACGGTCTCTATAACCAAGCCTCTATCATGTGGAACGGTGGTACCACTCCGAATGTTGATGAGCATGCAGCTGATAAAGACAAAGGCACTAAGAGCACGATTCGTCGTTCAAACGCTGTCTATGTCAAACCGCCTGTTCAAACGGAAATTAAGAAAGCTGTTAACGACAAGGAACACCATGACCTGGAAAAACCAGCAGAAGAGTTTACTTATAAAATTACCTCACCATGGCCAGGTCCAGTGAAGTCCTTCAAACTCGTGGATAAAGTAGTCCCAGAACTTGAGATTATCAAGGACAGTGTCAAAGTCACCATCGGTGGCAGAGAATACGCTACCCAAGGTGCCACTGCTACCGTTGACGACGCTAGCAACACCGTCACTTTGGACTTGAACGATGAAAGTAAGATTAATACCATTAACCGTTTAGTTCTTCGCCGAGATACTTCTGGGAAGCAACAGGATGTGGTCTTGACTTTTAAAGCTAAGATCCGTGATGGTGCCGATGTCTCTAAGTATACTGAAAATGGTGTTATCAAGGTTCCAAACACAGCCGATGTCATTTTGAATGGCGACAAACCAATCACTTCCAACAAGGTAACTGTAACGCCACCAAAACCAACAGACCCAGAAATCACGAAAACGATTAATGATGGTTTGACAGAATTGGTAACCTTTGAAGCTCTGCCATATACTTATAACATTAAGGTAGATTTACCAAATAGTATTGCTACTTACAAAAAATTTGAAATTGTTGACACACTGAATGAAAATCTTGAGTTTACAGCTGAAGAGCCTTCAATCAAAGGTGAAGCAGCAGCTCTCTTTGATATTCGTAAGGAAGGTAACAAGGTTGTAGCGTCTATTAAAGCAGGTAAATTTGCTGAAGCTGCAAAATACTCATTAGTTGAGTTGGTAATTCCAGCACAAGTTAAGACAGGAACAACTGTACCTAAGATTAACAACGTTGCTAGCATTAATTACCGACCAAGTACACAGGCGGAAGGAACACCAGATACTAACAAGGAAACTCCTCCAGTAACGGTAACCCCTCCAACACCATCTAAGAAGATTAACGAGACTGAGACTCATTTGGATATTGAAAATGAAGGTCGTTACGTTTACAACGTTAAGGTAACCCTTCCAACAGATATTGATAAGTATAAGTCTTTCGTTATTTCCGATACACTCAATAATGAACTTGCCTTTTATCCAAATGAAGTTGCAAGCATGAAGGGTGACGCTGCTAACTTCTTCGCTATTGAGACAAACAATCAAACTGTTACAGCAACGATTACTAACTTTGAAGCTGCAAAAGCTTTTGCTGGTAAGGAAGTTGAGTTGATTATTCCTGCTCAAATCAAGGCAGGTGTGACAACAGCTAAGATTCCAAATACAGCTAAGATTGTTTACACAGATAGTAAATCTGTCAAAGGCGAGAAGGAAACAAATCCTGTTACGGTAACGCCTCCGGGTGAAACGCCTTCGCCTAAGAAGACTGTTGATACTAAAGGATCATTGAACCTTGATACTTTAAACCAAGTCTTTACTTATGATGTTAAGGTTCAAGTACCTGCTAATGTTACAGGATTTACTAAGTTTGAATTAACTGATGACTTGGTTGACATTCTTAATGTGACAGAAACCAAGTTCAATGCAGGAACAGTGACAACTCCAGAGGAGGCAAATGCGAATGCTGGTCTCGTTGTTGCAACTATTCCAGTTGAGAAACTGCCAGAGTTTGCTGGTAAAGAGGTTGTTCTGACCATCAAAGCTAGCATCAAAGAGGGAACTACTGAGGAAGCCCTTAAACCATTCTTAACGTCGAATGGTTCTATCCCGAATAAGGCAACCTTGTCTGTTGGTGATAAACCAGGTCAAACTAAGGATTCTAACGAAGTTCCAGTAACACCTCCAAGTGAAGATCCTACTATTGATAAGAAGATAAATGGTAAGGAAACACACTTAGACATCGATAACGAGCAAGATTACAACTACAATATCAAGACAAAATTACCTCTAGATATTACAAGTTACAAAGATTTCGTTATTACTGATGAGCTGGAAGGTGAACTAGAAATCCAAGGGAAACCAGAAATTTTAGGTCCTGCAGCTAAATTCTTCACAGTTGATGTAAATGATCAAAAAGTTACAGCAACAATGAAGGATATTGACAAAGCTGGCGAGCTAGCTGCCACAGAAGTTGAGCTTGTTATCAAGTCTCGCATTCGCAAGGGGGTCACTCGTCAAAACATTCCTAACACAGCCAAAATTGACTTTACCAATAAATCTGGCAACAAAGGCACTAAGGAAACTAAACCAGTAACAGTAACGCCACCAGGTGAAACCCCAACCGTATCTAAGAAGATTAACGGCACATTGGATCACTTGGATACGCTCAATGAAGCAGCGTATACTTATAACATTAAGACCCCACTTCCAGCAGATATCACAACATACAAGAAATTTGTGATTAGCGACGAAGTGAATGGTGAGATTGCGGTAGAAGGTGCGAACATTCTTGGAGACGCGGCTAAGTTCTTTGATGTTAAAGTTGAGGGTCAACTGGTAACAGCGACTATGAAGAACTTCGCAGAAGCCAAAGCCTTTGCAGGTAAGACCGTTGAGTTGGTGATCACAGCTCACATCAAACCAGGTGTGACAACAGCTAAGATCCCTAACACAGCGAAAGTGACTTATCAGAACAAGTCTCACTCAGAGGGCACACCAGATAGCGAAACGCCACCAACTCCACCGGTAACGGTAACGCCACCGCCATTGACTAAGAAGATCAATGAGACAGAGACACACTTAGACGTGGCGCCAACAACTGACTACACTTACAACATCAAGACAGTTGTTCCAGGCAACATCTCAAGCTACAAATCATATGTGATTTCAGATACGCTTGAGAAAGAGTTGGAAGCTAAGAGCGCAACGATTAAAGGTGCGGCAGCGGATTACTTCACTGTTACAGTGAAAGACCAAGTTGTTACTGCAAGCGTTAAAGACTTTGCGGCAGCGAAAGCTATTGCAGGTCAAGAGGTTGAATTGGTGATTGTGTCTCAAATCCGTGAAGGAGTGACTCGTCAAAACATTCCGAACACCACGAAGATTACGTTCAGCCACAAGCCAATCGTTAACGGTGAGGAAGAACCAAAAGGAGAAACCCCACCTAAGGATACGCCACCAACCCCACCAGTAACAGTAACGCCACCAGGTGAAACCCCAACCGTATCTAAGAAGATTAACGGCACATTGGATCACTTGGATACGCTCAATGAAGCAGCGTACACTTATAACATTAAGACCCCACTTCCAGCAGATATCACAACATACAAGAAATTTGTGATTAGCGACGAAGTGAATGGTGAGATTGCGGTAGAAGGTGCGAACATTCTTGGAGATGCGGCTAAGTTCTTTGATGTTAAAGTTGAGGGTCAACTGGTAACAGCGACTATGAAGAACTTCGCAGAAGCCAAAGCCTTTGCAGGTAAGACCGTTGAGT
>NZ_JBHSOJ010000028.1:0-9019 GCF_042656225.1 Streptococcus caledonicus
AAAGTAGAGGACGACCAATGGATGTAGGCAATTATATCCCTTTCAAAAATCGTTCCAAAGCACAAAAAGACTATGAGAAGTTTTTCATGCGTTTGACGTGCCCACTTTATAAAAACGCTTGCAAAAGAAAGCGCTTTATAATAAAATAGAAGTGTAAATAAGGATTGTTACTGGTAAGCAGGCAAAACCTAGAAATTTCAAAATACAGTCGCTATTTTTGTAGTGCTGTCATTTGGATTTTCTAGGTTTTTTAGTTTGCCATAACAGCCCAATATAAGGAGGCAATCTTATGGATTGGAAAAAAATTATTGCTCTTGGGCTATCAAGTATGGTTCTAGTCGCTTGTTCCAATAATCGTTCGACGGAAACGAAACAAACCTTCAATCAATCATTGACGCAAACCGTTGCTAGTGGTAGTCTTAAAGGTAAAGAGGACTCAGAGAATAAGGCGTTAGAGTGGTTAGGGATTCCGTATGCTACAGCAGAGCGCTGGAGTGCACCTAAAGAAGTTGCAAAATGGAGAGAAACTTATGATGCCACTCAGTATGGTGAAAAAGCACTGCAATTTTCAAACGGAGAAGTTACTGGTAGTGAGGAGGCATTAAACTTAGATGTTGTCAGACCAAATACGGATGAAACAGAATTACCTGTCATCGTCTTTCTTCATGGCGGAAATAATCAAACGGGCCATGCACAAGAGATTAAAGGAAACACTTTAGTTAATGACCTGAATGCGGTTTATGTTTCTGTCAATTACCGCTTAGGTCCTCTTGGCTTTAATCCGCTGGAGGCTTTGAAAACTGGAAATGATGAGGAAAATTCAGGGAACTATACCTTATTAGATATTGCTGCAGCTCTTGATTGGGTCGAAGAAAACATTGAGTCATTTGGTGGAGATGCTGATAATGTCACACTTACTGGCTTCTCAGCTGGAGGACGAGACGTCATGTCTACCCTTATTTCTCCATTATTTAAGGGGAAATATGACAAAGCTATTTCTTTTAGTGGCGGTATGACCTTGGCAGATACCGAAGAAAGCCAAGCCATTTTCGCGACAGCTATTGCACCTTTAGTAGTAGAAGATGGCATTAAAGCAACCGAAGAGGAAGCAAAGAACTGGTTACTAACCTCAGATGGAGAGGCACTAGAGTATTTAAAATCTGTCTCTGGAGATCGCTTGGTCGCTCTTATGGGAAATGCGATGATCCGAATGAAGGCGTTCCCTCATCTATACAAAGATGGGGTAGTTATACCTAAGGAAGGTTTTGAAAGCAAAACCTATAATGATGTGCCAATAATGTTAATTACAGGAACAAGTGAATTTTCATTATTCTCAGCCTTTGACCTACGCTTTGCGAAAGATTTTTCAAGTGGTGATTTGTTTAAAAATACTAGTCAATTAGCGGAATTAACCTATGCAGAGACTTACGGGAGTGCCTTGTATCGCCTATCAAATGGTGTCGAAAGTGCACGTAAGATGGCTGCTAACTATAAATCGGATATCTTTATAGGCGAAATTGCCTATGGTGATAATGCTAAGGTGACGCCAACTTTAGCAGCTTCACTTGGAGCCTTCCATGGCATTTTTGAACCATTACTTCAACAACCTTCAAACTATGCCACTTTTATTGGAGAAGACTTTAACACAGAAGGGGCTCAGGATTTAGCCAAACAATTCAAACATTATCTGAAAAATTTTGTGAGAACGGGAAACCCTAATGAGAAGTCTTTGACCAATTGGACAGCATGGACTGATAAAAATAATGTGCTTCGTTTGGATGCTGATCAAAAGAAAGCCATTATAGAAGATACCGTTGATGCAGAAACAGCAGAAGACATTCTCAAAAAAATGGCAGAGGACACGACATTACCTTCTGATCTGAAGCAAGAGCTTGATACTACTGTTTTGAATGGACGTTGGTTTAGTACGGTGATTGATAAGAAATAGGAATAAGGAGATAGCTCTGGGCTAAATGATTAGCTTAGAGTTATTTTTTATAATTTTTTCAAAAAAACGCTTGCAAAAGAAAGCGGTTTAGGTTATAATTGAAACATAGTTAAGGATTGTTACTGGTAGGCAGGCAAAACCTAGATAAATACAAGATAATAAGATACTCTTTTTAGGGTACCTGTATTGTTTGGTATTTGTTTAGGTTTTTTCTATTTTACCTAGCAGTTTCTATCATGTTTAGACCTGATCACCCTAAACATATCACAAATCAAAAGGAGATTCCCTATGGCTAATAAATACACAGAATTAGTTACGGATATTTTAGAACACGTTGGTGGTAAAGAAAACATCAACTCAGTTAAACATTGTGTGACACGTCTTCGATTCCAGTTGAAAGATGAGTCAAAAGCAGACGACGATTACCTTAAGCAACGTGACGGAGTTGTGACGGTTGTTAAAGCAGGTGGTCAGTATCAGGTGGTTATTGGAAACCACGTCCCTGATGTTTATGCTGAATTTTTGAATGTCAGTGGATTGTCAGGGTCAGGAAGTTTAGATATTAATGAAGGAGATGCTCCTAAAGGTAATCTGTTTGACCGTTTTGTTGATTTAGTCTCAGGAATTTTCCAACCATCTCTTGGTGCTCTTGCTGCTGCTGGGATCATCAAAGGTGTTGTGGCTATCTTAGGGGCAACACTTGGATGGAGTGCTGATAATAGTGCGCTATATGCGATTTTAAATGCTGCGGGTGATGGCTTCTTCCAATTTTTACCAATCGTATTAGCATATAATGCAGCTAACAAATTTAAAATGAACCCATTTACAGCAATGGCGATTGCAATGGCCTTGGTTTACCCAACGCTTCCAACTACTGTTGTTACGTTGAAAGAAGCAGGCCTTGACCATGTCTTTGGTATTCCATTTGAATTACCATCATCAGGTAGTTACCTTCAAACTGTAATGCCAGTCCTCTTAGCTGTTTGGGTAGGATCTCAAATTGAGAAAGTAATGAAAAAAATCACACCAGATGTGGTTAAAGTTTTCGTTGTTCCTTTTGTGACAATTATTCTAACAGTTCCATTGACTTTCTTAGCTGTTGGGCCGGTTGCTAATATAGCTTCTGATTTACTTTCAGTAGCATTTACTTCTGTTATGAACTTCAGCCCTATTGTCTATGGAATCTTGCTTGGTACATTGTGGCAAGTATTGGTAATGTTCGGGCTCCACTGGGCTTTGGTGCCACTTGCAATCTTACAATTTTCACAAAACGGATGGTCAAATATTCTTATTGCAGCTGCCCTTCCTAACTTTACTCAGACAGGTGTTTTGGCAGCAATCTTATTGAAATCTAAAGAAGAAAAAGTTAAAACTCTTACTGTTCCAGCACTTATTTCATCAATCTTTGGTGTGACAGAACCAGCAATTTATGGTATCACTCTTCCAATGAAAACCCCATTCTACATTTCATGTGCGGTATCAGGTTTGATTGGTGCAGGATTATCATTCTTTGATCTTAAGAACTACGCAATGGGCGCATTAGGAATCTTTATGTACCCTGGTTATGTTAGCCCAACCGAGGGAATGACACCAATGTTTATTCTCATTGGCTTCTCAGTAGCAGCAATTCTTATTTCATTTGCTATCCAAATGGTTGCTCCAGTTCCTTACCTTTATGGTGGGCCAGAAGTTGCGCCTGCAAAAACTGAGACCGTTGAACCAGTAGCAGAGCTTAAAGAAGTTCAACAAGAAATCATTGCTAGCCCACTTATCGGTAGACGTGTTGCGCTTACTGATGTTCCTGATCAAGTATTTGCTTCAGGAGCAATGGGGAAAGGGATTGCGATTGATCCAACAGATGGTACAGTAGTAGCACCTGCTAAGGCAGAAGTAACTCTTCTTTTCCCAACAGGTCACGCCATCGGTCTTCGCACTGAAAATGGTGCTGAAATCCTTATCCACATTGGTATGGATACAGTTTCTCTAGCAGGTAAAGGCTTCAAGTCATTTGTTGCTGTTGGTGATAAAGTAGAAGCAGGCCAACAATTGCTTCAATTTGACCTTGATACGATTCGTGCGGCAGGTTTACCTGTTATCACACCAATCATTGTAACCAATACAGGCGATTTTGATGACATCCTGACTACTCAAGAATATAACTTGAATGCGGGAGACTACTTGTTAACAACGGTAAAATAATAAATGAAGATCTAATCTGCTTGCTACGCAGGTTAGATTTTTGATTTGTAGATATTTTGAACTACATGACGTTCATAATTTATTTGAGCTTTATTTTTAGGGAGGCACGACGAGGAAAAAGGTATTTATACTGTTATTTACTATCATTTTTACTAGCATTTGTTCTAATGTAGTATGGGTGCTTAAAATTTCCTTCATTCCTCCCTGCTTCATGACCAAATAAAATACTGGTTATGGCGCTTCATTGCTCAAAATGATTGTAGACAATACTGGTAAGAGGACATTATGAAGCAACCAGATATTGAAAGGAATTGTAACACTAGGACAATTTCTCTTAAATAAGATTTTACTTAATGAAAATCACACCGTAATTTTCTCGTCTTGAATAATACCAAGGCAGAAAATAAATTACGGTGTGTTCTTGAAGTTATTTTGTAATTAGATTAATTCATGTTACGACGACGTCTGTTGAGTAATATACCTGATAATCCCATGCTAACAATGCCGACAATCAGTTGGGGAGTAGCACTTTGATCACCTGTTGTTGGAAGAGTCGGAGAAGACTTGGTGTTTTGTACAGTATGACTTGTAGGTGTCGCTTTAGTATGACTTGTTGATGAAACTTTTTCTAGATTCGTTGGAGTTACTGGAGCTGTTGGCGTTGTTGGAACTGGGGGTTGAGTCGCAGGATTTAATTGAGCTTTTAAATCTGTGATACGAGCATCAAGTTCTGTAAAATCATACTCAAGAGCAGGAACAAAGTTATTTCCCATATATTGTCCAGCAATAAATGCTAATGTCTTTAAGTCCTCGAAGGCAATATTAGGATTTTTAAGTCCTTCGGAGTATTTTTCAAAAGCTTCTTGTGTTAATGTATCACGCTTGGCTTTGGTGGCTACATTATCAGCTTGCATATCTAAGATTGTTTGTTTACCAACTTCTAAGATAAATAGCTCTTCTTCTGGAGAAAGTAAGGCCTTTGGATCAGCTTCCTCTTCGTATTTATCAATAATTGCTTGCAGTTCTGCTTTGCTAGAATCTTTAGTAAAATGGTAGTAATCCCAGAGTTGTTGGAATCCAGCATTGGCACCATAGGCATATGATACCATTAATTCAGTAATCTTTTTATCACTGTCAGTAGCATTAGGGGTTTCGGTTGCAACTTTATAATCCGTTTCTGATTTTGAAGTTAACTCGCTAAGAGAGTTTTTGACCTCTTCTAAAGCAGGTTCGTATGTATTATTAAGATAATCAAGTTGCACTTCTGCTGTAACTAATTCTTTTGTTGCTTCTGTCAATTCTGAGCGGTAGGTTTCATCTTGTAAATTACCAGCTTCAGCAGGTGTTGCCGTCTCTGCTTGAGAATTAGTATCAGGAGTAGCTTCGCTTGGTGTAGGTATAGCAGAGCTTTCAGAAGTTATCGTATTGGCTTTGGCTTGTTCTCCGGTTAGTACAAATGCTCCCAATGTCAATACTGTTGCTATAGTTCCGACACCTAATAATGATAAGCGTTCGTGTTTTTTTCGGTTGGGTTGTAATTTTTTCATTGATAAATCTCCAGTATATAGTTTCTTTTTATGCTTCAATTATACAATATAAGATACCATATTTCAAACATAAACTGGTAAAAATTGAAGTTATAGAAGAAGGGAAATACGCATATATTTTCAGTTTTTTCAAAAAAGTTTACATTTAATCTTTTTGTCAAAATGAGATAATTAATAGTTTTTGTTCGGAAATTATTTTCTTTTTCAGTGATGCATCAGTAATAACTTGATTTTATGGCTAAATTTAAAACCAAAAGTTGATTAACAGTTATATGGTAAAAAATAATCGTTTGAGTACGGCAAGCACTCGTGATGGTAATAGTTATTATTTTAAATGTTAAGCGCAGTAAATACGATGGTTGTGTCTTTCATCATAGTGTTGATCTCTGTCAGCGGTAGGGCACAAGAAAGATTGCTAAAACTGATTTTGTCAGCTTATTTCCAACCTAAAAAGATACCTCGACCTTTTAGAATCTCTCGTTACTGAGGGAGGCTAAGAAAAATAATTTTCTGTATTCGAACTAGTCTAATAATAAACTAATCGGATAAGCTGTGAATTATTAGATGGAAATATTTGTTTTTATACTTAGTTAGAATAATAAATGTCACGTTTATCATCGTCAAATGGAGGAGCTTAGAAAAATTAGACAGTAATTTTGAATAAACATAATAAGCTTTTAAAATTGCTAATGCATGTTTGTAAAAATGAATAAGGCCATATCTATTTTATTCATGTTATAAGTCTTGATTTTGATTACCATCTCACTCGCTAATTTGGTTATAATAGGGTAAAATGAGAATATCAAGTACTAAAGGGAAAAACAATGCGAAAATTTTTACAAACTACTCTTTATGAATTATCTTTCTACGTTGAAATTTTGATTTCTCTGATTCTTGTATTGGTTCTTTTGGCTTTAACGGGACGTCTTTTCGTTGATCTAATGTCTATTTTTAATAGTAGTGCAAGCATTGGAGACTATCTGCAAAATTTTCTTAATCAAGCCATGTCCATTGCCATTGGTGTTGAGCTGATTAAGATGCTTAGTAAACATACGTCAGGGACCATTGTTGAGGTCTTGCTCTTTGCAGTAGCGCGGCAACTTGTGATTTCGCATGGTTCGGCACTAGATACGCTTCTAAGTGTTTTGGCAATAGCTGCGCTGTTTGCCACACGCAAGTATCTTTTTATCAGTTTTGATGATGCTAGTAGCATTATTGTACGTGGGAGTCAAAAAGTTCGCCTGGTAAATGTGATTGCCAAAGTGAATCTTAAACCCAATGAAAAAGGAGAATTACTTCGTGACTTTATGGTACGCCACTTAGAAGCAGAAGAAAAAACAGTAGCCGTAGGTGCGTCAGTTTACTTTACAGAGGTCGCTTTGCGGATTGATAGCATTAAAGATGGGAAAATAACGCGTGTAGAAGTGATTAAATCATCAATATGATTTTCTGAAATATTTCTGAAAATGTGAAAATAAATATGAAAGTTATCGATATATAAGAAAATGATTGAAAAATGCGTCATAAAACGATATCATAGTACAAGATTTTAGATATTTAAGAGGAGAAGCTAATGACACATATTACATTTGATTACTCAAAAGTTTTAGAAAAATTTGCTGGTCAACATGAGATTGACTATTTGCAAGGACAAGTCTCAGCAGCAGACAAATTATTGCGTGAAGGTACTGGTCCTGGTTCAGACTTTCTTGGTTGGAGTGATCTTCCTGAAAACTACGACCGTGAAGAGTTTGCTCGTATTCAAGCAGCTGCTGAAAAAATCAAGTCAGATTCAGAAGTCTTGGTTGTTATCGGTATCGGAGGATCTTACCTCGGTGCGCGCGCAGCCATTGATTTCTTAAGCAATCACTTTGTAAACCTTCAAACAGCTGAGGAGCGCAAAGCTCCACAAATCCTTTATGCTGGAAACTCAATCTCATCAACTTACCTTGCTGACTTGGTTGAGTATGTTCAAGATAAAGAGTTCTCAGTTAACGTGATTTCAAAATCAGGTACAACAACTGAGCCTGCGATTGCTTTCCGCGTCTTCAAAGAGCTTTTGGTAAAAAAATACGGTCAAGAAGAAGCAAACAAACGTATCTATGCGACAACTGATAAAGCTAAAGGTGCTGTTAAAGTTGAAGCTGACGCTAATGGTTGGGAAACATTTGTGGTTCCAGATGACATCGGTGGCCGTTTCTCAGTCTTGACAGCAGTAGGACTTCTTCCAATCGCTGCATCAGGTGCTGATATAACAGCCCTTATGGAAGGTGCTGCAGCAGCACGCACAGCTTATTCATCAGATAAAATCTCTGAAAACGAAGCTTACCAATACGCAGCAGTTCGTAACGTGCTTTACCGTAAAGGTTACTCAACTGAGATCTTGGTCAACTATGAGCCATCTCTTCAATACTTCGCAGAATGGTGGAAACAATTGGCAGGTGAATCAGAAGGAAAAGACCAAAAAGGAATTTACCCATCATCAGCGAACTTCTCAGCTGACCTTCACTCACTTGGTCAATACATCCAAGAAGGTGCTCGTATCATCTTTGAAACAGCTATCCGTGTTGACAAACCACGCAAAAACGTGATTATTCCAGAACTTGCTGAAGACCTTGATGGCCTTGGCTACCTCCAAGGTAAAGACGTTGACTTTGTTAACAAGAAAGCAACAGACGGTGTTCTTCTTGCACACACAGATGGTGATGTACCAAACATGTTTGTGACTTTGCCAGCGCAAGACGAATTCACCTTGGGCTATATCATCTACTTCTTCGAGCTTGCCATTGCTTTATCAGGTTACCTCAACGGTGTTAACCCATTTGACCAACCTGGTGTTGAAGCTTACAAGAAAAACATGTTTGCCCTCCTTGGAAAACCAGGTTTTGAAGAGCTTTCAGCAGAACTTAACGCACGTCTATAATTAAGGCTAATCTCTCCTTTTTTGAGGAGGGATTTTTAGTATATTTTAGATTCCCAATTTGTCAAATTAAGCGAGACAGAAAAAAGCCATTTATGTTAGTCTCAGATAAACACCACATTTTTCTGAGAGGAACTAACATAAATGACCTACACTCATCTTACCACAAACGAGCTTGTAATGATAGAGGCTAACTACCAAGAAGGAATGGCAGTTAGCGCTATTTGTCACTCTCTCAAAAGATCAAAACAAACTATTTATAAGATTATTGCTTATTTTAAGGCTGGACATACTGCCTATGATTCCTATGAACACTACAAAGCTAACAAGCAGCGTTGTGGTCGTCGTAAAACCCAACTCACTCAAAATGAACAAACATTTATCCCAATGCATTTAAATCGCGAC
>NZ_JBHSOJ010000028.1:9172-63754 GCF_042656225.1 Streptococcus caledonicus
CGATTTCCCATGGAAGGGAAATCGCAAACCGAATGGTAAGGCCGAAAAACGTGGCAAGCAAGGTTTTCGGAGGGATATCCGTGAGCGTTCGAAAGTCTATCCAGAATTTGATAGTGAGTTTGGCCATCTTGAAGGTGATACTATTGTTGGTAAAAACCACAAAAGTGTTGTTATCACATTGGTAGAGAAGCAGTCTAAAGCTATTATCACGCTTCGAACAAAGGGGCGAAAAGCTAGTGATATTGAACAAGCACTAACTAGATGGCTCTCAAGATTTCCAAAACATCTCTTTAAATCAATGACCTTTGATTGTGGGAAAGAGTTCAGTAATTGGAAGACGATTTCTAACCAACACGATATTGATATTTTCTTTGCGGATCCAGGTTGCCCTGGGCAACCTGGATTAAATGGACACTCAAATGGGTTATTAAGACGTCATGGACTACCTAAACAAATGGATTTTAATGGCTTGTCTCAAAAAGTGTTATCAGCTATAGCTGATAGACGAAATAACATTCCTAGGAAATCACTAAACTATCAAACACCTTATCAAGTTTTTCTGAGTTACATAAAATGTCTAGCTTAATTTGACAATCTGGGATGTTATAAACAAGATTAAGGATACCTCTACTTCAATAAAACCTAAAACTTCTGCGAAGCCTAAATCTAAAGGAAAACGAAGATGAAAAAACTACTAACCATACTTATTCTAATGGTTTCCTGCCTCATTCTTTGGGGTGTTGGAAAACTTTACATTGCCTATAATATGTCTCACTATGCAGGTTACTATGTTCAACAGTTACCTTGAAAAGATGAGATCAATTTTAAGGTAATTATCGTTTCGTGTTGTTTTTGATGTACCATAGGATGACGCAAATGTAACTGAATTCAGTTGCAGGTTCAAACTGCTAAAATAAATCTATAATAATTCATTTTAGGTCCCCTTTTGGGCTTTTTATCTTTTAACTAGAAATTTCAGAAAATTCTGTTATAATAGGGCTTATAGTTTAAGGACAAAGGAGATTGATGATGACAGCGCAAAAAATGTCTGCTCAGGAAATTATTGCTTTTATTGGAAATGCTGTGAAAAAAACGACTGTAAAGGTAACGTTTGAAGGTGAATTGGCGGGAGCTATTCCTGCTGAGGTGACTAAACTTGGTAATGTTCTTTTTGGTGATTGGAAGGATATTGAGCCACTACTTGCGAACTTGACTGAAAATAAAGACTATGTGGTTGAGCAAGATGGTCGTAATTCAGCTGTGCCATTGCTTGACAAACGGAATATCAATGCTCGTATTGAACCAGGTGCCATTATCCGTGACCAGGTGACCATTGGTGATAATGCGGTTATCATGATGGGGGCTGTTATCAATATTGGTGCTGAGATTGGTGAGGGAACCATGATTGATATGGGAGCGATTCTAGGTGGTCGTGCAACGGTTGGTAAAAATAGTCATATCGGTGCTGGTGCAGTCCTTGCTGGTGTGATTGAGCCTGCTTCTGCTGAGCCTGTTCGTATTGGTGACAATGTGCTTGTCGGAGCAAATGCTGTAGTTATCGAGGGAGTGCAAGTTGGTAGTGGTTCAGTGGTAGCTGCAGGCGCTATTGTCACTCAAGATGTGCCAGAAAATGTTGTTGTAGCAGGCGTTCCTGCACGTGTTATCAAAGAAATTGATGCACAAACGCAACAAAAAACAGCGCTTGAAGACGCTCTTAGAAATTTGTAATAACTAAAAAGGTTGAGGTAGCTCAGCCTTTTCCCTTAAGGAGATAATATGTTAGATTTAATTAAAACACGTCGTGACTTACATCAAATTCCTGAGATTGGTTTGGAAGAATACAAGACACAGGCTTATTTGCTAGAACGCATTGCCGAAATCACGGCTGGCAAATCATTTGTGGAGCACCGTCTTTGGAGAACAGGGATTTTAGTCTTTTTACATGGTTCGTCTCCGATGAAAACTATTGGCTGGCGGACAGATATTGATGGTCTTCCGATTACAGAAAACACAGGCTTATCCTTTTCTAGTCAGCATGAAGGGCGGATGCATGCCTGCGGCCACGATTTTCACATGACCATTGCTTTAGGGCTTTTGGAAAAAATGGCAGAGCAACAACCAAAAGAAAATATGCTTTTCCTATTTCAACCTGCGGAAGAAAATCTGGGTGGAGCTAAGCTCATGTATGAAGATGATGCTTTTAAAGATTGGTTACCAGATGAATTTTATGGGCTCCATGTCCGACCTGATTTTAAAGTAGGTGATATTGCCACTAACCGTTCGACCCTTTTTGCTGGGACCTGTGAGGTTTATATTACCTTTAAAGGAAAGGGTGGACATGCAGCTTTTCCACATTTATCAAATGATGCCCTTGTCGCAGCAGCTTATTTTGTAACCCAAGTTCAGACAATTGTGAGCCGAAATGTTGATCCTATTGAGGGGGGCGTTGTGACTTTTGGTGCTATGCACGCAGGGGTGACAAGTAATATCATTTCTGAGACAGCCAGTCTTCGTGGAACCATCCGAGCCTTGACGCAGGAGATGAGCTTACTCATGCAGGAGCGTGTCAAGACCATTGCACAGGGCGTAGCGGCTAGTTTTAACATGGAAGTTGAAATCGAACTCCGTCAAGGGGCTTGGCTTCCTGTGGAAAATCAACCTGAACTAGCTGATGAGCTAATGGCTTTCTTTGGACAAAGTAGTGCTGTTAATCTGATTGATTGTCCACCAGCTATGACTGGTGAAGATTTCGGTTACTTGTTACAAAAGGTCCCTGGTGTTATGTTTTGGTTGGGGATTGACAGTCCATACCCTTTGCACCATGCCAAAATGAATCCAGATGAAAAAGCTCTGCCTTTTGCCATCGAGGAAATTTCAACATTTTTGAGCTATAAAGTCCAGTAAGATAAATTACATAAAGAGAGGGGAGGACAGAAGTCATGAGTTCAAAGAAAATGGCTTCCGTCCGTACTTTATTGTTTACATTTAGACTGAGGTTGGGACAAAATATCTCAACCTTCTCTTTTTATAATAATACCAGATGGGAAGTCCTATAACTGGACACTTCTTCATTTTTAAGGGGCCACCTAAAATAGTCCACGGGACTATTTTACTACCTCGCATCGTTAGTGGCCATTATACGGCTGTGGACGGTATTATGCCTAACTTCAAAAGGCCTTTAAGACTTTTTGGTTAAAGAGTAAGTGATAATAAAAAAGTGTACTTGTTTAAACATGGAACGACTGTTGGTCAAGTGGAATCATCTATTGAGAAATGAAATGAATGACAAAACGCGAACAAGCCCCTCATAGTGAGGAGCTTGTTCAGGAGATTTATGAAAAAGTGGGAAATTAGGAGATTTCCCAACCACTTAGGGAAGTGGTGATTAGGATGTTTATATAGTACCGTCTTATTATTAAGATAGGATTAAAAAAAACTAAAAATCATCTAAAACTTTCCTAAATTTTAGCTATATCGCAATTTTTGAGCCAAAATGAAGCTACTTGGAGCTAAAATGATAACACTTCCTAACCAAGCCGCAGGACTTGCACTAGCGACGCCGTAAAATCCAAAGTAAATCATACCGATAATGGCCACCCCTGCACGCATCATTAATTCCATAATACCTGCTAAGGTTGGAACAAAACCTTTTCCAAGACCTTGGATAAAGCTTCGGAGGATGAAAAGGATTGATAATATCCAATAGCAAGCCCCATTGATAATAAAGTAAATTAGGGCGAGTTCAAAGACTTCCTTGCTACCATTTGATAAGAAAAGACCAGAGAAGAATTCATGGAAACTTACTAAGATGAGTGCAAAAATAATGGACCAGATGATATTGATTACCAGAGATTGTTTAAGACCTTCTAAAATTCGACGGTATTGTTTAGCCCCGTAATTTTGAGCGGTAAAGGTTGAGACAGCAAGCCCTAGATTCATCATTGGTAACATGGCAAGTTGGTCGGTTTTACCGGCAATAGCCTGCGCTGCGATAGCATTTGTCCCTAGTTTATTTAAAACGACTTGTAAGGTGATAGCCCCAAGTGCTATGATACTAGCTTGAAAGGCCATTGGAAAACCTAGCCGTGCATGAACTTTTAAATTTTGCTTATCAAGACGCCAATCACTTTTGTGGATATGGAGCTGGGGCACCGCTTTTTTGATATGAATCATAAGGAAAATGACAGAGAAAGCTTGTGCAATAATGGTTGCTAGTCCTGCACCGAAGACCCCCATCCCAAAGTTGAGGATGAAAGTAAAGTCAAGAATGATATTGATAATACAAGCAATGATGAGGGCATATAGGGGTGTTTTAGAATCTCCTAGACTTCTTAGCACGCTAGAAAGGTAGTTGAAGAGAATAGTAAAAATCAACCCTCCGAAAATAGCTGTTAGAAAGTTTTGAGAATGTCCAATGAGATTCTTAGGTGTTTGCATTAATATCAGTAGTTGGTGCAGACCAAGTAGGGATAGGATACTTAGGATAATGCCGGTTAATAAAGCAAAAAATAGTCCGTGAACAAAACTCTGTCGAATACCAAGAGCATCTTTAGCCCCAAATTTTTGTGCGATGACAATAGCCAGGCCACTGGTAAGACCTTGAGCAAATCCTAAAATTAAAAAGGTAATACTCCCAGTTGCCCCCACACTAGCAAAAGCCTCTTTTCCGAGAGTGTGACCAACAATCATACTATCAGCAAAATTATAGGCCAGTTGAAAAAAGCTACCAATTAGCAGGGGAATTGTAAAAAGCAGAATAACAATAATCGGCTTTCCTTTAGTTAAATCTTGCATAGTTGCGGTTATTAGCATCTTGCGTATTATCAATTGACGCAAGCCTTTCTATAAAAATAAATAGCTTCGGTCAGTATTTTACGTCTTAAAAAAGAGAAATGCAAGGAGAAAGTTGTTAAAAGATGTCTTTTTTTCGTTTTTGTATAAATTTGTTTTTAAAATCCTTCAAAAAGTCGTAATTAGTCGATGAAAACGCTTCTTTTAAAGGGTTTTGAGCTGGTCTAAGGTGATGTATAAGTTTTGTATAAAAAGGGGACAACGATTTTTCATGAAAAAAGTAACAAATCATGATATGATGTGAACATGGACAAAAAGAAACTTAGGACGACAATATTAACGATGTTAAAGTCGCAAGATAGGGAGTGGAAATCACACTATGATAAACGATTGGCAGAACGCTTATTTTGTTTACCGATTTATCAAACAGCGACAACGATAGCAGTCTATCTTTCATTTGATTTTGAATACGACACCACTCTGGTGATTGAAAGAGCTTTGGCGGATGGAAAAAGGATTGTGATTCCTAAAACTTATCCAAAAGGCAAAATGATTTTTGTTGACTACGACCCGAAGACGCTAGTCACCTCTTCCTTTGGGGTGCCAGAGCCTGAGAGTAGTCAAGAAGTGGCTAAAGAGATGATTGATTTGGTGGTGGTTCCAGGTGTTGTTTTTAACAATCAGGGTTACCGCATCGGTTATGGCGCAGGATATTACGACCGTTATTTGAAGGATTATCAAGGTGAAACTGTCAGTCTCATTTATCCTAGTCAGCTCAGCTATTTTATACCACAAAAATATGATATTCCCGTGAAAGGATTACTTTATGAAAAATCTGCAACACATTTTTAAGCAAAATCCTATAATGGCAACGTTCTTGACTTTAACTATCGGTTATTTTCTTGTGATTCAGTTGATGTATTGGGGCCAGTCAACGACAGCTTTGGCGATTTTCAAGGCTGGTGGTGTCAATGGGAACTATTTGACACATTACCCGGCAGAGCTTTGGCGCCTCATCTCACCAATCTTTATTCATATTGGCTGGGAACACTTGATTATGAATATGGTATCGCTTTATTTTGTTGGGGCAATGGCAGAGCAGTGGTGGGGAGCTTGGGGCTTTCTAACGCTATACTTGTTATCAGGTATTATGGGAAATGTCTTCGTTGCGTTCTTCACTCCAGATGCTGTATCAGCAGGTGCCTCCACCTCGATATTTGGACTTTTTGCAGCGATTTCTGTCATTGGTTATTTTGGCAGCAATCCCTACCTCAGGCAAGTAGGGCAAAACTATCAACTCTTGCTGGGGATGAATCTGATTTTTAATCTTTTTATGCCTGGTATTAGCTTGGCTGGACATATTGGTGGAGCTGTTGGAGGTGGTCTTTGCGCTATTTTCTTGACAACTCGCTTTGATCCTTTTATATTTAAACCATCTCAGAGAATGCTAGCCTTGGTGGCCTATGTCGCTCTGCTCATCCTACTCTTAGAAATCGTTTTTGTGAGACCTTTATAAAAATGCTGTGATAAAAAGTTCATAAGTTGTTTGTTTTAATTCTAACGAATAGTGTTTTCAAGTACGATTTTCCTTAAGGCCGTCAATACCATCAGTTTGGTATTTTCTCATCTATTCCGTAATTGTATTGTCTGATATGGTACTCTTTGATTAACTGTCTAATTGACTGACCTTCTTGATATTTCAATACAATCTCTAACTTTTCCTCTACTGATTTTGGGCTTCTTTTTGACATAGGAAAACTCCCCTTATCGTTTCTAGTGACTTTTTGTTTTTTCACTGTCTACTGTAAGGGGAGTATATCAATTCCGCTGAGTTTTTTTGAAATCGTTAATAAGTTAAAACAGAGTATTTTTTCTTACCGCGGCGGATAACAGTGAGTTCGCCGTCGATTTTATCGGTGTCGGATAGAACGTAGTCAAGGTCTTGGATGCGTTCGCCATTGACATAGATGGCACCGTTTTGGACATCTTCACGGGCTTGACGTTTGGAGTTGACTATACCAGCAGTTACCAAGATTTCGACGATGTTCAAGTTATCTTCTGTCTGGACAGCATAGTTGGGAACATTGCTGAGACCTTGTTTGAGTTCTTTAGCTGAAAGATTTTTAATATTTCCAGCAAAGAGTTGTTCCGTGATATTGAGGGCTTGCTTGTAAGCTTCTTCGCCATGAACAAGGGTAACGACTTCGCGAGCGAGAACTTTTTGAGCTAAGCGCTCGTGACGAGCGGCATCAAATTCTTTTTCGATTTCAACAATTTCATCAAGTGAGAGGAAAGTGAAAATTTTCAAGAAACGAACGGCGTCATCATCCATAACATTGAGCCAGAACTGGTACATCTCGTAAGGTGAAGTCTTTTCAGCATCGAGCCAAACGGCGTTTCCTTCTGATTTACCGAATTTTTTACCAGTTGAGTCTGTGATGAGAGGTACGGTCATAACGTGACCAGTTTTATCAGCTTTACGGCGAAGCAATTCAGTACCAGCAGTCATGTTGCCCCATTGATCCGAACCGCCGATTTGGAGGGTCACATTGTGCTTGTCATTGAGTTCGTAGAAGTCGTAGCCTTGCATAATTTGGTATGCAAACTCAGTGTATGAAATCCCTGTTTCAATCCGTTTTTTGACGGAATCTTTACTCATCATGTAGTTGACAGTAAAGTATTTCCCAACATCCCGTAAGAAGTCGATAAAGCTCACTGAGCCAAACCAGTCGTAATTGTTGACCATTTCAGCTTTGTTGTCGCCGTTTTCAAAGTCAAGGAAACGTGATAGTTGACCTTGGATTTTAGTCACCCAACCATCAACGGTGTCTTTGGTTTGAAGGCTACGCTCTGCATCTTTGAAAGATGGATCCCCGATAAGACCAGTAGCACCGCCAACAAGGGCATAAGGCTTGTGCCCTGCTAATTGTAAACGACGTGACGTCAAGATTGCTACCAAGTGACCAAGGTGAAGACTGTCTGCTGTTGGGTCGTACCCAGTATAATAGGATACTTGCCCTTCTGTTAATGCTTTGACGAGGGCTTCTTCGTCTGTCGTTTGAAAGACGAGGCCACGTGCTTTGAGTTCTTCGAAAATGTTCATTGGCTTTCTCCTTTTTATCAAGATACAAAGAATCAGACATCAAAGTCCATCATACCTTGCTCATTTTATAAAATTTAGATTATTATATCAAAAAATAAGGAAAATAAGCAAGCTGAGCAACAAAATCTAGAAAAAATTTGGAGATGATGTTGCTAATGGTTTTTAGCATTTTTTCTGAGTGTTTTTCTTGGGAGTATGTGCTATAAAAAATAGATAATAGCAGTGCTTATTAAGGTTTGCTTAGCTATTCTTAACGTAATCTTATGAAATAATGGCCATATTCTGTGATAAACTTATATGCTATGCGCAGAATGAACTGTCTTGCCTAAATAATGTGGAAAAGATAGGCAGAAATGAAAATAAATCAAGAAATCACCACCAAAATTTAGGGCTTGATTAAAAATTGGGTGTCCTAGATAAGAAAACATATGGGGAAAAGTTAAATCCTGATCTAACTATGCTCAGATAAATGGCCCCTACGATACTGTAGTTTTAGTAGCAAAAAAATACGTATAATTTTGCATCCAGTGTGTTTGCTATAGCAGAATGCGCCAAAGCTATGTGTGTGATATAGTATTCTGTCAGCTTATACTTTCAATATGATGGCCCTATTCTTATGTTGTCTACGGTTTTATTCAAAGTGGAGGTGGCTATGCTGTATCAGAATCTGCTATGAGGTGCGTGACATTTTGTAGATGTAACTGTAGCGACAAATGCAAGTAACACAAGTGTTGTTTTGTATATAAATGATACTTATGTTGAAGCTGATGGCTCTGCTATAAATCACCAAATAGACATTTAAAAAACTTTGGAAAACGGGCTGAGAAGCAACGATTGTGTGATTTATTGTTGGTCAATACTGGAATCGTCAAATAAACGTGTTCTATTATTTCTACATATTTGGTTTGGGGGAGTCTGTGCTGAGTTTTGGATAGTTAAATTATACAGGATTTTAAATGATTTAGAAGATAAAATGGCACATAGGATTTGGTTGTCTGTTTAGTCTGTCTGGCATTTTTTATTGAATCAGAGTAGGTATTGCTGAATCTCTAAAAAAAATGTAGTATCATCCAAAGAATTGATAACCGTTTAGAGAGTGTGTGAACGGCATTGCAAATTGTTAATTTCTATCTTTTTTTGATATAATGAACGATGAGGTATTTTATGAACAAATGGAAAAAGAAGTTTGCTGATTTTTGGCAAGGTTTGAAAAATAAAAATGACTCTAAAAATTCATCGCGATCATCAAAAAAAGCTGAACGCTATAATTGGAAAGATTATGGATTGGTTTTTTTGAGAACGTTAAAGCTCTTGGTTGATTTCTCTTATTTGATTCTTGCCTTGGTAAGTTTGTTAGGTGGGGGAATTGGACTTGGTTATCTAGCTAGTCAAATTGATAATGTTGAGTTTCCAAATTCACAGGAATTAATAGCACAAGTTAGTGATTTGACGAAGATTTCTCAGATGACCTACGCAGATGGTCAATTGATTTCAAAGTTAGATACGGATTTACTACGGTCACCTGTTGAAAGCTCGGCTATTTCTGATAACGTCAAACATGCGATTGTAGCAACAGAAGATGAAAATTTCAATGCTCATAAAGGGATTGTTCCGAAAGCTATTTTTCGTGCAACTTTAGGATCAGTTCTTGGGATTGGTGAGTCAAGCGGGGGCTCAACTTTAACGCAGCAGTTAATTAAACAACAAATCTTAGGAGATGACCCAACCTTTAAACGTAAGGCTACTGAAATTATCTATGCTTTGGAACTTGAGCGACACATGGACAAGGATGGTATTCTGACAAATTATCTCAATGTTTCCCCTTTTGGCCGTAATCATAAGGGGCAAAATATTGCTGGTATTGAAGAAGCTGCGCAGGGGATATTTGGTGTCTCTGCGAAAGATTTGACCATTCCGCAAGCGGCTTTCTTAGCTGGTTTGCCACAGAGTCCAATAGTCTATTCACCTTATTTACCAACTGGGGCATTTAAATCAGACGAAGATATGGCTTGGGGGCTTACTCGTCAAAAAAGTGTTCTCTACAATATGTATCGCGCAGGCATTTTAACAAAGGCAGATTATGAGAGTTACCTTGCTTATGACTTAAAACAAGATTTTAGGCAACCGGAAGCAAGGATGGCTGATAGTCACGACTATCTTTATTATGCTGTTTTAGAAGAAGCTCAGAAAATTATGTATGATTATCTTGTCAAACGTGATAAGGTACCTGAGAATGAGCTGAAAAATGACGCCACAAAAGAACTTTATCAAGAACTAGCCTATCAAGAATTATCACAAGGTGGTTATACGGTCAAAAGTACTATTAAACCAAATATTTACAATGCTATGCAAAATGCGGTTGCTAATTATGGACATTTACTTGATGATGGTACAGGCGAAGTTCAAGTAGGAAATGTACTACTTGACAATAATACAGGTGCTATTTTAGGATTTGTTGGAGGACGCAATTACGCAACTAACCAAAATAACCATGCTTTGGATGCTTTACGTTCACCAGGATCGAGCATTAAACCCTTACTGCCATATGCTATTGCTATCAATGAAGGTTTGATGGGAAGTGCAAGTATTGTTTCCAATTACCCAACGACCTACTCAAGTGGACAACCGATTTATCACGTTGGTGATTTAGGGACTAAAATGATTACTTTACAAGAGGCGCTCAATATTTCATGGAATATCCCAGCTTTTTGGACCTATAAGATGTTACGTGACAATGGTGTAGATGTAGAAGCTTATATGGAAAAAATGGGATATGATATCAAAGAGTACGGCATAGAGAGTCTTCCTCTAGGAGGCGGTATTGAGGTATCTGTTTTGCAACAAGCTAATGCTTATCAGACTTTAGCAAACGGAGGAGCCTATCTAAAACATTATATTGTTGAGTCTGTGACTGCCAGTGATGGTACTGTTATCTTTAAACATGAACATAAACCTGTTCAAGTATTTTCTAAAGCGACAGCAAGTATTATGATGCATTTGCTAAGAGGTCCGTTAACCTCAGGTTACACAACGCGTTATTTAAGTGAGTTGCGAGGAGTCAATGGAGGACTTGCGAATGCTGATTGGGCTGGTAAAACCGGAACGACAGATGACTATACGGACTCTTGGCTCGTTGTGACAACACCTGGAGCTTCCTTAGGATCTTGGATAGGTCATGACGATAATACACCACTGGCATCTGGGACGGGAGTGACAAGTATGGCATCTTATTTAGCACATTTAACGAGTGCCATTCATCAAGCAGATCCATCTGTCTTTGAGGTCAATAAGCGCTTTGAATTAGATCCAAGTGTGATTGGATCGACTGTGCTCGCTTCAACTGGTTTGAAACCTGGAAGTGTTTTGGTAAATGGAACTAGTTTCACGGTTGGTGGTCAAACGACGACAAGTTATTGGGCTAAAAATGGAGCACCAAGTATGACCTATCGTTTTGCGATTGGGGGGACAGACAGTGACTATGCTAAGGCTTGGAGTACCTTTATGCCAAATGATTCCAATAAAAAGAAATCAAACTCCTCGACAAGCAATAGTAACAATAATACTAATAATAACACCAACAATAATAACAATAATAACAATAATAACAATAATAACAATAATAATAACAATAATAACAATAATAATGATGATAATAATAGACAAAGTAATCAATCAGACAACTAGTAGGCAATCAGAAACAATTTAATAAAGAATTTAAGGCCAAATAGTTGCTTCTGTCAAGAAAATATGATAAAATATATAGAAATTATTTGTCGTCTGTTTTCTTGAAATATTGTCCAAGGAAACTTACAGCAGTTAAATCCAGCTTTTATAGTCAGATTTAGCTGCTCTTTTTGTGCCTAATTTTTAAGAACTTTGACTGTTGTCACAAAGATTTAAAGGTTCTGAAAATTACAAGAAGGACAAAGCAATCTGTTGGTTCAGATTTGTAAATACCTGTGACCGAAGGTCACGTGTCAGATAGTAAAAAGGAGAACAATCACTTGGCAGGACATAATGTTCAGTACGGTAAACATCGTACCCGTCGTAGTTTTTCAAGAATTAAAGAAGTTCTTGATTTACCAAATTTGATTGAAATTCAAACCGACTCGTTCCAAGAATTTCTAGACAATAGCTTACGTGAAGTCTTTGAAGACGTACTTCCAGTATCTAACTTTACAGACACTATGGAGCTAGAATTTGTTGGTTACGAATTAAAAGAACCTAAATACACATTAGAAGAAGCGCGCATTCATGATGCGAGCTATTCGGTTCCTCTTTTTGTAACCTTCCGTTTGGTTAATAAAGAAACTGGAGAAATCAAAACTCAGGAAGTTTTCTTTGGTGATTTGCCATTCATGACTGAAATGGGTACTTTTATCATTAACGGTGGTGAACGTATCATTGTTTCACAGCTTGTACGCTCACCAGGTGTTTATTTCAATGATAAAGTTGATAAAAATGGTAAAGTTGGTTATGGTTCGACAGTTATTCCTAACCGTGGAGCTTGGTTAGAATTGGAAACTGATTCAAAAGATCTTGCTTATACTCGTATTGACCGTACACGTAAAATTCCATTTACAACGCTTGTGCGTGCTCTTGGATTCTCGGGAGATGATGAGATTTTAGATATCTTTGGTGAAGGTGAACTTGTCCGTAATACCATTGAAAAAGATATTCATAAAAATCCGGCAGATTCACGTACTGATGAAGCTCTTAAAGAAATTTACGAGCGTCTTCGTCCAGGAGAACCCAAAACTGCGGATAGCTCACGTAGTCTCTTGACAGCACGTTTCTTTGATCCAAAACGCTATGATTTGGCAGCTGTTGGTCGTTATAAAATCAATAAAAAACTCAATGTTAAAACACGCTTGTTGAACCAAACCATTGCTGAGAATTTGATTGATGCTGAAACAGGTGAAATTCTTGTTGAAGCAGGTACTATCATGACTCGGGATGTGATTGATTCGATTGCAGAACACCTTGATGGTGACCTTAACAAATTTGTTTACACGCCAAATGATTTTGCAGTGGTAACAGAGCCAGTTATCCTCCAAAAATTCAAGGTTGTGGCACCGACAGATCCAGACCGTATTGTAACAATCGTTGGTAATGCTAATCCAGATGACAAGGTCCGTGCGTTGACGACAGCGGATATCTTGGCTGAAATGTCTTACTTCCTTAACCTTGCAGAAGGTATCGGTAAAGTGGACGATATCGACCACCTTGGGAACCGTCGTATCCGTGCCGTTGGTGAGTTGCTTGCCAACCAATTTCGTATCGGTTTGGCGCGTATGGAACGAAACGTTCGTGAGCGTATGTCAGTTCAAGACAATGAGGTCCTGACACCTCAACAAATCATTAATATCCGTCCTGTAACGGCTGCAATCAAAGAATTCTTTGGTTCTTCACAGTTGTCACAGTTCATGGATCAGCACAATCCATTGTCTGAGTTGTCACATAAGCGACGTTTGTCAGCCTTAGGACCTGGTGGTTTGACACGTGACCGTGCCGGGTATGAAGTTCGAGACGTTCACTACACGCACTATGGTCGTATGTGTCCAATCGAGACGCCAGAGGGGCCAAACATTGGTTTGATCAATAACTTGTCAAGCTATGGTCATCTCAATAAATATGGTTTTATCCAAACACCATACCGTAAGGTTGATCGTGCAACAGGTAAAGTAACCAATGAAATTGTTTGGTTGACTGCTGATGAAGAGGATGAGTTTACAGTAGCACAAGCTAATTCAAAACTTAATGAAGATGGTACTTTTGCTGAAGAAATCGTCATGGGTCGTCATCAAGGTAATAACCAAGAATTCCCAGCAAATATTGTTGACTACGTTGACGTGTCACCTAAACAGGTAGTTGCCGTTGCGACAGCATGTATTCCGTTCTTGGAAAATGATGACTCTAACCGTGCCCTTATGGGAGCGAACATGCAACGTCAGGCTGTACCATTGATTGATCCTAAAGCGCCTTATGTTGGTACTGGTATGGAATATCAAGCTGCACACGATTCAGGTGCAGCAGTCATTGCCCAACATGATGGTAAAGTTGTTTACTCAGATGCTGATAAAGTTGAGGTTCGTCGTGAAGATGGGTCGCTTGATATCTATACTATTCAAAAATTCCGTCGTTCAAACTCAGGTACTGCTTATAACCAACGTACTCTTGTAAAAGTTGGTGATATCGTTGAAAAAGGTGACTTTATCGCTGATGGTCCTTCTATGGAAAATGGTGAGATGGCTCTTGGTCAAAATCCAATCGTTGCCTACATGACTTGGGAAGGATACAACTTCGAAGATGCGGTCATCATGTCTGAGCGCCTTGTGAAAGAAGATGTGTACACATCTGTTCACTTAGAAGAATTTGAATCAGAAACACGCGATACGAAGCTAGGCCCAGAAGAAATCACTCGTGAAATTCCAAACGTGGGTGAAGAAGCCCTTAAAGATCTTGATGAAATGGGTATTATTCGCATTGGTGCGGAAGTTAAGGAAGGTGATATCTTAGTTGGTAAAGTAACACCTAAAGGTGAAAAAGATCTTTCAGCAGAAGAACGTCTTCTCCATGCTATTTTTGGAGATAAATCACGTGAAGTTCGTGATACTTCTCTTCGTGTACCACACGGTGGAGATGGTGTAGTACGTGATGTCAAAATTTTTACACGTGCAAATGGTGATGAACTCCAATCAGGTGTTAACATGCTTGTTCGTGTTTACATCGCACAAAAACGTAAAATCAAGGTGGGTGATAAGATGGCCGGGCGTCACGGAAACAAGGGTGTCGTTTCACGTATTGTTCCCGTTGAAGACATGCCATATTTGCCAGATGGAACACCTGTTGATATCATGTTGAACCCACTAGGGGTGCCATCACGTATGAATATCGGTCAGGTTATGGAACTTCACCTTGGTATGGCGGCTCGTAACTTGGGAATCCATATTGCGACACCAGTATTTGACGGTGCAAGTTCAGAAGATCTATGGTCAACAGTCCGTGAAGCTGGTATGGATAGTGATGCCAAGACAGTTCTTTACGATGGTCGTACAGGTGAACCATTTGATAATCGTGTATCAGTTGGTGTCATGTACATGATTAAACTTCACCACATGGTTGATGATAAACTTCATGCTCGTTCAGTAGGTCCGTACTCACTTGTTACGCAACAGCCACTTGGAGGTAAAGCACAGTTTGGAGGACAACGTTTCGGTGAGATGGAGGTTTGGGCCCTTGAAGCTTATGGTGCCTCAAATGTTCTTCAAGAAATCTTAACTTACAAGTCAGATGACGTTAATGGACGTTTGAAAGCTTATGAAGCTATCACAAAAGGTAAACCAATTCCAAAACCAGGTGTGCCAGAATCATTCCGAGTTCTTGTTAAAGAATTGCAATCACTTGGACTTGACATGCGAGTTCTTGATGATGAAAACAATGAAGTTGAACTTCGTGACCTTGATGAAGGTGAAGATGATGACGTGATGCACGTTGATGATCTTGAAAAACTTCGTCAAAAACAAGCTGAAGAAGAAGCTCGCCTAGCAGCAGAAGTTGCAGCTGAAAACGGTGAAACATCAACTGAAGGTGAATAAAACAGTCCAGTGGACTGTTTTATCCGACACTGGGAAATGAGATAGTGTCGTAAGTCGAAAACGAGCTACTTGATTTTTAATGATATAATTAAAAGCTTGAGGCTGTAAAAACAAATGAAAGTAGAGGAAGAGCTCAAGAAAATTAGTTTTTCTGAGCTCCCATAACCTCTGAATGCTCTGTCTGAACTTAGCTTTGCTTTGTACAAAAGAAAAAAGAAAGGTAATACTAGTGGTTGACGTAAATCGTTTTAAATCTATGCAAATCACATTAGCCTCACCAAGTAAGGTCCGTTCATGGTCTTATGGTGAAGTTAAAAAACCTGAAACAATCAACTACCGTACGTTGAAACCAGAACGTGAGGGACTTTTTGATGAAGTCATCTTTGGTCCAACAAAAGACTGGGAATGTGCGTGTGGGAAATACAAACGTATTCGCTATAAAGGTATCGTCTGTGACCGTTGTGGCGTTGAAGTGACTCGTGCAAAAGTTCGTCGTGAACGTATGGGACATATCGAGCTTAAAGCCCCAATCTCTCACATTTGGTACTTCAAAGGTATTCCATCACGTATGGGGCTTACGCTTGATATGAGCCCACGTGCTCTTGAAGAAGTTATTTATTTTGCGGCCTATGTGGTAATTGATCCTATGGATACACCACTTGAACCAAAATCGCTTTTGACTGAACGTGAATACCGTGAAAAACTCCAAGAATATGGTTGCGGTTCATTTGTTGCTAAAATGGGTGCGGAAGCTATCCAAGATCTTCTTAAACGCGTTGATTTACCAAAAGAAATCGCAGAGCTTAAAGAAGAGTTGAAGTCAGCAACAGGTCAAAAACGTGTTAAAGCCGTTCGTCGTTTGGATGTGCTTGATGCTTTCTATAAATCTGGAAACAAACCTGAATGGATGATTCTTAACATCTTACCAGTTATTCCACCGGATCTTCGTCCAATGGTTCAATTGGATGGTGGACGTTTTGCGGCATCTGACTTGAATGACCTTTACCGCCGTGTTATCAACCGTAACAACCGTTTAGCTCGTCTTTTGGAACTTAACGCTCCAGGAATCATCGTACAAAACGAAAAACGTATGTTGCAAGAAGCGGTTGACGCTCTTATTGACAATGGTCGTCGCGGTCGTCCAATTACAGGACCAGGTAGCCGTCCTCTTAAATCTCTCAGCCACATGCTGAAAGGTAAACAAGGTCGTTTCCGTCAAAACTTGCTCGGTAAACGTGTTGACTTCTCAGGTCGTTCAGTTATCGCCGTTGGTCCAACTCTTAAGATGTACCAGTGTGGTGTGCCACGAGAAATGGCTATCGAACTCTTCAAACCGTTTGTGATGCGTGAAATTGTTGCCCGCGATATGGCAGGTAACGTTAAAGCTGCAAAACGTATGGTAGAACGTGGAGATGAGCGTATTTGGGACCTTCTTGAAGAAGTGATTAAAGAACACCCTGTTCTTCTTAATCGCGCACCGACTCTTCACCGTCTGGGTATCCAAGCCTTTGAACCGGTTCTTATTGATGGTAAAGCCCTTCGTCTTCACCCACTTGTGTGTGAGGCCTATAATGCCGACTTTGACGGAGACCAAATGGCGATCCATGTTCCACTTTCAGAAGAAGCACAAGCAGAAGCTCGTCTTTTGATGCTTGCTGCGGAGCACATCTTGAATCCTAAAGATGGTAAACCAGTCGTCACTCCATCTCAAGACATGGTACTTGGTAACTATTACCTTACAATGGAAGATGCAGGTCGTGAAGGTGAAGGCATGATTTTCAAAGATCGTGACGAAGCTGTAATGGCTTACCGCAATGGTTATGTTCATTTGCACTCACGTGTTGGTATTGCTGTTGATAGCATGCCAAATAAACCTTGGAAACCAAATCAACTTCACAAAATCATGGTGACAACTGTTGGTAAAATTCTCTTTAACGACGTTATTCCAGCAGAAATTCCTTATCTTCAAGAACCAAATAATGCTAACTTGACAGAAGGAACACCTGATAAGTACTTCCTTGAACCAGGACAAAACATTAAAGAAGTTATTGATAGCCTGGAAATCAATGTACCATTCAAGAAGAAAAATCTTGGTAATATCATTGCAGAAACCTTCAAACGTCTTCGTACAACTGAAACATCAGCCTTCCTTGACCGTTTGAAAGACCTAGGTTACTACCACTCAACTCTTGCTGGTTTGACTGTGGGAATTGCTGACATCCCAGTTATTGATAATAAGGCTGAAATCATTGAAGCAGCTCACGAAAAAGTTGAGCAAATCAACAAAGCCTTCCGTCGTGGTTTAATGACAGATGATGACCGCTATGTTGCGGTTACAACAACATGGCGTGAAGCTAAGGAAGCCCTTGAAAAACGCTTGATTGAAACACAAGATCCTAAGAACCCAATCGTTATGATGATGGACTCAGGAGCTCGTGGTAATATTTCAAACTTCTCGCAACTTGCGGGTATGCGTGGTTTGATGGCGGCTCCTAATGGACGCATCATGGAACTTCCTATCTTGTCTAACTTCCGTGAAGGATTGTCAGTATTGGAAATGTTCTTCTCAACTCACGGTGCACGTAAAGGTATGACGGATACGGCCCTTAAGACAGCCGACTCAGGTTACTTGACTCGTCGTTTGGTTGACGTTGCTCAAGATGTTATCATCCGTGAAGATGACTGTGGAACAGACCGTGGTCTTCTTATCCGTGCCATTACTGATGGTAAAGAAGTTACAGAAACACTCGAAGAGCGTCTTCAAGGTCGTTATACTAAGAAAACTGTTAAACACCCAGAAACAGGTGCTGTTATTATTGGCCCTAATAAGTTAATCACTGAAGATAAGGCTGCTGAAATTGTTAATGCAGGTGTGGAAGAAGTAACCATCCGTTCTGTATTTACATGTAATACTCGTCACGGTGTTTGTCGCCATTGTTATGGTATTAACTTGGCAACAGGTGATGCGGTTGAAGTTGGTGAAGCAGTTGGGACAATTGCTGCGCAATCAATCGGTGAGCCGGGTACTCAGTTGACAATGCGTACCTTCCACACGGGTGGTGTAGCCTCAAATACCGATATTACACAAGGTTTGCCTCGTATCCAAGAAATCTTTGAAGCACGTAATCCTAAAGGGGAAGCTGTTATTACTGAAGTTAAGGGGACAGTTATTGAAATTGACGAAGATGCTTCAACGCGTACGAAGAAAGTCTTTGTTCAAGGTGAAACTGGTATGGGTGAGTACGTGGTACCATTTACAGCCCGTATGAAAGTTGCTGTTGGAGATGAAGTGGCGCGTGGTGCGGCTCTTACAGAGGGGTCAATCCAACCAAAACGTTTGCTTGAAGTCCGTGATACCTTATCTGTTGAAACTTACTTGCTTGCGGAAGTACAAAAAGTATACCGTAGCCAAGGGGTAGAAATTGGAGATAAACACGTTGAGGTTATGGTTCGCCAAATGCTTCGTAAAGTACGTGTTATGGATCCAGGTGATACGGATCTTCTTCCAGGGACATTAATGGACATTGCTGATTTCACAGATGCTAATAAAGAGATCGTCATCTCTGGAGGTGTGCCTGCAACCTCACGTCCGGTCCTTATGGGGATTACAAAAGCTTCACTTGAGACAAACTCATTCTTGTCAGCTGCATCATTCCAAGAAACAACTCGAGTTCTTACAGATGCTGCGATTCGAGGTAAGAAAGATCACCTTCTCGGACTTAAAGAAAATGTTATCATCGGTAAAATCATCCCAGCAGGTACTGGTATGGCACGTTACCGTAATATTGAGCCGCAAGCAGTCAATGAAATTGAAATCATTGAAGAATCAGCGGAAGTTGTTGAAGAGACTACGGAAGCTTAGATTGAAAAGAGGGATTTCCCTCTTTTTTTGTTTTTAATATGGCGGCAAGTCATACACTTGGGGTAAAAGTTCTTAGAGGAGATAGAACTATATTGTCACAGATGATCATATTATAGTAAATTGAAAATAGATTAGGACAAAAAATAGAATAACTAATGGTATTAGCTGGGATTAAAATGATTCATCTTACTAAACTCTGAACCATTGTCCGACGTGATCGAAAGAATAGGATACTCTAAAAGAAGTTCCTTAACTGTAGCGTTAATCGGCTCTGCTTGCTTATTCGGCAATTGACAAGCCAGGGCAAACCGAGTCTGGCGTTCTACCAAGGTCATAACAACAGCTTCATCCTTGGTTTTCTTACCGAGTACAAGATCAATCTCCCAGTGACCAAACGTAGAACGGTCGTTAATTGACTCAGGACGTTCTTCTATAGAATTTCCTAGGACTTTCTTTGCGACCTTAGATGTGACTTTAGACCGTTTTCGGATGCTCACCATCTTAGGTAAATCAATTGGTTTAATCGTCAACAGGCCATCTTTGATGTAACGGTACACTGTTTTGGTTGAAGGAATGACTTCAAACGGATGTTCCTCTTTGTAGGTTTGGACAAAGGTGTCGATACTGTGGCAGCGAGGTTGGGATTTCAAAGTCTTTTCCAACTTCTTAAAGAAGGTCTTGGAACAATCTCCTAGTTTGCAATAAGTACTATTTTGTCGATTGGTCTCATGACACGTTGACCACTGTCTGGAAAGTAGACATTTGAGTATAAGAGTTTTCCATTCTTATCTTGAACTTGAGTGACGCTGCCGCGCTTGATTTCACGACTGATCGTCGAGCGATGAGGACCTAGAAGGCGAGCAATCTCAGCGGTTTTCTTACCCATCTTGAGATAGGCACTAATTTCTCCTCGTTCAGAGGCTGAGAGGTGTGAATAAGATTGATTTTTGGTAGATTAATGGACATGTTCATCTGCTTTCTATACTGAGTTGGGGGAATTCTAGTATATCAGACGAACATGTCTTTTCTGTTGCACTTCATTTTACAACGCGGGAATATTTTTAAAAAGGAAATCGTTTTCTTAGTGTGTTTATTGCGATGAAGAGTCAAAAAGCTTGACAAAATAGTCCCCTGAGGGGATAATTGAAGCTACAATCATTTGATATGTAGGGAAATAGTTTGGAAAAAAAGGAGATATTGAAATGTTTGGTAAACATTTTCATACAAACAAGAAAGAACGTTTTGGGCTTAGAAAGTTCAAACAAGGACTTGCTTCTGTAACAGTAGGAGCTTTGTTGTTTACAACAGCTGTTCAAGTAAGGGGAATTCTAAATTCGGATAGTCAAGTGGTATATGCTGCAGAAGCGACCTATTTGACCAGTACGAATTGGACACTTAACAATCAAATTTCTTCTGGAAATAAGTACATTGATCCTAATTTTATGACTGCTTACACAGGTGCCGAGACAATTATCCGTAATGAAGAAGGGAAAGAGATTAAGCTAACAGCTACTATTACTCCTTTTGGAACTGTTCCAGAGGGAGTGTCTTATCTAGTTGAAGGAGATAATCAGTCTTCTTATGGAGCTACTTCCGATATGTTTGTCGGCAATCCTAATCCAGCAACAACTCCAGCATTAGGGATTTATGTACAGCCTATTCCTTACAATAATCCGAGTCAGTGGGATTTTAATGGTGCTCGTGAGGAAGCAGTTATAACGTTTAGATTTAGTGAGCCTGTTGTGAACCCAATTATAGATGTTTCTGGTATCGGTGGTTCGGCAGATGGTTATCTGGATAGAGAGACAAATGGCCGTGGATCCTATAATAGTACTATTTTATCTTTGCTGACAAATGGTGTCCGTTTAGAAGCAGCAAGTACGGGCGCTAATTTAAAAGTTACCGATACAGTAATTGAAGCCGCAGAAAAAAATACATACAATCGTTCAGTGGTTCCTGCCGATGCAAGTGGTACAGGTTCTGGACGTTATCCAGATATGGTTCCAGCAGGAACAGGCTCAGTGCGTATTCTTGGAACCGTTTCAGAAGTGAGTTTTAAACTCTCTCACAGTGCTACCCCATATTCAATGTTTTCTGGAGCAGGGAGTGATTTTACAAGAAATGGAAGAACTAATGGCTTTAACAAAGCATGGTCAGATTATGCAGTTGTTAATGGTCGCCTCTCACAAGTTTCTAACGCTGACCTCTTCCGTTTATCAGTTCGTTTAGAAGAAGTAAAAAAAGGTTCTGTTATCGTTAACTATACAGATACTACCGGTACGATCAAACTGAAACCAACATATAAAGATACAGAAAATGGGGATGCAGGTTCAAAATATGATACTGCCCAAAGTGAAGATGAAAAACCGACTGAAATCAAAGTTGGTGAAAAAATTTACCGCTTGGCTCCAGCCGGTGAGTATCCAGTAGGTACTGTATCTGAAGTTAATAATTTGACAGACACAACAAAACAACTTGGTACGGATACTGTTTCAGGAAAAATTGAAGCAGACAAAGAGAAATCGATTACTTATGTCTACCAAGAAGTAAAAGGTTCTGTTACAGTTGAGCATAAGACGGTTGATGGGAAAGTGTTGAAAGTTACTTCAGATGTCCAAAAAGATGCTTCTATTGGGACGTCTTACAGTACAACCTCTGAGGAATTTCCAGGTTATCGGTTGGTTCGAGTAGATCCAGTAGGTGCTCCAGCCGAAGGTAAAGTAACTGAAAACCCACAACATGTTGTGTACCTGTACGAGCCAATCCCAGATACTCCAAAAACAGGAAACGTAGAAGTTCATTATCATATTGTTGATAAGGATGGTAAAGTACTGACGAAAGACGCCGTTACGAAAGAAGATCTTGTAGTAGATGGTGAAGCTGGTTCGACCTATGATGCAACAGATGAGAAAAAAGATGAAATTATTGTTGACGGCAAAACTTATGTTCTTGTAACAACTGAAACAAGTGCTAAGCCTTATACTGATGGAGATGCTGAAAATGGTGATAAGGCTCTTGTTGAGGCGAACAAAACAAAGGTTGTTAACTATTACTATATCGAACAACCAGAGGTAAAAACAGGCTCTGTCTTAGTCAACTATGTCGATACTGATGGGAATCAATTACAACCTCAATTTGTTGATACAAAAGATGCACCTGTCGGTACGAAATATGACGCAACTGAGAATAATGAAAAACCAGCTGAAATTAAAGTTGGGGATAAGACATATGTTCTAGCTCCAGAAGGTTTCTATAATGTTGGTGAAGTAACACTTGATAACAACTTACGCTCCTCTAAGATTGATGCTCTTAAATTAGCTATTGATGCTGTTTCAGGTGAAGTTCTTCCAGGTGAGCGTGTTATTACTTATGTTTACAAGTTGAAAGAAGAGCCTCAACCGGTTGCGGAGCAAGGAAATGTAGAAGTGCATTACCATATTGTTGATAAGGACGGCCAAGTACTGACAAATGACGCCATTACAAAAGAAGATCTTGTAGTAGATGGTGAAGCTGGTTCGACCTATGATGCAACAGCTAAGAAAAAAGAAGAAATTACCGTTGACGGCAAAACTTATGTTCTTGTAACAGCTGAAACGAGCGCCCATGCTTACACCGATGGGGATAAAGAAACAGGTGAGATTGAAGCCAATACGACAAAGAAAGTTAACTACTACTATGTAGCAAAAGTTGACCAACCAACCCCAGAAACTAAGAAAGGTAGTGTTCTTGTTCGTCACATTACTGAAGATGGTACTGTTCTTGCAGGACCAGTAGATGTTGTTCGTGATGGCGCTGTTGGCTCAGACTATCAGACTTCTGTTGGTAACTTCGATGGCTACACCTTTGTGAAGGTTGACGAAACAGGTGCAGATGCTAACGGTAAAGTTGAAGAGGGAGAGAAGACTGTTACTTACATCTACAAAAAGGTTGCAGAAACTCCAACCCCAGAAACTAAGAAAGGTAGTGTTCTTGTTCGTCACATTACTGAAGATGGTACTGTTCTTGCAGGACCAGTAGATGTTGTTCGTGATGGCGCTGTTGGCTCAGACTATCAGACTTCTGTTGGTAACTTCGATGGCTACACCTTTGTGAAGGTTGACGAAACAGGTGCAGATGCTAACGGTAAAGTTGAAGAGGGAGAGAAGACTGTTACTTACATCTACAAAAAGGTTGCAGAAACTCCAACCCCAGAAACTAAGAAAGGTAGTGTTCTTGTTCGTCACATCACAGAAGATGGCACAGTCCTTGCAGGACCAGTAGACGTTGTTCGTGATGGCGCTGTTGGCTCAGACTATCAGACTTCTGTTGGTAACTTCGATGGCTACACCTTTGTGAAGGTTGATGAAACAGGCGCAGATGCTAACGGTAAAGTTGAAGAGGGAGAGAAGACTGTTACTTACATCTACAAAAAGGTTGAAACGGTAGTTGAAAAGAACGGTACAGTAACAGTTGAGCATAAGACCCTCGACGGCAAGGTTTTGAGAAAGACCACTGATGTTATCCGTAATGGTAGAGTTGGTGAGGCCTATGTAACAACTCCAGAAACCTTTAAAGGCTATGAGCTCGTTAAAGTAGATGAAACAGGTGCTCCAGCTAAAGGAACTGTTACTGAAGGAACTCAGCATGTTGTTTACCTGTATAAACCAATTGTTGAGCAGCCAGTTGTGAAGACAGGTTCGGTTGTTGCTCGGTATGTCGTCAAAGGGACAGATACGGAAATTGCAGACCATCGGACGGTTAAACCACAAGATACTCCGGTTGATACCCCATATACAGATGAAGCACCGAAACTTATTGAGAAAGATGGCAAAATCTATAGATTAGTTGCTGTTCGTAAAAATGAAGGGGATGCTCCGTCAAATGGGAAGGTAATTGAAGGCAAACAGGTTATTACCTATGAGTATGAAGAAGTTAAGGGAACTGAGCCATCATCAGTAAAACCTAATCAAACAACTACGGCGATAACTCCAACTGGTCAAAACCTTCCAAGTACAGGTGACAGTGGGTCTTCATTAAGTCTAGTGGGAGTAACTATGTTAGCTGTCTTTGGGATTGCAGGTTTTCTCCGTCGCAAAGAAGACTAGAAGATGATTATCTAGAAACTTCAATTTCTGTGCTACGGCTTTCGAATCTTTGTCAACTGTAGTGAATTGACTATTCTAACGTCAAGAGAGGATAAGTTTGCGAACCCACTGAAAAAGTCGTCTTTATAGCTTCAATAAAATAAAAAAAGAGGAATCTATCTCCTACTATTTGGGTAGATTCCTCTTTGCTTTGCCCTATTTTTGATTGATAAGAGTCATAATCCATTTCATATTAGCCACAAAAATCGCTGTGGTTGCTTGTAATTCCATGTTGAAAAGACCTGAGCCATAACCACATCAAGAGAATGTCTGTATTTCAGTTTCGCATTTTTTGATTCTATCTTATAGCAATGCTTTGCATTTTCTTTAAAATAGTAATCTTGTTGAAGATAAATTGTCTTAGTGTTACAATTCATTTCTTTTCAATATGGAGTTGTTTCCTAATCTCCCATTACTGGTATTTTCTCCACTCCTTACAGGCGGCAAAATCGCCACAACTAGCACTTTCCGTAGTGGTAAACTCAAACTGTCCGGTGGCTGGTTTCAGTCTGAGTTTAAAATGATATAGCGAGGAGAGCTAGCCTTGCCAAGAAGAAGGAATTTCGTAGGAGCATCGACGCCATATTAGGAGAATTGCTAACAAAAATACTAAAAAATCTAAATTAGTATTATAAAGAATGTTGCATTTTAGCATTATTTCAATGTATTCATTTTTTCAAAAGAAAAGCTGCGCTTTGATTTGAAAAGTCTAAGATAGAGTATTTGTTGGTATGTATCTCTTTCCAGAGATTTAGATTATTTTAAGGAATACGTTCTCTCTGAGCAAATCTTTTCCAATACAGACAAAAATCTTATATAATAGGTCAAACGATAAGGAATGTATTATGTATCAAATTATTAAATTATATGGGGATTTTGAACCCTGGTGGTTTTTAGAGGATTGGAAGAATGATATTGTCTCCTTGCAAGAATTTCAAGATTTTAATGTTGCTGTGAAAGAGTATCTTGAACTGCTGCAAAGATTAAAAAAGGTGTTTCCTAGCTTTGAAAGTCGATCTAGTTTTTTGGCTACTTTTTGGGACGTTAATGAACAACGCTGGTGTGAAGAGTGTGATGAAAATTTACAGCAGTACCACTCTATTGCTCTACTCAAAGATTTTGAAATTCTACCAGTAGGGTGTCATGATAAGTTGTTGGAAGAAGCAAATGATCAACCGAAATTTCCTTCAGCATGCGCATTAGGTTAATAAAAGGAGCTAAGTCTCCTTTTTTTCGTCAACTATAAGTCTAATAGTTCAAAAATGGTTAGAAATTTGCTATAATAAGGTCAGTATTAGTCAAAATATAGAACTGTTTTTAAGAGTATCACAGAAACAATGCGGTTCAGTTTTAAATTGATTATGTAAAAGGAGGGGTTATGGTCCTAAAAAACACTTCTGATTATATTGAAGAGCATATCAAACGCCTACTAGCTCAAACGGGTGTTGCAGAGATTCAGCGCTCCCAATTGGCGGAATCATTTCAAGTGGTTCCTAGCCAAATTAATTATGTGATTAAGACACGGTTTACAGAAAGTCGCGGCTATGTGGTAGAAAGTAAAAGAGGTGGCGGTGGTTACATCCGTATTGTTAAGGTTGCTTTTTCCGATCAGCACCATTTTTTAGGTGACTTACTAAGTAAGTATTGCCAAAATCCAACGGAACAAATATTTGCTGATTTAATGCAACTTCTCTATGATCAAGGCGTCATCACAGAGCGTGAAGGAAATATTTTATTGGGAGTTTGTAGTGATGAGATTCTAGGTGTTAATGCGAATCAGATTCGCGCGAGACAACTTCGTACACTTCTTCAAAGATTAGATAGAAAAGGATAAGTATGGTTGAATATTCGTTAAAAATGAAGGAAGCTCTCCGCCTAGGTCAGGAGCAGGCTGCCCGTTATAATAGTGCTTATTTGGAGACCTGGCATGTACTTCTAGGGATGGTTATGTTGCATGACTCAGTTGCAGGATTAAGTTTTGCAGAGTATGAGGGAGAAATTTCCTTAGAAGAGTATGAAGCGGCAGCTATTTTGGCTATAGGAAAAGCTCCGCAGGATAATATAAAAAGGAGTGATCTTCTTCGTCCGACTTCCAAAGCTTTGAGAGAAGTTCTAGAGTACGCTTCTGCTATTTCCAAAGTCATGAACAATGATGAAGTTGGAACAGAGCATGTTCTTTTTGCGATTTTGGTTAATGTGGATTTGTTAGCAACCCGTATTTTAGAATTAGCTGGATTTAAAGTGAAGGATGATGGCAATTCGCTTCGTTTGATTGACCTCAGGAAAACGTTAGAACGTCATGCTGGAATCTCTAAAGAGGATTTAAAAGCTATCCATGGACTTAGAAAACCTAAAAAGATTAAAGCAGGCGGTAGCTTCTCTGACATGATGAAGCCACCTTCAACTGCAGGAGAATTGTCTGATTTTACGCGAGATTTGTCAGCAATGGCAGAACAAGGGCTTTTAGATCCTGTTATTGGACGTGATAAAGAAATCACTCGTATGATTCAGGTACTGAGCCGTAAGACTAAAAATAATCCTGTTTTAGTTGGTGATGCCGGCGTCGGAAAAACAGCTCTAGCTTACGGGCTTGCGCAACGAATCGCTACCGGTAAGATTCCATATGAGCTTCAAGAAATGAGAGTTTTAGAGCTTGATATGATGTCTGTTGTTGCAGGAACACGCTTCAGAGGTGACTTTGAAGAGCGCATGAATCAGATTATCGAAGACATTGAAACAGATGGTAAAATCATCCTCTTTATTGATGAATTGCATACGATAATGGGAACTGGTAGTGGTGTTGATGGAACGCTTGATGCAGCCAATATCTTAAAACCTGCCCTTTCACGCGGAACTCTTCACATGGTTGGAGCCACTACTCAGTCTGAGTATCAGAAACATCTAGAAAAAGATGCAGCCCTTTCACGACGCTTTGCTAAAGTTATGATTGAAGAGCCGAGTCAAGCTGATGCAGTAGCTATTTTAAAGGGACTTAGACCAAGTTATGAAACTTTTCACCATGTTTCTATTTCTGATGAAGCTATTGTCACTGCGGTTAAAGCTGCGCATCGTTATTTAACCAGTAAGCAGTTACCAGATTCGGCGATTGATTTGCTTGATGAGGCTAGCGCCACTGTTCAGATTATGACTAAAAAAGAAGCCCAAGAGACTCTTAACCCAATTGACGAAGCTCTTCTTGCTGGTGATTTAAAACGCGTTGGTCAATTATTGAAAGAATCGCAAAAAAATGATGTTCGTCCAGCAATTTCAGTAACAGAAGAACACATTTTAACGACTCTTAGCCGTTTATCAGGTATTCCTGTGGAAAAATTAAGCCAAGCAGATAGTAAGAAATACTTGAACTTGGAGACAGAGCTCCATAAACGTGTGGTTGGACAAGATGCGGCAGTGTCTGCTATTAGCCGTGCTATTCGTCGTAATCAGTCGGGGATTCGTACAGGTAAACGTCCAATCGGCTCTTTCATGTTCTTAGGACCAACTGGAGTTGGTAAGACGGAATTAGCCAAAGCGTTAGCAGAAGTGTTGTTTAATGATGAATCGGCACTCATTCGTTTTGACATGTCAGAATATATGGAAAAATTTGCGGCGAGTCGTCTTAATGGTGCCCCTCCTGGTTATGTTGGTTACGATGAGGGTGGTGAATTAACTGAGAAAGTTCGCAACAAACCTTATTCAGTGTTATTGTTTGATGAGGTTGAAAAAGCCCACCCAGATATCTTCAATGTGCTGTTACAGGTTCTCGATGACGGTGTCTTGACAGATAGTCGTGGCCGCAAGGTTGATTTTTCAAATACCATTATCATCATGACCTCAAATCTTGGAGCTACTGCATTACGTGATGATAAGACAGTTGGATTTGGAGCTCAAGCTATCTCTCACAATCATCAGGCAATGGAAAAACGGATTCTTGAAGAATTGAAGAAAGCTTATCGTCCAGAGTTTATCAACCGTATTGATGAGAAAGTTGTTTTCCACAGCCTTGATGAAGCGCATATGCGTGAGATTGTAACGATTATGGTGCAGCCTCTTGTGAAAGTTTTGGCGAATAAGGGTGTCACCCTAAAATTTCAGCCTGCAGCCCTCAAATATTTGGCACAAGATGGTTATGATATTGAAATGGGTGCTCGTCCACTTCGTCGAACTATCCAAACAGAAGTTGAAGATAAGTTATCAGAACTGATCTTAGCTGGTGAGCTAGTCCAAGGACAAACCTTGAAGGTTGGTTTGTCTAAAGGTAAATTAAAGTTTGAGATTGTATAAGCAAATAAAACCGCTAGGAGTTCATCTTAGCGGTTTTAATATTTTATAGAAATTGAGATTTTATGCTTTTCATTTTACTGCTTAATTTCGTGTAAATGGGTGTTCATCAGCAGCGACAGATTGTCCAATAAGGATACGATCAAAATCGGTGACATCTCCAAAATGTGGGTTTGGAACTCCAGCTGGAATAACGATAAAACCGGCTCCTCCGACTAATTGTGTAGGATCTCCAATACCTGAGAAGTAACAATTGTCACGGGCTTCCCCTGGAGAGATTTGGAGTGTTGCTGTTCGATGTGTACTTGTTACTTGTCGATCTGGATTGATGGTAATCGTTTCCCCTAGGTCATTAGACCAATCCCCTACGATGGTTGTCAAGTCATCATTGATAAGGGCATCAACATCAATAGAAGAGCTAGTATTAGCTGGTTTTAAAATCTGAGACTGGCTGGTAGTTGCTTGCATTTCTGCATTGCTAAAGCTACTAGCTAAAGTGTTTTCTGGGCTTCCCTCAGTTGCTTTTGAGGAGCTTTTAGCAGTTGAAGAAGATTTTTCAGATTTTTTAGTAGCGACTTTGCTGCTTTGAACAGTGTACTGGTTATTGGCAGATTCACTCTTCTTTTTTCCACAAGCTCCTAACAGGAAGAGACTAGTTAGGAGGACACTAGTAGTTGCTTTTGGGCTGATTTTCATGAGGATACTCCTTGGTTATTGTGTTGTTTTGATTACATTATATTACAAAAATATTTCAAAATCAATAAAAGATGTCACTTTATTGAAATATTTATTTGGTATTTAGTTGTTTTAGTCAGATGCTTTCATGACAAATGATTATGACTTGAAAGACTATTCTTAGTAGGATTAACTTGAAGATGGTATTACATCAGTTGGCTAATGGTATATCAAAATCATGTGTCTTTAGAAAATAGCGCAGGCTTATTCCTTATATGTATACCATAAGTTATTTGACAGACTTGACATTTCTTTACCAATTGGTACAATTGTAATGATTAGCTTCTAGTGACGTGTAAAAAATGTGATTTAGGAATCAAAACATTTCATTTCCCCTCCTTACACTTATGAAACTAGCTTGAAAGGACTTGATATGGCAGTAAGAGATATGATTATATTAAAGGCACAAGAGCTTATATATTTCAAAGGCTATGTTGCCACATCAATCAGTGACATTATAACTGCATCTGGTGTAGGGAAAGGTCAGCTGTATCATTATTTTTCATCGAAGAAGGAGTTGGGCGTAGTCGCAACTAAACTGCTTTTAGATCAATGGCGGATAGAATTGTTTCAAGGGATTTTCCAATCAGAAAAATCGTCTTCAGATAAACTTTCAGCCATGTTAGATTGGGTCTACGATTTTCATTTAAGTCAAGACGGAGACATTTTTTATGGCTGTCCAGTAGGTAACCTCATTGTGGAGCTTTCAACACAGGATGAGGAATTTCGTTTATTGCTTCAAGGGTTTATGGAAGAATGGCAGAGCAAGTTGTCAGATGTTTTGGATGACAGTCATCCAAACTGGTCAAAGAAAAAAAGCCTCCAAGAAGCTCAGCAGATTATTGTAACTATCCAAGGAGCTATTGTTCTTCTCAAAGTCAACCAGAATTTAGCTGTTATTGAAACAACTATGACAGCTTTGAAAGAAAAGTATTTGTAAATATCAGGAGTTTGGGATAAAATTATTTTTAGGTTAGAAAAATAATACTATTCAATCTGATTTTCTAATAAATTGTATCTAAAAACGAGGTTGGGACATAAATATCCCAACCTTCTATTTTTAATGGTAATAACAGATTAACGCAGTGGTTGATTGGAAGTTTGCAACTGGACACTTCTTTATTTTAAAATAATCTATTGGATTATTCTCACTCATTCGTAGTACCACGCAATCGTTAGCGGCCATCCTATACGAATGTGATGAACTTTCTTCATCTTATTTCCAACCTCCAAAGGTCTCCCAGACCTCCTAGACCTTTGGAGCTTTGCGGATGTGGGAGTGGACAGTTTCAGCCTAAGCATATAAACTAGAGAGCGAGGACAATCGACATTGTCATTTTGTGACGATTTAACGATTTTTGTCTCACTCTCGTTTTTGGTTTCAGTGTCCAGGTTTTGTCCTACTCTCATTCTAAAGTGTTAGATTGCATGCTTGATTAAAGGTAATCAACTCTTTTGTTGTATCATAAAAATGTTGTAAAAATATAATTATTTTTAGAAAATTAGGTGTATAGTGAGGGTATCAAAAAATAAGATAACTTTTTAGAAAGGAGTTCAGGGGATTGTAGTTCTTTGGGAAAATTATAGGAATATTTTTCATTGGCTGTGAGTAGTTACTTTTTAATTATAATAAAAAGGTATTTTTATGGGATGATACTTTTAACTGATTATCTGATAGATCAAAAGAAGAATATTGAAAGGTAATTGTTCTGTTAAAAAAGGAGAATATAAGTGTTTTACAAAGATAGTTTCAAAAATGATGTTATCAGTTGTTTTATTAACTAATGTAATCGTTTTATTACCTTTTATCAATACCATTAAAGCGAGTGTTTATCATTATATGGGGAAGTAAGATTCAGAAGCTTGGCAGATGAGTTTAAATCTATTTTGGAAGAATTATATGACAAAGGCTAGGTAAGTTATCATTGAAGTCTTACCCAGCCTTTCTTATTTATCATGCTGTTGTGTTGTGAGCAAATTGGAAATCATCTCAAGGTATCCAAATGCCCTTGGACTTCTGAGAAAGTTTCAGCTTTGGCAACAGCTGAACGAACTTTAGCAGCGCCAGAAGTACCACGGAGATAGTAAGGCGCAAGTCCACGGAATTCACGGACAGCTACTTTCTCACCTTTAAGGTTAACGAGACGACGAAGGTGTTCTTCTGCGATGTCTAATTTTTTGGTAAATGGAAGATCAGGTAGTTCTTCGCCTGTTTCAAAGAAGTGATTAATCTGAGTAAAGAGATGTGGATTGTTAAGAGCTGCGCGTCCAATCATCACCGCATCAACTCCGATTTCTTCAATCATATATTTCGCATCATGGACGCTTCTAACATCACCATTTCCAATGAATGGAATTTTTGTAATGGCTTTGGCAACACGGGCAAGAGTTTCGTGGTCACAGGTACCAGTGTACATTTGCTCACGGGTACGGCCATGCATGGCAAGAGCAGAAACACCAGCTGATTCTGCAGCAAGAGCATTTTCAACTGCTAGAGAGCTATCAGACCAACCTGTGCGCATTTTGACAGTCAATGGGATATCAAGAACAGAGGTTACTTCTTTGACGATGTGGTAAATCTTGTCCGGGTCTTTTAGCCATTTAGCGCCAGCTTCATTTTTAACAACCTTATTAACGGGGCAACCCATATTGATATCAACGATATCAGCTTTAGTATTATTTTGAATGAAATCAGCTGCGCGCTTTAGACCTTCTGCGTCTCCACCGAATAGTTGAATGGACATTGGATGTTCATTTTCATCAATGTGGAGCATGTGGAGGGTCTTTTCGTTGTTGTAAAGAAGTCCTTTTTCGGAAATCATTTCCATAACGACGAGACCTGCACCAAATTCTTTAGCAATGGTACGAAAGGCAGAGTTAGTAACTCCTGCCATTGGAGCTAGAACAGTGCGGTGTGGAATGTCAACATTTCCAATCATAAAGGATGAACTGAGTTTAGTCATTGATAAGCTCCTCTAAATCATTTTCGGTGAAATGGTAGTGACTGCCACAGAATTGACAAGTGATTTCAGCTCCGTGGTCTTCTTTAGCCATAGCTTTTAGCTCTGCTTTTCCAAGAGTAATCAAAGCAGATTCAAAACGTTCGTGAGAACAATCACAGGCAAATCCGATAGCTTCTTCTGAAAGAACTTTAAACGCATCGTCGCCGTAAATGGCTGTAAGAAGAGCATTTGTATGATTTTCAGAGTCAAGCAAACTAGAGATAGCAGGCATTTCTTGAAGACGTTTTTCGTATCGAGAAATTTCTTCCTCAGAAGCACCTGGTAAAACCTGTACCATAAAGCCTCCAGCAACTTTAACCTTATCGTTTTCGTCTAAAAGGACATTAAGACCTACAGCAGATGGAGTTTGTTCTGATTCGGTCATATAGTAAGCTAAATCTTCACCAATTTCTCCCGAAATTAAAGGAGTTGTAGAAGTATAAGGATTTCCTGTTCCGTAGTCGATGATGGTGACAAAATGGCCATTCCCCATGAAAGGACCGACTAGAACTTCACCAGTAGCAGTCTTTTTGATATCGACACCAGTATTTTGGATGTAGCCTTTGACGTGTCCTTTTGTATCAGCAACTGAAATGATATGGCCAAAGGAACTGTCACCGATAACTTTGATAGTGATTTTGCTGTCGCCTTTTTGGTTGGCTGCTAAGATTTGATTAGCAATCAGAGTACGACCGAGTGCGACCGTAGAAGACGAGAGGGTTTGATGTTTTTCTTGAGCGGTTCTAACCGTTTCTGTGCTGTCAAGGACATAGGCACGGAAAGCACCAGATGTTGAAATTGATTTTATAAGTTTATCCATAATGTTTCCATTATACCACAAAGAATGGAAAACGAGGCCTTGTTGAGCCTCGTTTCAGTGGGAGATGGTGCTAATGTTAGAGTGGAAAAATGATATTTTGAAATTATTCTGAGGTTACTTCCTCAATTGGTTTTTTAACTTCCTCTTGGACTTGTTTTCCTTCATTGAGAATGGCTTGAACAATTTTTTCATCACGGAGTTTGACAGAATCGTTGATGGTTTCAGCAGATTTGACAATTGCCGTTTCTAATTGTGCACGTTGTTGTCGGCCGTTTTCGATTGCTGCGATAATACCATTGTTTTGAGCTACGAGGCTTTCTGCTAATGCTGTAACGGATTGTATCGAAACGGTAGGACTTTGAGCAGCACGTTCGACTGATGGGATGGCTTCTTTACTTGTTTCAGCAAGCATTTGAAGCGCAGCGTTGTTAGCATTGATGAGAGCATCCGCAGTAGCGCCTGACTTGATAGATTGTTGAAGCATACCAAGTTGGGCAATAGAGAGCTTCATTGTAGGAATCGTGTTACGGCGTAACATGCCTAATTTTTGGCGCATATCTGAGGAAACCTTAACAAGGTTACGCATCTGTGGAGTAGTTGTCCAAGCAACGTAGAGTCGGCTGACGTATTCAGTATGTTGTTGCTCAAGGGTGTTAATAACTTCTGTCATGCGAGCGAGGTCATTACTTTTTATTTGATATTCTGGGGTTGTGCTATCCAAAGTCGCAATTTCATTTTGAAGGCGACTAGCGCGGTTAGCAGACTCCATTTGAGTGGATTCGATGAAGGCAATTACGCCAACTAAATTTTCGATAGATTTTGTATTATCTTCGATGAGTTTTTCGGCAGAAACAATGTTACGAGCTAGGGTATCTTCTTGCTTGACAACTGTTACGACCATACCGTCCAATTTTTCTTCTAAGGATTTAGAATCAAAGTAGAAGTCTTGTAGAGTATTTTTACTTTGTTTAAACCACTTGCTGAAGAAATTATCTTTTTTTTCTAATTCAGCTGGTTTAACGTCTTTATATTTAGTAACAAAACCATTTAACTCACGGTTGGCATTGAGTAAGAGTTCATCAACCTGTGGAATTTCTAATTTTTTCTGCTCAGTTAAGATATGGTTAACGGTTGCATTGACATTTTCAACAGCACTGGTTCCAAAATCAAGTAAGGTGTTTTGGTCGGCTATGAAACTATCAACTAGGGCAGGAGTTTTGGATTGGATAGCTGATTGTTGTTCAGGCGTCAGTTTTTCTAAAAAAGCCATTTGTCCAGTAGTAGTTGATGCTGCTTCGATAATTTGGGTGGTTTTATCAGTTTTGGTGAGTGCATTGTTAGCAATAGAGTCAATGTCAAAGTTAAAAGTGTTAGACATGCTAGGTACCTCTCTTCATTATGAGTAAGTATCAGAACTATGGGATTGTGTTTTTTCTTCCATCATTCTGAGACTGATTTCAAAATCACTAAGCTGGCTTTCATTGAGCTGACGAAGAGTTTCGTCAAGATTTTTATCAAATTTTTCCAGCGCCGTTTTGGCCTGAGCTAAACGTTCATCTGCGTTATAATAATTTTTAGGAGTTTCTTTGATTTTTAGATAACCGTCCAAAATATCCTTGAATCGTTGCATGTTGATATCATGAAGTGCTTTTAGCTCTGAAGCGTTTTCAGCGTTCTTTAATTTTTCAAGAATTTCCATGTGGTCTCGTTGGATATTCTGATAAGTAGTTACGATTTCTGGTGCACGTGTCAGGATATCCACTTCTTGTTCAGATGTAGAAGAAGTGTCCGTTGAGATATTGAGAGCTCTTAATTGGATATTAATTTTATCTTCTTCATTTCCAGCACGTTTCATGATACGTTTGTAGATATTTAAATCTATTTTGCTCTTTAAAGCGTCAGTTTCACTTTTAATGGTGGCTAGATTTGGAAGAATTTGTTTGGCTAGAATACTGTATTGAGTGAAATTTTTGTCATCAAGATAACTTTCGAGTAATTTAATTTGACGATCGCACTGTGAGATTGTCTCTTTGAGATCTTGCAAACGCAAGGCGGTATTTTTATTTTCTAATGCTGATTTACGAGTAACGGAGTAATACACCCCGTATCCGGCACCTATAAATAGTAGAAGAGGTATCAAATCTTCTGAAAATATAGCAAAAACAACTATTAGACCGATAATCGGGCCCCAACCTATAGGTTTTCGAGGTGTTTGAGAAGGCATAACTAATCCTTTCTGATTAGGGATGATAGATAATTTTATTTTATCATATTTTGGAATAATTAGGGGCAAGTAAATGTGAGTAATTAAAAAAGAATAGAAGATTTTAAGGCTAGTTAGAGAGGGTTTAGCTCACTTTTGTGACTTGTATATGAATGATAAAAGTGTGTTATAATGAATAATAATAGAGGAGGCTATTATGGCTAAAAATCGGGATGAATTTGAAACAATTGTTCAAGAAATTGAGGACATAGTAGAGCATACAAGAAGGGGAGGAATACGGTTACGAACAATATGGACTTATCTTCGTATTTTTTTGCCTTTGATGATAGTCGGAGCAGTGATGTATATCTTTTTCTTTAGAGATATCAAACGTTATGATACCTTATCGGAATACGCTCGTAATATTTCTATTACAAAGGGAAATAAACAAAAATTCGCCTGGACTTATGATGACTTTGTCAAGCTTGATTGGGACGATCAGAAGGTATCCGAAACAAGTCTTGATGAGGTGCTGGAAAAATTTGGTAATCCTTCTGGGGTGGAAATGATTTCATTAGATGACAGTAAAGAATCTTTGCAATTGAGCTATGGAACTATGATAGGAACGGGAGATAGTTATAGTCATGTTGTATTGGTTTTTAACGATTTTGATGGAGAATTTACGTTAACTTATAAGTTTTTTACTGATTTAGATGGTATACCTTATGAAGATACGGTTGGAGAAGTGACGCATTTTTGGACTGCTGAGGAGTTTGACTCAGTCAAGGTCGGGGAAGAAGGCTCGGGTGTTGGTGGCGTTAAGATTGAAGAGTTTCTAAAACAATTTGGGCCGCCTAGTAGTATTTACAGTATCGGTATCAATGATGAGCTGACGCTAACGCTGAATTATTCAGATTTTGAGGGTAAAAATTATGTGAATTTTGATTTTTTTAGATTAGACGAAACAGGTGATTTTAGGTTGTCTCGAAAAGATGGAGAATTTAGGGTGAAAGCAGAATGACAAAAAGAGAACAGGACCCGATAATCATTGATGGGATTGATGAGGCAATTAAGGATTTAGATAATCCAGTATCAAAGATATGGAAGTTTGTAATAAGAATAGTAGCCTTAATGCTCTTCATAATAATAGGATATCTCTTGGGAGGAATGAACCAAAAAGGAGATAAAGCTTGGTCTATCCAGAGAGCGGATTATGCTTCGCACATCAAAGGATTTAAGAAAAAAGAAGTTTTTGACTGGACAGTAGCTAATTATCGTGACCTTAAAGTGGCCGAGGACTATGCTGATTCAACGAGTTTAGAAGCAGTGACAAAACAGCATGGTAGAGCAGATAATTATGACACCTCTGAGGACTATCAAGGAAGGAGCATTGTTGTTGCTCATTATAGCCATCCAGAAGATTATCGTAAGGTTGATCTGTATTTCATGGCTATAGAGGGCACTTATCGTCTCTATCAGAAGAGTTATACGAATCTTAAGGATGATACTTATCCTATCGCGACAGCAGAGAACTTTTCATTTAAATGGACGAAAGAGAAAGTTGATAATCTCTCGTTAAATCAGACGCCTAAAGAGATTTTGGCCCAATATGGCCCAGTAACGGATATTTTTCAAACTGAATTTAATGAATTTCATCAGCTAACCCTTTTTTATCAAGAGGATAATGATCCAACCTCAACAATTAACTCAGTATCATTGACCTTTACAAATACGGATGATAAGGGATTGCGACTAGTGACCAAAGATGGAGTGTTTAGAGATTAACTATGGCGATAAAAAAGAAAAATAATCGATATCATGAACTTGAAGTTATCAGAAACGAACTAGATAAAGAGTCAAAACGAACTTATCAAGAGTTTTTAAAAGGTAAGCGGTCCGTGCAGCAGGGGGCTTTGCTTTTAGGGGTTGCTCTTTTAATAGGTGGTGGGATTTGGTCGGTGAAATCGAATTTAAATCGTTTTGATTGGTCAGAGAAATCAGAAATCAGTATCTATCAAGAAGATGATGATAACTTGCAAAATGCTTTTACACGCCGTTTAGTGGCCAGCAAGGAAGATTTTGCTTTTAATTGGACCTTGACTGATTATGAAGGATTGGTTGTAGGCGATAAGCAAACGGCTACAGGAGATAGTTTGTCAAGTATTATCGAGAAATTTGGCAATCCCTCAAGTGCTAGATTAATTTATGATGAACAGACTGTAGCTATTGATTATAAATGTTATGATTATGATATCTATGAAGATAGACGACAAGTTAGTTTAACCTTTTATAAAAATGGTGATGACTACTATTTAAAAGGAAAAAACACGTATAATATGACGGATGACCAATTTCAAATCCAAAAAGCATCGGAAGATCTTTCTTGGACAGCTGAAAATTTTTCAGAGCTTGTTGTAGGAAGTGCTGATACAGGGGCAGGTGGTGCAACTTATGAGGATGTTATTAAAATTGGTGGGCTTCCTCAAGAATCTACTATCAGTGGCTATCATAGTGGAACTTTGAAATACGTTGAACTCTCGTTAGTTTATCGAACAGAATATTATAGAGACAATAAAAATGTTTTCATTAGGTTGGAAAAACAAGAGGATGGAACTTATAGAGTTTCCTCTAAAGTTAGTGAATCACTCACGGAGGAAGTGACGGATTGATTCAAATGCTATTGATAGTTTAGATAAGTATGACATTGTTAGAAGTGAAGGCGGGACAGTGGTAGAAGATCTTGTTGAAAAGTTTAGTTCTCCACGTAAGGCTCTATATGTGATTTCCGAAACGGAGAATACCTTATTTTTGGACTATTCAAAGCTTGATTTAGAAGATTTTCTTTCTCTCTTAATAAAAGTGGAAACTATATCAACCAAACGGTTTTTAAAAAGTAAAAGTTCGGTTATTGTATATCTACAAAGTAACTTACAGCGGGTTTATTGGTTTTTGCTTTAAAATTATCTGTTTCTTGAATAAACGTCTGTTTTTTGCTATAATGAGATGTAATATGTAAACTTGCAGGTGAAATTCCTGCCATAAGTTTTAAGTCTGAAAGGAATTGGACAATGGGTAGACTCTAAAGTTAGGGAGCACCTAATGTCCTAGGTATCTTAGTTATGACATCAGTAGTAGTTGTTGGTACCCAATGGGGTGATGAAGGTAAGGGGAAAATCACTGACTTTCTCAGTCAAGATGCAGAAGTGATTGCACGTTACCAAGGTGGCGATAATGCTGGACATACCATTGTCATTGACGGCAAAAAGTTTAAATTGCACTTGATCCCATCGGGCATTTTCTTTCCAGAAAAAATCTCAGTTATCGGTAACGGTGTTGTCGTAAATCCGAAATCTCTAGTAAAAGAAATTAACTATCTTCACGATGAAGGAGTGACGACAGACAATCTTCGTATTTCTGACCGTGCCCATGTCATTTTGCCATACCACATCAAGTTGGACCAACTTCAAGAAGATGCTAAGGGGGATAACAAGATTGGTACAACCATCAAAGGGATTGGCCCAGCTTATATGGATAAGGCTGCGCGTGTTGGTATCCGCATTGCAGATTTGCTTGATAAAGAGATTTTTGCTGAGCGTTTGAAAACAAATCTTGCTGAGAAAAATCGTCTTTTCGAGAAAATGTATGACAGCACACCGCTTGAATTTGACGAGATTTTTGAAGAGTACTATGAGTATGGTCAACAAATTAAACAATACGTAACAGATACTTCTGTAATCTTAAACGATGCCCTTGATGCTGGAAAACGTGTTCTCTTTGAAGGTGCGCAAGGGGTTATGCTTGATATTGATCAAGGGACTTACCCATTTGTTACCTCATCAAACCCAGTTGCAGGAGGTGTAACGATTGGTTCTGGTGTTGGTCCAAGCAAAATCAACAAGGTTGTTGGGGTATGTAAAGCTTACACTAGCCGTGTTGGTGACGGCCCATTCCCAACAGAACTCTTTGATGAGATTGGTGAACGCATTCGTGAAATCGGTCATGAGTACGGCACAACAACAGGTCGTCCACGCCGTGTGGGTTGGTTTGACTCAGTGGTGATGCGCCATAGCCGTCGTGTGTCAGGTATCACAAACTTGTCACTTAACTCAATCGATGTCTTGTCAGGTCTTGAAACCGTGAAAATCTGTGTGGCTTACGATCTTGATGGTGAGCGCATTGACCACTATCCAGCAAGCTTGGAGCAATTGAAACGTTGCAAACCAATCTATGAAGAACTTCCAGGTTGGGAAGAAGATATTACAGGTGTTCGTAGCCTTGATGAACTTCCTGAAAATGCCCGCAACTATGTGCGCCGTATCGGTGAGTTGGTAGGTGTTCGTATCTCTACTTTCTCAGTAGGACCAGGTCGTGAACAAACCAACATCCTTGAGTCAGTTTGGGCGAATATTTAAGGAAAAATTAAGATAAGCTTTATATTATCTTAACATTGGTGGGTTATACTATTCTTATCCTAGAAATAGGAAACCCATCAATTTTCTTTTTCATATTAAATCTCCTAAAAATGGCTCTGTCTTTGACAGGGCTATTTTACTAAGGATAATCACGAAAAATAATACTCATTCAAAATCAAAATTAGAGTTTTAAATCCTATAATATCATTGATGAACTAATGAACGTGGTGAGGATAAAATGTTTCTTTCTCTATAAGAAGGATTAGGTTGTACGCTATCGAATAGTCAACAAGTACAGCTAATCATCTCTCGTAATAGTTAGGTTCAAATCAAGCAATAATGATACTCCGAAGGAGGTTTCATTGCTAACTTTGTCAACTTTCGTTCCACTTGAAAAGGTCTGGGAGACCTTTTTCTACCACTTTGTCAAGTATCCAAGGCTTTAAATCGCAACTATGTTTAGGTGGATGCTTGAAAATGAAGAAGTATACAGTTGGAAATTTTTAATCAACCACACTACGTCCAACAACTAGCACTATAAAAAGGGGAGGACAGAATACTTTTTTTCCCAGCCTCTTGGAGAGATGTGCTATACTGATAATAGACTTTGTAAGAAAAGTTAGAAAATGATGGGAGAATTATCATGATTTGGTCAATGTTAGTTGGTTTATTTATTGGTGCAGTTGCAGGTTCTATCACGAATCGTGGGGAACGTATGGGGTGTTTTACAAAGGTGTTTGCAGGCTGGATTGGTTCATCAGTTGGACAATCCTTGTTTGGTCATTGGGGACCAACCTTTGCAGGAATGGCCTTGTTGCCGTCAATTTTAGGTGCTATTATTGTCATTGCTGTCGTTGACTTCTTTTTTGGAGGCAGACGTTAATAATTTCGGAGAAAGATATGGCTTGTATTTTTTGTAACTTGCCTAAGGAAAGTTGGGTTGCAGAGTCAGATTACTTTTTTGCAGTCTGGGACATTGATCCTATTCAAGAAGGGCATTTATTGGTTATTGCTAAGCAACATCTCCTGTCACTGAGTGAGTTATCAGTTAATGAGAAGCTAGATATGCTTACCTTTCAGACTCAGTTGATTGAAAAGATGGAAAGAAGTTCTACTATTTTAGGAGTCACTCTTGCGACAAATAATGGACGTCTGATGGATGAGGGGACGCATTTCCATAGTCACTTGATTCCTCGTTATGAAAATGATGGGTTTTGGGATAACATGACGCTTGAAAATCACCCATTTGATAAAATCTTATTTTAAGAAGAGATTTTGCCTAGTGGTTGTTGATAACTGCTAGGTTTTTAAATTGCTTTATGGTAAAATGAAACAGATACGTGCTTGATACAAAGGTGAGTCAGTAGGGAATGGTTGACCTTTGTAGCCAAGAGGTATCGAATCTATATTATTTAAAGAAAGGAGAGGGTGTTACTAGCTTGTGTTCCGTTTAGTTTGTCTGTTCTTGAACGCAGGCTACAAGCGTTGAAAAATGGTAGACTTTTGTGTGCGAATGCATATCGTTAGTTTCTTGTTTTTCTATCGCGGTTTTAACACTCTTTGTATCTTATGTCTAAACAAGTATTTCAAACAACTTTTGCGGGTCGTCCGCTTGTGGTTGAAATTGGTCAAGTTGCCAAGCAGGCTAATGGTGCGACAGTTGTCCGCTATGGTGAATCAACAGTATTGACGGCAGCTGTTATGTCTAAAAAAATGGCAACAGGTGATTTTTTTCCTCTTCAAGTGAACTACGAAGAAAAAATGTATGCTGCTGGGAAATTCCCTGGTGGTTGGATGAAGCGTGAGGGCCGTCCGTCAACAGATGCGACTTTGACAGCTCGTTTGATTGATCGTCCCATTCGCCCAATGTTCGCTGAAGGCTTCCGTAACGAAGTTCAAGTGATTAACACGGTTCTTTCTTATGATGAAAATGCTAGCGCTCCGATGGCAGCCATGTTTGGTAGTTCATTGGCTTTGTCAATCTCAGACATTCCATTTAACGGTCCAATCGCTGGTGTGCAGGTTGGGTATATCAATGGTGAATTTATCATCAATCCAGACAAGTCACAACAGGAAGCTTCGCTCTTAGAATTGACAGTTGCTGGTACTAAAGAAGCCATTAACATGGTAGAATCTGGTGCAAAAGAATTATCAGAAGACATCATGCTCGAAGCCCTGCTTATTGGTCACAAAGCCATCCAAGAATTGATCGCCTTCCAAGAAGAAATCGTAGCGGCTGTTGGTAAAGAAAAGGCAGAGGTAGAGCTTCTTAAAGTTGACCCAGAATTGCAGGCTGAAATCATCGCTAAGTACAATGCTGATTTGCAACAAGCGGTGCAAGTTGAAGAGAAAAAGGCGCGTGAAGCAGCAACTGAAGCTGTGAAAGAACGTGTGACTGCTGAATACGAAGAAAAATTTGCTGAGCATGAAGAATTTACTCGCATCATGCGCGATGTGGCAGAGATTCTTGAGCAAATGGAGCATGCTGAAGTGCGTCGCTTAATTACCGAAGACAAAATCCGTCCTGATGGTCGTCGTATTGATGAAATCCGTCCTCTGGATGCTGAGATTGATTTTCTACCAAAAGTGCATGGTTCAGGTCTCTTTACACGCGGTCAGACTCAAGCCTTGTCAGTATTGACCCTTGCTCCGATGGGTGAGACACAAATTATTGATGGTTTAGATGACGAGTACAAAAAACGTTTCCTTCACCATTATAATTTCCCACAATACTCTGTTGGTGAAACAGGTCGCTACGGAGCTGCAGGTCGTCGTGAAATTGGTCACGGAGCTCTCGGCGAACGTGCGCTTGAGCAAGTTTTGCCAAGTCTTGAAGAATTTCCATACGCTATTCGTTTAGTAGCAGAAGTGCTTGAATCAAACGGTTCATCGTCACAGGCTTCTATCTGTGCAGGTACCCTTGCTCTTATGGCGGGTGGTGTGCCAATCAAAGCACCAGTTGCCGGTATTGCGATGGGGCTTATTTCAGATGGAACAAATTATACTGTCTTGACAGATATTCAAGGTCTTGAAGATCACTTCGGAGACATGGACTTCAAAGTTGCGGGTACTCGTGACGGTATTACAGCGCTTCAAATGGATATTAAGATTGAAGGGATTACGCCTCAAATCCTTGAAGAAGCCCTTGACCAAGCTAAGAAAGCTCGTTTTGAAATTCTTGACTTGATTGAAGCGACAATTGCTGAGCCTCGTCCAGAATTAGCACCAACAGCGCCTAAAATTGATACCATTACAATTGATGTTGATAAGATTAAAATTGTCATCGGTAAAGGTGGGGAAACCATTGATAAAATTATCGCCGAGACAGGTGTTAAAATTGACATTGACGAAGACGGTTTGGTATCTATCTTCTCATCCGACCAAGTAGCCATTAACCGTGCCAAAGAAATCATTGCAGGGCTGGTACGTGAAGCCAAAATTGATGAAGTTTATCATGCTAAAGTAGTTCGTATTGAGAAATTCGGTGCTTTTGTTAATCTTTTTGAAAAAACAGATGCGCTTGTTCATATCTCAGAAATGTCTTGGGCGCGAACAAATCGTGTTGAAGACTTGGTAGAGATTGGTGATGAAGTTGATGTTAAAATCATTAAAATTGACGAAAAAGGCCGTATTGATGCCTCTATGAAGGCTCTTCTGCCAAAACCAGAAGGCTATACTGAAGAAGCTAAAAAAGAGCGTTCCGGTCGTCCTCGTCACCGAGAGCACAATGGAAATGGGAAAGAAGAACGCAAGCTACACCATAATGGTGGATTAGGCGGACATTTCCGTGAACCCAAATCTCGTTCAACAGAAGAAAAGGCAGACTAAGATGACTGGATTAGGAAAACTTGACCAACAACTCCGTGATTTTATTGCAGATCCAACTGATTTTTTGAGCATCATGTCTTTTGTTATGGGGCTTCATGGCCAAGAGGTGCTAGCAAGCGATAAACCGTATGCTCTAGAGATTGATGGCAAAAAGGTCACGCCAGTTTTTACAGATGAATCTGATTTTGAAACCTTTAAAGCGCAACAAGCTAGCGCTCGTGAACAACATTGGGGTGAACGAAAAACGCTTGGCATTCTAGAAGAGGTCATCGTGAAACAACTTTCAGGTATCGTCTTTAATCTGAAAAAAGAAGGAGACATGGGAAATTCAAGTATTTTTCAATCCAGTGAATTAATCGCTTTTGTCAATCATTATACGACAATCCTTAATCAGGTGATGGGAGATAACAATATCCAAGCAATTTTGCTAGAAAAATATTACCTAGTGCCAGTTTTTGTACATCCAAATACCGATGGCTCTAGTGATAGACTTTTCCCTACTTTATCAAATCAAGAAGGAAATAGCTTTGTTCCAGTATTTTCAAATATGACTAGTTTTGCCAAATGGTATCGTGAGGATGACTTCGGGGGGCGATTTAAACAAGCTAATGGTATTGTGGTTGCGTGGACGCTGCAAGATATCAAGTCACCTGTAGACGGAGAAAATGAGATTTCAGACACCATTGGTATAGTGATCGATTCTTTTGATGATAAACAAATTTTAGTGAAGTGGGAAGATATTAAGTAGGAGGGAACTATGGGCTGGTGGAAAAAAAGTATCAATATTGTTAAAGAACTTGATCCAGCGGCTCGTAATAGCCTTGAAGTTCTCTTAACCTATCCTGGATTGAAAGCCTTGGCCGCACACCGTTTGTCACATTGGCTCTGGAATCATAATTTTCGATTAATGGCACGGATGCACAGCCAGTTTTGGCGTTTTTGGACTCATATTGAAATTCATCCGGGAGCTCAGATAGCGCCAGGAGTCTTCATTGACCATGGGGCTGGATTGGTAATCGGAGAAACAGCAATTGTCGAAGAGGGTGTTATGCTTTATCATGGTGTAACTCTCGGTGGAACTGGTAAGGATGTGGGCAAACGCCATCCAACAGTGCGTAAGGGTGCTCTTGTTTCGGCACACGCTCAGGTGATTGGACCTATTGAAATTGGTGAGAATGCTAAAGTGGGTGCAGCCGCAGTTGTGCTAGCAGATGTACCAGCTAATGTTACTGTTGTTGGCATGCCAGCAAAAATTGTGCGTGTCCATGGGAAAAAGGATGACGAGGTCATCCACGATTTGGAAGATCATCGTGAACATTATCTCAGAAAATTAGAAGAATTGCGTGAGGCGAGCCATCGTTCAGCAGGATTGTGAGAAATAGAATTATTATTTTTGACTTCGGTTTTAAGAAGAATAATATCAGGAAATCTTTTTCGGAATATCATTGCCTTAACTAAATGGTCTCAACTCATTAAAAATAAAGCAGAGCTCCAAAAGTCGTTGTGATTTTCGGAGCTTTTGTTTATAATAAATCAATACACTTAGGAGGTTGCCTATGCTACTAGAAGAATTTGAAAACACCAAGGCCGTGATTGAGCCAGAGGATTTATTAACGGTCAAAGGTGAGATTGGGATTACGGAAATTTGTGATACGATTATCATGCCCTTTTCAGGAACCTTGTTTCGTTTAATTACAGAGCAGGATGGTGTTTACCAAGGTGGTTATAAGTCTAATATCAATGGCAAACATCCTTGGTACATTTATGAGCATAAGGGCAAAAAGGTGGCTGTGATGAAGGCGCTTCTTGGTGGGCCAGCTTTAGTTGGAACCTTGGAAGAGTTGAAAGTATCTGGCTTTAAAAACTTTATTATTTTTGGAACTTGTGGTGTTTTGGATGGTGATTTGGAGTCCAATAAAATTATTTTACCGACGTCTAGTCTGCGTGATGAGGGAATTTCTTATCACTATGCGCCAACTTCTGAGGAGATTGGGTATTCAACTGAGCACATGGAGCACTTTGCAGCTATTTTGGATAATCACCATATTCCCCATACTCAGACCAAGGCTTGGACAACGGATGCCTTTTACCGTGAGACGCCAGAAAAGGTTAAACGTCGTATGGCAGCAGGAGCTCAGGTGGTTGATATGGAATGGGCTTCTGTGGCAGCTTGGGCGCAGTATCGTGCGGCTGATGTCTACCATTTCTTTTACACCTCAGACTATGTTGATGTGGATAATGGCTGGGATGCGCGTGATGGGCATGATGAGGATAACTTGCTTCGCTTCTTTGATGTAGCCTTAAAGATTGCGGAAGAGTTGTCATAATTTATTTTAAGGAGGTTAATGATGGTATCATTTCTAAAAAACTATTGGTCTTATCTGGTCATGATTGCCTGCGGCAGCTATTTAACGATTCATAATGTTTTGTTAGCTAAAACTTGGTTAGGATTGATTTGGTTGACGTTTACGTTGGTCAGTGGTGTTCGCTTTTACAAACAATATCAACAAGATAAAAATCATAGATAAAGATAGCCATTCAAAAGATATTACCAAATACTAAAAAGCCTAGCATCCGACTGATGGATTTTAGGCTTTTTATTGACTTTTATAGCTCTTTAGAGAGTGATTATCTCTTTGCGTGTTTACCTTCCCTGTTCTAGCTTACTGGATAAATTGACTTTCTTGACATAATTAGAGAAAAAATCTTTTTTAAAATAGGTGGCATATAGTGTGTTAAGAATAAATAAGATGGATTCTTCAGTTGAGAAGTTTCCAATTTTTTTGAATTTATCTTCTTTGGGACATAGAAGAAAGGTTGTGTCAGCAGCTTCTTTGAGCAAATCTCCACTTTCACTGGTTAGGGCAATGATTTTTGTCTTCTTGGCTTTTAATAAAGGAATGTAGCGAAGGCTCTCCATGGTTTCAGAATTACCAGAATAAGAGATAATAATGGCAAGATCATCTTCTTGGAGCGACGAACTTGTTAACCCAAATTCTCCTGAATGTCCAATTTCAATAATTTTACCAATGGTGAGCATTTTCCGCCTGAAAAGATAGCCTAAATATTCATTGGGACTAAGGCCGAAGAGAACCACTCGTTTGGCTTTTTTGATTAAGTCTGCTGCTTTATCGAGATCTTCTGGTCTAATCTTATCAGCAGTGTCTTGAATGCTTTCTTTTTCAACAGTTGCAATTTTTTGGATGATAGAAGCAAGGTCATCATCTTCGTTAAAAGGAAGATTGTGGTCAACATCTGAATAGTGCGTATCAGAATAATAACGTTCGGATAGCAGAGCAGGGAGAAAATCGGTCCATCCTTTGTAACCGAGAGATTGAGCAAAACGAACTAAACTAGCTTTTGAGGTAAAGGTTGCGGTAGCTAGTTCTTCCAGTGAAAAATGTTCAATGGTGCCTAAGTTTTCTAATAGAAATGTTGCAATAACGGCTTTTGATGTTTGTCCATTGGCAGTATAATCTTTAATCGCTTGTAACATAGCGCCTCCTTATTTCACTTCATTTCACGATTTGAGGCTATTTTGAGTGTTTTTTTGAAACCGTATTCCAAGTTTAGCAAAAAAGCTAGCCCTTGTCCAACAGCTGGGATATACTGAGGGTAAGAAATTACAAAAATGATTGCAGTAATTTAAAGGAGATTTTTTATGGCTAAGCAATATCATGAATTGGCAAAGAACATTATTACGCAACTAGGTGGTAAAAATAATATTGCTGATGTTTACCATTGTCAAACGCGTTTACGCTTTAAACTAAAAGAAGCGCAACTTGTCCAAAAAGAGGAATTAGAGCACTTAGATGGTGTTAGTATGTATTTGGTTAATGCTGGTGTTCACCAAGTTGTTATTGGAACGCATGTTAAGGATGTTTTTGAAGAAGTGAGTTTTATCTTATGGGAACTTTCTCAGGATGAAGGAGAGCAGGAAACATCACCTTTTGTGCAACAAATCATTGATTTCGTAGCGGGTGCTTTTCAACCGGTGATTCCAGCACTTTCCGGGGCTGGAATGGTAAAGGCTGTCTTGGCACTTTTGATGGTTTTCAAAGTTATTGATAACACTTCTCAAACCTATGTCATGTTAAATACCTTTGCTGATGGTGTTTTTTATTTCTTACCATTGATTTTAGCTGTTACAACGGCTCAGAAATTAAAAGCTAATCCTATTTTAGCAGTAGGTGTGATTGCAATGATGTTACATCCTAACTGGATTAATTTGGTAACAACAGGCGAAGCAGTCAGATTTTTCAATGTGATTCCGTTTACCTTAGCAACTTATACGTCATCGGTTATTCCGGCTATTCTGGTTGTTTTTGTGCAATCGTATGTTGAAAAATGGCTTAATCGGATAATTCCAAAATCTGTAGAATTAGTTTTTGTCCCCATGCTTACCTTTCTCATTATGGGAACTTTAGCTTTCTCTATTCTTGGACCAATTGGTGCTTTAATTGGGCAAGGGCTTGCGACGGTATTTACTTACCTGTCTGAGACAGCAAGTTGGTTACCAGCGGTTCTTATTGGAGGGCTTTTGCCAGTAATGGTAATGTTTGGGATTCATAATGGTATAGCCCCCCTGGGAGTTATGCAAATGGCTCAACTTGGATATGACAGTATTTTTGGGCCAGGGGCACTTTGCTCTAACATGGCACAAGCAACAGCTGCAGCAGTTGTTGCGATGAGAACAAAAGATAAAAAATTAAAACAAATAGCAACCTCAGGAGCTATTACAGGATATATGGGGATTACTGAACCAATTCTATATGGTGTGAGTCTTCCTAAAAAATACCCCTTGTATGCTTCAATGGCTGGTGGAGGCCTAGGAGGACTTTATGCGGGAATCATGCAAGTTCACCGTTTTGCAACAGGGTCTTCAGGTTTGCCAGCGGTCTTGCTATATATTGGCGATAATACCATGTTTTTCTTCGTTAATATTTTAATTGCGATGGGGATTACGATTGTGTCAACTGCAATCATCACTTATTTCTTGTCCCTTCGTTTTGAAAAAGTTAGCATTGAAGAACCTGCTACAAAAACTCTTACCATCGCTGATACAACTGTCGTCACTCCTATCTCAGGTCGTGTGATTCCTTTGAATCAGGTTTCAGGTCCTGTTTTTGCTTCTGAAGCTTTAGGGAAGGGATTCGCGATTGAACCGGATAGTGAACTAGTAACAGCGCCGTTTGATGGAACAGTAATGACAGTATTTCCAACCAAACATGCTATTGGTTTGGTATCGGATAGTGGTGTGGAACTGCTTATCCATATTGGATTAAATACGGTTGAATTAAATGGACAATTTTTTGAAACCTACGTTTCAGAAGGGGAACATGTTAGTCAGGGGCAAAAGCTGATTAGTTTTGAGTTGGATAATATTACAGAAGCTGGTTATGGGACACAAATTCCTGTGGTTGTAACCAATACGGCAAGTTTTTCACAGATTGATCAAGTGGCAGATGGTCAAAAAAGTACAGGTGAACTTGTCCTCGAAGTTAGAGTGTAACCTATTTATTTTCTTATATTCATAAGGAGATAAACTGATTAAAGTAGAAGGAGAGAAGATTAGATGACATTACCTACGCATTTTTTATGGGGTGGTGCGACAGCTGCTAATCAAGCAGAAGGTGGTATTTTTGAAGGTGGTCGAGGTCTCACGAATACGGACTTGATGCCAATTGGTGAAGATCGCAAAGCCATAGCTTTTGGGAGCTTAGATAATCTAGAACGTCGCTCCGATTATTTCTATCCAAGTGAAGAAGCCATTGATATGTACCATCATTACATGGAGGATATTGATTTATTGGCGCAAATGGGCTTAAAAGCTTATCGGATGTCAATTTCTTGGACACGCATTTTCCCAAATGGAGACGATGCACTGCCTAATGAAGCAGGTTTGCGTTTTTATGAGGCTATTTTTAAAAAATTACGAGAGCATCAGATTGAACCATTGGTAACCTTAGCTCATTTTGATGTACCAGTAGCTTTGATTAAAAAATTTGGTGGTTGGAGAGATCGTCGCATGGTGACTGCCTATGTCAATTATGCACAGACCGTTTTTACGCGTTATAAAGGGCTAGTCAAGTATTGGCTAACAATCAATGAAATCAATATCTTACTGCATCAACCTTTTGTTGGTGGAGGCTTGATATTTAAAGAGGGAGATGACATTGAAGCCCTCAAATATCAGGCTGCCCATCATCAATTAGTAGCGTCAGCTTTGGCAACTAAAATTGCCCATGATATTGATGAGAACAATCAAGTCGGTTGTATGCTTGCAGGAGGTAGTCACTACCCTTATAGCTGTCGACCAAAGGATTATCTGGAGGCGATTCATCGTGACAATGGGGAATATTTCTTTATTGATGTTCAAGCAAGAGGTTATTATCCTAGCTATGCTCTCAAGAAATTAGAACGTGAAAAGATCACCTTATCTGTTGAACCAAAGGATGAGCGTATTTTAAAAGAAAATACTGTGGATTTTGTCTCTTTCTCTTACTATTCTTCACGGACGGTATCCGGGTATGATGAGGATTATGCCACTACAACTGGGAATCTTTTTAAATCTATCAAAAACCCCAATCTCCCTTCAACAGACTGGGGTTGGCAAATTGATCCTCTTGGGCTTAGATCATCTCTTAATATGCTTTACAATCGTTATCAAAAGCCTCTCTTTATTGTGGAAAATGGCTTGGGTGCTAAAGATGTCCCTAATGAGACTGGCTATGTAGAGGATGATTATCGGATTGATTACACGCGCCAGCATATTGAAGCCTTTAAGGATGCTGTAGAGATTGATGGTGTCGAACTAATGGGATACACAACTTGGGGGATTATTGACGTAACTGCCGCATCAACTGGCCAAATGAGTAAGCGCTATGGTTTTATTTATGTTGACCGTGACGACGAAGGCAACGGTACACTAGTAAGAACGCCTAAAAAATCATTTTATTGGTATAAGGACGTCATTGCAAGTAATGGAGAAGTGCTATAATGAAGAAAGAAGGTGACATGATGCGTCGGTATCACAAGGCTTGGACTGTTTTAGCTGTTTTATGTGGACTTGCCGCAGCAGCTATTGGAGTATCGATTAACACCTCAGGAGTCTTTTATACAGTGGTTTCTGAAGATTTGGGAATGCTAAGAGGTGCCTTTGCTTTCCACATGACCATATTTTCTTTAGTGACTGCGATTAGTGCCTTATTTGTACCAAATTTACTAAGTCGCTATCCTTTAAAACTAGTTTTAACCTTTTCTGTTGTTATGGCGGTTTTAGGAACAGCTTTAATGGCTATCTCAAGTCATCTATGGCAGTTTTATATTTTAGGAGCCATTCGAGGGTTTTCAACAGGTATGTTTTCAATTGTAACAATCACGTTGATTATTAATCAGTGGTTTAAAGAAAAAAACGGGTTGGCTACGAGTATTGCGTTAGGATTTTCTGGGTTAGTGGGTACTGTATTTTCACCTATCTTTTCAGAGGTTATTGTCCATATAGGGTGGCGAGGAGCTTATGGTTTTGAAGCGCTACTGATTGGCTTGCTTTGCCTACCGGCTATTCTTTATCCTTTTACGATGACTCCAGAAGATGAAGGTAGTGAAGCTTATGGAAAACAATCATTGAAAAACGATCAAGTTATTATGTCTCAGGATAAGAATCCGTCAACAGGTCTTTCATTAGGAGCTTTATTAGTCTTTGCCAGCTTAATCGGATTTATGTCGAGTATGACCCAGCATTTACCAGGATATGCTGCAAGCGTTGGGTTATCGGTGACCTTAGGAGCTAGCCTTTTATCAATGGGGATGCTAGGTAATATTATTTTTAAGTTGGTGATTGGCGCTTTAAGTGACCGCTTCGGGTCCTTAAAAGCAACAACTGTTCTGCTGGCGCTAGCACTTTCAGGGAATCTGCTATTGATGCAAACACAGTTAACGGTTTTCTTATTATTGGCAGCATTTCTTTTTGGATCTTGTTATGGCTTAGGCAGTGTATCACTAGCGTTAGTAACGCGCGATATTTTTGGAGATGAAGCCTATGGGAAACGATTCCCGATTATTTCCTTCGCGGGGAACTTGGGTGCGGCTTTAGCCTTTTCAATCATTGGTTACATTTATGATTTTACAGGAAGTTACTTTCCGACACTGATAGTGCTTGTTGTCTTTCTTTTGATCAGCACAATAAGTTTATTTTCAGCTTTTTATAGGAGAAAAATGGTAAGGGAGAAATGAGATGAAATTATCATATAGTTCGCATGGACAAGCCATGCCTTTTGCAACAGAAAAAATTACCCAAGAAGCGTTTGTGGCTATATCGCACACGGAGATTCGTTGGTTAAGTAATGCCAGTATCTTAATTAATAGTCGCGGTCACATTATTTTAATTGATCCGATTTTAGATGGATTTGATATGCCTTTACTAATTGATATGCCGATTGAAAGCACAGCCATTCCAAAGGTTGATAGTCTACTGATTAGTCATATTGATGGTGATCATTTAAGTTTTGAGACTCTGGCAAATATCAAAACAGTTACTAAAGCTTATTATGCACCTCCTTATGTCTCAGAGGTCATGATAGAAAAAGGTTACCCAACACAAGAGTGTTCACTAGGGCAGCCATTTCCGATAGGCAATACTCTTGTCACTCCAACACCAACCAAGCACAACTGGCAAAATGGATTAGAAAAATATAAGTACCGTGAGTGGCGTGAGGAAGAGTATTTGGGTTACTGGATGGATACGCCAGATGGTGCTATCTGGTTACCGAGTGATTCACGTTTGCTTCCGGAGCATTTAAATATGCCTGATCCAGCCGTTATTCTGTTTGATTTTAGTGATAATGATTGGCATATTACTTATGAAGGTGCTGTTAAATTAGCTAATACTTACCCTAAAGCGGAATTAATTTGTATTCACTGGGGAAGTGTCGATGCTCCTGATTGGAATACATTTAATGGAAATCCGGAAAAATTATTGACGGATGTTGTTAATCCAGAAAGGGTACATGCGTTAAATGTGGGACAAAGATTGGTTTTAAAAAATAAAGTGGTTAGTCTGTAAGAAGTTATCTGCTTGAACTCAATTCAAACCTTGTTATGATGTTGGAGGAAATTATGGAATACACAAAATTCTGAAATACTGGATTAGAAGTATCAAAAATCTGTCGTGCTTGTATGAGCCTTGGCGATGCCAGTCAAAGCTTTCGTTGGAAATGGTTGCTTGATGAAGAAAAATCACGTGTGATTATTAAAAAAGCCTTGGATATGGGAATTAATTTTTTGACACTACAAATGTTTATGGTAAAGGGACTAGTGAAGAATATTTAGGGCGTGCTTTGCATGATTTTGCAGATCACAACGAAGTTGTTATGGCGACAAAAGTGTTTTTCGGATATGGTCTCCATGAGGGGAAAATATAAAAGGTTTATCACGAAAGTCAATTATTAATCAAGTAGAGGCGAGTTTGAAGCGTTTAGGAACAGATTATATTGATATCCTTTATATTCATCGTTGAAACTACTATTACGCCAATTGAAAAACAGGCACTTGATATAATGAAAAGGACAGATTTTAAGAATTTGTCGAAAACAGACGTCTTGAGTATCGCGTCCAAATCAAGTGAACTACGGTCGGATGTTGCAAAAGAAGTCATTGCACAGTTTCCTGAGTTTGTAAAATTCATTCAGTCATCCATGTCTGAGTACAAGGATATCTTGGGAAACATAATTTCAAGCGATGATGAGAGCATAAAGCAGGTTTACGCAACAGCTGATAAGGAATTGGATATCTCGACAGATAGCCGAAAGCAGTTCTATGATTTTGCCGAAAAAGTACACGCTGACGTAAGTAAGTGCTTGGATAATCCGGAATTGAGTGCCAAGGAACGAGAAGCCATTCTTGAAAAAAATGGAAATTCTGAAAACTGTAAGCTAAAAGGATACTGAGATTAGTTCGCAGGAAACAGAAACGGTTCGTATGGTTGACAAGAAGGATTCGGAGAAGCGGCAGTTTAATAGGGGCATTGTAAAAATCGCAAGTTCTGTCCTTGTAGCGGGGTTAGTGGTAGGAGTAAGTGTACTTGGTGGCAATGTGAATATTAAATTTAAACTACCGAAAAAATAAAAGAATCGAGGATGAAAGAAGGGGCAGACCGATAACAACCTTTATTTATGTTGATGTCTGTTGACGGCAAAATCAGCACGGATACTTCGGTCGAATTGGATGTAGATAAGGACTTCCTTAAGATAACCGGAGTAGCGGAAGGGTTGCATCAATACTATGAAATTGAACAATCCACGGACTTATGGTCTTTTAACACGGGTCGAGTATAGGCTAAGATTGGTATTAGTGAAAAGCTGCTCCCATCAAAAATGCCGGTATCATTTGTACTGTTGGATAATCACCATCTGACGGAAAATGGTGTAAGGTATTTCTGCGCACGTTCAAAGTAGGCGGTGGTTATAACATCCAATCCGAAACAGTTGGCTTTTTCTGTAAAAGAGGATAATCTACACATTATTCTTCAAGAGCAAATCTCGCTGAAAGAGGCTCTTGAAATTCTAAATAAAGATTATGGCTGTGACAGATTGACGGTACAGTCGGCAGGAACTGTAGATGGATTGTTCCTACGTGGAAAGCTATTTGACTTTGTCGATATCGTTGTGTCTCCGATACTGATTGGTGGAAAAGACACCTCCGCTTTAATTGATGGACAGTCTTTGAAATCCTCATTTGTCAAATTAAGTTAGACATTTTCAAGTTAGTCAGAAAAACTTGATATGGTGTTTGATAGTTCAATGATTTCCTAGGAATTCTATTTCTTTT
>NZ_JBHSOJ010000029.1:0-921 GCF_042656225.1 Streptococcus caledonicus
CTCTCTGGCTTTTCCGTTTATTGTGTCTTTGACAGGTTACTTCCGTAACCCGCACTTGCTTCGTCTTGTTCAGTTTTCAATGGACTTCTCCTTAGAGACAGTTTTAAATAAACATCGGGAAGACAGGATTCGAACCTGCGACCCCTTGGTCCCAAACCAAGTACTCTACCAAGCTGAGCTACTTCCCGAAATGCACCCTAGAGGAGTCGAACCTCTAACCGCCTGATTCGTAGTCAGGTACTCTATCCAATTGAGCTAAGGGTGCGAAAAGAAATGGCGCGAGACGGAATCGAACCGCCGACACATGGAGCTTCAATCCATTGCTCTACCAACTGAGCTACCGAGCCAACTAAAATAATAATATTGCGGGAGCAGGATTTGAACCTACGACCTTCGGGTTATGAGCCCGACGAGCTACCTAGCTGCTCCATCCCGCGTTAATAATAAAGGAGGATGTGGGATTCGAACCCACGCACGCTTTTACACGCCTGACGGTTTTCAAGACCGTTCCCTTCAGCCAGACTTGGGTAATCCTCCAAAAATATAGTCCGTACGGGATTCGAACCCGTGTTACCGCCGTGAAAAGGCGGTGTCTTAACCCCTTGACCAACGGACCATAAAATAATAATATGGGCACGAGTGGACTCGAACCACCGACCTCACGCTTATCAGGCGTGCGCTCTAACCACCTGAGCTACGCGCCCAAGCCAATGCTTGGATTTTATTTATTTCTAAATAAAGCGGGTGACGAGAATCGAACTCGCGACAACAGCTTGGAAGGCTGTAGTTTTACCACTAAACTACACCCGCTAATATATAATATGGGAGTTAACGGGATCGAACCGCTGACCCTCTGCTTGTAAGGCAGATGCTCTCCCAGCTGAGCTAAACTCCCTCAAACGAGAATTAGCTCAAACTGGT
>NZ_JBHSOJ010000030.1:0-9093 GCF_042656225.1 Streptococcus caledonicus
CATGACTTTGGTGGAACGTCAGACACGGTTTGCCTTAGCTTGTAAATTGCCTAATAAGGAAGCCAAAACCATCAACGAGGCAGTCCAAGGCTTGATTAAATGTTACCCTATCGCCTCCATTACAGCTGATAATGGTTCGGAGTTTAGTCTCTTACAGAACTAACTGACATTGAAGTCTACTTTGCTCATCCTTATTCATCATATGAAAGAGGTTCAAATGAGAACTTCAACGGCCTCCTCAGAGAGTTTCTCCCTAAAGGGAAATCTCTCAATCCGCTGACTGACGAAGAACTTGCTCAATATCTCTCAGCTATTAACGAAAGACCTAGACGACTTCACCATTACAAAACTTCAAAATTTCTGTTTGGGCTAGCCCAAACAGCCTAAATAATGGAATCCTAGTCTATCCATGAACTTGTTGCACTTGACTTGACAATGTGCCGAGAAAATATTTAATAGGTTCTGTTACACAAAATATTATTGCGCAGAATTTTCTAAAAATTCTATGTAAATGCTTGACAGCGATTTCCAAGTATGATACTTTATTCTCATGTTATATTTTATAACACATATTTTTTAGGAGGTGTCTTATGGCATTGATTGAATTTAAAGACGTAAACAAATACTACGGTGATTATCACGCTTTGCGTGATATTAACCTATCCATTGAAAAAGGACAGGTCGTTGTACTCCTTGGCCCATCAGGTTCTGGAAAATCAACACTAATCCGTACTATCAACGCTCTTGAGACAATTGATTCTGGTAATCTCCTTGTGAATGGACATGAAGTTTCTAATATAAAAGCGAAAGATCTCCAAGCACTTCGCAAAGAAGTCGGAATGGTTTTCCAACATTTCAACCTTTACCCTCACAAAAACGTGTTAGAAAATATAACGTTAGCTCCAAGGAAAGTTTTGGGCTTATCTGACAAAGAAGCCACAACCTTAGCTGAAAAATATTTAACTTATGTTAATATGTGGGACCGAAAAGACTATTATCCTGCCACCTTATCTGGAGGACAAAAGCAACGTGTTGCCATTGCTCGTGGCCTAGCTATGAAACCAGAACTCCTTCTTTTTGATGAACCAACATCAGCATTAGACCCAGAAACTATCGGCGATGTTCTGACAGTCATGCAAAACTTAGCAACTGAGGGAATGAGTATGGTTGTAGTTACTCACGAAATGGGGTTTGCTCGTGAGGTTGCTGACCGCATTATCTTTATGGACCAAGGGACTGTTCTTGTTGATACAACTGATGTCAATGGCTTTTTTGATCATCCAAACGAACCTCGAGCGCAGCAATTCCTCAGCAAGATTATCAACCACACTTCTGAAAAAGTCAGTAAGAAAGGTTAGGTTATCATATGAAAAAAGGAAAAATCTTTACACTGTTAACCCTCCTCATAGTAGGTCTTGGGACAACAACTGTATCAGCTACTGAATCTACAAAGGTAGATGCCATAAAAAAATCAGGTCTTCTTCGTGTAGGTGTCAAACAAGATGTCCCAAACTTTGGTTATCTCAATGCAGAAAACAATCAGTTTGAAGGCATGGAAATTGATATTGCCAAAAAATTAGCTGATAGCCTTGATGTTAAAGTAGAATACACACCAGTAACCACTCAAACACGGGAACCTCTTATGGACAATGGGCAGGTTGATGTGATTATCGCCACTTATACCATTACGGAACAGCGTCAAGCAAATTTCAGCATTTCAGATCCTTACTATTATGATCAAATCGGATTTTTGGTCCGTAAGAAAAGCAACATCCACACTATGGATGACTTAGATGGTCTGACAATTGGGGTCGCTCAAGGAGCAACTACTAAGGCAAACCTGAAAACCTATGCCGAAGAGAACGGATTGACGTTTAAATTTGTACAACTTGGCTCTTACCCAGAATTAACCATGTCACTTCAAGCCAAACGCATCGACGCTTTTTCAGTTGATAAGTCACTCTTATCAGGCTACGTCCACAAAGGCAACCGTATGCTAAAAGACGGTTTTAACACCCAAGCCTACGGGATTGCAACGAAAAAAACAAACACTGATTTAACTGATTTTATCAATGAACAATTAAACAAATGGCGTAAGGATGGCAGTCTGCAAAAAATCTATGATAAATTTAATTTAACACCTGCTGATTCAACTAACTAAGAAAGGAAAGAATTTATGGCTTTAACAACTGCACAACTTAGTCCTTGGGCCTTGGAACGTTGGTCTGGTTTCATAGACTATCTCGATGAATTTGCCCTTGGATTTTTATATACTTTAGGAATAGCGACCTGTGCACTTCTTTTAGCTTTGGCATTAGGAACAGGATTTGCCATGCTTAATCGTCACCGTTCTTTTTTTCTTCGTTTGTTTTCTAGAATTTACGTAGAAGTTTTCCAAAACACTCCCTTACTTGTCCATTTTGTCTTTCTTTACTATGGACTAGCCATCATAACAGATGGCACAATTCGCATCAATACTTTTTTTACAGCCGTGATTTGCGTCGGACTTTATCACGGTGCCTATATCGCCGAAGTTATTCGCTCTGGTATTGAATCCGTTCCCAAAGGTCAAACAGAAGCTGCCTTATCGCAGGGCTTTTCTCAAAAAGAAACGATGTGGTTGATTATTCTTCCCCAGGCTATTCGCTCTATTTTACCACCTCTGACTAATCAAGTGGTTAACCTGATTAAAAATACGGCAACAGTTGCCATTATTTCTGGAGCAGATGTCATGTTTACCGCCAAAAACTGGGCCTATGATACCTCAAACTACGTTCCTGCCTTTGCTTCTGCTGCTCTTCTTTACTTCATCATGTGCTTCCCTATCGCAAGTTGGGGGCGACGCATTGAAGCAGGCAATAAAAAAGCCTATCACCTCTAAAAGGAGAATGCTATGTCTGATATCTTCACATTAACCAACCTAAGCTTTTTATTAAGCGGTTTAGGGCTGACCCTGTATATCTCTTTCTGCGCCATTATCTTATCAACGCTTTTTGGTAGCATTTTGGCGCTCATGCGTAATCATCAGAAAAAATGGCTGAGCATCCCAGCCACCATCTACATTGAGTTTGTCAGAAATGTACCAAATCTTTTGTGGATTTTCATTATCTTTCTAGTCTTTCAAGTCAAATCAACACCAGCAAGTATCATCGCATTTACAGTGTTTACCTCAGCTGCGCTAGCAGAAATTATTCGCGGAGGACTAAACTCTATTCCTACTGGACAAACAGAGGCAGGACTCGCTCAAGGATTTAATCATATCCAAATCTTTGTTTATATCATTTTCCCCCAAGCCTTTCGGAAAATGTTACCAGCTATTATTTCCCAATTTGTCACGGTTATTAAAGACTCCTCCTTCCTTTACACCGTAATCGCCCTGCAAGAATTTTTCGGAAAAAGTCAAATTCTCATGGGAAAATACTTTGAAACAGGACAAGTGTTTACCCTTTACGCTATCGTTGCAGGAACCTACTTCCTCATCAATTTTGCCATTTCAAGCTACTCCCGACACTTAGCCAAAAGCTGGGCAAGTAGTTTGGAGTAAAAACGATCTTACTAACATCATTAAAGAGGCTAGTTTTCTAACCTCTTTTTCTATTTTAATTAAGGCAAATACAATCCTTTTTCGACACTTTGATCAATCATATCAAGTACCCATTGCCACAAATCTGGACTTTCAGCTTCAATGAAAGCTTTCTTAGCTAAGACCTGATTTTTGGTTAATTCGTCTGGATTATCACCCTTTTCTGCAATTAAAAGATGGTTCATCAGCGGTGCTATGGCATCAACACATCTTGCATATCTAGCCTCAACCGAATTACCTTTCTCGAACTCTTGCCATACATTTAGATAATATTCTTTTTGTTCCATTGGTAAAAAAGAAAAGGTCTGTGTTACTGATGCCAACTCTCGTTCATAAGAGTCCAACTTTCCAATCTCATCAAATACAGAAGTATCTCCTACTCCAATTTCACCAACATCATGCAAGAGTAACATTAGCATCACTTTTTCCATATTAACTAGTTCTGAAAAATATTCTCGTAGTGTTATAGCCATCAGCGCTAATTGCCAAGAATGCTCTGCCGAATTTTCAAAGCGATTGTCCAAGGTTTGATTTTGACGTGTAATGGTTTTAAGTTTTTCAACTTCGTTAAAAAAGCTCCACTGGTCTTGTAAATTTGTCAAACTCCCTGCCCTCCTAATTACGTTCAACCGGTTGTGGTCCAAAGCTTTGTGAAGTTGGCATAATTTCAATGCGGTTAATATTGACATGTGCTGGTTGCTCTGCAATCCAAAGTACCGTATTAGCTATATCTTCTGGCTGAAGGCTGTCAGCACCTTTATACAGCATTTCTGCTCTGCCATTGTCCCCCTTAAAACGAACATTAGAAAACTCCGTGCCTCCACAAAGTCCCGGTTCAACATTGGTCACACGCACCTTAGTCCCTGCCAAATCAGCTCGCAATTCAAGGCTAAACTGCTTGACATAAGCCTTAGTTGCTCCATAGACATTACCACCTGGGTAAGGATAGGTTCCAGCAGTTGAGCCAATGTTGATCACATGCCCAGACTTTCTTTCTACCATTTGAGGTAAAATCTGACGTGTCAAATAAGTCAGACCTACGATATTGGTCATAATCATGGTCTGCCAGTCTGAAAAATTAGCCTCATAAGCCTTATCAAGCCCAAGAGCGAGCCCAGCGTTATTAACCAAAATGTCAATCTGCCGCCACTCTCTAGGCAAGCTAGCTAGCGCTGCATCAATAGATGTCAAATCTGTCACATCCATCGTCAAAGGGTAAAAATTCTCCCCATACTGTTCTTTTAAAATCATCAACTTCTCGAAGCGCCTTGCAGCGCCAATTACTCGATAACCTTTGTTAATAAAACTTGCTGCCATCGCCGTGCCAAAACCAGCTGAAGCTCCTGTAATCATCACTGTATTTGTCATTCGTCATCCTCCTTTTTTCTTTATCATATCACTTTTTGTGAAAAAAATCATGTAAGGGCTTTACTTTTGTGTGACTAAAGTAGTATAATAAACAAAAAGATTAAAGGAGATTTTAGGATGATCACATTTGACCATGTTTCTAAGCAATATGGAGATAAATTTGCTCTTAGTGACCTTAATTTAACCATTGAAAATGGGGAAATTTTTGGGCTCATCGGGCACAATGGCGCTGGTAAAACCACGACAATTTCTACTCTGACCTCTATCATTGAACCGACCTACGGAGACATCACTGTCGATAACATGAAGTTAACTGAACACCGTGATGACATTAAGCGTAAAATTGCCTATGTACCAGATTCACCAGATATCTTTTTAAATCTAACTGCTGACGAATATTGGCACTTTTTAGCGAAAATTTATGGTGTTTCAGATGAAGAGACTGAAAAACGTATCGAAGAGCTTGCTAATCTTTTTGACATCTATGATCGCCGCTTTGAGACAATCAGTAGCTACTCACACGGTATGCGCCAAAAAGCCATTATTATCGGTGCCCTTGTGCCAAATCCTGATATTTGGATTTTAGATGAACCATTGACTGGTCTTGATCCACAAGCATCATTTGACTTAAAAGAAATGATGAAACAACACGCCAGTCAAGGTAACACTGTCATATTCTCAACTCACGTTTTAGCGGTTGCTGAACAACTCTGTGATCGTATTGGTATCCTTCGTCAAGGAAAGTTAATTTTTGTTGGTACTCTAGTTGAATTAAAAGCAGATCATCCTGATAAAGACTTAGAAACCATTTATCTTGAACTAGCTGGTCGTAAAACCGACAGCGAAAAGGTAGGTGAGGCCTAATGAATTGGTCAACAATTTGGGAACTTTTTAAAGTCAATGTCCTCTATTCAAACCCACAAAATCTTGTCAATATCCGTAATAAACAGGCTAAAAATCCTAAGAAAAAAATTCAAGCCTATAAAAGTATCCTTACCCAGCAACTCCTTGCTTTGTTCTTTTTCGGTGTCACTTATAGTGCTATCTTGGCTATTTATGACTATAGCAAATTCCCTGGGATGTTTACTACTTATATTTTAATGTTCATGGCTTTAACATTGGTCTCTGCTTTTCCTCCCATGTTTACAGTCTTTTATGATAGCCAAGACACAAAACTCTATTTACCACTGCCAATCAAAGCAGGTGAAATCCTTGTAGCTAAAATTTTAGCCTCCTTAGGAATGGCAATTCCCTATATCATCCCCGCTCTTGGCTTGATGATTTTTCTTTACCTACGATTGATGAATCCTGTTTTTGCAGTTCTACTTGCATTTGTGAACTTTTTGGTTATTAGTTTAGTAACTCTCAGCTTCTCAGTCATTGTAGTCAATCGCGTTGGCTCTATCCTCGTTAAAAGTCCACATAAGAAACTCATTTCTACTGGGCTAATTGGCTTATCGCAACTCGTTGCTATTGTCGGATTGATTTTGATTAATGCTAGCAACTCATCTAATATTGAATTATCAGCTAGTGGTTTGCCTGATTTTCCAATCATGCCATTTATCAGTGGTTTTTACGATGTAGCCCTGAATCCTTTTTCATTGGGTAGTTTGCTCAATTATTGGACTTGGTATCTTTTGTTAGTGGTTCTCATCATTGTCATTTTCAAAATGGTCATTCCTGGTTACTATGGTCAATTATTAGAAATTGATAGCAGTTCAACAGTAATCAAAAAACGCCAAACAAAACAACACTCTCAACGACAACTTTGGATTCGTCACCACTTATCAACTCTTAAAATTCCAACTCTTTGGACAACTGCTTTGATTACTTCAAATCTCTTTATTTTTATGATGATTGGTCCAATTAGCGCTGGTAACTTCAAGGCTCACTCTATCTCCCCTGCTTACTTTGGTATAGCTCTGACAATCGGTGCTGCCATCGGATTGATGTCTACTGTTTTCACTTCCGTTGGTATGTCACTAGAGAGAGAAAGTTTCACGTTTATTAAAACTCTCCCAATGAATTTTTCTCAATTTTTAAAAGAGAAATTCTTCATTTTATACCTTATTCAAGCAGGTATCCCAGCGCTAATTTATGCTAGCTTGGGAGCTGTTCTCGGTTTTCATTTCACTCTGATAATTAGTCTAGTTATTGGTATTTTCTTATCCTCATTTATTTTAGGACAGTTTGACTATCGTCGTGATCAGAAAAATCTGATGCTCAATTGGCAAAATATCAACCAACTTTTGACACGAGGTAATCGCCAAATTTGGCAAATGGTAATAGGAATCGTGTTTTTCCTAGGATTCCTCGCACTAATCGTAGGTGCTATTATCCTTTCATTTACCATCGGTGCTTTAAACACTAGTCTTCTTCTTCTCTTTTTGACACTAATTATTGCATCAGGACTTGAAATCTATATTTACAACAGTTTTTGGAAAAACTTGTAACACATTTAGCTCTCGGAAAATATTCGGGAGCTTTTTAAAGCGACAGACATCCATTCTAGTACAATTCTAACATTCCTCAAAATTAAATTTAGCAGTTTAAGTGATAGAAATTAAGAAATGCATTAATCTCTCAACGGTTCTTTCATCATAGTAGTATTCTTATCAGCGAAACTACCTGGTAGACACTCTCAGTCTAAGTTTAGAAAAATTATAGTTTTCAAGAAATACTATCGATAAGAACAGACTTTTGAGAACTTTAGACTAAAAAATAACATAAGAGGCAATGATATACTCCCCTTATAGCGGATAGTAAAAAAACAAAATTCACTAGAAGCTAAAAGGGGAGTTTTCATATGTCAAAAAGTAGTCCAAAATCAGTAGAGGAAAATTAGAGATTGTATTGAAATATCCAGAAGGTCAGTCAATTGGACAGTTAATCAAAGAGTATCAAGTATCAGACAATACAATTAAGGAGTGGCTGAGAAAATACCAAACTGATGGTATTGACAGCCTTAGGGGAAATCGTACTCGGACACACTATTCGTTAGAATTGAAACAAACAGCTATTGAGAAGTGCCTTCCTGGACAAGGAATCCTAAGGATGATTTGTCACAAATATAATATTTTAAATACCTACGTTCTCAGAAGATGGTTAAAAAAGTATTGAGGCTTATATCTATATTTTACAATAACAAACGATTTCAAGAGAAGTATAACGACCTTCCCCCTCTTGAAGTAAGGAGAAAGGCCGTGGCTTAATCGATTATTATTTCATTGTCTACTTGACAGGAAGCAGTTTATTTTGATGCTGATTTCGCCAGCTTCATTTTCCACCTCCAATGGTCTCCCAAACCTTAACGGTTGTGACGAAATCTGTTCGTCTTATTTCCCCACTTTACAAATGACCTTTGGGACGCCACACACCACATTAGGATAAGTGCTAACAAAAATTTACTAAATAAAATTTAAATGACTATATCATCTTGAATTCTCATGGAAGAAAACTCATACACAAGAAAAAAGGAGGACAGCAAAAAGTTTGAAAAATGGTCAATGACTCAGATTAACGTTGTCAAAAGAAGATGTTCAATTTTTAAGAGAAAGAGAGTGGGACAAACCAGCACGATGGCAGATCCCACACCCACAAAACAATGATAACCAATAGGCAAAGCCCTCGCTAAGTGCGATACTCTTAGTGAGGGCTTTGTGGTTGATAACTTAATGATAAAATCTATCTAGGGACAAACTAATCCACTCTATCTACGAGAACCCCAAAGTATCGCCTAAGAAGCATGAGTATAAAAATACGACTACTATTAGAGAGACAAGTCCTCATCATTAGTTAGGAGGAAACGACTATGGATATCATCTATACATCTTGTGCTGGCATTGATATTCACCAAGCTATAATAACTGTCTGTATCTTACACGGCTCTCTCACTAGTACTCGTCCCAAACGTGAAAAGGTTCGCTTTGATACAACGACAGAAGGTTTACAACAATGTCATGATTTTCTCACATCTTTTCAAGTACAAGCTGTTGGCATGGAAAGTACAGGAGTCTATTGGAAACCCGTTTGGCATGCGCTCTGCCAAGACTTTGAGCTCATTTTAGCGAATCCAGCACATATGAAAGCCATCCCTGGTCAAAAAACAGATAAAAAAGATGCTTTCTGGATTGCCAAATTGA
>NZ_JBHSOJ010000031.1:0-118995 GCF_042656225.1 Streptococcus caledonicus
CTTAATGAACATTCTAATGGTCTATTAAGACGGCACGGACTTCCTAAGCAGATGGACTTCAAGGGTATTTCTCAAAAATGTCTATCAGCTATAGCTGATAGACGAAATAACATTCCTAGGAAATCTTTAAATTATCAAACACCTTATCAAGTTTTTCTGACTAACTTGAAAATGTCTAACTTAATTTGACAAATGAGGATATATAAAAGTCACTTCTAATAAAATAATTTAAAGTATTGCTATCAACATCATCAAACCTTACTTCAAATAAAACTCCATTTGTATTAGAATCTTTTAATGTTGTAACATTTTCGGTTAAGAATGGTGAAAATGAAAGGTGTTCATCAATCATTTCAAAAAATATGATTTCTCCAAAATCAAGTTTATAAAGAGGACCTTGTCCATTGTATGCTTGTAAAAAATTATAAAATCTTCTCTTAAATTCCATTGTATTTGAACATCGTAAGACAATTTAGAAGTAAAAATGTTTTCTCCAATATCTAACCAATACTCCATCTGTCAACCTCTCTCTCATTTTCTACAACACTCACCTCAAGAGGATGATGAGTAATAATATTTATGATGTGTTTCTCTGAGATGGCAATATAATTATTTAAATTAAAACGAAAACTTTAATGGCCTGCTTAGGGAATTTATCTCCAAAGGACAATCACTCAAGCAAGTCACACCTGAAGAATTAGAACAAGCCCCCCTAGCCATTAATCAGAGACCCAGAAAAATTCCCAACTGCTAATCCGCACAAGACTTGTTTCAACAAGATAAAACCGCCTAACAATAATTTTCAGTTAAGTTAACTGCAATTATGAATTTTCAATCTCTCCTTCAATAAAATGCCTTTTGATAGCCAATGCACAAGCTCCAATTGCACCTCTGTTCGAGCAATATGGCAAAACTTGTCGAGTAATAGCTCTTTCCTGCTGGACAACTTGCGTACTAATTGCCAACTTAGCCTGAAGTTTACGCATAATCAAAGGTTCTTCAAAAAGTTTACCATGAATATAGATCGCATCAACATCTAATATCATTTGGGAATTATTAATTTGTAACACGAGATAATCTAAAGCTTGTTCAACAATCCGATGCACAAATTCATCGCCCATCTGGTAAGCATAAAATAAATCATTTAATTCAACCTCTTCTGGACAGTCAGCCAAAAGCTTCAAATATGATGTCCTACCAGAAGCCAATGCGTGCCGAGCCTTTTTCAACATCCAAGGAATACTGGCATAGGTTTGTAAACAGCCAGCCTTCCCACATTCGCACTGTTCTCCATTGGGATTAACAACAAGGTGGCCCACTTCACCTACTAGATAATTTTTATCACCATAAATATGGCCGTCATAAACATAGGAAGCAAAAATACCGCGCTTTAGATTTAAAAACAAGAAATTCAATTTATTTTTCGTTGAGGATAAATAAAGTTGTGCCAAAGCCATGCATTTCACATTATTTTTGACATAAACAGGAATGGATATCTCAGAAATAACTGAAGCAAGATCAAAATTTGACCAAAAAGTCTGATTAGACACGATGGTCTGAGACTCCTGTTCATAATGTCCAGGAACTGCCAGAGCAACTGCTTTAATGGAGTAGTTACAGTGAGTGTCTATATAAGAATGGATTAGTTCTATCAAATTTTTTTCAGTCAATAGAAAGGTTGAGTCTACTGTTTGATGAACCGTCGCATTCTCGACGAGTTGACCCAGATTATCAGTCAAACAAATCGTGACTTTGTTCTCCCCAAGCTCAATCCCCATGTAGTAGGCCAATTGAGGTCTAACGTCCAACAATACCCGTTTACGACCAATGCCCGAATCACGCGCACCATCACCAGTTTCCGTCAAAACGCCCTGCTTAATCATGACCCCAGTAATTTCGGTCATGGTTGCAGGCGTGATACCAAGCCGACGTGCTAAATCCGCTCGCGACTGGCTGCCGTGCAAGTAAAGACTTTCTAAAATCTGATTGCGCTGAAGGCTTTGTTTTTTTGATAATGCCATGTTTTATTAATCCTTGAATCCTATTGTAGCTTAGTTCTATTTTATCTAAAAAAGCCGTACCCGTAAAGGGTACAGGCTTTTAGCTTTCATTTATTTTTCTAGTATAATTTAATTGTTCAGGCTAAATCAAGAGGAAAATAAATGGCAAAAACCTGAGTTAAAAGTTTATTATGATCTGTACCAGTTACTTCTTTTCCACCTGCAAGAGAAAAAAACTGACCAGTTTTGGGGCTTAATTTAAGACGCTTTACCTCATCTCAATCAAACCTTTAAAACGGCTTTGAATACCTTTATTCGCTATCAAGCCTACATCACTAATGCCATTGAATTGCCTTATTCTAACGCTAAACTTGAAGCTACTAACAAACTCATCAAAGATATCAAGCGCAATGCCTTTGGTTATCGGAACTTTGACAATTTCAAGAAACGGATTTATCTCACTTTGAATATAGCAAAAGAGAAGACGAAGCTCGTCTCCTCTCGTGTTTAGCTATAAGTCATCCATTACAGTTGACAAAGAGCCGATAAAAGCCCGTTGAACGAACGTTAGTCAAGTTATCAAGTAGGCCTGAAAACGTTCAGTTAGCATCTTTAGACGCGGCTGGAGGGAATCGTCTTACAGTCGGTGTACAAACCACCCGTTTTACGGGTGGTTATGACTTACACCGATATAGATCAATGATTTCCTTAGCCAAATCTACAAAGGTGATGGCTGTCATCAAGTGGTCCTGACTATGTACGGTCAGCAGGGTAATGTTCAATTGCTCTCCTTGAGCTTCTTGGGTCAATAACCCTGTCTGAGCATGATGCGCCTCAACCAAAGAAGCATGTGCAGCGTCCAATTTACGATCAGCCAGTGCAAATTCTCCAGATTTCGCAGCAGCAATAGCTTCCATCGCATTGCTTTTTGCCTCACCGGCATTCATGATAAGTCCCATGATGGATTCCAAGTTAATCTCTGCCATCATAACCTCCTATTGAATCAAATCCAGGGCTGTTTGAAGTACCTTGACACCATTCATCATCCCATAATCTTGCATGTTAATAACGGATAGAGGAATCCCTAGTGGTTCCAGTTTCTTCTTGAGATTACCTTCTTCATAACGTACTTGAGGTCCTAAAAGAACAACATCAATAGTATTTTCAGATAATTCCTTGTCTACTTCAGCTACTGACACCGCATAGATTTTAGATTTCAGTCCTTGGTCTTGAGCTGCTTTTTCCATTTTTGTCACCAGAAGGCTGGTGGACATGCCTGCTGCACAGGCGAGTAAAATTGTAGTCATTTATTATCTCCTATCTGTTAATAGAACGGCCAATCATCGCAAGCGTATGACGTTGCCCCCGAATAGCTTTACTCATAGTAAAAATATTTTCAACAGGAGCCAAGCCGCCATAACCAGCATCGCCGATATGCTGAATATCTACGCCACAAATTTTATTTTGTAAAGCCATGTAACGTACTGTTTCTGGTTCTGAGCTTTCCTGGCTAGTGCCGATAGCTGTCATCACCAAGGAACCATGACGATGTGCCACCTTAACCATATCAGTCAAATCACTGGCTTGAAAACCTGGCACACTACCGACAGATGGGGCCAAGATTATATCTGCACCTGCATCAATCAAAGCCTTAACCACATCCAAATCTGCAACAGGTTCATCCACTCCTGCTGCATGCATTTTTCCTGCAATAATCAAACCTGAAAATTCTTGTTTAGCCAACTTGACCGTTTCAATAATGGCCGAGTTGGTCACGCCTGTCCCTGGATTGCCTGTAAAGCAGACAAAATCAAACCCAAGGCGTTCAATTTCCTGAATAGTCTCTAAATGAGCTTGTCGTCCTCTTGAAATGGTTAACGTCTCATCCATCATCTTTGCCTGTGGGTCAACTGGTTCCAGATTGATCCCTATGGGACGCCCCACCAAATGGTGTAGGCGTTCAACCACGTTTACTTCATCTTGACCTAGACCAGCTACAACAGGTTCAAAAACATCCAGTCCATTCAATAAAATCAGGTCTGCCCCAAAAGCTCTAGCCATCTCAGCATTGGTGCATTCAGCAATATAGGGTTCCCGAGGCGCAACATTTTCAGACAAGATAATTCGACCTTCTGACGCTTTTATACTCTGCTTCAACTCGCTGGCCGACATGGCCAAAATTTCAGAAGCTTCCGCACTTAAAAATCGTTTAACCATAGCTTTTCCTTTCTAACTTCATCACTCATTTTCTTGTTGTTTAAATTGCTTCTCAACAGCAATAAAGAATGGCAAATACAAGGCAACATCAATAAGAATCAAGATAATCTGGAGAACTGCCCCCATGACACTACCTGTTGTCAAGAAACCAGATAAAATTGGAGGCATAGTCCATGAAGCCTCAGCCCTAGTCAATGGCACCAAACCTGACGACATGGCCAACCAAGCAACAAGCGTGTTCACCATTGGTGCAAGGACAAAAGGAACAAGGAGAGCCACATTCATTACAACTGGGAAACCAAACATGGCTGGTTCATTGATATTGAAGAGACCTGGAATTACCGTCAGGGGGGCAAGTGCCTTAGTCTGTTGACTACCATTTTTCTTACGAGCATACCAGGCAATAGCAAGCACCAAACCAATAGTTGCACCACCACCACCGATGTAGACAAAGTTATCCATAAACGGCGTTGTGAAAATTTCTTTCAGCGGTTGACCAGTTTGATAGGCTTCAACGTTAGCAGACAGATTGTCAATCCAGGTTGGTTTCATGATGGCATTAACCGTATTCCCACCGTGAATACCGACAAACCAGAATAAGGAGTTAAGGCCAGCAATCAGCATAACCCCAATAATATTACCACCAATAAGACGAAGTGGTCCACCGACAATGGTTTGAGCTAATTCATGGATGTTTGGCAACTTATTAGCATCCAAAATACCATAAATCGTCAACCACATGGTAATAATGACTGCCCCAGGAATAATAGCTGAAAAACTGCGTGATACCGCAGGGGGTACTGCATCAGGTAGTTTGATTTGGATATTGCGTTTGATAAACCAATCGTAAATAACAGCACTAACTAGACCTAACACAATAGCCACAAATACACCTTTGGCAGACATATAAGAAGCTGTGATACCAGCTGGAATAGACAAGCCTTCTGGAAGCGCCACATCGGGGTTCGCTAGAGCAACTGTCACACCGTTCACATAAGGCGTAACGGTGATAAAGGAGGCTAGGGAAATTAAGCCCGAAGCAACCCCGTCCACCTTCTCTTGCTTAGAATAGCTGTAGGCAATACCAAAGGCAGCGACCATTCCTAGTAGGCTGAAGCTTCCGTCAACTCCTTTCCAGAGATAACCTGCTACTCCGATATCACCCAGCCAGGCTTCCCAACCTGGAGCAGGAAAAGAGGCGACAATCATAAAGATTGAACCGATAATCAAAAGAGGCATAGATAGGGTAATCCCATCCCGAATAGCTACAAGAGCTTTGTTTGAACTCATTTTAGCCGCAATCGGCATGAGTTTCTGTTCAATAAGTGCGTTGAATTTGTTCATAATAATTACTCCAAAAATATTTATCTTCTTTAACTCAAATTACAACAGAATACTATTATTCACCGTAGTTGTGAAAGCTCTTCTATAATCTGGTTTAATTTTATCATTTGGATTTATAAATACAATCCCATATGATCCATTCTCGGTTATAATGTCATCAGGGTTCTCCCACTGCCAACCAGTCGGAAGTTCAACCATTGACAAATTTTTACCGAGTTCTCCATTTAGTTTTGTAGGTAATATTACTAATTGGCTTAGTTCACGAGTCATTTTGTGAATTGGTTCTCCTCGACCATTGTAATCAGGGGATTTTGGAATTGATGTATAATAAACATTGTAAACACCTGGTGACAAATCAGCGATTTGACTGGCTTGGGATGAATTTTTGACAACATTGCGAACTTCGTTTCGTCCGCCAGGTTCACCTGTATTAACAAACATATACTCGTCATCAATAGAATACTCCACATTATAATTTGGAAGATTTATTGTGACACCATCTAATAAATTAGGCACTTCCCCTTTAACGATAGAGATATTTCGGACACCATTGATAATAGGTTTATTTGCATAATAGGTATCTCGAGCAATCTTCTGTTCATCACTTTGCAACCATCTTACCCAATCAATTTCAACCTTTTGTCCAGATAAATTTTTTCCAGCTGTACCCGGCCAATTTCCACCTGTTGCTAAATTAAATTGGATAAACTGAGGACGATTAAATGCTTTCTTCAATGCCTGAGACCGTTCTGAATTATCATAAACTAATGTATTATAAACAACATTATCTACATACCACTCAATTCTGTCCTCAGACCAATTTATTCCAAAAACATGAAAATCATTAGCAAAGTCATCACTTAATGATAAGTTTCCACTATATCCAGAACCTGCATTTCCATCTTTATCTGCATCTCCCTTACTGTAGAAGAAGTGTGGAGTTCCATATACTGTCTTATTTCCCTGACCTGCTGCAGTTCCTGTCAATTCCATAATATCAATCTCACCTGTTGATGGCCAACCGTATCCTTGTCCAGTTTCAATTCTACCATCTAAAGTAAAATCCGCACCCAGAGTCCAAAATGCTGGAAATACTGCCTGCCCTTTTGGTAATTTCATTTTTGCTTCTAATCTACCGTATAAAAACTCCTGTTTTCCTACTGTCCTAACACTACCTGAGTTATAGTGAACCAGCCTTGCATTTTTACCATGTTTCTGTCTGTTATAGTATTGATCTTCCTCAGGTCTATCGGTAACTTTCAATATCAAATTTCCGTCTTTAATATAAACATTTTCTGTGCTGCTACTATAGTGTTGTTGTTCGTTGCCCCGAATATTCCCTAGTTCATATCCCCAAATATCATCATTTAATCTTTCTCCGCTAAAAGTTTCTTTCCAAACTTCCTCATAGGATGTATTCTCCACAACTTTTAAATTATCAATCTTAATTGATGTTTTCAATGTATTTAAATCCGAAGAGTTATCATGCCATTTCACCAGACCAATGTGTGTTCGATTACCTATCGCAGTAAACTTAATCTCTTGCTTACTCCACTGTCCAATTGAATCACTCATACTATTAACACCTTTACCACCAGGTATTGTAATCTGACTACCGTCTGAATTAATTGATTTCACATCAAAATAGGCACCACTTGCAGAAAATCCATCCGCCACATCAAGTCTAATATCTGCTGAAGCAGTATAGGTTCTGCCTGCTACTGTATTGATTTCGAACAGTAAGAAGTCATTTGTAGTATTTTCTTTGCTCTTGTAAAATGTATTACCTGAGTCCGAAGATATATAATCTCTTTTGTTTTTAGAACGATGAATTATTGGTATAGGTTTACTTGAGACATAGTCACCACCATCAAACGTCGGATTGCTAATTAGATTTAATTCCTGAATAGCATCCTCAATCACAAGTTCTTCAGGTTTATTTGAATCATTCAGTTGCTCGTTTGTTACAACCTCTTTAATATCCGGTAAGACTTCTAATTTTGCAGCATTTAAAACATCTGTACTTGGTGAATTATCGGAATTGCTTTCTAATGAGTCCTCAACTTTATCATATGTTATAGTCTCTTTAACCAAATTAGAAACTACAACATTATTTTCAACAGTACTTAATTCCTCAGCTTTTACCTGCATGGAAGTAGCAAGAAATAATCCACCAATCATTACAGAGCAAACACCAACAGAAAATTTTCGAATAGAATACTTTCCGGTTAAACATTTTTTATAAAACATAAGTTTACCTCCGTTGTAAACGCTTTTTTATTATATTTTAAAACTTTTTTTCTGTTATGTCAATATTTTAGTTATAAAAAAAAACTATTTAATCTATTTTTACAACATCTACTTCTGAAACATTATTTATATAAATTCGATTAATATACTTATAAGAATTTGCTTGATTTTACAAATTGAGAGTGGGGACATCTATTCCCTCATACTCCTTACCCTATGTCCCCACCATTCGTCTACGGAAATAAATTCCCCCAAAATTTTCCAACGCCTCAACTACCTCAACTGAGGCAGTCACTCTGATACTCCCCCATACATCACAAAAAGCCTTGGTATCAAGGCTTTTTACTATCCCTTTCGTCCCCAAAGGTTTCTAAGCTTTCACCAGCAGAGCGACTACCTCCACATGTGCTGAGAGCTTTCTTCTATACTAATGAACGAAAGGAAGTGAAAGTGATTTTAGGATTATACTGTGGAACGGAACAGTAGCCCTAGTATTGACTACTGTCGTTTCTATTTATATTGGATATTCTAGGACTGAGATGAAAAAATCTATAAATGTTCAGAAAAAAATTGAACCCGCAAATCTCCCCAAAACAATGGTGAGTCATGTACTTGAATTATTCCGAAAAAATACACCTCTGGTGCAGTGAGACAAATTGGTGTGTCTTATAGTGGTTTTGTAGATGAAAGCTATACTCTACTATCACTCTTTGATGATGTATAACAAATTGAAAAAGAAAATAGACTTCAGACAGCAATTGATGTTGTCCGAGAACAGTTTGGTTTTTTAGCCATACAAAAAGGAACCGTCCTAACGGAAGGTTCCAGAAATATTGAACGCAGTAAGCTTATCGGCGGACATTCCGCTGGTGGATTGGAGGGATTAAATTGACTGACCGTTCATACTTACCATTTCAGTCAGCAAGAGAGTACCAGGATACTAAGATGCAAAAATGGATGTTTTTTTCCTATCTGAGCATACATCAGCACTCTCTGATGACACAAACAAAGTAATGTACATGTCTGATTTATCACTAGAGAAGAAATTATTACTCCTCAGTCAAGTATACGCTGGGCAGCTACACACGCGCATTCATCTGATTGATAAAAACAAGCGTGTTTCCTACACTGGAACAATACCAAGTCTGAATAAGGATTTCATTTTGATAAAAACTACAACAGCTCATATCAATTTGAAATTGAAAGATATTTTGAGTATTGAACTTGTTGAGGAGGTGCTCTATGAATCAGCTTGAGTTTCAACGTAATCACCTGCAAATGGACTATTATAGCGAGAGCTACCAAGATTTTGAACGTGACTTCTACCGCTACTCCAACATGAATATTCCATTGACCTTCCTGACCGATGATATCCTCAAAACAATGGCGACTTCATGTAAGAATTACTTTGTCCTGAATAAGGAGAAGGCCAGAGATAATCGGGATCACTTCTTCATTTTTGAGGTAAGTACCTTAGATGAGAATCCGCTAATTTATCATTATACATATAAGAAAACTACAACATATTTAGCAGAAAAATAGGAGCAGTTCGATTTACTGTTCCTATTTATATGACTTCATAAATTTCTTCAAGCTCAATGAGGATAATGCCGAAGACAACCGAGATCACTACATTCTATTCAGTATTGAGCCTATCGAGAACAATAAGCTCATGAAAAACTATGTCTACCTAAAGACCGTTTACTCTATAAACTAAAAAGGAGCCGTACGCTCCTTTTCATATTGACGAAAATATCTATTTATTTACCAAAGAAAAGTCAAAAACTGGATTTTTGCTAAAATACGGTGCAACCATTTCTTCCCATCTAGCTCTAGAAAATTTAATGGATTTTAAAGGCGATAAACCGTGATTCCCAAGAGCATAACCATCATTTACTTCAACAACTAATGTACGACCATCCTTAGTAACACCAATTCCGTTTTATCTATCTTTAAATACATACATTCCCTTTGTAATACTATAAAAGACAATCAGCAAACAAAGAACTGTAAGGCTAGGTTGCCAAAAACCTACCATGTTGATGACACTATGTCCTAAAAGTTGACCGATAAAGTATACTAAAATTAAAATAATAGCATTGAAAACAACAGAGACTAATAAGATTAACACCGAATGTATTATTGCTTCTGCAACACGTATTTTAAAAGGTTGTAATCTTGACACGCCCAGTGTTTGTAACTGTCTAATGTCTTCACTATCTTTGTTGGAAGATAAAATAGTGAGAGAAATCGAATTAGTAATAATCAGAATTATAGGAGCAGACAGATAAGCAATGAAGGAGGCTCTTACTTCATGGACACTGTTTGCTGTATTCATGAAGGTATACATATTTTGGGTATAAAGTATAAACCCTGAAATGAGCGTTATCCCCATAGCCATTGACGCCTGTATACTTTTCAAATAGCTCGGATTGTATAACAAATGCCAAAACCCTGTATTGATGACATAATTTTTAGTTGAGAATAGCTTCATTAACAATTTCATTAAATTAATCTGGAGTGACGGCGATATGGACTGAATGATAAAGAGATGGACAATTAATAAAAATAAAATGAGGCTAGACTGTGTTACAATTGTTTCTCTATTTTGGGTAAAACCTGCTGAAACAACAGAGCCGACACACAGTAACCATAGGAGTAAACGGATAGAGAAGCTAACAAACCTAGCCGCCTTACTTCTTCTTGTTCTATGATTTTGTTTTGAATTGGATTCTTTTTTTAGTAGTCGGCTAGAATAAAAATAAGCCCCTAAGCCAACAATCGTTGGTACTATAAAAATACTCAATAAAACAGTTGGAATATTGGCTGTAATCACCAAATCAGGTAACTCATCTCTTCCTAATAACTGTTGTAAAAATTTGTAGTAGCTATCTGTCGCAGCGAATGAAAGTATTGTTCCAATACTACTCACAATAAGAGCCATCAAATAAAATTGACCAGCGATAAGTATAGATAACTGAGATCTACTTGCCCCTAAAATCGTCCATAATTGATAATCCTTTTTAAAGATGTCTATTAGCAGTCTGATATTATTTGAAATAAGGAAAAATAGAGTCGTCCCTCCAAAGACAATGAGCATCTGAAATAGTTGAGAAGCGTTTATATTGGCGGTTTTTAAGGCACTAGCAATACCAAATAAGGAGGTCCCAACAATCAGGCTAGAGACAAATAAGAGTGGTATTGTGCCTAACCATTGCCTTTTGGTGTATTGAAATTGGTAAATGATTAATTTTAGCATAAACAATTCTCCTCAAATCAATCTTTACTGGTTTCAAGTGCTTGGTAGAGCTCAGTTGCGGATGGTTTCATCAGTTGTTGAGAAATCTTTCCATCTTTTAAAATGAGTGCTCTGTCAGTTTTTGAAGCCAACTCAATATCGTGAGTAACCATAAACACACATTTTCCCTGACTGGCTAACTGACGAAGGGAATCAAAAATCAGTTTTCTGGAGACACTATCGAGAGCTCCTGTTGGCTCATCAGCAAAAATAATCTTGCTATCTGCTAATATGGCACGAGAAATAGCCACTTTTTGCTGTTCTCCACCTGATAAGGTAGACACTAATGAAGAGAGGTCTGCTTTAAAATTTAGACTATCCAACAAGGCTTTGACGTGATGGCTATCAACAATCTTTCCTGAAAGTCTTAGAGGTAGGGTAACATTTTCCAGCACGGGTAAAGCTGGCACCAGATTATATTGTTGAAAAATAATGGCAACATCTTGACGTCTAAATTTAGCAAGTTTTCCATCTTTCAAGGTATATGGATTCACACCATTGACAAAAACTTCGCCACTTGTTGGTTCGGATAAGCTGGATAAGCAATTAAGCAAGGTTGACTTACCAGAACCGCTGACACCAAGGATCGAGACAAACTCCCCATAGTTTACAGATAAAGAAACATCTTTCAAAATAGAAACAGTCTTGTCTGGTCCTAACAAAAATTCTTTTGAAAGGTTTGTGACTTTAACAGCGACATGATTATCCATCATTACTCCTCCTGATTTTAGCGTTATCTTTGTTTTTATTATACAACTATTTTGTGAATTAAGGAGCTATTAGCTGGTATTTGTCTCGATAAAGAGCACTTTATTCATGAGTACCTTCTTGTTTGCAATTAGCAAACATTCGCCCGTTATTCGGGCGACAGTCGAAGACGACACCTCGAACTTGTCAGCCGAGAAGTTGACATGTTATCGAGAGGGAAGACGGAGACCTGGGGGAGAAAAAATGGGCAGCTTGGCTGATCTTTTTTCGTGGGGGGTTCCCCCAGTCGTCCAGAATGGACGAAGGTCGAGGAGGAATTGAAGCGTAAACCTTCATTTACGGGCTGACTAAGCCAGTTTCTTTAAAGGGATGTGAATGGTACATTTACTCCCTTTTAGCCATTTAAAGCTCCTTAAAATCATATTAAATCATGTCTTAGAAACCATAGCATAGGCCCAAGCTTCGTCCACAAAGTATGAATCATCGAGTAGGCCGGAATACTCCGACTTAAAATGCTCATACATTTCCTCTGAAAATTTGAGTGAGGCAACTGCACGATTCTCATAGATGAACATAAACTGATAACTGTCATCACCTACTTTGGTGAACACCATATGGTCATAGCTGAACTGGATATCCTCTTCCTCCTTGGGTGCGAGGATAAACTTCATCAATTCAACAAGCCTATCATCATACCCTGCATCAAATATCTGCACTTTCTCAATGAATGACTCCATATCAGAAACAATACGGAAGTTGTAGGTATCAAAAGAGTTAGAGTACCTATCGCCTTCAACCTGTTTTATTTGACTGAATATCTCCTCAATCCTGTACTGCTCCTGCTCTCTACTATCTATAGCAGGAATGTAGTAAAGCATGAGCCGATTCTCCATATCATGATACAAAGTCTCATAACAAACAAGCCTTGGTTCACCACAATTCAAACAGTAAAACTTAAATAGTTCCCAGTCTATGATTTGCTGCTTCAATTTTGGGTCAAGTGTTGCGTTAATACTCTGATAGGTTGTAAAGCCGCTTTGATGTTTACATACAGGGCAAGCTATAAATTCAACTGTTGTTCGTGTCATAAATTTTTCTCCATTTAAATACCCTATAATTTCCTTCTATTCAAGGGACTTCGCTAACTCAGGTCATTCTTATGGCGGCTTAGTCTCTCCAATAATTTCAGGGAAACTCTAAGAATTCCAAGTCTAATTCGTTTGCCCTTGTTTCTAATATTGAGACTTGCTCCCTTAACAAGGCTTAGTCATTGACCGATTACCTGGCATAGCCAGCACATTATCTTTTAATCAATTTTTACACTTTTAATAAACTGTATTCAGTCCAAATGAAATCTGATAGAATAATTAATATTACGCACCATCATTATATCATAAAAAGAAACCGCTTTATCTCAATAAATTAGAATATCCAATACTTAAGCCAATGAAGCTCTTGATAATAGAAGCGTAGAAATATTTTTCTACTTTTTACATCCATAACGGCTCGTACATGAAAATTAAATAGTATCAATTTCAAAACTCACACTTCAATCGACCATTCTGGCGGTATTAGAGGTGGGGACATCTATTCCCTCATACTCCTTTACTCATGTCCCCACCTTGTGTCTACGGAAATAGATACCTTATAAATCTCCCAAAATTTCAATTACCTCAACTGAGGTAGTCACTCTGATACTTCCCCACCCCAAGCAAAAAAGCCTTGTCTCCAAGGCTTTTTAGTATGCTTTCGTTCAAAGGTTTCTAGGCTTTCACCAGCAGAGCGACTACCTCCACGTGATGCGTTTGCGGAAAAAGATCCACAGGCTGTACTTTCTGCAACTTGTAGCCTAATTCTTCATAAAGCTTAATATCACGCGCCATGGTGGCTGGGTTGCAGGAAATGTAGGTGATTTTCTTTGGTTGCATGACAACACTTGCTATGATGAAGCTTTCGGTGAGGCCTCTGCGTGGTGGGTCTACTAGAATCACGCTTGGTTGAATACCTTCCTTGCTCCAGTTAGCCATGGCATTTTCAGCGCTATCTACTACATAGTGCGCGTTGGTAATGCCGTTCAGCGCAGCATTTTTCTTCGCATCACGCACTGCTGCTTCGATGACTTCAACGCCATAAACTGCTTTGACTTTCTTAGCAAGGGAAAGTCCGATGGTCCCAATCCCTGAGTAAGCATCAACAACTACATCTTGCGTCGTTAATTCTGAAAAATCAATGGCTGCCTGATAGAGTTTTTCTGCCATTTCGGTATTGACTTGATAGAAGGACTGGGCTGAAATCTCGTACTGATTCCTCAGCATCGTGTCCGTAATCGTATCTTTGCCATACAAGGTATGGAATTCCGCCCCAAAAATAGCATTGGTATTCTTGTCGTTAATATTTTGAATGACAGAAACAAGGACTGGAAAATCAGCTACCAATTGTTCAATCAACTGCTCTATCCGAAAGACCTTCGGACGCGTGGTCACAAGCACCAACATCATCTCACCCGAGTAATGCCCACGACGCACCACGATATTGCGAATCAAACCAGTCTGCTCTTTTTCATCATAAGGTTTGAGGTCAAAACGGCGCAGTAAATCACGAGTGGCATTGATAAAACGGTCAATCTCCTTGTCTTGAATCAGATAATCTTCAATTGGCATCAAATCATGAGAATTTTTACGGAAAAAGCCTGTTTCCAGTTGACCGTTGACACGTCGTACTGGAATCGTAGCCTTATTGCGATAGGCAGTTGGATTTGCCATCCCAAGTGTATCTAGCACTTCTACATCAGAAATCCCTGCGGTTTTATACAAATTATCTACCACTTGCTTGCGTTTGAATTTGAGCTGTTCGGAATAAGCTAAATGCCCAAAATCAGCAATTCCTGTACGCAAGTAGGCCGCATCCATATCTTCTACACGGTGTGGAGAGGTTTTGAGGTACTCTTCTACCTTACCGTATCCGATTTTCTTGGTAACCTTCAGCACGCGCATCTGAATCACTTCTTCTGGTAGGGCATTCTCCACAAAAAAGACTAAGCCATCAACCTTGGCAACCCCTTGTCCTTCATGGGTCAAATCCACAATCTTAACTTCTACAATATCATTTTTTTGTAACATAACATCCTCATTCTAACTCTCAGCTCTGCTATTTCCAAAAGAAATAAGAGAGACTTTCGTCTCTCCATTATATCATATTTATCGTAATCCCATCTGAGCTAATAATTCTTTATAGTTATCACGGTCAATATCTAGTCCCATACCCCCATACATGTCATAGGTATCAATCCAATCCCCTTGTTGAGGAATGGTAAGACGTTCAATACCACCTCTTCCGCTCGTTAATATACCTAACCCCTCCGCCAAAAGCACAGGATAAGAGACATTTGTAGAGGTAAGAGCATAAATTTTACCCACCGCTGCTGACCCTGTAAAGAGTTTAGCAGGATTTTTGACTTGAGCAAAAACAGCTTCCAAAACCTGTTGCTGGCGCTTCACTCGCCCAAAATCAGCCGTATCATCTCCACGAAAACGGGCATAATTTAGAAGTGTCTTACCATCCATTCTCTGTTTACCGACTGCAATGGTCTGGTACATTGCTCCGCCTTGTGCATAGCCTAAATCATCAGGAACTTCAACCTCCGTTACGGTTTCACCACCAACAGTTTCAAATGCAGCATCAATTTCAACACCTTCAGGGAATAAGGTATCAATCGCAATCGCAAACGTTTCAAAGTCAATCATGACATAATATTTAATATCAATGTCAAAATTATGTTTGAGAACCAGACGAACAAATTCTGCTCCTTGGTCGCCATCTTGTTCTCCAAACGTAAATGAGCTATTCAGTTTCAGGTCTGTTGAGTAATCATCAGAACTGTAACCTGGAATATTGACTAAGGTATCACGCATAAAGCTAGCCAGTTTGATTTTTCCGTCACTGCCACCAATATTCATAACCATAATCGTATCAGTTCTAGCATCGGTAGAATTCTGCGTAACTCTCTTATCACTTCCTAAAATAAGGATATTAGTACCATCCAAAGTATCCTCACCATTAAACACCTCAACTTGTGCAGGTTGATAATTGTTCTTTCCAGAAGTGATCTCATTCATCCCTTTCACAAACATGACAATCATTCCAGTTAAAACAGCAAGAATCACGATACCAATCCATTTCAAAAAGCGTTTAAAACTAAAATTGCGTTTTTTCTTAGCTGGTTTTGGAGATTTCACCTTAATAGATTGTTCTTTTACAGGTTGTTCTACTCGTTCATGAATTTTAGGACGGCTAACCTTTTTAGACCTCTCTTGGGTGGGATAAGCAGGTAATCCTTTAATTCTTTCCTTCGGTTGTTCCTTGTCAAAAGCTGTCGCCATCCCATTTGGATAAGGAGGCAAATCTAAATCGCCATGCTTTTCTTTCCGAGAATAACGTTTCGAATTTTCCCTCTTAGGATAAACAGGCAAAGCGTTCAAAGCATCTTGAGATAAATTCCTCTCTTGGCTATACGAAACTAATTCACCGGCTAACTTAGCCTTAAGATGTTCTAGCTCAGCTTTTTCCTTAGGATTTAAAAAATGAATATTTTTCGATAAATAATCATATCGTAGGGCTTCATGATGAGTTAGAGCCTCTAAACGGCGATCTGGCATAATACCTCCTTAAGGTGTGCTCATAGTATAAACAGAATAATCTCCTAAAATTTTAAACTCAATTCCTAGACTTGTCAACTCAGATAAGGCATATTTAATCAATTCTTTACTCTCATTATCAACATCTATAATGAAAAAGTATTCACCAAGTATCGTTTTCAATGGTCGGCTTTCAATTTTAGTTAGATCAATCCCTCGCCAGGCAAAAACCGATAAAGCTTTGTATAGAGCTCCTGGCAGATTATCTGGTAAAGTTAGAGCTAGGGATATTTTTTTAGAGATTTTAGGTAAAATAACAAGCTGCTCTTGAGTTCCTAAAATCCAAAAACGAGTGAAATTCTCCTCGATTTCTTGGATATCCTTAGCAATCACAGTTAAACCATACTGTTTCGCTGCTGCTTGAGGGGCAATAGCTGCATAAGGTTTATCTGGGTGTTCCGCTACCAATCGTGCAGCATAAGCGGTCGAGGCAGTTACTTCAAACTGGGCCTTAGGGTAATGTTGAGAAATATACTGTTTTCCTTGAGCTATCGCTTGAGGATGAGAATAGATTTTTTCTGGATATTGTGTTGTCACCGACATGAGTTGTTGCTTGATTGGTTGAATAATTTCTGCCACAGCCTTTAAATTTTCTTGATCAAAAAGGTAATCAATTGTTTCATGTACCGATCCTTCAATCGAATTTTCTACGGGAACAATAGCAAAGCTGACTTGCTTGTCTTGATAGGCTTTCAGAACTTCTGTGATGGTTTCAAAGGGGACTAAATCAGCCTGAGGAAAGGCACTTAGAGCCACATTGTGAGTAAACGACCCTATTGGTCCCAAATAGGCAATTTTCATAAGATTTCCTCTACAATTTCCTGAGGTGTTTTATTGGTCACATCAATGATTTGACTGGCCGCCTCTTCATACCAGATTTGACGTCCATCAAAAATAGCTTTAAAGGCTTCTTTACTATTGTTAACAAATAGCGGTCGCACATTTTTGGTATCATTAGCAATGCGCTGATATAGCGTTTCAAAATCAGCTTTCAGATAGATAGTCTGTTGATTTTCTGTTAACAACTGACGATTTTTTTCTGTCACAACGACTCCACCTCCTGTGGAAATAACCTTATCAGTAGCTATCAAATCTGATAAAATATCACTTTCAATCTCACGAAAAGCAGATTCACCTTTTGTTGCAAAAAAGTCTGCAATAGGCATCCCAATACGGTCTTCAATCATAGCATCCATATCAATATAATCTAAGTCCAAGAGACGTGCAATGGTTGACTTTCCAGAACCCATAAAACCAATTAAAACCTTAGCCATGTACCAATACCTCCATGTGTTTGAAGAAATCTGGATAACTGGTATTGATTGCTTCTGCTCTCTCTAAGTTCACCTCTCCATCCTGGACAAGCAGAGCAGCAATGGCAGCCATCATACCGATACGATGATCACCAAAGGTGTTAATGTTAGCACCATGCAACGATGTTTTACCTTCTATAATCATTCCATCAGGTGTTGGTTCAATACTAGCACCCATCGCATTTAGAGCGTCAGCCACCACTTGAATACGGTCTGTTTCCTTCACTTTCAATTCTTCCGCATCACGAATGACTGTTCTACCTTTTGCCTGTGTCCCCAAAAGCGTAATAATCGGTAATTCATCAATCAAGCGAGGAATAATATCCCCTGCAATCTCAGTCCCATGAAGTTCTGATGTTTCAACTGTAATCGTTGCTGATTTAGCAATGTTATCAACATTAGACAGTTGAATATTGCCACCCATCGCTTTGATAACATCGAGAATACCTGTTCTGGTTTCGTTGATTCCAACGTTCTCAAGAACAATTTTACTATTTGGGACAATAAGCCCTGCAACTAGCCAGAAAGCTGCTGAAGAAATATCGCCAGGAACCACAACTTCTTGAGCAGTAAATTCTTGACCTCCTTTGATGCGGATTTCTTTGCCCTCAACCTTAATCTCACCACCGAATTGAACAATCATATCTTCGGTATGGTTTCGCGTCTTTTCTTTTTCAACAATGAGTGACTCTCCATCTGCCTGCAAAGCTGCAAAAATCAGAGCAGATTTTACTTGAGCAGAGGCCACCGGTAATTGGTAAGTAATTGGTTTAAGTGAGCTTGTCCCCTTCATTTTAAGAGGTGGCAAGTCACGGTCAGTCTGACCAGATACGTCAACCCCCATTTGGCGTAAAGGAATAGTCACACGATCCATCGGACGTTTTGAAAGACTATCATCTCCAAACATCTCCACTTCAAAATCCCGTCCTGCAAGAACACCTGAAATGAGACGAATAGACGTGCCAGAATTTCCCATGTCCAGTTTATTCTGCGGAGCTTTTAAGCCCTCAAAACCAACACCATGTATTTCAACAACATCGCCCTTATCTTCAATTTGCACTCCTAAGTCACGGAAAACCTGCATGGTTGACAAAACATCCTCACCACGCAAAATATCTCGAACAGTCGTCACTCCTTTGGCAAGACTTCCAAACATAATTGAACGATGACTAATTGATTTATCTCCAGGCACACGAATTGAACCTGATAATGATTTAGCTGTTGTTTGTAACTTCATAAGAAACCTCTCACTCGTGTATTTTTTCATTATATCAAAAAAGTACAGAAATTTCTAAAAATTCCTGTACTTGTGCCTTATGTAAGACATTTGATATAAATGTACTGATTTTTAGCGACTTACTCTGCTAATTCTTGTAAAGGTTTAAAGATGATTCGCTCCAAGTCAGCAACATAAACACCTAGTGCTTGCTGGTTTGTGAAATAAGCTTTAAGAATACTATTTTTTTCGATTTTATCACCAAGTGCAGTCATTTCTGCTTGATCCTCTGGACTAGGCATTTGTCCAGATTGAATTAGAGCCTGAATTTTATTTTGTGCGACTAAAAATTCCTCCCAAAGTCCTTTGGCAGCAGCATCAGCATCAACTGCCTCTTTCGCCGTTTTAACAGCTTGATATTCTGGAAGTGCACGGATAGCACGTTCCAAGTTATTTGCTAAATCATAAATATTTTCCATGAGTAACTCCTTTATGTAATTGTAATGTGATAATCTGTATTATTTTTAATAATAACTTCGGCAGTAGCTAAATCCTGAGCATTTTTAAAGGTTAATTGCAAAACACCATGACTATCTTCTCGGTTTTCCTCATTGATGTGCAAGTTCACGAGAGAAATTCCTCTTAGTAATTCCAAAATTTTCAAGACCACATCTTCTTCGTCAGGGACTTCAACAAAGAGATCGTAAAAGCTATCTACACCACCCTTTTTGTGGATTTCCATAGCTTGCCTCATGGCACGTCCTTGATTGAAAAACTTCCAGATTGCTGGCTCATTTTTCTGGAAAATAAGCTGCGCAACCTCATCAAGACGCTCTTTAAATTCCTCAATTCTGTCAAGAACAGCTCTGCTATTACTCAGCAAAATAGAAGTCCATAAATCAGGCTCTGACTCTGCAATCCGAGTCATATCCCTAAAACCTCCGGCAGTAAAATACTTTGTGTGCTCGTGAGATTCAGCGTAGTCGCCAGTTTGCAACATCAAGCTAGTCGCTAAAATATGGGGGAAGTGAGAAATCTGACTAGTTACTCGGTCGTGCTCATCAGCAGCCACCTCAATATAACGAGCTCCGGTTCCCTTAAACAAGTCTTTTAAAGACGTTAAAGCCCTTTCTTGGGTGAACTGAGTCGGTGTGAAAATATAGTAGGCATTTTCAAATAAGCTAACATCAGCTGCAATAGCTCCAGACTTGTGACTGCCTGCCATCGGATGACCGCCAATAAAATCAATCTCACGATTAGCAAAACAGACTTCAGCTACCGCAACAATCTCCTGTTTTGTCGAACCAACATCTGTAATAATCACACCTTTTTTCAAGTCTAATTGAGCCAACTCTTTTAAAAAAAGAATAGTCTGTTTAATAGGAACTGCTAATATAATAATATCAGCTAAGGGAGCAAAACTAGCAAAATCATCCGTTAAATCATTAACCATCCCTCGTTCACGAGCAATCTGTTGTGATTTTTCAGGGCGATTATAGCCTAGAATCCGATAAGTTGGATGAGCCTTACGAATGGCTAAAGCCAATGAACCACCAATCAAACCTAGTCCCGCAATGTATATTGTTTTTGACATAGACTAAAACTTTCTAACATAGTTACGGTGTGAATCCACAGCTGCCTTTAATTCTTCCATATTGTCTGATGAAAATTTCTCTAAGATTTCCTGAGCAATGACTGTAGCAACGACACTTTCCATAACCACACCTGCTGCTGGAAGAGCCGTTGGATCTGAACGCTCTACAGTTGCCTTATAAGGTTCATGTGTTTCAATATCAACTGACATTAAGGGTTTATACAAAGTCGGAATTGGCTTCATCACACCTCGAATGATAATAGGCTGACCATTAGTCATACCACCTTCAAAACCACCGAGGTTATTGGTACGACGCGTATAGCCATCTTCTGTATTCCAAAGAATTTCATCCATAACCTCAGAACCTTTACGGTAACCTGCTTGGAAACCGACACCAAATTCAACGCCCTTAAAAGCATTGATAGACACAACTGCCTGAGCTAACTTAGCATCCAATTTGGTATCCCATTGTACAAAAGAACCTAAACCTACTGGAACACCACCAACGATTGTTTCTACAACTCCACCAATCGTGTCCCCTTCTTTTTTAATTTGATCTATGTAATCCTTGATTTCCTGTTCTCGTTCTCGATTAACAACAGAAATTTCTGATTCCTGAGCCAATTTCTTAATCTCAGAGACTGTCAAATCAGCTGGAACATCAATTTCTTTACCACCAAATACAACAACATGATTAGCGATTTCAATATCGAGCTCTGCTAAAATTCTTTTGGCAACTGCTCCAACTGCCACACGCATCGTTGTTTCACGCGCAGATGAACGCTCTAGAGAATTTCTTAAATCATCAAAGCGATATTTCATACCGCCAACAAGGTCTGCATGACCTGGACGGGGGTGTTTGATTTTTCTCTTTGTTTTAAGACGGTCTTCAATATCTTCTACTGCCATAATATCAAGCCATTTTTGATGGTCTTTATTGATGACATGAAGCGTTATCGGTGCTCCAGTCGTCTTTCCATGACGAACACCAGAAGTAATCTCAACAACGTCGCTTTCGATTTTCATGCGACCACCGCGACCATAACCACCCTGACGACGTTTTAAATCACCGTTGATATCTTGGGCTGTCAAGGGTAAACCTGCCGGTACACCTTCAATAATAGCTGTCAATCGTGGTCCGTGGGACTCACCTGCGGTTAAATATCTCATCTTATTTCTCCAGATACTCTTTCATTTCCTCCAAAGGGATTTGGTTAATGGCTGCGCTACCTAATTTAGGTACAATGACGGTCTTGATAGTATTACCACTTGCCTTTTTATCATGCGTCAGTGCAGCGTACAAATCATTAACCAGCCAAGGCTTATGGTCCGTTGGTAAACCAAATTTTGCACACATGTTAATAATTTTGTCAGTCATTCCAGCTGGCATCAAACCTTTTTTCTCAGCTACACGAGATATTTGAACCATACCAATCGCAACAGCCTCACCGTGCATGACCTTACCATATCCCGCTGTTTGTTCAATGGCATGCCCAATCGTATGACCAAAATTTAGGTACATACGGATTCCACCTTCAAACTCATCCTCGACAACAATCTTACGTTTCACATTACAAGAATGATAAATAATGTCTTCAGCATGCTCCAAAATAGATTCTGGACTTCCATCTAAAGTTTCTAGGATCTCCCACAGGTCAACATCATCAATGAGACCATATTTGATCACTTCTCCCATACCTTCAATAAGTTCACGTTTTCCCAGCGTCTTAAGAACATCTGGATCAATAAAAACCCCTTTAGGCTGAGCAAATGTTCCCACACTATTCTTGGCCCTTGGCGTATTGACGCCTGTTTTACCACCAATGGAAGAATCCACTTGTGCAGTCAGACTTGTCGGTATCTGTAAAAATGGAATGCCTCGCATATAAGTCGAAGCAACAAAACCAGCTAAATCACCGACAACACCACCACCAAGAGCAACAATGCCATCACCCCTGGTTAGCCCATTTTCAAGCAAGAAATCGTAGGCATTATTAACTGTTGTAAGATTTTTGGAAGCCTCTCCTTCTAAAAACTCAAAAACAAAGATCTCAAAACCGGCAGTTTCAAGACTTTGTTGAACCGTCTCTGCATAGAGAGAGGCAACGTGGTCATCTGTTATAATCGCAATCTTCTGACAATTCAAGATTGAACGAGCCCAGTCTCCTACACTTGTAAGAGACCCTCGTTCAATCATGATATCATAGGGATTTGTCGCTAAATCAACATGTAATTTCATCGCTATCACTTCCTCACTTGATGTAAATAAGTTAGGGCTTCTTGTAAAATTATCCTATCACGCTGGCGTAAGAGGCTCTGTTGTTCTGTATGAGGTTGTTGAACAGAAAAACGTTTGACAAGTTCTTCCAAGGTTAACAATTCTAAATAAACCTTATCGGATTTTTCATCCTCGTCGAGATTCTGGGCTAGCTTGCTCTCAGACACCCCAGCAACAAACCCATAGTGAATTTGAAGCAGTTGCTCATTTTTTCGGTAATCATCAATCTGGCACAGTTGACTTATCCATCTGCACTGATATCCTGTTTCTTCTAAAATCTCACGACGACAAGCCTGTTCCAAGGTTTCACCTTCTTCTAATCCACCACCTGGTAAAACTGAGAAATCATATTTGCCATAAGTCATGACAAGAACTTTCTCATCAGGAGTTAAAACAAGGACACGTACTGCCTGACGTTGACGTGCAACCTGAAAATCACTGTCGCCAATCTGATAGGTTTTTATCACTGATACTTTTCCTCTAATGCCTGCCAAATCTCATCAGTTGACATTTCTGCCCCTGTCCATTCTTCAAAGGCTGCAGCAGCTTGAAACAGAAGCATTCCCAACCCATTAATAGCTTTAAGTCCACGGCTACGTGCCAGTTTTAAAAATGAGGTTTCAAAGGGTTGGTAAATCACATCTGCTACTGTAAGACCTTCTGGAAATTGAAAATCATCACAAATAATCATTGACTGACCATCCATGCCCACACTAGTCGCATTAACAAACAACTGACTTTCAGCCACTTTTTCCTCAATCAAGGCAAGATTTTCAATCGGATAAACATCAATCACCACATCTGTTTTTTGGGACAAGGCTTGCGCTTTTTCTCGTGTTTCCTCTAAAAATGCTGTCTGGTTAAATATCGTGATATGACTGGCACCATTGAGCGCTGCCTGGGCAATGATTGCCGTTGCCGCACCACCACCGCCTAAAATGGTCATATGTTTCCCTTTGACATCAAAATCTAAAAAAGTCGATAATGATTTGAAAAATCCAATACCGTCTGTATTATGGCCAATCAATTTTCCATCTCGGTTGATAACCGTGTTGACCGCACCAATAAGTTGAGCTGAATCCGTCAATTCGTCCATATAAGGCAAAACAGCTTGCTTATAAGGCATGGAAATATTAACACCCCACATGTCATAGCGCTTCACATTTTTAAGGGTTTCTTCAAGATCCCTTTCAGGAATGTCCCAAGCTACATAAACACCATTGATATTCGTCTTGTTAAAAGCGTAGTTGTGAATAAAGGGAGAAATAGAATGCTTGATCGGTCTTGCTACCACAGCAGCTAAACGTGTGTGTCCATTAATCTGCATTTAGCACCTCCAAAAACTTCGTCAATTGATGAAGAGGAATTTGTCCTGGGGCACTTTCCTCTTCAAGGCTGGCGTAGGACCAGCACGATCCCATCAACTCGCCTGCAATACGGGTAATACGCCCCAATTTGCCCATCGACATGACCGCATATTCCTGTTCAGGGTTCAGAGTCTTAAAACCTCTAGTAAAGTTCATCAAATCAAGAACATCTTGATGTGTAATAGGCATGACTGCAATTTTTACGATACGTGGTGACAGAGCTGTCATCTCAGAAAAGGCTTCCATTATGTTACTTGGAGTTTCATTAAAATTATGATAAGACAATACCAAATTTGAAAAATCAAGCATCTCGTTAAACACACCCATGTGTGAAAAATACTCGTAATCAATGTAGTCTGGCTGGTAAATCGCACTGATTTCTTTGATAAGACCTACATATTCCTGGTCTTCTAATTCAATATTTCCACCTTCATGAGTTGTACGAAGGGTAAAAAGTACCTCGCGACCTACAAATTTTTCAAAAATCGCAGGGGCAACCGTTAAAATCTCTTCTTTTGGCAAGTAATCAGCCCGCCATTCAATAATATCTGCTAAATCATACTTAGTCACGTCAAGCAATTGAGCTTCTTCTAAGCTCCTAGGCATTACTGGAACGACAATTTTCATTGGTTTACCTTTATCGTAAATACTTTTAAGTAATTACTGCTTTCATCATTTTTGTTGACAGTGAAATCACCCGGCAACTGTTTTAAATCTATAAATTGGTACTTGATTTTTCCAAGTCCCTTTTGAATTTGTTTCTTAAATTGCTGCGTTGTCATATTTGAGGCATTTGTTGATGCAACAATAATCCCTCTAGGACTTAAAATATCTAATGCCTGCGCAATCAATTTATGATAATCTTTTAAGACAGAAAAGGTCTGTTTTTTATTTCTAGCAAAACTTGGTGGGTCGATGACAATCACATCAAATTTCAGAGCATGGCGTCTCGCATATTTAAAATAGTCAAAGACATCCATGACAACAAACTGGTGATTTTCAAGTCCAAGACCATTTGCTTTAAAATGAGCTTGCGAGAGTTCTCGAGACCTTTTGGCCAAATCAACTGATGTAGTCTCTATTGCACCACCCATGGCTGCGGCAACAGAAAAGGCTGCAGTGTAAGAAAACATATTAAGAACTGTTTTTCCTAAGGCTAAACCATCAACCAAACTTCCTCTGACCTCATGTTGGTCTAAGAAAATCCCTGTCATTAGTCCATCGTTTAAAAAGACTGAATAGCGCACGCCATTTTCCAAAATCTCGAAAGGATTAAGCGCTTCTTCCCCATATAGATAAGAACTTTCAGGAAGGTCACTTTTAAAACGTACTTTCCCATAAGCACCTTTGAGTTCTGGAAAAACCTTTTGAAAGGCAGAAATAATAAGTTCTTTCTGACGATAGATATAGGAATTATACCAAGAAAAGAGAGCGTAATCTCCATATCTGTCAATAGTAAGGCCACCTAGATTATCTCCATCTTGATTAAAAAGACGGTAAGCTGTCGTTAAATCTGACATCTCAAATTGCCTACGTTTTTGTTTCGCCTTTTTAAAGAGATGAATCAGATAATCTTCCGTTACCTCAATCGCTTCTCGAGATAGAACCCAACCAATCCCCTTATTTTGGCGAGACAAGTAAGCCGTACCAAGAAAAGCGCCTTTTTGATTGACCAAAGAAACCACTCCGTCCGTAACTATTTGGTCTAGAAAGTCTCTGCCATCTATGAGCTGAACACCTGATTTAACACGCTTTTCAGCTAAATCACCCATAACAAGTTTAATCATAGGAGTATTATAGCAAATTTTCAGACAATTAGCCACAATGGTTTTAGATTACTCTTGATTTTTGTTTTGTGTTATAATGAAGTCATATGATTTCTATGAATGAGGAAAACACTTTGAAAAGATTTAAAGACACTTTCTTTGATGTCGTCTCAACCAGATTAGGCTTCATCTTATTGTTATTATTAGGCTATACCCTCAAAACGATATGGGCATATTTTATGGCCTTTAATTTGGATCTAGCTTCTGTTGAGCATCCGGTCCAATACTATCTCCGCCTGATCATAGTTATAATTAACCCTATTCCCATTGGTTTGATGCTAATTGGGCTATCCCTTTATATTAACCGAAAAAAATCGTTTTACTTCATTGCTTGGTTGATTTCAGCCCTCCTGACTATCCTTCTTTTTGCCAACATCATTTACTATCGTGAATTTGCCGATTTTATCACGTTTAGCTCTGCTATGGCCAGCCGAAAAACTTCTGAAGGTCTTGGTAAGACTGTCATTGACTCTCTTCAAGTTTGGGACATCATCTATTTGCTTGACTACCTCATTTTGGTGTTGTTATTTTGGAAAAAGAAAATCACCACAGACAGTCGCCCCTTCCACAAAAGAGCTAGCTTCGCTGTCACCTCCTTGTCAGCACTCGCCTTTTCAATTAACCTCTTCATGGCAGAGTTAGACCGCCCTGAACTATTGACACGTGGTTTTTCAAATACTTATGTTGTACGTGCTCTAGGTTTGCCAACCTTTAGTATTTACTCAACGAACCAAGCCATTCAAGCTCAAAAAGAACGTGATAGTGCCAGTGCTAAAGATTTGGTTCCTGTCAAGGAATACCTCGCTACTCAATACGCCGCACCAAATCAAAATTATTTTGGAATTGGCAAAGGACGTAATGTGATTGTCCTACATTTGGAGAGTTTTCAACAATTTTTAATTGACTACAAACTCAAAATTGATGATAAAGAATATGAAGTTACTCCCTTTATCAATTCGCTTTATCATTCCACAGAAACATTTGCCTTCTCTAACTTTTTTAATCAAGTTAAAGCCGGTAAAACATCAGATGCCGAAACCATGATGGAAACAGGTTTATTCGGCCTTTCAAACGGCTCTTTCATGGTTAACTATGGAGGCGAAAATACCCAATTTGCTGCACCAACTATTTTGGCCCAAAACGGTGACTACACTAGCGCAGTTTTTCATGGAAATGTTGGCTCTTTTTGGAATCGTAACAATGCCTATAAACAGTGGGGATATAACTACTTCTTTGATGCCTCATACTTTTCTAAACAAACTGCAAGTAATTCATTCCAATATGGACTTAACGACAAAACCATGTTAGCTGATTCCATTAAATATTTGGAGCACATGCAACAACCTTTTTATACCAAATTTATAACAGTTACTAACCATTACCCCTATAATAGTCTAGCAGGTAACAGTGACGAGCAAGGATTTCCATTGGCACAAACAAATGATGAAACCATTAATGGTTATTTTGCGACTGCCAATTACCTAGATTCATCCATAAAGGCACTCTTTCAATACTTTAAAGATACAGGCATTTATGATAACTCTGTTATAGTACTCTATGGCGATCACTACGGTATTTCAAATTCGCGCAATCCAGAATTAGCCCCCCTACTGGACAAAGATTCTGAAACTTGGAGTCAATATGATAATGCCATGTTACAACGTGTTCCCTATATGGTTCATGTTCCAGGAATGACCAAAGGTTTTATCAGTGATACTTTTGGTGGTGAAATTGATGGACTTCCGACCCTTCTTCATGTCTTAGGTATTGATACTGCCAACTTCAGTCAAGTTGGTCAAGATTTATTATCTGCTGATAATAAACAAATCGTTGCACTTCGAACTGCTGGCAGTTACATCACACCTCAGTATACTTCCTACAATGGTCGCATATACGACACCGTCAGCGGACTTGAAATCACTAACCCCGATGAAAATACTTCTGCTAAACTTGAGGAAGTCCGAGCTGAAGCAACATTACAACTTAAAATCAGTGATGAGATTCAAACGGGGGATTTACTCCGTTTTGATACGGATAATGGGCTAAAAGTCGTTGATATTAAAACTTTTTCTTACACCCAAAGTCTGGATAGACTAAAAGAAATTGAAGAAAAACGTGGCCCTAAATCAACTAGCATCTATAGCCAAAATGGTAATAAAACAACCGTTGATCGCTTTAATGCCCCTAGCTATACAGCCCTCAATCCTAAACCTGAGGAAAATGAAACAACTAGCCAAACCAGTACAACAGAAAAGAAAGATTAGTTTCATTGACTCTCACTTCTCTTTAAATATTTTGTAGTTGAGCTAATGATACTTTTCAATACTGAATGCAATTCAAAATCTAGAATTGTGGACCTTATATTATAACAATTGGAGTGGATTAAATGTCTCTTGTTATAGAAATTCAACCAGATTTATAGTTTATATTGAGACTAGAACTTCGAACAAAAATATCTCAACCTTCTTTTTTTATAGTAATAACAGATTGATGCAGTTGGTGATTGGAAGTCCTAAACTGGACACTTCTTCATTTTCAAGTGTCTACCTAAAACATTCACTGGATTATTCCCACTCGTTCGTTTTCAAGCTTGAATCTAAAACATTTTAATACTACGGAATCGTTAGCGATCATCTTATTTCCAACCTCCAAAGGTCTCCCAGACTTTTGGAGCATCCCTACAATACAAGTTATCAGATTTTGATTGTAAATAAGTATAACCTCTCCTGATGCTGCAGGAGAGGTTTTTTGTAACCCAAAAAAGCCAACTGAAGTTGACTTTTATAATTGATTATTAGAAAAAATTACTAGAACAACCCTACTGCAGTCCCATCTTCTGAAACATCCATATTGAGCGCTGCAGGTTGTTTTGGAAGCCCTGGCATAGTCATAACATCACCTGTTAAAGCAACGATGAAACCAGCTCCTGTTTTTGGTACAAATTCACGGATAGTGATGTCGAAATGTTCAGGAGCACCAAGCAAGAATTGATTATCTGAGAATGAGTACTGTGTCTTGGCCATGCAGACTGGTAGCTTATCCCAGCCAAATTCTGAGAATTGTTTGAGTTGCATTTTAGCTTTAGGCCCAAACTGAACAGCTTTTCCACCATAAATTTCTGTCACAATTTTAGTGATTTTTTCCTCAAGACTATCCTCATCTGAGTAAAGACGCTTGTAATCAGCCCCACCATTTTCAACCGCATCAACCACTGCGTGAGCCAAATCTATACCACCATCTGCACCATTTGCCCAAACACTAGCTAATTCAACAGGAACTTCAATTGCTGCGCAAAGTTCTTTAAGTGTAGCGATTTCAGCTTCTGTATCAGAAATAAATTCATTAATCGCAACCACTGCTGGAATACCAAACTTACGAATATTTTCAACATGGCGTTTAAGATTAGCAAAACCATTACGAACAGCTTCAACATTTTCTTGTCCCAATTCAGTCTTAGCTACACCACCATGCATTTTTAGCGCGCGAAGAGTTGCAACAATGACAACGGCATCTGGAGATTTTGGTAGATTTGGTGTTTTAATATCAAGGAATTTCTCGGCACCTAGATCTGCACCAAAACCTGCTTCTGTAATCGTATAATCTGCCAAACGTAAAGCAGTTGTCGTTGCAAGAACAGAGTTACAACCATGTGCAATATTAGCAAATGGACCACCATGAACAAGCGCAGGTGTCCCATAAATCGTTTGTACTAAATTTGGCTTAATGGCATCTTTAAGAATAAGAGTCAGAGCACCTTCAACTTTAAGATCTCGGACATAAACAGGCTGACGATCATAGGTATAAGCCACAACGATATTAGCTAAGCGTTTTTTCAAATCTTTCAAATCTGTCGCAAGGCACAAAATTGCCATAATTTCAGAAGCAACCGTAATGTCGAAGCCGTCTTCACGAGGAATGCCGTTGACTGGACTGCCAAGTCCCACAATTACTTGACGAAGGGCACGATCATTGAGGTCAACCACACGCTTCCAAATAATACGACGTTGGTCGATACCAAGCTCATTTCCCTGCTGAATATGATTATCTAGAAGAGCTGAAAGCGCATTGTTAGCTGCTGTAATGGCATGCATATCACCTGTAAAATGAAGGTTAATATCCTCCATTGGAAGAACTTGGGCGTAACCGCCCCCTGCTGCTCCGCCTTTAATTCCCATAACCGGTCCAAGAGATGGTTCACGAAGGGCAATCATGGTTTTTTTACCAATCTTATTAAGAGCATCTGCTAGACCGATAGACATGGTTGATTTTCCTTCACCTGCTGGCGTTGGGTTAATCGCAGTTACTAAAACAAGTTTACCAGCATCGTTATTTTGAACAGCCTTAATTTTATCAAAAGATAGTTTTGCTTTATATTTTCCATAGAGTTCAATATCATCAAAAGTAATTCCAACTTTTTCGACAATTTCCGTGATTGGTTTCAGTTGAACGCTTTGTGCAATTTCGATATCAGATTTCATGAGACACCTCGCAAATTTAATAAATCTATTATAACAGACCCAGGTTAAAAAACACGTGTTGTTTGCACCTGATGTGATAATTGTTCGTTTTTTATAGATTGTTATCCCTTTTATATCACATTTTATTCTATTTTATCTAAAAATTTGAACAAAGCAAACTATAAAAGCTCTGCCTAAAAAATAGAGCGATAGCAAGAAGGGCCTTCCTTTCTTATTCTAACCTAAAATCAGCAAAAAGACTACCCTTAGGTAGCCTTTAATCATATTTAGAAACCACGACCGCCTTGTCCTGGTGCTCCTGCTCCGAAACCAGCCATGGCACCTGGACCAGTTTGGGTAAGGTCTGTCACAGTTTTGTCATTAACTATTAGGGTCCCACCAGTATATTTTCCAGTTCCATCATAGTCGAAAGCTGACTGTCCAGTAATGGTAATAGTACCTCCTGTGATGGTTAAATCTCCGTTGGAATCAATGGCATCCGTATCTCCTTGAGCCATGTCAATAGTGATATTTCCACCATTGATGGTAACTGAGACACCTTCTTGCTTTTGCATCTCACCTGCAGTCGAAGCCCAGTCGCTACCGTTAATACCATCATCTGAAGAAACAATCTTAATGCTTCCATCATTGATGGTAACAATCTTCCCTTCGATCCCTTCGACACATGACTGGATATCAATCGTTCCATTATCAATGGTGAGGATATTTGAAGCATGGATAGCGTCATCCCCTGCATTAATAGTAATATTTCCAGACTCAATATAGATATTACCAAGCTCCGTATCTTCATCATTATCTGAGTGAATGGCATCTTCTGCCGCTGTCAAGGTCATGTCAGAATTCACAATATTTAAGGCATCATTGGCAGAAATGGCATGCTTAACAGTTGATGTAATCGTGTAAGTTCCGCCAGTAAACTTGACATCATCATTACCCTTGATAGCATTATTATAGTTTCCTGTGACTGTCAAGCTTCCTGAACCGTTAAAGGTTAAATCGCTTTTACTGTAAATAGCTGCGCTGTAGTCATCAGTGGAGTGATTAGAATCTTCAATTGTATTTATAGTTCCAGCTGCTGTTGTGATAACAACCTTATCAGCCTCTTTAACAGCGATTAAAGCCTCACTTCCCTTCATGGTGACACCGTTCAAGACTAATTGAACCTTATCTGCATCAGAGGCTTCGACTAGGATTTGCATGTCTTCACTCTCACCTGAAATGATATAGGTTCCAGATGTTGAAATGGTTACCGTTGAACCAGATACAGAAACGCCATCTCCAGATATGGCAGCATTTGTTCCCGATAAAGTAATGGTTGCAGCCGTCGATTCATCATAGCTATCCGTTAAATCCGTATTGGTAAAATAATCAGAATTTGCACTAATGCTGCTAGTCGGATTACTGATACTTGTCATCACTGTTTCACTTGTAGTGGTTTGACTGCTTGATTGACTCGTCGCTTGTTTGCTTGAGCAAGCTGTCAATAAAAGCAGAACTGTTAAACTGGTGAAAACTACTTTCTTTTGTGTTGTTTTTAGCATAATCTTGCCCTCATTTCATTTGATAGGTTAAGTTTACCGGTCAAATCTGAAACTTGGCTGAAAGTTTTCATAAAGAAAACTTAAAATGATTTTTGCTCTGCTATTTTTTAATAAAACTTTCAGTTTTCTCCCTTATAGTTAGTTTCAGAAAGCAATCTGGAGAGTAAGACCTGACTAAAACTGTCAGCTAACTCATCCATCACCAATATGAAAATATGAGGAGAATTCAAATGACTGAAAAGATTCAAACACAATTTAAACGAGTAGAGACAAAATACATTGTCAAAAAAGAACAACTCGATGAGCTTCTAAAAGATTTAAAAGTTTATTTAAAAGAAGATGACTACCCGACTTCTACTATTAGTAACATCTATTACGACACTCCTGATTTTGACGTTATTAAAGACGCCTTAGCGAAAAAGAATCTACGTGAAAAAATTAGAATGCGCAGCTATTCTGCAAATCCTAGCAAGGATTGCCCGGCCTTCTTGGAAATAAAACAGAAAGATTCTGAAGGGATTGGTCACAAGTTTAGACTCGTTTCAAAACTTGAAGCAATCAATAAGCTATTGACCTCTGGTGAAGCCGACAAATCAATGACTGATGGAGCTTTGATTCAAGAAATCAATGCCTTAGGCCAGCGCTATCCTGGACTTAAACCCCGTATCTATATCTACTATGATCGTTTCTCACTTAAACAAAAGAAAAAGTTGGTCGATAAAGTAAGGATTACCTTTGACCGTAACCTCCGTTACCGCGATTTTGATGTTGACTTAAGTGCTGGAACAGAAGGCCTTCCTTTATTAGAAGATAACCAGATGGTTATGGAAATCAAGGCCAGTAAGGATAAACCTGAATGGCTGAAGGAAATCTTAGAAAAACATGGTTTGGTTAAGATGAAGTTTTCTAAATATTCCTGTGCCTATCATAGATCACAAGGTTTAGATTATCAGCCACAAGCAAAAGTTAAGAAAGAAAGCGTAGGTGCCTAGATGACCATTTTTGACAGCATTTTCCAAACCACTAGCAGTTCTGTGGACCCCTTTCTCCTCTTTATGGCCCTAGGAGTCAGTCTTATTTTAGGACTTGCACTATCCTATGTTTACAAGTACCGGACCCTCTATACTCGGGAGTTCATCATCACACTTACCCTACTCCCCAGTCTCATGACCCTGGTAATCTTCTTAGTCAACGGCAGTCTAGGGACTAGTATTGCCGTTGCCGGAACTTTCTCACTAATTCGCTTCCGTTCAGCGACCAGCGGCTCTCGTGAACTCCTAGCCATCTTCATCTCTATGATTATCGGACTTGCTGCAGGGACAGGTTACTTGCTACTTGCCCTCATCACCACCATCCTAATTCTTGCTATTTGGTTCCTCTTAGAAAAAGGGCAGAGCAAGCTACCCTTACAGACCCGTCGTCACCTAACTTTGAGCCTAGCTCAGGATCAGAACCTGGAAAAGCAGCTTCAGGCTGCACTCGAGAAATATTGCTCTGCCATTGAGCTGATCTCAGTTAAAAGCGGCAAAAAAAGTAGTAACCTTAAACTGGCCTATGAAGTTGAGCTCTTATCACCAAACGATGACTTCAACCTCAGCCAACACCTCCTTGAGGTTCTAGAGGTTTCAGACTTTAAATTGACCACTGAAGCTAAAAAACGCAAGAACTTGTAAAGAGACCAAAAACATCCCCGGAAAAATTTTCTGGGGATTTTCTTTGCTATTTCTTACCATCCGTAATTGGGTTCCACACAGACACTGGTTGAGTAGAGCAATTCTTCAACCGTAATTTTTTTCAATCCACCATAGACAGGATCCTGCATAGATGGGGCTGGGTCTAGGTAGTAAACGTACTCAATATCATCCCCTGCAGCATTGAGCTGATAACCTACTCCAAGGACATTATGTTCTGCCTTTATATTAGGGTAAAGGGTTGACAGTTCTATGGTATAGTACATTGGATAATCATCGTCAATGTTTTGCTTAAGCCTTTCTTTGAAAAGGGCCTTATCCGCCTCCGGATTGGTAACTGTTGCTAGGCGATAACCTGCCTGTCCATGTCCAGGAACATCATAGCCAAAGAGATGACGATTTAAGACTCCAATAGCATCGCTATTATGAGTCCCAAAGGAATTATCCGTTCCCATCTGGTCTGCCAAAATTTCTTGGCTAATATCTATGCCTTTATAAGCTAGGAGCATGCTGACTGTAGTTGGGGCACAGGAAGTTGCCGTTCTCTGAAGTTGATGCATGACATTTAACCTAACCTTTTGCCCTCCTTGAGATGTGCTACTTGATTGAGGTGCACTTATGGTAGTCTCAGTCATTTGTTTAGGAGCCTTGCTACTAGCAACATCTGTTTGCAGAACATCTTGTGTGTCTGTTGTCTCGCTACTTTTTTCTATTGTCGATTCAGAACTTGCAGTTGTAGTCGTCCCTGTCGTAACTTTAGTAGTATCCTCTATTTTGGCATTTTCAGATGTTGTCGAATTTTCTGCCTGGGTCAGCTGATTATTCTGATTATTTTCTTTTCCTCCATTAGGTTGACTGAGAAAAAATCTACCGCCAAATAAAGTCAGAAGGAGGAGGACTGGCATCTTATATTTAAAAAGCTTCTTTTCCATGAAATCACCTCGTTTTGCTATCATTATAACGTTTTCATAAAAAAATGCAAATTGATTATAAATAAAAACTCCCTTTTTCAAGAGAGTTCAAATGAGTATATTTTCTTATTGACTTTTCATTTCTGTACTAGTTGCTTCAGTTTCTGACAGTTCTTCTTATTCTGAACTTAAAGCTTCTTGGCTAGTCGTTTCCTCGGGATTTTCTAAAGTTCCTTCTTCTGAATTGTCGCCATCTTCAGCTGATTTTTCAGATTTCTTAGCCTCTTCTTCTGCCTTCTTCTTAGCTTCCTCACGTTCTACTTTTTCCTGTGCCATGGTTGCTTCTATAGTCTCATTTGTTGTGAAAATCCCAACTTCCATATCAATAATACTAGGTGAAGTCAGTGTGCCTGCAATTTTGACATAAAATGGTAATTTAACATCAATTTGAGAAAGAGGGACGCGAATACGATGTCCATCTTTAACTTCTAAAAGAATTAAATCCTTTGTGGCTGCATCAGTCACTGGATTCACAACTTGAATATTAGCAACCAATTTTTCATCTAATTTAGCCAGTTGCACAACCAAAGATTGCACCGCTTTTTCATCAGTCAAATTAACCGTCAAAAAATGCTCTGGTAACTGAGATTCTGAAATAACCGGCATACGGACACCATTTTCAAGAACAGGTTGGTAACCTGATTCTGTCTGAGCATAGGCAATAATGCGATTTTCTATAATGGTAACATCAAAAACATTAGGAAAACGGTAACTGATAGTTGCTTGTTTCACCCATGGATTGGCAGCCAAAATAGCTTGTTCCGTTGACTTTTTCTTGAAAAAAACAGTACTAATATAATCAGATTTTTGAATTCCCGTAGAAATCAAAATGGCATTCCGATCAACATGCTCTAATCCAGTTACGTTAAAGATTTTCTTTTTGCTGTACGGGCTAAGAATGAAACCTGAAATAATAATCGTGATCAGCGCTACAAAAGTTATTGAAGCCACTTTTACCTTCGCTAGCCGTAAGGGACGGGTTTGAAGACGTTGCTCCAAGCGTTTTGCCTTTTTATCAGCCTTGAGCTGTTGTTTTAACAACTTATCATCTATCGAATTCTTATCAGATGAATTTTTCACTTCAGTGATTTCAGAAAGCCCTGCCTCTGGCTCTTCATTTGGAATATCTTCTAGCTCAGATTCTATTTCTAGCTCCTCGGTTGCATCCTCCTCATTAAGAGGCTCTTCCTGAGTTTCCTTTTCAAAAGGCTCGGAAGAAATTTCTTCACCTGAAAGTTCCTTTTCCTCTTCTAATGATTCTGCTTTCTTTTCTGTCAGCAGTTTGTCTTCTTCTATTTTTTTAGTTGCCTTTCTCGCCACAAACTCTTCATGGCGTTTCTGCCATTCCGTTTTTTCAGTTGACTTTTCAGGCTCTAACATTTCATTTTCTTTAGTCATTTACTTCCCTTCAACGGCATTACTCAAGAGTGTATAGAAATCTTCTGGAGAGGTAATTTCTTTTGAATTTGCCATAGCCTCTTGATAGTTTTCTTTTTGAGACAATAGCAGAGCAACTTTCTCTTTTAAGTTATCTACTGTTAAGTCAGGCTCAAGTAATTGTTCAGCGTAGCCTTTTTCCACAAAATATGCCGCATTTTCCAGCTGATCACCGCGTGAAGCATCTTTTCCAAGCGGTACAATCACATGAAGTTTTTGCATGGCAACCAATTCAAATATGGTATTTGAGCCTCCACGAGTGACAACTACATCAGCCAAATCCATCAAAGGTTGATATAAATCCGTTACATAATGGATACGATACAAATTTTGTGATAAGGTATTAAGGCTTTCATCTCCAGAAATATTGATGATATTAAAATCATTTGTCAAATCATGCTGGTTGATAAACTCATTAAAAACTCTAGCACCTGCTGACCCACCAATAAATAACAAGGTTATTTTACCAGTATCAAATTGTTCTTTAATCTGGTCAAGCTGTCCCTGTTCAAATGGTTTAGCCTTACCAACTTTAGTAATTGCACCAACATGTTGTGTTTTAACAAGCCCTTCTGCCTGTTCAAAAGTGGTGTACATTGTCGTCGCAAATTTATAAGCAATTTTATTGGCCAACCCCATAGATAAATCTGATTCGTGAATAAATACCGGAATACGCAAACTCTTAGCCGCTACAACGGGGGGAACAGATACAAATCCTCCTTTAGAGAAAAGTGCCTGTGGTCTTATCCTAGCTAAGATAATAAATGACTGTAAGACTCCCCAAGTAACCTTAAAAATATCTAGTATATTTTGCCATGAAAAATAGCGACGAAGTTTTCCTGTTGCAATCGAATGGAACGTTACATTAAGACCTAATTTTTCAATTTCTTTGTGCTCAATGCCATTTTTATCACCAATATAGTGAACTTCCCACCCGTCTTCGATAAACTTAGGAATTAAAATAAGATTAAGTGTAACATGACCAACTGTCCCGCCACCAGTAAATACAATTTTTTTTGCCATCATATTTTTTCTTTGCCTTCCTACCACCTAAAGAGCATTAACCTAACCGCTCTCTACACTTGCAAGAAAACGTGTTATTTTACCATTTTTAATTATCTGCTATTGTTTAAGGTTAATTCTTCAAAGCTAGCGATAAACTCATCGCCACGTACTTCAAAATTTTTATACATATCCCAGCTTGCATTTGCTGGACTAAGGAGAACAAACTCACCTGCTTGCGCTTGTTCAAAGGCGATTCGAGTAGCATCAGCTATGTCTTTAGCGTCAAGCGTCCTTACACCTGCTTTTTGAGCTGCTCTTTTAACACGAGGTGCTGACTCTCCAAGAACAACCATCAACTTAAGTCCCTCAATATCAGGGACAAGTTCATCAAATTCATTACCACGATCCAAGCCTCCTGCAATTAATATTGTTTTGGCATTATCAAAACCAGACAGAGCTTTTTGTGTGGCTAAAATATTAGTTGATTTCGAATCGTTATAAAATTTAACCCCTTGAATTTCTCCAACATATTGAAGACGGTGTTTGACACCCCCAAAGGACACAAGAGCTTCTTTGATAACTTGATTTGAAATGCCCGATAATTTAGCCACAGCAATAGTTGCTAGGGCATTTTCCACATTATGCGAACCAGGAACACCGATTTCAGCTGCTAACATGATTGCCTCATTTTTATAATAAAGTGTCTCATCATAAAGATATGCACCATCTACTTTTTCTGTCGTTGAAAATGGGACAACTATAGCCTGTGTTTTTTGCGCTAGCTCTTTAGCCAAGTCTTGATTAAAATTAAGAACAACAAAATCTTCTTCGGTCATGCGATTTTGCATGTTCCACTTTGCTTCAACATAAGCATCAAAATCACCATGATAGTCAATGTGTGTCGGCATCAAATTAGTAATCAACGCAATATGAGGATGAAAATTATTGATGCCCATAAGTTGGAAGGAAGATAACTCCATAATAAGGGTATCTTTTGCTGTGGCAGTAACTGCTACTTCAGAGGCTGGAAACCCAATATTTCCAGATAAAAGTGCAGACTTTCCACCATGATTAAACACCTCAGCAATCATTGTTGTCGTTGTTGTCTTACCATTTGAACCTGTAATAGCAACAATCTGCGCCTCCGAAATAAGGTAAGCTAGTTCAACCTCAGTCCACACTGGAATACCTTTTTCAAGTGCACGAGCCACCATTGGGTTATCGTAACGAATCCCTGGATTTTTTACCATGACTTCAAAATTTTCATCCAAAAGTTCGATAGGATGGCTGCCACAAACAACCTTAATTCCTTCTTCAAGGAGAGCCTGTGCTGATGGATTTTCATTGAATGGTTTGCCATCATTAACCGTCACAATAGCTCCAAGACTTGCTAAAAGCCGTGCTGCTGCTTCTCCTGATCGTGCTAAACCTAATACAAGTACTTTTTTATTTTTAAAATCTGTGATCTGTTTCATGCCACAACAAGTCCATTCTATCATTTATATCCTATTTATTTTACCTTTTATAAGGGTATTTTTCAAGATAAAGGCTAGAGCTGCACATAAAATCAAAAAAGAGACTGCAAAAGCAACCTCCTAGTTAGTTCCCCATCACCAAAAATCAATTATTTTCTAGTGTTATCTCCACTTTAGGCATTTCTTTTTCTGGATTCATATTAACTCTATGCCATTCGTTAATGACATATGCTAGACAGGCTAATTGATAGTGACCATACCCACTCATCTCTACTGTATTTTCATTGCTTCCACCAAATCCTGCTGTATAAACCGAAATAATATAAGGAATCTCTTCTTCTACGATAGCATTCACATTCAAAGCTTCCTGAGAAAAACCTGGTTTTTGAGAAATGCGCACTGAGTGAACATATTGCTCATACCATTGACCCGAGAAAGAAGCATCTAATCGAGCAATGATTGGCGCATACTTTTCCTTATGTTGCCATAGATAATCAAGTACCTGTATGTAGTAAGCACTGGTCGTCTTATTACCTCCTTCATAGTCAATGGTCTTAATATCTCCCTTTGATTGACCAAATGTTGATATTTTTTGATAGGCGTCATGAAACCCTCCCAAACGATCAGCCATAATATAAGCTGGCGTATTTTCAGAATGAATGAGGGCATTATCAAGAATCTGTGTCCAATTCATCGTTTCCCCAAAGCCAGTTAAGTAAAGAGGGTAATCAGGCGCCTCAGTGATATTGTTAATAGTTGTATAAGGCACTTCCTCAGCCATATCAAGACGTCCAGCTTCAACCTCATCAATAATCAACATTCCAAGTGGCAACTTATAAGTAGAGCCTGCAGTCATAGGCTGAGTATCATTCAATGAAAATGTCTCATTTGTATTCAAATTCTTATAAGAGAACGCAACTTGAGAAGCATCTAGCCCCTGTTCAGATAAAAACGTTTTAATCGTTTCTTCTAAACTGAGGTGGCTGTAATCATAATACAATCCCAATGAATACATATAAGGCAAATCTTCAGCCATAACAGCTTCTTTTGCTTCCATACTTTTAAAAGTTGGAGTCACGATAACTTCCTTAATATCCAGATTTATCAGAGCTACCTCCTCCTCTTTAGCATGATACGCGAAAAACTGAGATTCTTTCCTAGTCATCTTTAGGGGAAACCTCCAAAGTAAAAAAGGTATAATAAGTAGCCAAAATACAATTAAAAGCTGAGTAACTCTTACCTTAGGAATTCTCAAGTCTGCAATAACTCCAGATTTTCTTTGATTTCTCCGCCTACGTCTCTTAATATTTTTTACAACAGTTTTCAAATAATCTGAAAATCCTCGTTTTCTGTGTCGTTGATCAGAACGACATCTATTTTCTTTTTTCATATCCATTGGTCATTATAAACCAAATTTGAAGAAGTCTCTAATAATAACATCAAAAAAGAACCGACCAAAGCCAGTTCTCTCAGTATTATCTAGTTACTGCGTACAATTCAGTTACTTTATTCCACTCCTCAGCTCCATCGGAGAAGCGCTCGATGTCACGCGAAAAGTCCTATGAGACTTTTCTAGAGGACTTACTAACTTTTCAAGAAAGAATTATCGTCTTACTTGAAAAGCATCGCCAATTATTTTGCTGCTTTATAGAGTTCATCAACTTTATTCCAGTTGATGATTTCAAAGAATGCTTTGATGTAGTTTGGACGTACGTTACGGTAGTTGAGGTAATAAGCATGTTCCCAAACGTCAAGTGCTAAGATTGGTTGTTTGCCATCCATAATTGGTGTTTCTTGATTTGGTGTTGATACTACTTCAAGTTTACCTTCTGCATTGACAACAAGGAAAGCCCATCCTGAACCAAAGCGTGTTGTTGCTGCTACTGTGAACGCCTCTTTGAAAGCGTCAAATGAACCAAAGGCTTCATCAATAGCTGTTGCTACTTCTGCTGTGATTTCTGTTTTTTCTGGTGAAAGGAGTTCCCAGAAAAGAGCGTGATTTAAGTGACCACCACCGTTGTTGATAACTGCTTGACGAATGTCTGCTGGAATTGACTCAACATCTGACAAGAGCGCCACTAAATCTTCACCGATTTCAGGGTGTTTTTCAAGCGCAGCATTCACATTCGCCACGTAAGTTGCGTGGTGTTTATCGTGGTGAAGGGTCATTGTTTCAGCATCAATAACTGGCTCAAGTGCATCGTAAGCGTATGGTAAATCTGGTAAAATAATTGCCATGATTAAATTCCTCATTTCGTTTTTCTAGTCTCATTTTATAGGAAAATGGCAGAGCTTTCAACTGATTTGCTCACTTCTTTTCTAAATCTTCTGAGTAATAATTTAGCATATTACGAGCGCTCTGGATTACGTAATCTCTAACTGACTTTGGAGACAAAATTTTCAATTGATCAGACTGCATCAGAAGCCACATTTTGACACCATAACCATCATTTGTTGGTATATCAATACGACTCACAACCTGTTGTCGATCATCATCAAAATGTTGCGAAATGATTTTAGCACCTGGGAAACGGTCCAGCACATAGACTGGATCATAGTAAAATTCAATACTTAATGTAATTGGCTTTCCAAAATACCCCCACACGCCCGTATTGTTACGAAGAATACCCGCTTGAAAGCGATTGTTATAATCTAGCTTTCTTCTCTTACCATGAAGCTGAATATTTTTCATATTATTAACACGAAACTTATTTAAATTTGTTAAATCACGGTCATCTTGACTAGTATGATGATCAGAAACCATATAAAAATACAAATCTTGAAAATATAATTGTTCTGGAAGTTTCTTAAAATGATGAGTTACAAAATTCTTCGTATAATCAAAACTAATCTCTAATTGCTGTTCAATAGCATCATTAATCATCCCTAGTATTTCAAGTAACGGAGAGTCTGGAACACCTTTATAGTGAAATCGCTCATTCAAAATACTATTTTTCAAGTATTCATTATTGTCACCAATCTGAAAAATACTGTCAATTAGACCAAACATTTCATCATTTGATAATGCACGACTTTCAAGGAGAATTTTTAAAATAGCAAAGCTTTCATTGGCAGATAATAAATTGCCGAAGCTTGATAGTTTAGTAATATTTTCTTTAACAAAATATTGTCCTCCTTCCCCCGACTTTCTCAGTTGAACTTGAAAGCGATCAGTAAGGGAATATATTAAATTACTACTTCCAAGTAATAAATCATAGCGCTGTGAAATACATTCTTCCAAAACTTGCTTAATTTGGGCAATGTCATTTTGAATGGTACGAGGTGACACATTAAACATTAATTCCAACTCTTTTTTATTTAACTGTTGACCATCTAATAACTGAAGTAGCATTGTCATCTGTCTCTTGCCACTATTATCTTTTTGAAGCATAATACCTCCATTTCTATTATTATAACCTAATTCTAAAATAAATCAGATAAAGGATAGATTATCACTCCTAAAAACATCCGAATCTTCTCGACACGGATGCTTTTATTGATATGAATACTATACTAATCCACTATTGACGGTAATACATCTCATTTGCAGCTTCCTTAGGTGTCCTAAATGATTGTGTAATAAAAATTCTTTCTTTAGATGTATCACTAATATCAACTTCTTCTGGATTAGCAAAATTCGTCAAAGATACACCAACTGGAAAAATACTGATATTTGCGCCTGTCATCCCTGCAATATAGCTACCAGAAGCTTGCCCATTCTCTGAAATGGTTCTAACTTCAATTCGGTTAGACTCTTTATTCGTCACATTGCCTCTGGTATCAATGACAAGGACATCTCCCTTCGCATTTGTCCATGTGCCAGCAAGACTAGCATAATCACCAGCTACCAAAGCATTTACATCCACAGATGAACCAACCTCCACTTGTGGTTCTGCTTCTTTGATAACAGATGTCCATTCAAGACTAGAAAGATCAAATCTTTCTGTTGATGTTGGAGTATCGATTTTCTCCAATTTATCCCCAGTCGCTGACCAACGATAACCATCCCCAGAACTTCCGGCATATATAAAATTACCATCAGCCAACGGCCAAAGCGTCATCCGTTCCCCAATCATATCAAGATTTAATTCTTTTGAAGTCACACGAACCAACTGATTGTCTTTTGTTATCGTATAAATGTCCGTAACTGTATGAGCAGGTATTATTTTACTTGGTAAAAATCCTATGACTAACTCCCAAATCCCATTTTTATCAAAATCATGGTAGGCATAGCCAGTAGCCGTGTCATACACCGATGCATACGTCACAGCTAGAGGGTTCAACTCTTGATTAGCCGTGTTTGAACCAATAGCCGTAGCATACTGATCAATAATGGTCTGATACAAACTTTCATCAACCTTTGGTGTAGCAGTAGTTGATGCAGTCGTTTCAGTTGTTGTAGTCACCTTACTTTCCTTTGAAACCGATGTTTTTTCGTTAGTCTTGTTTTGACATGCTGTTAACGTGATCGATGAAATCAAAATTAAACCTAGTAAGAATTTTTTCATTTTATTATCTCCAAAATATCATAATTATCTATTTAAATAAATCGCCTAATTCACTTACTTTTCGATTTAATTCAGCCTGTTGATTGATAAATGACTGCTGCTGTAACAACTCCATATTATTATGAAGATTATGAAGTTCTTGATAGTAAAGATTAATAGCTTCTCCTAAACTCAATGCACGTCCTTTGCTTATATAATCATAAAGTGACAAAAAGAATTCCGAAGAGCTATCTTTTCCGTGCTGTCGAATAAGTTCATGTTCGTTTGCTCTATGAATATGCCACTCTTGCTTATCTAAAGAATGTTTTAAATCTTTAGTAAATGCTGAAATTATATCATTAGATTTGCTAAGTGACTTACGTCTATAACGCTCTATACCCCATATAATTGCTAGGAAAATTATTGCAAAAAAGAATGATTTACTTAATGAAGCAATTATAAAAAATAATCCTACTAAAGAAATTCCACCAAAATATATGAGATTAGTAAAAGTACGGTCGTTAATACAGGTGGAACGAGCTGATTTAAGCGTGTTTACTTCCTTCGTCATTGCTTCTACTCGGCTAATCAGTGTAATTGCATCATATAAATAGGTAGTCAGTAATAATTTTACATCATTTTGAAATAGATCTAAAGAATAGATTGAATCAAACCATTCTTCTGAAGTTGCAACCTCAGTACTTAGCGAACCCACATGTTCAGCAATTGAGGCATTATCATATTTTTCTAGTTTTCTTATCTCTTTTGGTGATAGTACGATATCCCCCATTAAGTACGTTTCATAGCTTGTTTGAAAATCTGAAAAAGTATTTCCATAAAACGGGCTAACTGACTTAGCTTTATAATCCTCAACTATCACACTTTTTCTAGCATTTATTGTTTCAATAAAATTATTATATTCCTCATCAATACCATATTGTTCCAATATTACATTCCTCATACTTAACTCAAAGCAATTTAAAATAAGATTTTTATCTTTCTAAAGATTATTTTGAATTTTTCAATTCTTCCTGAATTTCTTTTTGGTACTGTTTAATAATCCAAACGTGGAAAATAATCGTCCATGGAGCAATAAATGATGCCAACATCAATCTTGGAAACAACAATAGAACAGCCATACAACCTAAGGACTTAAAATTAGAGCTATAATTCCGACTTACTTTTGCATATCCCCATTTATCCCAAGTCACATCATGTTGGACATCTGTAGCAAATGAAATCATTGCTGCAGTGGCAGCGCCTTTCTTTGTAATTCCAAAAGGTCTAAACATAAATTGCACAAACACACTCTTACCATATTTAAATAACATATAATCACAAAACCATGACCAAGTATAAGATTGCAAAACGATAATAGCAAGTAAAACTGCATGTAAAATAATAATCACTAGCTTATGAGATGGATTATTAATTGAATTCACAAAATATATTAATAAAAGCATCAGCAAATTATAAATAGTCAAATCACTAATATAAAAAGATAGGGGCATTTTGGGTGTATTAAAATATTTTTTAAGCATATTTTCTATATCCTTTTCTTTTTTGTTTTAGATAATATTCCAATTTCTTCCGTGATTCAATTTGATTCATGGAAGTTACTAGAAATTTCTAACTCTCTCAAGATACCACATCACCTAGCAAGCATTTTGCCAGATGAGACTTTTTTGAAAAGTTTTTATTATTTTTTTCAAAATTTCAATTCCACATATAAAAAAGCACTTTAAAAAGTATATCGCCATGTAATGACTCACTTCTTGAAGTGCTTTTGCCTCATGCTTATTGTACCAAAGAAAATGACACGTCTAAAGAATTCAAATTGACAATAGCTTATCTCGATAGTTTGTTAGCTTTCAAGGCCAACTTATTTTTCTTGACGTTTCAAGCCTAAGAAGATTACCGTGGCAAGAATTCCCATCCCCCAAACGATCAATACTGATGTAACTTTCTCACCAGTGGCAGGTAAGGTTTCTTTTTGTTCTTTAACAACTGGTTTTTGAGTTGTTTTTTCTACTGGTTGACGTTCTCCAGATGTGGTTGTTGCATCTGTTGTTCTATCAACAGATATGTGATTAAATTTAGGTGTTACAATCTGTGTTTTGTCAGCTGGTTTCACCGTTGTAGACTTCTCGGTTTTTTCTCTTGTTGAAGATTCTGTTGTCATAGATGACTCCGTTGTTACCGGTGGGACACCTTCTGTTTCTGTTTTGGCTTCTGTTGTCACTGGTGGGACAATCTCTGTTTCTGTTTTGGCTTCTGCTGTCACTGGAGGGACAACCTCTGTTTCTGTTTTAACTTCTGTTGTCATTGGAGGGATAACCTCTGTTTCTGTTTTAGCTTCTGTTGTCACTGGAGGGATAACCTCTGTTTCTGTTTTAGCTTCTGTGGTCACTGGTGATGTAACTTCTGAAACCTTTTTCTCAGTAGTCGTAACTGTAGTTTCAGGTGCCACTTCAGTTACTGGATTATCTACAAAGTGACCATCTTTTACAGTAAAGGTAAATGTCGCCATGTCATAGTCATTAGCTAGGTAATCCCCCTCAGTCCAGCGTACGCCTGCAGTGTAAGTACCATCTTTAAAATTTATACTATTAATGAATTGGTCAGTATTGTTATGCCCTTCTTTAAAGGATACAAAAGTATAAATGTATGCACCTTCAACTAGCTCCCCAGCTTCATTAAAAATTCCAATACTTGCTTCGCTATACTTTTGATTTGTACGATTAAATACTAAACTCAACCGATCTTTGTCGGAATTCATCTGTCTTTTTACCAATTTAATTTTCGGTACTTCAGTGGCAATAGTGGTCGCTTCCGACGTTCCTGTCGTTGTACTTTCTGCAATTACTGGGACATTACCACTAGCTCCCAATACAAGAGTGGCCAACATCAACGATTTAAGAACTTTTGACTTCATTTATAAGGTCTCCTTTTAAAGTTAATTCAATTCTATATTTTGCAAAGTTCAATGAACACTAGTTCCATATCCAAACAAACTTTCAAAAACTGAATATAATTTGATTACCATTAAAAAATACCACATCCTCTAGCAAGTATTTTGCCAGAAAGCTATTTTTAGAAAAAAATTAGAAAAATTTTTTAGATTTTAAATTTCTTTTTCAAGAAAAGCAACAAAAAACTCTGTCAAAATGCAATAAGCTTTGGAGCTCTCACAAGATCTCAACAGAGTACTTTTTATTTTGTTCAATTTCTAATGTATTATTTTTTCGTTAAACCCGCTATCTTCAACAATGCCACTTCAAAGAGATAATCTTTGTCATAAACACCTGTCTTAATCTGATAATCGCATTCAATGAGCGTTGCGACAGCTTTTTTCAGAAAAGACAGTGACAGGCTACGACTGTCTCTCATGGCAAATTTAACTTGGTAGGGATTGACGTTCCGTCCTATCAAGCTAGAAAGCTCAGCTACCATAGCCTGCTCAGGTTTCCCCTGACTAGCTAAAATCTTGACCTGCAAAAAGAGACGAAACTGCCCAAGCATAATGGCAATCAGCTTAATCTCATCCTCCCCTTGAAGTCGCAAGTCCCTCACCAACTCACGACTAACATCAATCTTGCCAGACAGGATATACTGGGTCAGGTCAAATAAATTATCTTGTAGGCTTTTGGGAATAGCTTGCGCAATATCCTCATGTGTCACCGTGCCCTGCTTCTTATAAGATTGGAGAAAAGCTAGATTTTTTGAAGTATCAGAAAAATCAAAGTTAGACTTAATCAAGAGCTCTTCAAAAACACCTGACTCAAACGCCAATCCTTCCTTATGAGCCCATTTCTGAAAATAGGTTCTCAGCTCTGCTTCTTTTAAAGGGCCAGCTTCAAAAATCCTAGCATCACGTTTCAGGATTTTGACAAGACGGCGTTTACCATCTAGTTTTCCTGGCGCCATAATGACAAGGCGTGTCGTCTCCACAGGATTCTCCAGATAAGCTTCAAATCGTTTGAGTTCTTGCTCAGCCAAATAAGATTTTCTATCTGTTGTAATGTCTAGAAGATTATCAAAAATCACAACCTTTTCATCTGCAAAAAAAGGGAGACTTTCCAAATCCATTTCAGCTGTTGCATAATCAGTTTCAGCCATATCAAAATAAGAATAGGTCAAATCGTCCTTATCAAATGCAATAGCCTTCATAAAAGCTTCTTTTAGCTGACTATACTGGCCTAAATCCTCACCAGTCACGACCGTAATCAGCCACAATTTTTCTTTGGTTAGCTTACCAATTTCTTCAATAGCAATCATAACATCATTATACCACAGGAAGTTAAAACTTGACTAATTTCTCTATTTTGCTATGATTAAGGTATCTTAAAGAAGATAGGAGACACTCTTATGGCTAAAAAATATCCTTTTGTTAAAGGTCTTGTGACTGGTGTTGTTGGTTCAGTTGTTGCCGCTGCTGGTGCGCTTTTTGCAATCCAAAAAACCATTATCGAACCTGAAGAAAAGAAAGCTGCTTTTATCGAGGAAAATCGTAAAAAAGCTGCACGTCGTCGTGTATCACGCTAATGTAACCTTTTGAAGTTAACAAAAAGACCTATTCTATCATTTACTAGAAATGACTGAGTAGGTCTTTTTCTGTTTGATTAGAGATACAAGATTCCAGCCAATCCCATTGTTAAAGGAATTGTTATAAGAGAGAGCGTTGTCGTTAATAAAACTAAGCGTGAACCGTATTCGTAATCGCCTCCATAAACTTGACTTAAAAGGGCTGTATTCATAGCTGCTGGTACTGTTGAAGCAATGCTGAGCGCCAAATTGACCTCCTGCTCTGCTATTGGCAAAAGCCAAATTATCAGAATACTAAGTATCGATGTCCCTACTAAGCGCCAAAAAGCTGTTTGATAAGCAGGCGGGTAAAGAAAAATTTTCCGCGGACTTGCCTTATAAAAGTAAGAACCTAAAACCAAGGTTGAAAGAGGCGTGTTGAGCGTCGCAAACGAATCGACTGCATTCGTGATAACCTGAGGTAAATCCATTGGTAGCATAAAGAAAAAAATCCCGATTGCCGTTCCAATAGTTGCAGGATTAATTAAAAGTGAATGAACATTAATCACAGATTTATCTCTTGAAATCAAATAGATTCCATAAGTCCACTGAGTCAACTGATTAGCAATGACAAAAGCTGATATGTAAAAGACAGCTTCTTTGCCACCTACTGCCAAAGCTAAAGGCGTTCCCATAAAACCAACATTAGCAAAATTAACAGCATACTTATCCATATTACGTTCAGAAGGAAAGAGAAAATGAACAATAACAATTCGTATCCCTAAAATCAAAAAAGCTGAGAGGACGCTTACTCCAAGATTGCTCAGTTTTTCCCAAGAAAATTCTGAAGCTATAAAAGAGGAAACAAACAGACTAGGTGCTACAAATTTTGTCAATAATTTGGAAAGCTGTAAAGTTACTGCTTTAGAAAAAATCCCTTGCTGAGCAAAAAGCAGCCCCATTCCCATCAATAAAAAAAGAACTACTAATTTTTCAAAAACTAAAAAAGAAATCGCCATTATAATACTCCCTCAAACATCATTGAAACAATGATATCTTCACGTAACAATGACTTCACGCGACAGTAGCGATCTGCATAATCTCTCAAAGCTTCCTGATTTGTCTCTGCCAAAAGCTGAGCTGGAAGCTGGATTGTCAATTCAAATGTTCCATCGTCATAAGAAGCAACTGTTTCCATATCAAAATGTTCAAGACCATGCTTTCTCTTATAATAACCTTGAATACACATAGTTACACATGACGATAAAGCAATCACCAATAAACTCATCGGTGTCTCCCCCTTTTCTACAAAGCCAAATGTTTCAATGGGGCTTCCATAACCAGATGACACGGCATGATAAAGCTTATCACCAGTAATTTTCGTTTGATACATCATCTACTCCTTCACGATTATTCTAAATTTCCTAAAAACGATATGAAAAAAACGACCTTACGGTCGTCGGGGGCATTCTCCTAAAAGAATGTGATTAGAAGGTTCACATCATCTAATCAAAATCCGCTCCTGCGTTTATAATTTCCCCTGCGCAAAATTGCTCATTCTAGATGAATAGCAAATTCGGCTCATCGCATGTCATCATTATAACAAACCATCCTTTATTTTACAAGAGAGGTGCAACCATTCGTGCTAAACTTCCAATCATTTTTGAAGAGAGGGAACGATTTTCAATTTCACTCAAGGTTACCAGCTTACTTTGATTAAAGGTATCAATAAAATCTTTGGATATGTCTGTTAAAACTGATGATCGATAAATATAAGCACCACACTCAAAGTGGTGATAAAGGCTTCTATAATCTAGGTTAATTGTCCCCACAACAGCTTTGCTATTGTCCGAAAGAAAAACCTTTGCGTGAATAAACCCTGGCGTGTACTCATAAATCTTAACTCCTGACAGCATCAATCGCTGATAGTAGGTCTTGGCAAGAGCGTAAGGAATAGGCTTATCTGGAATCCCCGGCATAATGATACGGACATCTACCCCACGCTCTGCCGCAAAGCAAATAGCGTGTTCAAGTGCGCTATCTAAAATCAGATACGGTGTCATAATATAGACGTAATCGCGCGCATGATTTAGAATATCAATGTAAACATTTTCGGCGACCTTATCCTGATCCATAGGCGAATCCCCAAAAGGAATGATAAATCCATCACTAGCGTAAGACTTTGCAGGTTCGATAAGATAGGATGTGTAATCCACTTCTCGCTCCAAAGTTGACCACATTTGTATAAAGAGGACGGTAAAGGTTTGAACAGACTCACCTTGAAGCATAATCGCCGTGTCTTTCCAATGACCAAAACGATTAATATGATTGATGTACTCATCTGCTAAATTAACTCCTCCTGTGAAGGCCACTTCATTATCAATCACTAAGATTTTACGGTGATCACGGTAATTATAGTAGGTTGATAAAAAAGGAGAAAGCGGAGCAAAGGACTTGGCCTTTATCCCAAGTTTCCGTAATCGCTCAGCATAGTCAAAGGATAAGGTCGAGAATTCATTCATCCCATCATAAAGGACGCGAACTTCGACTCCCTCTTGGACTTTCTGCCTTAAAATAGCCAGAATCTCCCCCCACATCTTACCTTCCGCAATGATAAAATACTCTAAAAAAATGTATTTTTTGGCTTTCAAAAGTTGTTTTTTCATTTCTTCAAACTTGGCTTCTCCAGTTGGAAAATAAGTCAGACGAGTATTTTTATAAACAGGGTAATAACCATCGCTTCTTCTAAAATATTTTACCAGATTATAGGTTGTCGAGTGCGTTTCGCGCAATTCCATTTCAACTTCGGATTTTTGCTTTAAATACCTAAGCCCTTCCTTCTCCAAGGCATTTATGCGCCGCTTTAGACCACGATAGCCGATATCTGCTTTACTGTAAAAAAGCATAGCTGAGCCAAAAATTGGAAAAGGCATAATTAAAAGCAACCAAGTCATCTTCGCCGTCGCTTCCATCTGGCTATTAAAAAGATAGAGCACTGCACCAAAAACTAACACAAAAGAAATCATTTGAAATAATGTCTCATAATCTTCCAGCCATTGAAATGTAGTCAATAACAATAGAAATTGCAGGATAATGAAAAATCCCATAATCCAAACACGACTAAAAACGAGACGCCAAAAACCTTTTTGACCTTTTCTTAAAAGCCGAATACGACGTTTTTCTTCTTTCATCACCATCTCCAAGTTTTTTTCTCATTATACCATAAAAATAAGGCATCAGTAAGTTGACACCTTATAATATTTTGTGCATTTAATTTCAAGTAATGTCTTTTAAATTATCCAAAGAAAACAGTCCAGATTTTAGGTAAAAAGATAATGAGTCCAGTTAAAATAGCATAGGCTGAAATAACTAAAACCGCTCCTGCTGCCATATCCTTAGCATTCTTAGCCAGCATTGAAAAATGGTAATTACTTGCCAAATCAACAACATTTTCAATCGCCGAATTGACAATTTCAAATGTAATCACTAAAAAAATTGCTAGTAATAAAAATAGCCATTCAATCGCTGAAATCTGAAAAAGCAATCCAGATATGGTTACCAAAATTGCTGAAACAGCATGCTTCCGAAGATTTCGTTCCTCTTTAAAAGCCGTTAAGATACCTGTCAATGCAAATTCAAGGCTGGCAACCAAAGTCATGTTTTTCCACTTTTTTTGTGAATTAGTGTCTCGTAAGTCCATAGGCCGTCAGAATCTCCTCTTGTAAGCCAAACATTTCCGCCTCTTCCTCAGGCGTGTAGTGATCATAGCCATTGATGTGCAAGAAGCCGTGTACCGCCAAAAATCCCATCTCACGTTCATATGAGTGACCGTACTCCTCAGCTTGTTCTCTTGCTTTATCAATCGAAATAAAAAGCTCTCCGATGTAAGCATCAAATTCATCCATCATCTCAGCCAGTTCAGGATTATCTGCCAAATCTTCTTCAAACATAATAGGAACTTCTGGCTTATATTCTAAACTAATCACATCTGTTGGACGATCTGTATCACGAAATTCTAAATTAAGCTCATGACTACGTTCGTTCGTTATAAAGGTAACTGCCATTTCCTTATTTTGCTTCCCCAACTTTTCCGCCGCAAAATCTAGCAACTCCAAGGTTTGTTTTTTGATGTCCTCTGAGACTTGACCAGTCTCATCTACAAATTCTACGTACATGTATTCACCTAGCACAATTTAAACCGCTAGCTCCTCTTATCCTGTAATGTTTCCTACATTATAACACATTTTATTTTTGGTTACCAATCAATAATATTCAGTTGGTTTTTGCTTGTGAAATAAGGGGTTTTTGAAATTATAGATACTATTCAATTCCAATCAATTTAAAAACAACGTATTAAATAACGTATTAATTTTTAGCGCTGGGGTGTGCTTTTTGATAGTGATTGTTTCCATGATTATTTCTCCTTATTGATTAAATACAAGTTGATAACGATTAGGATAATTGCAATTACCTTAGACATTGCGTTACCTCTTTCTTTTTGATACAATAAAGACAAGCCGAGGGGTGGCACCCCCTCGTGTCCTAAGAGCGATTACTTATGCTTGCGAGGCTTTGGTTTTCGCTTTTTTTGTTTGCTTGTGTTGATTGCTGTCATTAAAGCAGCTATCCCAAGCAAGTAATCTGGAATTTCTTCAATTAGCTTTTCGGCTAATCTTAATAAATCTTCCTTAGCATCTAAAGCCTTTTCGACAACCTCCTTTGAAACCTTTTGATTGATACTCAATAATAAGGCCAAATTATCAAAAGCTGTTAACTCCGGTAAAAAAGATGGCTCTTCAATAAGAACACCGATGTTTTCAGCAAATTTAGTGGAGTTGCCAATTTCTACACCGTTTACCCAGACTTCTCCCTTCTTAGGCTTGATTAAGCCAGCAATTAATTTAAATAAAGCAGATTTACCAGAACCATTTTTACCAATAATACCGACAATTTCTCCTGAGTCCAAGGACAAATTCAGTTCCTTAAAAATGTGGTGCTTCCCAAAAGAAAACGATAAATCCTTTACTTCAATGACTTTCATAATGTTAATACCCCCTTTTTTGCAATATCCCTAATGAGAAGAGAGACATTTATTATCACTATTAAAATTGCTAGTGATGATAATGTGATAATATCAGCTATATAATGTGACTGAAAACTTAGTACTATTAAACATACGAAATCAATGCGGCTATTTGCGCCTGTTTAATGCCCCTTGATAAATAAAAGTACATACTACTCATCTGAGAAACGATAATGAGCATCCTTAATATTTCTCTAGCAATGATTAAATCACCAATTCCCGTTAAGCAATAAAAGATAAAAAATAAAACAACCAGTAGGTAGTGCCTGTCAGAAGAATGTAGAGGCTAATAGCCTTTAGATGTTCATATTTTTTACGAGTTCTAATGATTACCAGCAACATATCATCTTCGGCTAAGTCAATACGACCTACAAATAGATACAGATAGACTATGATAGGCAGTAAATATTTCACGATGAGGTAAAAATTACGATGTTCGATGTGATAATAATGCAGTACGCTCATTGGGAAATCAACATCAAGTAAAGCTTTTCCAGATAAATGAAGCAGGATAAAAAACAATAACACCTTAATAACCTGCTTTTGAGTCACATTTCTTTTTATTAAAACCTTTAACATCGCAGCCTCCCTATTTATACTCTCCTTTTAGAGTTAGAAAATAATTAACCACATTCAAAAATACATGGCTAATCACCCAGTAACTGATATTTCCAAAAACATCTGTGACATTAGTCACTTGATAGTGATAAACGGGAAATAATGCCAACAAGGGAGAATGATTCGTCATTTTGTAAAGAAATGATTGTAAAAAAATAAATCCAATTACCAAAAATAGAGCTATTTTTTCCTTGAAAAGCAATCTCAAAAAATGGTGCAGACTCAATAACAATAATAAGTACAACCAAAAATTTATCGTTGTCAATATCACTTGCTTAATCAATGGTATCTCTAAATCAGAAACGGTTAAAAAAAGATGAGTGTATTGATTGATATTATCTGACTCCCAAACAGGATGATAAGTTGCGGACAATAGACAAATCAGACTTCCAAGTAAGCCTATTAGAAGTATAAAGCTACCTATAAAAACCAACTGTAGCAACATGCGTTGTTTAAATAATCTCGTCTTATCTTTAAAACGTAATAAGGTTAACATATTTGAGAAAAAAACTGTCGATAAAAAATGATACCCAATGACACAAATGAGAGGCAAACCAACAATAGCTGTATAGAGGTCACTGCTAATGTATAATTGCCAAATCCAAAAACTATGTTTCCCTAATGGTAAGCTATTAAATTGGATATAACTTAACCCTATTAGTAAGCCACAAGTCGACAAATACAGATAGCATTTTCTTTCATACGTCTTCCAAAAAACTTAAAAATGGTTTCAATCATAGGTGATCACTTCCTTCTTTAGTCTGACATATCCTAGCACCGCTATCACTAAGAAAAATACTACCATTTGACTATAAACAATAACTGCTGTTGCCGATGTGTTGGCTGTCAAATCAAAAGTTGTCACGGGTTCAAATTGATCTAATCCAACAAACGGAAATACAAAAGAAGGCAAAATGTAAATCATAAACGGCATCACAATGGAGACAAGTTTATGGCGTATAAAAAAGGTTGATACCAAGCCTAGATTAGCATAGATAGTAGCAAAAAAGCCACTATTGATAATCGTTATCACTGAATAAAGCAACGGTGATTTCTTAAAAACAACTGACCAAGCGCCACCGATTTCACCAAAATAACTGCCTTGTTCAACTGGAAATAATACCTCATTAGCAGTTAAAAAATAGCGCTAAAGGTAATATACCAACTAAGGTAGAAACCAAACTATTAACAAGGAATTTAGTAAGGTAATACCTCTTTAGAGTAGTTCTCGTCAACATACCATATATCATATTATTTTCCTTATCCTGAAGATAAGCATTCGAAAATGGCAGAGCAACTATCATTAGAATGATAACAGGTAAGATTGCCCCTTGACTGAGCGAAAAAGAATAAAGAAAAAAAGAAATCCCCTTAAATGCCTGTATTGAGGTCCAACTACTAACCATCCCTATCACTAAACTGCTCAGAATGAGACAAAAGGCTATGACAGTATTTTTTGAAAACACTGATCGCTTGAACTCCGTTATAAAATAGGTCATAAAATAATCCCCCAAAAGTGACTTTATAAAGAAAAGGAGAAAACTTGTTGCTTTCTCCTAACTAAAATTATCGTTATAGACAATATTAACTGAAACTATTCCTGCCAGCCATCCTACTTTGTTAGACTTTTATGTGAACCAAACACTACTTCCTTAATAGAGATATGGTTCCTTATAAAAAATAAAACTTATTTCAACAGTTGCATCTGTTTTGATAACACAATGACTGTAAGCCTTTTCTTTTAAATTGTCAACTCTTTTACAAGATTTCTTCATTTTTTGTAATTGTATCTTTTAAACCCATCCTGGTAAAACAAAAAGAAGACCAAATCAGTCTTCTTTTAATTTCAAATCATAATCGCTTTGTCAACAAGGCATGGTTAAATGACATTCCCAAATCATCACTATAGAATTTTAGGAGTTCGAAGTAGTGATAAGAAGCTGCGATTACGCTAATCACTGATACTTTATTAAGCAAATCGTTTTCCATAAACCGATATAGTTCTTGTCCGATACCTTGACTGCGATACTCTAGTTTTACATAAAGCTCATCGAGTTCAAAAGCACTCTCACCGATAGCATTGTAAGAGGTCTTTTCGGTGAGGATTTTAATATCTCCAAGGGCATAGGCAATAATGGTATCATCTTCACGCGCCACATAGAGCTCTCGATCTTATTTGGAGTGTATGAAGGCATGGTCTTTTCTTCTGCCCATTGTTCCGACAAAGACGTGAGTTGAGTCAGTTCAGAAAGATTTTGCTCACTCAAAACAAGTTTTTCATAACAAATCATGGATTCTTCCTTAAGTAATCAATAGCATCCTTAATATTTGTGACAGGCACAATCTTCATATCTGTCCCTAATTCCTTAGCGACAGCCTTGGCCTCTTCGTAGTTATTCCCTTTTGGATAGTATTTCTTCATCCCTTTTTCAATCGGATTATCTGGGACAAAGAAGATCTCCGCACCTTCTTGATCAGCGGCTACGACTTTTAGACCAGCGCCCCCAATATCACCAATAGCTCCGCCTTTTTCAATCGTACCAGTCCCAGCAATCATACGTCCTTTTCGCAAATCTTCCTCGATAAGTTGGTCGTAGATACTAAGCGTGAACATCATACCGGCACTTGGACCACCAACACCGTCCGTATAAAAGTTAATTGAATGGTTCGTTACAATCTCTGTATGATCAGTTAAGCCAATACCAATACCATTTCGTCCATTGTCAAGTTTGATAATTTTTCCAGAAGCAGAGCGCTGATCACCGTCTGAAATATACTGAACCGTCACATCATCCCCAAGTTTTTGCGAACCTACATAATCAATGAGCTCTTTAGAGCTCGAAAATTCTTTGCCATTGACACCAGTTACTGTGTCCGCAAGATTAAGCACATCTTTAAAGGTTGAATTATCGGATAAATTAAGGACATAAACACCCAAATAAGATAATTCTACTTCCTCTCCAGCCAAGGTAAGGGCTTCGCTGATTGCTGCATTCTGTGATGTTTCCATATAAAATTGACTAATCCGCCAGTAGTCCTCATCTGAAACTCCTCCTGTTGTCTCCTCGGCAGATGAAATCTCTCTGTAAGGAGTCATCCAAGCAGCCAAAATCTGAATCGGTGTTGCTCTAGTAACCCCCACAGCTACAAAATTATAAGAACCTTCTTCCTTATCCTCTAGTCCATCAACATTGAGTACTGCACGAATATCGTAAGCACCACCCGGCATTTCAATATAATAAGGAAGTGGAAGGAAAAATATCCCCAATACAGTCATCACACTTACAAGACCAACTAACCACCATTTAAACTTTTTAATTATTTTCATTCATTTTCTCCACTTGTTTCGCAACACTTTCTGGTACAAAATCCACGATAGGCGATTTAAAATAAATCAATTCTCTCACACGACTGGATGAGATAGGCTGATAACGATGACTTGCCATCAAATAAACGGTTTCTAACTCTTCTGCGAGATAGCGATTAAAGAATTCCAAATTGGCTTCATAATCGAGGTCAACAGCATTCCGAAGCCCTCTGACTAAATGCGTCACTTGGAACTTTCTTGCCACTTCTACCGCTAATTGCCCTGCGGAGGTCATCACTTCTACCCCTTCCAAATGCGCAACCGCCTCACGAATCATCTGAGCACGGGTTTCAACATCAAACAGCCCTGCTTTTTCCTTATTGTAAAACACACCAACATAGAGCTTATCAAAAAGCTGGCTGGCACGCTCGATAATATCCAAATGCCCTACTGTAATCGGATCAAAAGAACCTGTAAATAAACCAATTTTAGTCATTTATTTTCTCCACTTGTCCAATAGTTAACGAGTAGGATAACTGGGAATAAAACCGTTACCATAGACAATTTGTCACCATTGACATAATGAGCCATGACACGAAGCACCGAATTTAGGAAACAGAGACTGATTAGGAAGGGCATATAGCTACGTCCCTCTCTTTTTGTCCACCTCATATAGATAAAAACCACCAATGCCAAAATGACAAACCATTCTGACAACATTAACACATTACCTAACATACACTGTCACCTTACTAATCCCATAAACTTTCTCTTTCCAAATACCAACTGATCCAATCTCCTCTGGTAGCTGAACAGCCTTATCCGTCTCACAAACAATCATGACCTCATCTCCCAGCAATCCTAGCCTATCCATCGCTTCAATATTGGCAACAATCTGCTCTTTGGCATAAGGTGGATCGAGAAAAATCAAGTCAAAGGTACCTGTCAATTGGCTAAGCGCTCGCTCTGCTTCCATCTTCAAGAGGGTAAATTTCTCTGGTACCTTAGTCATCTTGATGTTTTCTTGGACAATAGCTTGCGCTCCGCTATGCTTTTCGACCAAAACAGCCGAATCCATCCCGCGCGAGACAGCCTCAATAGCCAACCCCCCCGACCCTGCAAATAAATCAAGGACACGACCGCCATCAAAGTAGGGGCCTATCATATTAAACATGGCGCCACGCACCTTATCAGAGGTCGGACGCGTATTTTTCCCATCCAGCGTCTTCAAAGGACGCCCACCAAATTCACCAGATACAATTCTCATGGTTTTTATTATACCATAAATGAAAACAATCCAACTTTTCAAGCCAGACTGTTTACTCATTTTATTTATAATGTTCCTTCGCCATTTTGAAATTCATGATCATAATGTAGATATGAATACTAACTGCAATAAAAATTCCTGTTAATTCTACTTTTTGGAAGATAACAGACATGAAAAATAGAAAGACGTAAATGGCTGGTAATATAAGGCCACTAAGGGTCATCACAATCTCAAAAGATATTTTGTAATTGGCTTGAAGCTCTGCTTCATCCAGTTGAAGGACGTTATTTTTCAATTCTTTCAAAGTTGGTGTCAAAGTGGTTCTGCGACCACGAACACGGTTAGAAAGGGAAAGCAAGTGCATCTGTAAACCAGCTGATACCATCAATGCAACAAAAGCATAGATTGGAAACTGAAGTTCAGCCGAATCATTTGAAAATAACAATTTGTACCCTAGCAACATATTGGCAAAGGATAAAATCAATGCAATACCTACAAATACTTGAGCGTAACTAGTCTGACGACCAAGTAAACTGTAAAGTTTCTCTTGTTCTTCATCATCCTCACTCATCTCGTAATTTACAATTCCTTTCCGAATACGGAAAATATAGATAATAGTCACTAAAAATAGTAATACAATAAGAGCATAAATCACGTACTGAATTATTTCCACAATCATTGCCACTGGAAATTTTACTCCACCTTCAAGACCAAAATATCCAATCGCAAAACCAAGTGGACCCCCAATTAGGGCACCTATCAACATCCCTTGAACAAGCTGCTTCAGTAGCCTTACACCGTTACTATCTTTTTCTTTAATCTTTAACATTTTTTCTCTCCTTTACTTTCTTCTCAATGTCGTCAAGGTCCGTTGTCAATAGAATAAATGGTATAAGAAATTCCATAACACTCAGATCACTTTTTGGCAATACAGACAGGTCACTCAAAATCACGAATCCAAATAGCAGGATAATAATGCCTAATACCATCAACTGCCATTTACGAGAACTCACTAAGCGATCTCTCACCAAAAGATACATTCCTGATAATACATAAACTATCCATGTCACAGGAAGGCTGCTAGAGCCATGAACTAAATCTAAACCAAATAGAAATACTCCCGCTACAATAAAGACAATTCCTACTCCTTTATAAAATTTCATAACTGCCTCTTCTTAGTCCTCTTCGACCAAACTAAACACATTTTCGACAGGTTCTTTAAAAACCTGAGCAATCTTCATGGCAATAACGACTGAGGGGGTGTATTCCCCTCGTTCAATCAGACTGATGGTTTGACGAGAAACATCTGCTAATTTTGCCATTTCAGTCTGATTAACACCGTCACGAGCTCTTAACTCCTTGAGACGATTTTTTAAGACTTGCATACTTCTTACTCCTCTACATCAATAGATTTGATATCATCTAGACGAACAATTTTGGTGAAGACTTTACCTTTTTTATCGGTCCGTTGCAATTTTACCCAATCCTCATCGACTTCAAGAATAGTCCAAGTATGAGTTGTTTCAAAACTAGAATCAAAAGTAATTTTTGCAACCTGATTCAGCATTTTTTGAATAATCTGTGACATCTGATTTTCTCCTTTGTTTCTTTTTTCTAATCTATTGAGTTTTCGTTGTAATTTTTTGTGTTTATCTGCATAAAATAGCCAGAAAATAAAAGCGACTACACCAAAATATTCCATACCTATCTCCTCGCTCTGAGCCATTTCACTAGGTTGTAGCCACCACTTACAATTGCTGGAACTAGACAAAGTAAAATTTCAAATGGAAGGTGTTTACCTGTCCGCCACCACTGTATCATCTCAACCCAAAGCATGATAACAGATAGAAAAGCAACCACATTGAACACATGTGTTCCAGTAATGACAATTTCTTTTCCTTTTTTAGTTTCAAACGTTCCTTTAACCAATGGTTCTTTAGTCATGATAGTTTCTCCTTACGTTCTCTATCTTTTCTCGATATATTTGTTTTCAAAATGTGTAGCAATCTTGTAGCTTATAATGCCTAGTAGCATAAGATAAATAGTCTTATCCAACGATAGCTCCCCAGATACTATCCACGACCATAAGTCTTTTAACAGCAATATCGTAACACCAACAACACAAAATCCGATAAACACAGCTTTAACAAATTCAACTAATTTCATTTCAATTCTCCCTTACCTTAATCTTATGACTGCCTTTTACTTTTCTTTAACTTTTTATCAACCATAACTAAGACAACTGTTGTCACTAATGGTGGGAAGAGATAGCTTATCGCTCCCAACTCTCCCGTAAATCCAAGACTGTTAAGCACTAGCATCACTAGCATGTTGATTAAAAATAGAGATAGGAATAGTGTTATGTATTTAAATAAAACCTGTTTTGTCATCCTAGTCCTCTTTCCTCGCTTGCTCAGTCATTTGCGTCTTCTTGTCCTTTTTATCTTCTTCAAGAAGGATAATCACCATCATCACGTTCATTAACCAAGTCATTTCAATATAATCCCAAATGATACCTAAATCCCATTTACCTAAAAGGAAGTAATGAGAAACAAAACTAAATAGAGCAAAAAATAATTGTGCACCTAAGCAAATATAAAGAATATGCCTAGCCGTTAGAGTGATTGCTTTAGTTTCTTGTTGCGTTTTCATAAGAACCTCCTTTTTGTATCCGTTTTCTTTATGAATTAAGTGTAACATATCATTTTAATTTTGACAAGTATCATAGTCAAAAAGATAAAGATTTTTGTCAAAAATATCATGAACATAGTCAAAACGAACAAAATCTTATCAAAATGATACCTAATTGGTAATTTACATCATCTGATTATTAAAAAAGAGACTGACATCGGTCAATCTCAATTCATTACTATTTTAAATGTTGGCTCAAATTTTCGATATCACGTGGACGTGTTCGGCAACAACCTCCCACAACCTTAGCTCCCAACTGATGCCAATTGATTGTATTTTCTAACAAGCTATGACTGTGGTCAGCATTTGAAGTCCAAGTTTGGCTTGCTCCGTCATAAACTTCTCCAGAATTCGGATAGGTCACAAATGGCTTGTCTGTCAAGGCTCTTAATTGGCTTAGAAAGTCTTGATAAACAGCTGGCGCAGTACAGTTAAGCCCTACTGCTAAGACTTGTTTGCTTGCATTAATCAGCTCTGCTATTTCTTTAATAGAAGTTCCATCAGAAATCGACTGACCATCTTGAGAGGTAAAACTCATGTAAGCTTCAACGTTTGGAAATTCTTCTGTCAATAGTTCAATCAAAGCCCTAGCCTCTAAAGCATTTGGAATGGTCTCTAGTGCCAGTAACTCACTGCCATGCTCCAGAAGAATTTCAATACGACGACGATGAAAAAACTTCAACTCATCCAGACTAATATCGCCATAAGCACCATTATATTCAGAACCAGCTGCGAGGTAAGCTGCATATGGTCCCACGTCTCCTGAAATGAGAGGATAAGCACGATTAGCTTTTTCTTCATCTGTTAATGTTCCCCAAACATTATCCCTAGCTTCTTTGGCTAAATCAACCGTCAAACCAATCAATTGTTCTGCTTCTTCTTGAGACAATCCAGCCTCAAACAAACCAGGGAAGGTCGCTTGATAGGTTGACGTCGTTACTAAATCAGCACCTGCTTTAAGGTAATCCTCGTGGATTTCCCTAATCAAATCTGGATTTTCCAAGAGGTACTTAGCAGACCAGAGTTTCCCAGAGACATCGTGACCTCGAAATTCTAACTCCGTTCCTAAAGCACCGTGTAAAATAATGTATTCTTGCGTCTCTAAAAGTTCTTTAAAACGTCCCATAACAATCCTTTCCAGCACTTACCATTTTTTAAAGCGAATGTAGTGGTAAATGTAGCAAACCACCATAAATGGTACACCAAAGTAAAGACCTGCTCGTTGTGATGGATCCCAGCCAATTCCAATAATGGAAATCACAAGCAAAATAACTGTCATCCAAGGAAGAACTGGAGAAAACGGCGTCTTATATTCCAATTCGTCTTCACTGTGTGTTTTTAAAAATTCCTTACGAAAACCAATTTGAGCCAACGGAATTGCCAACCAAGCAATGACAACCGCAAAACCAGCGATGGATACAAGGGCAAGGAAAATCGTATCTGCTGCATAGATGGAAGCAACAAGAGCAATAATCACACCCACCATTGACAACAGCATCCCACGCATCGGTACACCATGTTTGTTAATCTTAACCAAATTTTTGCTAATCATGCCTTCATTTGCTAAAGACCAGAGCATACGGCTTGAGGCATAAAGACCTGATGTTGAGGCTGACAAAATTGCCGTCAAAATAATGAAGTTCATAATATCAGCGGCATAAGGAATACCGATTTTATCAAGCACAAGAACAAATGGTGCTTCTGTCACTCCTGCTTCTGACATTGGTAAAAGCGCTGCTAGGACAAAAATAGTCAGTACGAAGAAAGCAACCAATAAACCAATCGTAGATTTGATAGCCTCTGGCACAGCCTTTTTAGGATTATCCGTCTCACCAGCTGCTATACCAATCATCTCAACACCAGAAAAAGCATAGTTAACAGAGAGCATTACTGAAATAACACCGATAGCCCCACTAGGAAGAAGCCCATTGGCTGTAATGTTGTTAAATAGCGGAGCACCGCTTGTTCCCTCAAAAGGCAAAATGCCAAAAATAGCGAGAGTCCCGAGGACGATAAAGGCCATAATGGCATAAACCTTGATAGAAGAGAGGTAATCTTCCGCAGTAGCAAACCAGCCAACCGACAACATGTTTAACCCAAATACTATAGCAGCAAAAATCGTGGCAAAAATCCAAATAGGAACATCTGGAAACCAGCGCTGCATGAGCTGAGCTGCACCGACAAATTGAGAAGCTAGAGCAACCACCCAGCACAACCAATACATCCAAGCCACCATAAAGCCAGTTCCAGGACTGATAAACTTGGTCGCATAAGTATGAAATGAACCTGTAACTGGCATAGCGACCGACAACTCTCCTAAGGAAAACATCACCAAGTAAACCATGACAGCCCCAAAAAGATAGGCAGCAATCGCTCCAAAAGGCCCAGCTTGAGCAATCGTGTAACCCGAACTCAAGAATAATCCAGTTCCAATAACACCACCAATTGATAACATCCGAAGATGACGGCTAGTCATCTGTCGATTAAATTGTCCTTCATTTTCAAAATTATGATTTTCCATAACCCCTCCTAAAATAGATATTAGAGCTATACTAACATAATTTCAAGCAAAAATACATGTGTCTTTTTCCATAGATGGTTATAATTTGAAACTATACCTGAAACTTTCAGAAAACACCGTCTCACTCCATAGCTTGGCAAAAAAAGACTGACATAGGTCAATCTTTAGTCAATTTTATAAAAGAATAAATCAGGATCTGAAATTTGATAAGCTTGTCCAGTTAAAATACGGTCTCGTGTACTATCCGAAGCATCAGGATATACATCTGGAGGCATCACTTTTCCTGCTGGAATGAAAACCATAGCAAATCCTGTTCCCTGAGAATGTCGGACACTCCCAGTAACGATACCTTCTGTTATCCCACCCCAATAAGTACTTTCAATTATCAAGTCATCTGCAACCAAACCATCTTTATCTAAAATATAGGTTTGTCCTTTAGCGTTTTGCCAAGTACCCACAACACTCGAAAAATCACCTGCTAGGATTTGTTCTAAATTCATTGCATTTTGAATTGGTTCTACGGTTATTATATTTTGAGAAGCTTCTAGAGTTGTTTCAGTAGTTACCGTGGTTTCAGTTTGACTAGTCATAGTTGTTGTCGTAGAGCTGGTTTGGCTTGTCGTTGTACGTGTTACCTTTGTTTCAGTCTGTTTCTTAGTTTCTGACTCTTTTTTACCAGCACATGCGACAAGTAACACTGGTAGACTACACAAGACGATTCCTTTATAAAACTTGTTCATATCAAACACCTCTATTTTTTAATAAATGTCAGGGTTTCACTATCAACCTCCATGCCCAATTGATAGGTTTGCTCTGCTATTTTTTCCACGTAACCCAAAAGCTCCAAAGCCTCCACAAAAATGTCCCTACGCTTCTGCTTTACCTCATTTTTTCGGCCAAACTTAAGCAAAAAAGTCGTTAGATACTTAAGGGCATACTCGGGATTAACATCACCTAAAATCTCATATAGTTCCTTTTGTTTTTCTGAAAAAGACTGCGCAGTTCTCAGTTTATGAAAGTAATTGGCAAGTGTCAGCTCCTCACGCGTGAGGCTGGATGACTCGACAAGCAGAACATCGTTGGTGTGATTTACAAGAACTGTCTCAAATGACAATGCCAATAGCTCCCCGTAAACGGGTGACTCTGTATCAACCATGATATGACTGTCTAAAGTCACTTCCTCAACCGTCTCAAGGAAGGGCAAATTCAGCCTGTAATGCTTATTTTCACGCAAAATATAACCCGCTTGAATATAATCCTCAAGTTGCTTATCTAAGTTTTTAACCTCAGGAAAATCTCGTTTGATGTGACGTAAAATGACCTCATCATGACTATTAAGATAATTGATCAAGTCTTTAAAAAAAGGCTGTCCCGTGAGTTTTGTTGGATTAAAAATGATTATCATAAAATCATTATAACAAAATAGGCCAAGACAAAAAAGTCTTAGCCTAATGACTCTATTGAGATTTCATGTTCCAGTCATTGTCATGATGACATCAAAATTATTTTACTTGTTCCATTGTATTGGAGACAACTGTTTTATTGAGAGCTCCAATACCATAATTAGCGATGGTACCATCGGAATTAATGAAGATATGCGTCGGGAATGACCTAACTTGGTAGCTTGTTAAAAAGCTATGATTCTCTTCAAAGTAAACTGGGTAAGTCACACCCAAATTAGTTGCTTCTTCTAAAATTTCTTTTTTACTAACATCACGTGTCCTATTATTTCCCATTCCTTCATCATTCGGTGAAGCTACTGATAAAAATACCCAATCTTCTTTTTCTTTAACCTCTTGATAGACTTCTTCCAACTCAGGCATTTCCATACGGCAAGGTGGACACCAAGTTCCCCAAACATTGATATAAACTTTTTTACCTTTAAGATCCGCCAAGGTCAACTTAATTCCATCATCAGCAACTAACTCAAAATCAGGCGCCTGACTACCTTTTGTCAAAATGACAGTGTCTGTTGATTGTTGCGTTTTTTTCTCTTCTTTTCTTAAACCATCACAGCCTACTAAAACCAAGGCAAAAAGCATTACAAAAACAACTGATAATAATGTTCTATTTTTCATGAGAAATCTCCTAAAATAAATTCCAAATAAGTGAGCAGGCAATCCCGATTAACAGAATACCTGAGAGAAGCTTAGTATAATGCATCCATTTCTGACCTGACTTAAAGAGCGCCAGCATTTTTTGCGAAAAGAAAGCCAATAAAACAAAGGGAAAAATAAAGCCTAAACAATAAACAGCCACTAAAACTGAGCTTAACCAACCTGTTTGACTAGAAGCGTAAAGGAAGACACTAGCAAGAATCGGACCAATACAAGGAGTCCAAGAAAAACTAAAGGCAAATCCCATAACCAAAGCAAGCAATGGTGTCATCTTTTGACCGCTTCTATAAACCTTATGCTTGGCTGAAATCTCTTTGAAAAAAGCTGGAATTTTCAGAAACCCTAACTGAAAGAGGCCAAACATTAAAATCATAACCGCACTCAATCCTTGGAGGAAAAAACTGTGCTGAAGAAAATAGCGGCTAAGATAACTTGAAGCAAACGTTAATAAAAAGAAGGTCAGTGATATTCCAGCAACAAAAAACAAGGTATTAACCACAACCTTATACTGTGTCTTTTGAGAGTTTCCGTCACCATTTCCAGCTAAAATACCTACATAGACAGGTAAAATTGGCAAAACACAGGGAGAAAAAAATGACAACACCCCTTCTAGAAATAAGGTTACTATTTGAACAATATTCATAATCATTTCCTAACTTTAACTTGTATGATTTAATGATAACAACACTATTGCGTCTTGTCAAATTTAAAAACTCTCAACTGTATGAGAGTTTTAATTTTAAGATTAAGGTTTAATACGGTGCAACATACGTGGGAATGGAATAGCTTCACGAATATGTTTTGTACCTGCTACGAATGTTACCATACGTTCGATACCGATACCAAAACCACCGTGGGGTACAGAACCATATTTACGGAGGTCAAGATAGAATTCATACTCAGTCTTATCCATACCAAGTTCGTCCATTTTCGCAACAAGGGCATCGTAATCATCTTCACGCATTGAACCACCGATAATTTCGCCGTATCCTTCTGGAGCAAGCAAGTCTGCACAGAGCACACGCTCTGGGTTGCTAGGTACTGGTTTCATGTAGAAAGCTTTAAAGCTTGCTGGGTAGTTCACAACAAAGGTTGGAACACCAAAGTAGTTTGAAATCCATGTTTCATGTGGTGAACCAAAGTCATCACCATGCTCAAGGTGTTCGTAATCTGTATCGTCATCATTTTCGTGTGCTTGAAGAAGGTCAATCGCTTCATCATAAGATACACGTTTGAATGGATGGTCAATGTAGCTCTTAAGGAGTTCTACGTCACGCTCAAGCGTTTCAAGTGCTTGTGGCGCACGGTCAATAACCCCTTGGATAAGGGCTTTAACATAAGCCTCTTGAAGATCAAGCGACTCCTCATGAGTTAGGAATGAATACTCAGCATCCATCATCCAAAATTCTGTCAAGTGACGACGTGTTTTTGATTTTTCAGCACGGAAAACTGGTCCAAAGTCAAAGACACGTCCAAGTGCCATAGCCCCTGCTTCAAGATACAATTGACCTGATTGGCTCAAGAAAGCTGGTTGACCGAAGTAATCTGTTTCAAATAATTCTGTTGAGTCTTCGGCTGCATTTCCTGAAAGAATTGGGCTATCAAATTTGATGAAGCCATTTTTCTCAAAGAACTCATAAGTGGCATAGATGATAGCATTACGAACTTGTTGGATAGCCATTTGTCTACGTGAACGCAACCATAAATGACGGTTGTCCATCAAGAAATCTGTTCCATGCTCTTTTGGTGTAATTGGGTAGTCAGCTGATTCACCAATCACTTCAAGATCTATCACATCCAACTCGTAGCCAAATTTTGAACGCTCATCTTCTTTAACAATTCCTGTGACATATACAGATGTTTCTTGGCTAAGGCGTTTGATAGCATCAAACTTAACTGTTCCTTCTTCTTCACCAAATGTTTCAATAAAGTTAGGCTTAAAAGCAACCGCTTGGAAGAAGGCTGTTCCATCACGTAACTGTAGGAACGCAATTTTTCCTTTACCTGACTTGTTGGCAACCCAAGCACCAATCGTTACTTCTTCGCCAACATACTGGCTCACTTGATTTATTGTAACTAATTTTCTAGACATGTTCTCTCTTTTCTTATTAAAATTTTATTCTAATACTAAATTCTCAAATGATTTAAGCTTCCATAAACGCTCTGATACGTCTGACAGCTTCTCTTAAGGTATCCAAATCGGTCGCATAGCTCATTCGAATATTTTCTGGAGCTCCAAATCCTTCACCAGTCACCAAAGCGACTCCTGCTTCTTCCAAAATAGCATTGGTAAAGTCTGTGACATTATCATAGCCTTTCATTGCCATAGCTTTTTTGACATTCGGGAAAAGATAAAAGGCACCTTGTGGCTTGTTAACCTCAAAACCTGGTACTTCGCACAGTAAAGGATAAATGGCATTCAGACGTTCTTCAAAAGCCTGACGCATTTCCTCTGTAGAAGTTTGGTTACCTGTTAAAGCTTCAATGGCAGCATATTGAGCAGCTGTGGTCAAATTTGACGTTGTCTGGCTAATGATTTTCCCCATAGCAGAGATAATTTCAGCATTCCCTACCGCAAACCCAACGCGCCAACCTGTCATCGAATAGGCTTTAGCAACACCATTGACAACAATTGTTTGCTCACGAATGACCTCAGAAATACTAGAAATTGGTGTAAATTCTGCTCCATTATAAACCAAGCGTCCATAGATATCATCAGCCAAAATTAAAATACTATTGACAACAGCCCAATTACCAATCGCTTCAAGCTCCTCACGACTATAAACAGAACCTGTTGGATTTGATGGAGAGTTAAGCAACAATACTTTTGTCTTATCTGTGCGAACTGCTTCTAGCTGCTCGACCGTTACCTTAAAATCTGTCGCTTCTGTCGTTTGAACAAAGACTGGCTTACCCTCAGCAATGATAACCTGCTCCGAATAAGAAACCCAATAAGGCGTTGGAATAATGACCTCATCGCCTGCATTTAACACCGCCATGAAAAAAGTATAAAGGATAAACTTAGCTCCCGTTCCAGCAACAACTTGATTGGGAGAAACCTTATAGCCATAATAATTTTCCATATAAGTAGTGATGGCCGTTTTTAAATTCGGAAGACCACTAGCCACCGTATAAAATGAGGCTGAGCCATTCTCGATAGAAACAATACCTGCATCACAAATGTGCTTAGGCGTTACAAAATCAGGCTCACCAACCGTCAGACTAATAACATCTCGTCCTTCTGCTTTCAAGGCCTTAGCTCTAGCTGCTGCCGCCAAAGTAACGCTTTCTTCCATTGCTAACACACGATTTGATAAAACTGTCATAGTCCCTCCTTGGTTCCTCTGTAGGAAACTTGGGGAAATAGCTAAGCAGACACTTTGAACTGACTTCCATCACTATTTCCGATAAATGATATTTATCTTCTCATTATATCAGACTTTATCAAAAAAATAACCTATTTCTGTAAGAATTTTTGGAAAGCTTTGAATTTGTAGCTCAGTTTGTTCAGAAAGTGACTCTTGAATCTCTTGACCATACGATTTTGTCACAAGTCTCTTATCTAAAATAATAACAGCAGAGGTCTGATTCTTTCGTCTGATACTCCTCCCTAAAGCCTGCTTTAAACGTAAAATAGTTAAGGGTAAGTGATAGTCATAAAAAGGCTCTTTCCCGCTTTCTCTTAGGTAATTATCCATTTTCTGACTAATTGCTGTCTGAGGATTATCAAAAGGTAGGCGGCTTATCACCGTAATTAACTGATTCTGGTTGGCAAAATCCATTCCCTCCCAAAAAGCACCTGCTCCCAATAACAGTTGACTTTCCCCTCTATCAAACCTTTTTTTGAGACTAGTTGCCTCTCCATTTCGGTGCTGACAAAGGTGAGCAATTCCCCATTCTTCTAAAATTTGAGAAAACGCCAGCATCATTTTATTAGAGATAAAAAGTACCAATACTGGCTTATCTAACAGCAGTAAATCCTTAATCCGCTCTGCTATTTCATAAAGGTAGCGTCTTGTAGAAACTTCCATAATATCTGGCATGCTACTATCCACAAAAAGCTTCTGGCTTACCTCATAAGGTTTTGAAAAACTATCTAAACTATAGTCCTCGTAACCAAGTAAATCTGCCACGGTAACATGATGCCCTATTTGTAAAGTCGCTGAAGTAAAGTAGGTTTTTTGAGTTTCTGGAAGAAACTTTGGGAGAGACATAAAATCTAGGCTCGCACTTTTCAACACTAAACGTCGATAATCAGAAAACACCTCTTCCTCAATCCATATCTGATTGAATGGTTTATCCAAAAGTTTCTTCAATTCTACAAGAATAGGTAACTCCAACTCCTTCAGATATAGTCTCAACTGTGCTAAGGTATCTTCATCTGGTTGCTTCCCGCTATCAGAAAACTGTTGCGACAGATGATTTAATTCAAATTGAATCCCTTCTAAGAGACGCCTATGTAGGGTATTTTGCACATCATTGAAGCTCTGCTCGATTTCTTCTAAGAATGTTTTAATATTACCGCTTCTATGTGAAAAAGCTTCTAAGTTAAGAAAAAATCTCTGAGCTTCATCAACAACCAATGTTTTGCCTGCTACAAAGTTCTTATCAGCCTCTACTCTAGTTAAAAAATAAGCATGATTTGTCACGATAATCTTGCTCATTTTCGCCAACTGATAATGTCGTTCCCAAAAATCATAATCTGCAAAGAAACTTCTCCGACTTAAATCACCATCATGTTGAATTCGAGAAAAATACGCTCCAAAACGCTGCTTTTGACCAATTTCATCCATATCTCCGGTTTCAGTCTCACAAAGCCAGACCAAGATCTGCATTTTGTAGCGGTTAACCACTGGATTTTGATCAACTGTCATTAAACTCTCCAAAAATTTATCTAAACTGATATAGTTTTTAGGACTCTTCAAACTCTGAGCAGAAACATTAAAAACCTCCTCTAAACGCTTGATTTCCCCTAACATCATCTGATCTTGGAGCACCTTAGTTGGTACTGTAACGATAATTTGCCCAACATCTGGATTGGCCAAAAGTGGCAACAAATAGCCATAGGTTTTTCCAATGCCAGTTCCTGCTTCAATAAAGGCAGGGTTTCTGTCGCTAAACCGCTCTGCTATTTTTTCTGAAAAAAGCTGTTGCTGAGGACGCTTATCAAGATCTAAAAGCGCTAAATTCATTTCAAAATCTTGAGATAGTTGCCGCTGAGCTCCAAAACTATGAGGTCTTTTCAAAACCAATCCGCCTATTTCAATCAACTCAGGGCTAAGCGGCTCTGCCTTTTTACCTCGATAAATATCATCAATAATAAGCCTTGTCTCAAAAAGCAAATAGTCGCTAAAATCAAGAATCCTCTCTAAGGTGATGAGTGGTAAGCTTCTGATTTTTGCCTGCAAATGTAACAGTAACTCTGCTGTCGCCCGCGCATCAGCAATCGCGGTGTGGGCATCTAGTAATTCAATTCCCAAGAACCGAGCGAGATTTTCGAGAGTATAGCGTTCCAAATTTGGAAAGAAAATTTGAGATAACTCCACTGTATCAACCAAAGGAGAACGTAACTCAAATCCCTCCATAAAAAGTTCCTCCGCCAAGAGATTGGCATCAAACTTAACATTGTGGGCAACAAAAATAGCACCATCAATCAAGTCAAAAATGGCTTTAGCAACTTGAGAAAAATCAGGTGCTTTTGCCAATCGTTCATCTGTTAAACCTGTTAAGGAAATAATATGATCACTCAAGGCCTCATGGGGATTAACGTCACTTTCAAACGTCTCTACAACCTTACCATTTTCCAGAATAACAATTCCAACTTGAATAATTTTAGCAAGACTAGAAGCCGAGGTCGCTTCTAAATCCACGATAGCATACCGTGTTCTATCCATTTGTTTCATAAAACCTATTATAGCGCTTTAAAGCAAAAATTTCTAATACTTTTAAGCCCTCAATAACATAAAAGAACCAACTTTTTACAGAAGGTTCTTTAGAATCAACTATTAATCTACTAACATTGCTTAATACTTTTACATTTTAATCGTTTCGTCCTAAAATGCGGAGCAAGCTAAGGAAGAGATTGATAAAGTCAAGATAGAGACTAAGCGCCATCGAAATTGCCCAGCCATCTCCCACACGACCACCAGTTTGTTGATAAACCTGTTTAATCATCTGGTTATCATAAGCAATCAAACCTGAGAAAATCAAAACAGATAATATACTAATAATATAACTCATGGTCCCAGAACCAATAATCATATTTACTAAACTAGCAATCAATATACCAATCAAAGCAGCAATGAGAGCCTTTCCCATGCTAGACAAATCTTTTTTTACGGTCACACCTACAATTGCCATCGCTCCAAAGACCAAGGAAGATGATACAAAAGCTTGAAAAACAGTCGTTTGGGCATACATCAGTAGGATAAAGCTAAGGGTAAAACCATTAAGAGCAGAATAAGTTAAAAAGAGTGGTAAAGCCATGGGACTATTCTTGCGTGCCGCACCAGAAGCAAAAAAGACAAGTCCTAATTCCGCAAAAATTGCCAAATAATAAATCATAGGAGCATTAGCTAAAATACCGATTAAATTGTGTGGGAATAAATACAACATAACATAAGAGACAAGAGCTGACAGACCTATCCCAATACCAACCAAACCATAAATCTTAGCAAAAAAGCGACTCAAACCTGCATCGGTTTGTGTGTAAATAACATTATTATCAAATTCCATTATATAACCTCTTCATTTTATTATTGAGTACACCCAGATATGCAATACGACTCCCTAGTCAATTTTCCAACTGAGCAAACTTCTATTACTAAATCAACTTTCTAACGATTGTGACTGCCAAGTTCTTTCCGCCTGAAAAATGACCGTCTTTGCCAAACATGTCTCAGAGGAGTTGCTGCCTCCTTGATAGCCCAGTATTTATCAACCATTGTTACAATATAACCTTCTTTATAGCGAGGCGGAGCAATCGTTGCTCCCCACATATGCTTAAGAATAATGTCCTCTTCCTTACGATTCAAATCAATTAATTTTCTGGCATTACGCACGGCAATACGAGGATGCGTCCAAGCATGACCTTTTTTAAATTTGGTATCGCGCCAATCATAATAAAACATATCATGTAATAGCCCTCCACGTGCCGTAGATTTTGCATCCCACCCTAATTTCTTTGCAATTTTAAAACTGGTGTAAGCGACATTTATCGAATGCTCATAACGTGTCGAATGCTGATGTTGCACAATAGTATCTAACTTTTTAAATCGTGGATGATCAATTAAGTCCCTCACATGCGCCATAAACTCAGGGTCTTTTATGTAGTGCTCCATAACGAATCACCTCCTAAAGCCATTATACCATCTTTGCTTAAATCAAGCTGAAAATAAGTATACCAGCTGCCACTGCAACATTCAAACTTTCCGCTTGGCCAGGCATGGTTATATGAACCAGCTGATCAGCCTCTTTAGTCATCATTTCTGAAATCCCATTGCCCTCATTTCCCATAACTAAAGCAAAGCTATCAAGTTGATTGAGTTGGCGATAATCAACGGATTCCTTAGATAAAGTTGTCGCTAAAATAGGCACAGCCGACGCTTTTAACAAAGCAATCGTATCACTTGTACAATGACGCCAAATTGGCAGGTGAAAATGTGAGCCCTGCATCGAACGCAAGGTTTTTTGATTATAAATATCAGCTGTCTTATCAGACAAAAATACCCCATCAAAACCAGCCGCATCCGCTGTCCTAATCATCGTGCCTACATTGCCAGGATCTTGAACATCTTCTAAAAAGAGGTAGCGTCCCAATAGGGCATCCGGTAAACTTTTTTCACTAAAAGCCACTTCTGCGACAATTCCTTGGGGACTAGGGGAGTCAGACAGGTCTTTCAAAATTTCTGGCGTGACCACAAGAACATTCGAAAAATCATCTAGTCGTTCGACCATATCCTCTAACACAAAAATCTGTAAGATTTCTGCACCTGACTGAAGTGCTTCATCGACCAAATGCCATCCCTCAATCAGGTAAGAAAATTGACGATATTTTTTTTGAAGTAATTTTTTTGCCGCCTTAATGGTTGGATTCATTCGTGATGTTATTTTTTGCATAAAACTATTATATCAAATTTTAAAAAAACAGTTAAGAAACTTTGATTTTTATAAGAAATTCAAGTATAATGCAAGTAATGAGAAAACGAATTAAACCCATACTGATTTTGTTATTTATTAGTATCTTTCTGTTTACCTTAGTCTCTACTAAAGCACAGCACGATTATACACAAAAGCAGATTACAATAGCTAATAAAAAAATGTTAGCCGAATCAAAAGCAGCTCAAACAGCTGCCAAAAAAGCTGAAAAAGAGAAGAAAAAACAACAGGACGATGAACCACTTATTCTTAATCCTATTATTGATGTCTCCGGCTGGCAGCTACCGAGCGATATTGATTACGATACTTTATCCGCTAATATTTCTGGTGCTATTATCCGTGTCTTTGGAGGCTCACAAATTACCGCTGACAATAATGCCGCCCATACCACAGGAATTGACAAATCTTTTAAAACCCATATTACTGAATTTCAAAAACGCAGTGTCCCTGTTGCAGTCTATAGCTACGCCCTTGGTCGCAGTGTTGCTGAAATGAAAGAAGAGGCTAGGATTTTTTATGAAAATGCTTCCCCTTATGACCCTACATTTTATTGGATTGATGTCGAAGAAGTGACCATGAAAAATATGGATGCTGGTGTCGAAGCATTTCGTAAAGAACTCAAAAAACTAGGTGCTGAAAATGTCGGCATTTACATTGGAACATTCTTCATGGCGGAACAAAGTATTTCAGTTGATAAATTTGATGCTGTCTGGATTCCTACCTATGGAGATAATTCTGGTTACTACAATGCTGCGCCACAGACAGATTTATCCTATGACCTTCATCAATATACTTCAAACGGTTGGGTTAGCGGTTCATCAGGTCTACTTGATCTTAACCAAATTTCACCCGTATCTGATAATCCCAAAGCAATCTACGAAAAACTTTTTGGACCAATCAAAGAAAAAACAGAATAATCAGGTCCGATAAAACTAAGATGAAACACGTTTGTTTCGTCTTTTTGTTTGATAAACATATTGTTAGTCTCTACATTAGTTTATTCTTAATCTCTGTGCTTTGGCAATCCTCAATATTCGAAATAACTCTCTTGCTTTTACTAACATTTTAAGTTAAAATACAGTTATTAAAATTATTTTTATACACAAGGGAGTGCCTTTGGCTGAGATCGCATCTGCGAAATCCTCATTACCTGATCTCGTTAGGACGAGCGTAGGGATTGTGACAAACTGACATCTAAAAAGATGCTCCTTTGTGTATAGACAAAGGAGTTTTTATGTCTCAAAAAATTACCCCACTCGTTGAAGCAGCTATTTTTGCTGCTCTTGCTATGGTTCTATCCCTTATTCCAGATTTTGCAGAATGGTTTACCCCCTCATTTGGTGCTATTCCACTAGTTCTTTTCTCTCTACGTAGAGGAGCAAAATATGGTGTCCTGGCTGGATTGATTTGGGGATTATTGCATTTTCCTTTAGGTAAAGTATATTACCTTAGTCTTTCTCAAGTGGGTATTGAATACATTCTTGCCTTTTCTTGCATGGGATTGGCTGGTGTCATGACAGGATCTTTGCAAAAGTCACTTAAAGCCTCTAAAAAGGCTGTTGCTCTCACTTTTGCCTTATTAGGTGCCACTTTAGCAACTCTTGCACGCTATATCTGGCATTACATTGCTGGTGTTATTTTTTGGGGTTCCTATGCCCCTAAGGGTGTATCTGCCGAGTGGTATTCTTTTACGGTAAATGGCACAGCTGGCATTTTAACACTTGGTTTTGTCATCATTGTCATTACAATTTTGCTAAATACCCAACCCAAATTTTTCCAACCGCACACCAAATAAGTTTCTGACAAATAATAGACAAAATGGTATAATAGTTTTATTATACTGTTTTTATATACAAGGAGATGGTAGAAATGGCTAAAAAAGCCAAACTCAAAAAGACGCTAGTTGATCAGATTTTGGACAAAGCAAAGATAGCACATGACAGCTTCGATTTCAATGGGTTAGATGGGGACTTGCCAGACGGAATTAATCGCTCTGCTATTTTCAAAACACTAGCCCTAATCGGAGATAAGACTGGTCCTCTTATTGGAATTCTTCCTATTACCGAGCACCTATCCGAAAAAAAATTGGCTAAAATCTCTGGTAATAAGAAAGTATCTATGATTCCTCAAAAAGACTTGCAGAAAACGACGGGATACGTCCACGGAGCAAATAATCCTGTGGGTATTCGTCAAAAACACCACTTCCCAATTTATATTGACCAAGTAGCTCTAGAAATGGGGAAAATGATTGTGTCTGCTGGTGAAATCGGACGATCCATTCAGATTGAGAGTCAAGTACTTGCTGATTTTGTAGGTGCTAGTTTTGGGGATATTAAAGAGGAGTTATGAAATTCATTGGTACTAGTTGGTCTTTGTGATTATCATAATCCTTTGCACCACATTCATCAATATCTCCGTTACGTGGTAATGCCTCACAATTATACAATGTAGTCTCTCTTCACTCAGCAATTAATAGCGATACGCTTGAATCTAAACTAAGTTTAGATTCAAGCTTTTAGACTAGATGTTTCCGATCTTCATAATAGTCCAACACTGTTTCTTTGTGTAACTATTATTGATATCCCACTAGCAATACAATCATTCAAATCCGCTATGCTCTGCCATCTCTCTTAATATTGACATAGAAAAACATTAGATTTGGAGTAAAATACGAAAATGAAACTTTATTTTGTCCGTCACGGAAAAACAGAATGGAATTTAGAAGGTCGTTTCCAAGGTGCAAATGCCGACTCACCTCTTTTACCCGAAGCATTAGAAGACATTGCGGAACTAGGAGAGTATCTGTCTGATATCAATTTTGATAAAGTCTATTCAAGTGACCAGAAGCGTGCTATTGATACTGCTCAGCTTCTAATTGATAAACACAACAATGATTTAACACTTGAAACTACCGAAAGCCTTCGTGAATGGAACTTAGGTATCTTGGAAAACAAAAAAATCAGTAATATGGAAGCTATCTATCCAAAGCAGATGTATGCTTTCCGTCATAATTTAGCACAATTCAACGCAACACAGTTCAAAGCCGAATCTGTTTTTCAAGTCACTCACCGCATCTCTGATTTTGTCAAAAGTTTAAAAGATAATGATATTGAGAATGTTCTGATTATCGGACACGGCGCTAGTCTAACCGCTGCTGTACGCCATTTACTGGGCTTCTCATCTGCTCAACTCCGTCGTGCAGGTGGTCTTGAAAACGCTAGTGTGACTATTTTAGAAACAGAAGATTTTAACCATTTTGATCTTGTAACTTGGAACGATAAAGAATACCTAAATCGAAAAAAGCAATTTAAAGTCGTCTCATAATAAATGGAAAATCAAAGCAAGCAAAGAAAGCTATTAGCTCAAAGCGAGTGGCTTTCTTTGTTTTTCTACTATTTAAAACCTAATAGCAAAAGAAAAAAAACGAAAAAACATCTACAACAAAGAAGAGATTGCTAGACAAGTTGCTCTGGGCACAAAAGAGTCCAAAGAAAAATCTCGTCATCTCACACAACAAGAAAAAATGTCCATTATCAAAGCTAAACAAGAAAGATATTATACGACTGATGATGGTTATTTTTTTGCCCCAACAGATATCATTGGAGATTTTACTGAAGCATATTTAGTACCTCATGGTAATCATTTCCACTATATACCTAAAAAAGATCTATCTCCTCGTGAACTAGCAAAAGTACAGCAATATTGAAATTAAAAGAATGGAAAAATAATGTTTCAGAAAATACTTCTGTACTGGGCACCTAACTGCTATACACTATCAGTTATAGGAAAAACAGGCCATACCACCATCTTCAATAACCAAACCTTTATTCAATCCAAATAATGACTTTGACAATAAATCATTTGATGAACTTTTATCTCAATGACATCATTTAGATAAAAAGTATCGCCATGTAGAGGAAGATGACGTGATTTTTGAACCAAATCAAGTGACATGAGTCAATTCATTCGGGCATATTATCCCCCCTGGCGACCATTTGCACATTATCCCACAAAACCCATTATCTGAACAAGTTACCCTAGCAAATAGATTCTTAACAGATCAGCGTCAGGCTACAGCCTTATTTCTGAAAAATTATTCTTAATAAATCACCCTCAACTGATAAGAGTCATCATTTTCTCGGTCATACTACTGCTGCTTGTGGAAAAGGCTTGGGTGGCAAAGCTTATGATACTAGCGATCATTATATATTCAGTAAAGATTCCATTATATCTGTTAATAAATTTGGTCTCACAACAAAACACAAAGACCACTATCACTATATTGCCTTTAGAGAATTAGAGCAATCAGAACCAAATCAAGCGGTCGATTCGCTTACTACTCATCATCAACTTAACAGTCTAAAAGCTGTCTTTGACAAAAATCCAACTGGTAAAGCTCCGCTATTTGATGCCAAAAAAATCACTAAAAATATACTAATAACGATAAAATCGGTCATATCATCACTCATGACACTAAATATTACTTCTACAGTCACAACGAACTTGAGCTTACACAAATTGCCTTTGCTGAACAAGAGTTGATGTTGCAAGATAGCGGTCATTATCAATATGACATTTCACCATCCTAGGACAAACACATGAAACAGATATTTCCTAATTATAGTACAGTTTAGAGTAGGTACTCTCAATGTTTTTCCTATAGCAAAACAGCTAAATAATAAAGCATCCGAAGATTGTAATACAAAAAGCTTTGTTTTCTTGCTAACAATCTTTCATGCGATTGTCCTGTCACCATCCGATATTGAACCAAAACTTGCATTAGCTGTCTCTAGTTTGCTAGGAGTACTACTTATAATACTAGCAGTTCTTTTGTCAGTCCTCATATCGACCATATCCACGTTGTACCACACTCTTGATTAACTTCTGAACAAATTGTTATAATCAAATATGTTATGTTTAAATTGATACTTATATCTATTTTTATAACGAACGATCTCAAGAGAAGCACAACAGCCTTGCCCTCTTTAAATGAGGAACAAGGCTGTTGTTAAACTGTTATTTTTCATTTTCTGCTTGACAAAGAGCAATTCAGTATGTTTAATTTTCGGAGTTTTTTTTACTACTATCTGCCTTTAACAGATTCCGTAGCAGTGTCCTCACCAAACCATTTTTCTGAAATGTCTTGATATTTACCTTCTTTATAAAGCTCTGTAAAGCCTGCATTGATTTTTTCAACCAATGTTTTATCTTTCTTACGAGCACCTACACCAAAATCACCAACTTTTAATCCCGATGAGAAGACTTTATAGTTTTCTAATTGATTAGCTTGCTTTAAATAATAATTAGCATAAACGTTATCAACTAACAAAGCATCAATACGACCATTCTCTAAATCCAAAAAAGCTTGAGTAAAGGTGTCATAAAGCACTGCATCATTATCTTTAACGATATCTTGGAGAACCTCTGGCTTATTGACAAATTCATCATAGCCAGATGAACCAGCTTGAACACCTAAAACCTTTCCTTCCATATCAGGCGTTTTTGTAATTCCAGAATCTTTTTTGGTTACTAATACCTGCTCGCTAAGCATGTAAGGATTGGTAAAGAGAACTTTCTTTGCGCGTTCTTCAGACATCGTATACCCATTCCAGATAAGGTCGATATTGCCACTATTAAGCTCATTTTCTTTCATTTCCCAACTAATTGGTTGCCACTTAACTTCAATATCGTATTTTTCAAAAACAGCATTGGCAAGATCAATGTCAAAACCAGTATTTTCACCTTTATCGTCTTCAAATCCCATCGGTACAAATGTATTATCAAAACCAATGGTAATAAACTTATCAGCAACATACTGCTCCCACTTGTCTCCGTCCGTTGCTGATTTAATATCCTTTGTTCCAGTACATGCAACCATTACTAAAGCTGTTGAGACTGCTACAAAACTTGTGATAACTTTATTCAATTTCATAATATGATACCCAAAATCTAAGTTTCTATACACAGAAGTCTTAAATGTTGTCCTTTCTAACTCTAATATCCTCTAACATTCCCCGTAAAGCGACTGTTATCGCACTACTTAGGATTAACTCTTAACATATAATCCGAAATCGTTTCTGCAAAAGCTAAATCATGGGTCACAACAATTTGTGTCATTCCTGCTTCACGATTCTGTAAAATTAATTTTTCGACTTCTTCACGAAGTTCTGGATCAAGAGCTGATGTCGGCTCATCATACCCTATAATTTCTGGATCAATCATCATAGCCCTAGCTAAGGCTACGCGCTGTTTCTGACCTCCAGATAAGGAATGTGGATAAGCTTTTGCATGCTCCTGTAATCCTAAACGTTCCAATAGTTGATGAGCTTTTTGCTCTGCTTTTTCCCGAGAAACTCCCATTGTTTTAACTGGAGATAGTGTCATATTTTCTAGGACACTAAGATGTGGAAAGAGTTGAAAATCTTGGAACACAAAACCTAGTAAATTTAAAGTTTCAAGATGATCAATAGCGACGGACTTACCATTATAAATAATCTCTCCCGAATCTATACTTTCAAGCCCTGCTAACATGCGAAGAAGTGTTGTTTTCCCACCGCCAGACGGTCCAACAAGTGAAAGAACCTTACCATCCTCTATCGTAAGATTAAAACGATCAAATATTTTTTTTGTCCCAAAACTTTTTGAAATATTTTTTAATTCAAGCATCTTTCACCTCCTATTTGTAATAGCCAAAATATTTTTCAGCCTGTTTAGACAAGAGGGTCGCAAATCCAACCATAATGAGGTAAATAGCTCCTGCATAAAACATAGGCATGAGACTTGCTTCACGGTTAGTCGCTGTCTGACTGACGCGAAAAAGCTCCGTAATTCCGACAACATGAACCAAAGAAGTATCTTTTACCAGGGTAATCACTTCATTAAAAACACTTGGCAATACAACCTTAGTTACTTGAGGTAAAATGATATAACGAACTGTCTGGAAAGAATTTAATTTTAAAACCTTAGCTGCCTCATACTGACCTTTTGGAATAGAAGCAATTCCTCCTCGGAAAATTTCAGCAAAATAAGCTGCATAATTAACTATAAATGCCACAATCGCAGAAGGTACCCTATCTAATTTGATTCCAATATTTGGTAGAACAAAAAAGAAAAAAATTAGCTGTAAAAGTAGTGGTGTTCCACGTATAATCCAAATGTATAGATGGAGGAACCACTCCAAAGGTTTAAACTTAATTTGCATTAAAAATGCGACAATGATTCCCAAAGGAATCGACAACACTAAGACGATAACAAAGATTTGTAAGGTAACCTGAGCACCTTCCCAAAGTCTTGGTAAGAGCGTCAAAAAATCGGACATGGTTTCCTCCTTCATTTAAAATAATCTATACAATTTTTCTCATCGTGGGATTTATTTTTATACCAACAACAAGAAAATTATATAGAGTCTATTATAGACTTTTTTACCAATTTTGAGAAGTATTTTTCGGTAAAATATGAAAAAACTTGGCGAACTAAGGATATGTTTTTACAATTTATTAACAAACTTCGAATCTTTTCTTTAATTATCTCCTCGATACTCATGAACGTAGTCAAGGAAAAACTGATTGACACTTGGATTATATACAAATACAAAGTATTTTCCTTCACTAGCTGAACTTTTATAGGTTACCGAAGCAGACGAAAGGTTATTATGATTTGAGAACTTATAGTAAGTCGGCGGGCCAAATAAATCAACAACTTCTTGCAGAGTTGATAAATCAGCAATACTTGCTATACTCTCCTTATCACGTTTATAGATTTTAAGCTTACTCACTTGCTCGTCAGAAATTAGTCGGTAATCATTCTCTTCTCTTGTGGAAAATTCATCACTGGAAGCATTATCATAATAATAATCAATACCAGATAAATCATAGTCTTCCTTACCATATGATATCCTAAATATCACTTTATAAACGGACTCCCCTTTAAAATCCTTAGCCTTATATTTTAACACGACTGAATTGTCATTTGGAACCGAGACTTCATCTGCCTTACCATAAGTTTTTAAAAAATCATATAAGCTAACCTCTTCATTATTCAGACCCGTTTCCATATTTAAAAATTCTTTAAAAGTAAAGGCTTGATGTTTTCCTTCTAAATCAATGAGATCCTCTGCCATATATTTTCTACTAAAGGTTTGTAATATTGGTTCCTCAGCTATCCCCTTACCACTACCATACCAATAACCTCCACATAAGCAGATTAAACACAGAAGAAAGAATACTCCTTTCTTCATCCAGAAATGTTTACGTAATACCTGAACTTCTGTAAGATAAGCATCTAAATCAGGAATTAATTCTTGAAAACCAGAAGATAACTTATTGTTATTTTTCAAATTCCTACTCCTTTTATAGGCGCTACGACTATACTAATGATTTTTAACATAACTTAATTAAATCAAGATTAAACCATCATTAATGCTCCTTAAACATCGAAAAAACCAAGAAAGATGATAATCATAGTCTGCTGAGAGGTCTTATAACCTCTCACTCCGATATGAAAGCGAGAGTGGAAGCAAACCTTAGGACATCCTCAACTTCTTGCTTAACACGTTCACTCCGAGTATAATAATATAAGCAAAAACTCTCTATTATAAATTATCTTAACATACTTAGAGCTAGATTAGCTACACCATTTTTTCAATTTCTCCTGTAGCCCAAATGAGATAATCGGAAAAAATAGAAAGCTAGGAAATTATCCCCAGCCTCTTTAAATTATAGCTTTTTAACAAACTCTGATTTTAGTTTCATAGCCCCAAAACCATCGACCTTGCAATCAATGTTATGGTCACCTTCTACCAAGCGAATATTTTTAACGCGTGTTCCTTGCTTGATATCTTTAGGGGCGCCTTTAACTTTAAGGTCTTTAATAACCGTCACAGTGTCTCCATCTGACAAACGTGTCCCGTTACTATCTAAAACAACAAGGCCATCTTCTTCAAGCTCGTTTGGATCCCACTCATACGCACATTCTGGACATACTAAAAGTACGCCATCTTCATAAACATATTCAGAGTTACATTTTGGGCAATTTGGTAAATTCATTGCTACCTCCTTCATCCTTACTGGATTTATTTTACCTTAAATTAATAAAACTGACAAGTCTCGCAAGAGAGTACCACACCGTATACGCATGAAAAAGCATGTAACTATTTTCTTCTGGCTACATGCTTTTTTAAATATTTTTGCATATTTACGCACATCCATTGGTCCCCCACTCATTTTCGCTCATATTATAGCCAAATTTTACAATAAAAAATATCATTTTTCATGAAAAATCGTCATTTGAACATAACATTTTCTTTATGTTTTTATCCTGAGACGGTGCTCGTATCAAATCCTTGTAGCAAGTTTGCTTGTGGTCTGTTAAATCTATCTATTGGACAAATTTCCTTTTTACATTCTGTCTTTAGCGACTACGTCAACCATAGCTACCTTAACACCTAAGTGGGAAAGAATTACAACTGATGCTAATACAAATTCAAAAATTATTTTTATTTCTTTTTTAGAAAGTGCGGATTCTCCAGAGGTACGGGAGAGCATCAAAGCATCCTTCAGGATGCTATTTCTAGATTTGAACCTAACTATCGCAGAGAATGATTGGCTACACATGTTGATTACGTGACAGCGTCCGACCTAATCATCCTTATAGGAGGAACTACTACAACATGGATTCTCAATTTCCGTAGCTCTTCCAAAAGTCCGTTCTTATACTGAGCTCTCTCATTTCTAAGCGCAGACTGCTGTCACTCTCCTACTTCTCAGTAACAGGCTTTGTTAGTCACTTTCCAGACTATCAAACTCCACAAGACAGTTTTACCATCATGGCAAAAGAAACGATTTAACCTCACTACATTCGTTGGTTCATCACTGATATTAGAGGAGTTAAAATTCTCATTTTGATTTTGAATAAGTATAAGTCACTTTATTTTGCAAATTAATAACCAAATAACTAAAAAAGAGCCCTAAGGCTCTCTTTCAATGATTATTTAACAAAGTCCAAAAGTGCAAGGAAGCTTTCTGGTTGAAGTGAAGCACCACCAACAAGAGCGCCATCAACGTCTGGGCAAGCCATGTACTCAGCAACGTTTGCTGGGTTTACAGAACCTCCGTATTGAACGCGAACTTTGTTGGCAACTTCTTGACCAAAGTCAGCTGCAATCACATCACGAACAGCTTTACACATGTTTTGTGCATCAGCTGAAGTAGCTGATTTACCAGTACCGATAGCCCAGATTGGTTCGTAAGCGATAACTGATGATGCTACTTGTTCTGCAGTCAACCCTTTAAGAGCTGCAGATACTTGCGCACCTACAAACTCAACAGCTTTACCTGCTTCGTAAGTTTCAAGAGACTCACCACAACAAATGATTGGAGTCATACCGTTAGCAAAGATAGCGTGTGCTTTTTTGTTGATGTCTTCATCAGTTTCATGGAAGTAGTCACGACGCTCTGAGTGACCGATGATAACATATTCTACCCCAAGATCAGCAATTGTAGCTGGGCTGTTTTCACCTGTAAAAGCACCTGCATTTTCAAAGTAGCAGTTTTGTGCTGCAACTTGTAATTCAGTCCCTTTAACACCTTTTTTCATTCCTTCAAGGAAGATAGCTGGTGAACCAATAACAGTATCAACAAGCTCGTTTGATGGGATAGCATCTTTGACAACGGCAACGAATTCGCGTGCTTCAGACGCTGTTTTGTTCATTTTCCAGTTACCAGCAATAATTGGTTTACGTGACATTTCACATACCTCTTCTATTTTTTATTTACATTGTCTATTTTATCACATTTTAGACATGAATTAAAGGATTTTACAACTTCTCTATAAAATAGCTTTTTAACAGTTGTTTTTCTTTTGGGGTCAATGTGCGGTAGCTACCAGCAGGTAAGTCTTCTTCCAGACGAAAGCCACCAAAAGAAATTCGTTTGAGGTAAATCACTTTAACCCCATAGGCTAAAAACATTTTTTTGACCTGATGAAATTTCCCTTCTGAAATAGTCACAGTAGCGCAGCTCTTTTCTGAACTAGAGCTAATAATCTCAAGTCTAGCTGGTTTACAGGTCGTTCCATCTAAAAATACTATGCCTTTTTCAAAAAAAACTGGCGCATCAGCACGAAGTTTATCATTCACTTCCACATAGTAAGTTTTGTCAACGTGGTGTTTGGGATGAAGCATCCTAAAACCTAGTGGACCGTTATTGGTGATAATGACTAAACCTTCGGTGTCACGATCCAAACGTCCAAGAGGATAAAGCCCTTCGCGATAATCATCCTCAGAGATTAAATCAATGACTGTCTGATGTTCTTTGTCTGTTCGAGCTGATACCACACCAGCTGGTTTATTCATCACATAATACACTTCTGATGTATGGTTAATCTCCTTACCAGAAACTGTAATATTTTGGAGATTAGTATCAACATTGAGGTTAGCAGTTGTAATCACTACTCCATCAACTTTTACCTGATGAGATTTAAGCAGTTTTTTTATATCATTTCTAGAACCAATACCTGCTGTGGTCAATAATTTATCTAAACGCATAAACTTATTATAGCAAAAATCATGTATAAGGCGAGTTGATACCGATTCTTGCATCACGAAAATCCAATTACTTTTCTACGAAGTTAAGAAAAATAACATAATGAACAAAAAAAGTACTAAACAATCAAATAAGAGGCCTGTACAATTAACGACTAGTTGCACATGATTTGGAAAACATTTACGCATGAGAATTAATATACCTATACCAACAACAACTCCTAAGGTATTCATGAGTAAATCTGTCACATCAGCCATTCCGATTGTCAAAATATACTGTAACATTTCATAAGACAAGCTCATCATGAAACCAAGTCCAATAACTTTCCAAATTCCAAACTCTTTCCAAATTAGAGGAAAACAACTGCCAAAAGGAGTAAATGCAATTACGTTAAATAGCAATTCAGTAAATACAATTTCTCCATTAACAACTAAGAGTTGAGCAAATGGAATACAATTAACGATTCGAGGTCCGTAGAAAAATGAAACATAGCTTAAATCCGTTTCAAACTTTAATAAAATCTCCCAAGTCAATAATATTAGGTATAGGATGAAAATAGATTTTGTAAATTTCCTATTAGTCATTCTTTTTCTCCTAACCGTTAAAAATATTTTTACCTTTTCATTCTATACCTAACCACTCTCCAAATCAAATTTAAGAGGAATCGTTCTCGTATAGAGCAGATGTCTTGCATTTCCTTATAATATCACTATATAATAATAAAAGAAGTGAAAACATGGGACTTTTACAAGATGGCCAATGGGTTGACCAATGGTACGATACAAAATCTACCGGTGGTAACTTTGTTCGCACAACAACACAATTTCGCAATTGGATTACAAATGATGGTTCTCCTGGGCCAACCGGTACGGGTGGTTTTAAGGCTGAATCTGGTCGCTACCACCTTTACATTTCTTTAGCATGTCCTTGGGCACATCACACTCTCATCATGCGTTCGCTCAAAAATCTCAAAGAGCATATTTCAATCTCAATCGTTAATCCATTGATGTTGGAAAATGGTTGGACTTTTGAAAAAGCTGACGCTGTTATTGAAGATACTGAGTTAAACAGCGACTATCTCTATCAGGTCTATCTAGCAGTAAAAGCTGATTACACAGGACGTGTGACCTTACCAGTCCTTTGGGATAAGAAAACAAAAACCATCGTCAACAATGAATCTGCAAAAATCATCCATATGTTAAATACCGCTTTTGACGATATCACAGGCAATATCGACGATTATGCACCAGAAGAACTTTTAACTGAAATTGATGACATAAATTCCGTTGTTTATTCCAACATTAACAACGGTGTTTATAAGGCTAGTTTTGCTACAACTCAAGAGGTTAATGCAAAGGAAGTCAAAAATCTCTTTGCTGCACTAGACCAATTAGAATAACGACTCTCAACCCAAGATTTCTTAGTTGGTAATCGTTTTACAGAAGCAGATACCCGTCTCTTTACCACACTTGCACGTTTTGACGCCGTTTATTATGGACATTTCAAAACAAATATTCGTCGATTGATTCTTTGGAACTACACTAAACGTATCTACAATATGCCAAGAATTGCTGAAACAGTCAATTTTGACCACATAAAAAAACACGTATTATGGTAGCCATAAAACCATTAACCCAACTGGTATCGTGCCAGTAGGCCAGAATTAGATTGGAATTGATAACATAAAAGTAGGACAAAAATCAGAGCCAAAAACTCTGCTTCTGTCCTACTTTTTCTTCTAACTTATCACAGTTTTAAATCTACAAAGAAACACCAAATTCTTTTAAACTATCTAATTCTTCTTCTGTCAGACGACGATAATCACCTCTGGCTAAATCTGTTGGTAAGGATAAGGGGCCCATGGACAGGCGTTCCAAAGATAATACTTCTTTACCACGACTAGCTACCATGCGTTTTACTTGATGGAATTTCCCTTCACGGATAGTAATATTAACGCGACAACAATTTGCAGTCTCATCTACTGATAAAATCTCAAGACGTGCTGGCTGACAGGTGTAATCTTTTAGGGTTATGCCCTTTTCAAAAGCTAATACGTCAGCGTAGTCCATAATCCCCAAAACGTCTGCAAGGTAATTTTTATCCACATGTTTTTTTGGTGATAACATGGCATGAGCAAGCTGACCATTATTAGTTAATAAAAGGAGCCCTGTCGTATCAATATCTAATCGCCCAACTGGAAAGACCTCCTTATGACGAGCATCATCATCTAAAAGATCTAAAACGGTTCGGTGATGGTTGTCTTCAGTTGCAGAAATGACACCACTAGGTTTATTGAGTAAATAGTAAACAAATTTTTCATAGCTTAGTTGACGATTGAGATAGATGATTTGATCTATCGTTTCATTAATCTGTAGTTTCGATGAAGTTTCAACTTTTCCATTAACAGTTACTTGCTTTTTCTTCAGAATGGTTTTAACTTCTGTCCTAGAGCCTACACCACAATCTACCAAAAATTTATCCAGACGCATGATATTTCCTTTCTTTTCAACTATTATAGCACAAAAAGAGAAGATCATTTGAGATCCTCTCCAAAACTTAGCTTTCTAAAGTTGTTTCATACCTTAAAAATTCATTTTATAATAGTCAGTGATACCTTTAACAATACCATTAGCTAACTTCTCACGATAGTCCACCGTTGCGATTTTTCGATTTTCTTCTACATTTGATAAATAACCAAGTTCTAATAACACCGCTGGCGCTGTTGTCTCACGAAGAACTGCAAAGGTATTGCGTTTAACACCATTATTTTTAGCACCACTTGTTCCAACTACTGAACTTTGGATATTAGAAGCAAGACTCGCACTTAGGCGTAACCGCTCTGCATTATTATGATATGCCTTGTTGATTTTTGCTGGGTATTCTGCATAATATTGATAATAGTAAGTTTCAACACCAGACACTGTTGGTGCAGTTGCAGCATTGTAATGGATACTGATAAACAAGTCTGCATTAGATTGATTTGCCTTTTCAGAGCGAGGTAACAAATCAACAAATTGGTCATCCGAACGTGTTAAAACAACAGAATATCCAAGTGCTTCTAATTTACTCTTCAAACGATTTTGCATATCTAAGTTCAAAACTTTTTCTTGTTGACCATAATAGGTAGCACCAGGATCCGTTCCGCCGTGACCAGCATCTAGATAAATAACCTTATTGACAATTTGATAATTCCCTTGTGACGCTGATCCAACCTGAAGATTTGACATTGTAACATTTAAGTCACTCTCTTGAGCCCCTACAAACTCCCGCCTACCATTGTTTTCAACCATATACAAGTGAACATGATACTTCCCACTACTATATTTATGGTTACTTGCATTCACGGTGATTTTATAGGTTCCATTTTCTTGCTTGTTTGCTATATACCATTGGATATCGTCTTGACCGCGAGTCTCTGACCAAGTTGGTAATTGAACTTCCTTCACACCTATTTTCGATTGAATATCGGAAACAATGACATCAAAAGTTCCTTTTTGATGATTCACATTTTGAATACTTAATATTGCCATCGGTTTAGATATTTCTTTGACTTCAATCTTAGTGTCATCTAAGAAAAGTAATCTCCCCTCAACCGTACGGCCGTAAATGTGAACATGATAAGTACCTGAATCAAAGTTATGGTCTTTACTATTAACAGTTAGACTGTAGCTACCATCTTTTTGTTTTTGACCAGTATACCATTTAATATCGTCTTGACCACCTTTAGAAGACCAGGTTGGAAGAAGAATTGTATTGATATAGCTTGGAATATTCTTCACTGTAACTTCAAAACTTGTATCCGTCAAGGCTTGAATCTGCGTTTCTGCTTTAGGAGTTACAACACGATAGGTGGTATTCGCATTTAAGAAAATATTTTCTACTCGACCAGCATTCCCATAAACATGGATATGATAGAGACCGCTCTCATACTGATGATCCCTGATATTGACTGTCAAGCTATGAGTACCATTCCCTTGATTCTTAGCAATATACCATCTGATATCATCTTGACCATTTTTATCATTCCAAGTCGGAATACGAACCTGATCAATATAACTTGGAACATTGGTTACCGTAACTGTAAATTGATCGTCCGAAACTTTAGTGACTTGAGTCTGTGTTTCTAACTTAGGCTGATTATGACTAACTCCTCCTAAAAAGGTTTTCTTATCACCACTCTCTCCATATAAATGAAGCTGGTAACCTTCTGTTTCAAATTGGTGATGTTCGAGATCAATAGTCACTCTATACGCCCCATCCTCTTGCTTGGAGGGTTGATACCATTTTATATCATCTTGACCATTTTTTGAAGTCCAAGTCGGTAAAAACACCTTATGGTATTTTTGCGGAATATCACGGATTGTCACTTCAAATGTACGATCATTATTAGACTTTATTGTTATGGATGGGGCTTTAGGAACAGGTTGATTATAAATAGCTTGACCGACGAAAACTTTCTTACCATTTGGTTTTCCTTCATAATAGTGAATATGGTAAAGTCCTGTTGAAGATTTATGATTATCCATATCCACAGAAACTTTATAAGTCCCATTGCTTTGCTTTTGTCCTTCGTACCATATCAAATCGTCTTGGCCATTAACCTCAGACCATATCGGTACATAGAGAGCATGAAAATAGCCTGGAACATTTGAAATAGTGATATCAAAGCTTCTCTGACTCGTCGTCGTTATTTTCGTCTCAAGCTGAGGCTGATCTAACATAACTTCTTCTGATCTGATAAAAGTCATTTTACCAGTAACCTTTTGACGAAAATAAGCATGAAAATGGTATAGTCCATACTCCCAATGATTTGTATAGGGAATATTAGCTTGACCATTTTGAAGGTTATACCATTGAATATCATCTTGATTATCTTTATTTGACCAAACAGCCACTAAAAGTTCACTGTCCTTTGGTATATTATCTTGGTAGCTAACGGTCATCATCTCAGTCTTTTGGGTCACTGTTAAGGGATTTGCGACAACAGAAGCAGCTAGAGGCTCTTCCTCCCTTTCAGTTGTAGTTTCGACAGATTTATCTTGAGAGGCTACTTGAGTATTTATAGACAAGTCATAGGTACGTTCTAGGTTAGTAGTTACACTTGAACCGATTTCTTGAGAAGTTAACTCTTCATTGGATAAGCTCACCATATTACTATTAATCAGTTCATTGACTTCTATTTCCTCAACGTCTAAATTCGATTCAAATGAAGTAGAAACAGAGGCTAAATTTCGATTACTTACTGAAGCAGGCGTTGCTAAAGACGTATCTGAGGAAGTAGGATTTTCTTGAGGGACTGATAAACTTTCATCTGCTTGAACTTCAGTATTTGCAAGAAAGAGCGTAAGTAGCAAAGGAATCATTAGATAAGTTTTTAAAGATTTTTCCATCATATCTCCAATATTTTCCGAATATTTTATCATTATAGCATAATTTTATGCGATAATAAAACACTTTTAAAAGAATAAAACAAAGTCAAGCTTTAGAGCTCGTCATTTTTCTTCAATACTACATTTCTAAAATTAGACCAATTACATGTCCATTGGACAATTTAAAATGGATGCTTAAAATTTGCAGAATGTCTAGTTATAGATTTATAATCAACTACTGTGTCAAATTGTCACCACTATAACGTTAAGGAGGTTGATACAAATATCTCAACCTTATCTTTTTGATAGTAATAACAGATTGATGAAATGGTTGATTGGAAGTCTGCAACTGGACACCTCTTTATTTTAGTACCACGCAATCATTAACGGTATCCTGTACGACCGTGAGGACCTTCGTTCATCTTATTTCCAACCTCAAAAGGCTCCCCAAGACTTTTGAGCTATGCGGATGTGGGAGTAAAAACTGTTCATTGGACAGTTTCAGCCCGAGCTTATAAACCAGAGAGCGAGGAAAATCGAAATCATCATTTTTTTGTCGATTTAACGATTTTTTGTCCACTCTCTTTCCTTTATTTTTCGGTTTTAAATGTATATCAATCATTTTATAAGATTTATTTGATACTATCTAATATAACAGTATTAACTAATTAAAATAGCATTCTTTTACTTATTTTGATAAAATGACACAAATAAGAAAAAGCAAGGAATAACTATGGATAGCTTGGAAAATCGAATTTTATCTCACTCTTCTAATGAGCACCGCTTTGACCCAAATCAGCAAAAAGAGTTTTTAGGAACCTTTAGAGAAAGAGTTGTTTTAGCTATTAAAACAACCGATTTAAGTCCTGAATTGTTCAAAAACCTCCCAGATTTTCTAGTCGATTTCAATCAGAATTGGCAGCCTTTAGTAGCTAAAATTTCCTCAGAAATCAACATTTCATCGCAAATGTCCTTGATGAAATTGGCGAAACAGCATAACCTCCCTAGCACGATTGTCCAGGAAAAAGAGGCGACATCTCCTTACGCCTTTATCGTACATTCCGACCATGCCATAAACTTAGAACAAATTGAACCAGTGTTGGCTACCTCCTCCTCAGACAATGCAAGTCCTAAACATAAAAAATTATCCTTTTTTGGAAAATTATGGAAAAAGCGATAATCACAAAATCAAAGCTACAGTGCTAATCCCCCAAAATCGAAGATACAAAAAGAGGTAGGAATTTGATATACTCCCCTTATAGTGGACAGTGAAAAAACAAAAATTCACTAGAAACTAAAAGGGGAGTTCTCGTATGTCAAAAAGAATTCCAAAATCAGTAGAAGAAAAACTAGAGATTGCTAACTTATATTTAGAAAAAGGGAAATCCATTTCAAGCTTAATAAGGGAATATGGCGTCAGTGATACTGCCATTAGAACTTGGGGTCGTAAATACCAACAGCTAGATGTAGCAGGACTAAGAGAAAGTAGAAATTGGATAAGATACTCAAAAGAAGTCAAAGCAACTAGTGAAGGAATCTATTTTTACAATAACGAACGATTTCAAGAGAAGCACAACGGCCTTGCCCCTCTTGAATTGAGGAACAAGGCCGTTGCTTAATCTTTTATTATTTCATTGTCCACTTGACAGGGAGCAGTTTAATTTTCCTAACATCTCTTTTTAAAATCGGATAATCTCACGGCTTTTTTCATAAGAACTCACAAAACGTTTTGTTACTCCCGGCTCAACAATTTCAAGAGCATATGAGATTTCATTGAATGCTGCTTGATAACTAAAATGCATTTGGAAGAGTTCCATTGTACGGTCATAACTTTCTTGAATATTTTGATCAAAGCTACGATAACGATTTGAATACTGAAGTAGTTGCTCTGTTAGGACAGCATCTTGAACAACTTTGTAAGTCACTTCTTCCAAGCTAGACATCGCCTTGGTAGAAACTTCTTTCATTTTATCAACAGTTACCATATCCACACGTCCTCGGCTCAATTCATCACGAAGTGCTTCTAATTGTGAACTTGTAGTAAAAAATTGACTCATAAAATCTTGTGGAATCCCTGGAAGATTACGCTTTTCTATAAAACGCTTAATCGTATGAAGACGATTAATATAAGCTTCTAGCTTATGACGAGCATCAGCTTCACCCTTTTCGGTTCCTTTCAAGCTATCATAAATCGCTAATTGTCCTTCTTCAACATCAGCAATCTTAGATTCTAATTTTTCCAAAACTTTTCGCCATTCAGTGAATGTTTTTTCTTCTTCTGACATATTTTCAAGTGCTGACTGCAATTCATCTACCATATCAGACAAATTCGAGTGATATATTCCCAATTTATTACTAATGCTGTCGCTAAAAATATAGCGTTGTGATAAGCGATTTAACTCATTAATTAGACTAGCATTATTTTCTTTAACATGTGCTAAATATTTTGGCAAACGATTAGTTGCTTTTACAACTTCTTTATGAGCTGCAATTTCACGCTCAAACAAATCATAGAAACCACTTAATCGTTCTTGGATATCTTGACAGCTTGTTTCGGCTTTGACCAATTCGAGTTCTGCCAAATCATCAGAAGTATCACTAATGGCCTCACGAATAGCTTGGAAACCAGATTCAATATTCTCATCAGAAAAATAATAATTTTCTTCTAGTAAACGGCTATAACCTGATTCGAGGTCATCCAACTGATCTGGGAATTCTTCGTCTAATTTAGTTACAATCGGTGGAATTTTCTCAGAAATTTGTCCTAAAGCAATCGTATGTTCTTCGGCTTTTTCTAAAATTTCTGCTGCTTCAATCGGATCTCCTGATGAATTAAGAGTAACAAATTGCGAAAACTCAGACTGAATATGAGATAATTGCTTACTAATCTCTGGCATAGCCTTACCATAATAGTCGGCTTGATTTGCAATTTCCGTTTGTAAGTTTTCATACATATCCAAAGCATAAGTGACGCGTGAACTATTTTTTTCCTCTTGCTCAGCAAGTACTGATAAGGCTTCACGAATAGCTTTAATATCCTCTTCAACAACAGTCAACTGACTTTGAATTCCCTTAATTTCATGTTTTGCCTTTATAAAATTAAAGGTATCATTCAAACTCTCCGCTTCAAAAATATGATTTTCAATATCTGAAAAAGAGTTAAGGGTTAAATCAACCCACTTTTGATTCCACTCTCGGAAAGAAGTTTGACTTTGTCCGATTAAGTGCAAACTTTTGACGTGTTCGATTTCGTCATTGACCGGTAAGTCAAAAAGTTCTTGTTTTTTCTCTTCTAAACTTGCAATCAAGGCATCATTTTTTTTTCTCACAATGACACCAACTAGGTAGGCAATAATAACTAAAATAATTATTGCTACTACGAGTAGAACGATTCCGTTCGACATGGGGCTCTCCTTACATATTTTCTAAAAGGTCTATAACATTACAATTATAGCATAGCTATAACCTCTTTTCAATTAGATGACCAATTTTAAATGTCCAAAGTTGAATAAACTGCGTTTTCTTCAATAAATTCACGACGCGGTTCAACCTTATCCCCCATCAACATATCAAAGATTTTATCTGCCTCAGCAGCATCATCAACTGATACACGCGCCATGAGACGACGTTCTGGATCCATTGTTGTTTCCCAAAGTTGATGATCATCCATTTCACCAAGCCCCTTATAGCGCTGAACTGTTGGTTTTGAACGCCCTACAGTATAACGCGCCAAAGCTTCTTGAAGCTGAGTTTCTTGATCTGCACCTGGTTGAATGTATTCTTTAATTTCAGACCCAACTTTAACCCCATAAATTGGTGGTTGAGCAATGTAGACATATCCTGCTTCTAAGACTGGACGCATAAAGCGGTAAATTAATGTCAATAAAAGGGTGCGAATATGGGCACCATCAACATCAGCATCTGTCATGATAACCAATTTTTGATAGCGAGCTTTTGAAACATCAAAATCAGCACCAAATCCTGTTCCCATAGCGGTAAATAGACTACGAATTTCTTCGTTTGCAAGAATTTTGTCCATCGTAGCTTTCTCAACATTCAAGATTTTACCTCGAATTGGTAAAATAGCTTGATATTCACGGTTACGACCTGATTTTGCCGAACCACCCGCTGAGTCTCCCTCAACAATGAAGAGTTCGTTCATTTCTGCGTTATTTGATGAGCAATCCGCTAATTTTCCTGGAAGGTTGGAAATTTCAAGACCTGATTTTTTACGGGTTACTTCACGCGCACGCTTGGCTGCAATTCTAGCCTTAGAAGCCAAAATTCCTTTCTCAACAATTTTACGAGCCGTTTGAGGGTTTTCAAGTAGAAAACGTTGAAAGGCATCGGAAAAGAGACGGTTAGTGATTTTTACTACTTCAGAATTTCCAAGTTTCGTTTTCGTTTGACCTTCAAATTGAGGATTAGGGTGTTTAACAGAGATTACTGCCGTTAATCCCTCACGTACATCTTCACCAGTCAAATTATCATCTTTTTCTTTAAGAATATTGTTGCTACGCGCATAATCATTGACAACACGGGTCAAAGCAGTGCGGAATCCTTGTTCATGGGTACCGCCTTCATGAGTGTGAATATTATTGGCAAAAGACATGACCGTTTCATGATAGCCTGTTGTGTACTGCATTGCAACTTCAACAGAAATCCCATCCATTTCACCATCAGTATAAATAGGATATTCAAAAATAACATCTTTATTCTCATTGATGTATTCAACGTAAGATGTGATTCCACCCTCATAGTGGAAATCTTTTCTTTGTTCATGACCTTCACGTTTATCAGAAATTGAAATCTTCAAGCCCTTATTCAAAAAAGCTAACTCTTGAATACGTTTGGCTAGTTTAGAGAAATCATATTCTGTGGTCTCTGTAAAAATTTCTGGATCCGGTGTAAAGTGGACGGTCGTCCCAGTGCGATCTGTTTTACCAATGACTTCAAGGTCATCCACAACCACCCCGCGACGATACTCCTGATAATGAATTTGACCATTTTTATGGACACGTACATCTAGTTGGGTAGATAAAGCATTTACTACAGATGAACCAACCCCATGTAAACCGCCTGATACTTTATACCCACCACCGCCAAATTTTCCTCCAGCGTGAAGCACTGTAAAAACTGTTTCAACAGCGGGACGTCCTGTTTTTTCTTGGATATCAACTGGGATACCACGACCATCATCCACAACAGTAATTGAATTATCTGGTTCGATGAAAACATCAATTTGGCTAGCAAAACCTGCCAGAGCCTCATCAATAGAGTTATCAACAATTTCCCAAACTAAGTGGTGGAGGCCTTCTTTCGAAGTTGATCCAATATACATCCCAGGACGCATGCGGACAGCTTCAAGCCCTTCCAGAACTTGAATTTGGCTGGCATCATATTCTTGCGCTAATGCTTCTAAATTTTTATTTTCTTCAGTCATTTAATTCACTAACTCCATCAAGGATTTTTTATTGTCTACTAGCAAGGCAGCGAAGCCCACTGCTTCTCCTGCTTGCCTATCTATATCACGATCACCAATTACTAAGGCGCTTGACATTTGGTATTTTTCTTTTAAGTAAAGCAAGCTCTCCGGATCAGGTTTTCTAGCGAAACCATTTTCTGATGTCACCACTTCGGTAAAATAAGAATTTAGATTCGTGGTTTCCAAAATTGTTAAAACCAATTTATTACGGTGAGAAATTAAAAAATTCCGTCCCCCATCAGCCACTATTTTTGCCAATACATCACGAGCTCCTTTACATAATACTGGTTGTTTCAGATACTCTGCCTCAAGCATTTTGTACTGGTGTAAAAAAGTCTCTTCATTCGGAATAAAGAAGTCCACCGCTTCACGAGTCGATTCTTTTAACTTAACATAAACTTCATCATGCGAAGCCTCTATCCCGTATTTTTTTAAACTAGCAATAAAAGCCTGAGTGGAAACTTCATAGTTATCTAACAAGGTTCCACCTAAATCCCAAATATAATCGTGATAATCCATACCCTTCATTATAACATATTTCTTAGGATTTTCACAGAAAAAAGCAGAGCTAGACACAACCTACGAACGAAGAAAATGCATGTAACTATTTTCTAGCTACATGCATTTTCTTCAAAATATCTTCATACCAATCACATATGCGCATCGGGTTCATACTCTATTTCGCTTATATTATAACAAAATTTCATGATAAAAATATAACTTTTATGAAAAATTGTTATCAGAAAGCGATATTTTCTTCATGCATTTGTCGTGGCAAAAGGAGAAGCTCTACTAGTTTTTTTTAGAAATCTAATGGACAGTATAATTTAAGTCACATTTACACTAATAACAATCATTTGCCAAGTTTATTATGATAAGCCATTGATAAAATCAATCCTACTCCAATTAGATTAGAAATCAACGACGATCCCCCTTGTGAAATAAAAGGAAGAGGAATCCCTGTTAATGGCAAAATTCCTAAAGCTGCACCAATATTTTCAAAAACATGAAAAAGAATCATCATAATAAAACCGACAGCAATAACCGTGTAAAAGCGATTATTAGACTCTAATGTGATACGTAGCATACGATAAAAGAGCCACAAATAACAGACTAAAACAAAGGCAGATCCCACAAAACCAAAATTTTCACCAATAACTGTGAAAATCATATCACTCTCTCGAACAGGAACAGATAATTCTACAATTTTAAACCCTTTACCTAATAGACCACCACTTCCAATAGAAACCAAGCTTTGAGTTTGTTGATAAGCGATTCCTGTCGCATAAGCAAACGGATCTAACCAAGCAGAAATTCGATTGATTTGATAAGTATCCATCCCTAAATTGAAAAGCCACTCACGACCTTGTTCGAAAGAAAAAAGAACAAGAAAACCTACAATTGATAATGCTATGGCAAAGATAATAGGTAGTAAAATCTTCCATGAAATACCAGATAACACAACAACACCAGATAAAATGGCTATAAAAACCAAAGCTGTTCCCAAATCTTTTTGTGCAGCTAATAGGACAAGAACTGGAAATGTTAGCAAAGCATATATCCCCAGCAACTTCCAATCCTCAACAAGTTCTTTCGACTTTCTCTTTTTTTGGAAGACCACTGTCGCTCTTGCCAAAACTAAAATATAGGCAATTTTCATGAATTCGGATGGCTGATAAATGGTTATATTGTTTATTGTTACCCAGTTTTTAGAGCCCGTAGCGGTATATAAACTCGGACTATAAAAAAACAAAGGAAGAAACATAGCTGCAAGTCCCAATATATAAAACCAAGGTGTCGCTTTCCACAAAAATTTTGTATTAAAAAACATCACTACAAAAGCCCCAAACACCCCAAGTGATAGCCAAAGCCCTTGTAACAAAAGAACATTTCCTAAGCGATCAGGATAGTCAACCGCCGTCGCTACATAGACTGACAAAAAGCCTATGACAATCAGAAAAAAAACAGGTAGCAAGAGCGAATAATCAACCCGTTGCTCCCAAGTTTTAAAATGCTTTACCATAACAACCTCTACCTACCCAATTTATAAAACTAAATGCTTATTTATTATAGCACGATTTTTTTATTTTTTCGTTCCACAAATAGATTTTATTCTTTTACTTTAATTAAGCTACATTTTATGAACAAACTTTTCGCCTTAATAAAACTATTTTCCCGTCAATAACGTTCTCCCAAACCTATCTAGTAAAATAGCTCCTAATGGTGCTGTTATTAAAATCCCTAAAACCGCAATAGAGAGAATCAATTTGCCACTACTTAATCCTACTGCCAAAGGAATTCCCCCTATCGCTGCTTGAACAGTTGCTTTGGGAAGATATGCAATCACACAAAAAACTTTTTCGCGAAAGGTAAAGCCTGTTCCAGAAACACAGATAAATACTGCAAAAGCTCTAATAATCAATGTCAGAAAAATCAAAATTACTGCTGCTAAACCTGCTTCACCCACATATCGAACATCGACAATGGCCCCCACACAGATAAAAAGCAGGATCTCACCAATAATCCAAGTATTGCTAAAGAATCTTGAAAAATGGTTAACAACATTTTCACTCATCCCACGGCTCATCTGTATCACCATAACCAAAACAGACAATAATCCAGAAAAAGGTAAAACATGTGAAAATTTAGCTTCAATAGCCATAGGTATAAAGGCAAAGCTCAATAATAACAAACAACGATAAGCAGCCGGCAAGGAACCAAATCTATGAATATCTTTCAGCATATTAACAAAGACAATTCCAAGCATCAAACCAATAATAACGCTGGAAATAATAGATATCGGTATATCCAAGAGGGTAAGTATTCTAAAGTTTCCACTCTGTACCACGCCTAAAAAACTAGTAAAAAGCACAATAACTACTATATCATCTAAGGAAGCTCCGGCTAAAATTAACTGGGGTATTCTCTTTTCCGTGCCGATGTTTTGCTCAATTAAGGCCACCATTCGAGGAACAACAACAGCTGGAGATACGGCAGCCATGACACTTCCCATTAAGGCAGCCTCACTGTAAGAGATATCAAACATTATCGGAGCTAGTAAGATATAAGCCAATAATTCAATACAAGCTGGAACAAAAGCCATCAATACTGCCACCCACCCAATCGTTTTAAAATCTGAAATTTTGATTGTCAGCCCTGCCTTTATCAAAATAATAACCAGAGCTATCTTCCTGATATCGACTGAGTTTTCTAAAATTGAATCGTCTATTACGTTAAAAAAATAAGGACCAATAAGAATACCAGCCAAGAGTAGGCCAATAATCTTCGGTAACTTTACCTTCTCAAATAATAAGCTACTACTGATAGCAGCAAAAAAGATAAAAGCTAAGGATAGTAACATTACATTCCTCCATAAAAATCAAAATCCAAAAGACGCCTACCAATTAATAATTAAAGGCCAAATATAGACATCTCAATTATTAACTGGTAGACGCCATCAGCTTTTCAGCGATGAGAGGATTCTCCTCTTGCGATAGCTAAAATTTTACTTGTAAAGGCCATTAAGCTAGCTTAGACGACTGATAAGCCCGTGATGATTTCATAATATCAGAAAAAGTAGCAACAATAGTTTCTTCAAATTCTTTATTAACCACACGACTAGCAACTTTTTCTAAGACTATTTGTTCACGTGAAGTATCCAAAACAGCTTTACCTGTTGCTTTCTTATAAGCTACCACTTGACTAACTAACGCCATACGTTTTTCTAATAAAGCAACGAGTTGCGCATCAATCATATCAATCTCTTGACGAATTAACTCTAAATCCATAATCATACCCAATCTGTTCCATCCAATAAACGAATTTCGTTTAATGATTCCAACAGCTAAATTTAAATTCCTTTCTATTTGTGATAAAACTTAATGAAATAAAACTTGATTGACCAAATGAATATCACTTTCATTAACAACTAAATAGATAGTAGCGCCAGCTTGCAAGATTGTTCTTCCAGTCACTACCTCACTATTCCCGTGAGAGACTTGAGTTGTAATCAAAACGTCATTAGGAAGTTTCAAATCTGAAACTCGTCGTCCAACTAATTTTTCAGTAACAGGTAGTTCAATCATCGTTGGCTCGCTATTTTCTAAATGACTGACCGGTACCATCTTAGCTAGCATGGCTTCATAAACAGGTTCTCCACCTAGTAAATCCATAGTCAGATAGGCCACTAAAACAACCAAGCCAATAGTCATCAATTGAGACAAATCTCCAACCATCTCCGTCACCAAGATCATAGCTGTCAGAGGCGCTTTAGATACGGCACCAAAATAACCTGCCATACCTAAGATTATAAAAATCGTCAACTGGCTTGTCTGCGCTAGCCCCATTGCTTCCGCTAAAAGGCCAAAAATAAACCCAGACAAGGACCCCAAAGCCAACAACGGGAGAAAAATCCCTCCGGGAAGTCCACTACCGTATGCAATCATGCTCCACACAAAACGAATCACAAGAAATAACAGGGCAATTCCAAGCGTGAACCCACTGTCTGGGAGGTGTAAAATCAAATGATGACCTCCGCCCAATAACTCTGGGAAAAAATAACCAATAGGAACTGTTAAAAGAACTGCTAGAATACCGTAAAACGGAACAGGAAGCTTTAATAAGTTTCCTAAAAATCCATAAACCTTTCCTACTCGCAAAACAGTCCATTCATAGCCATACCCTAAAAATCCTAAGAAAATCCCCATTGGGAGTAAAAGAAGATATTGGCTAAGACGCAACGCTTCAAACCCCTCTGGCATATGAAGAACAGGTGTTAAACCAAAGATATTCAAAGAGATAATATTAGCAACCAAACTAGCCACTAGAGCTGTAATCCAAACCATGCGTGAAAAATGGTGATAAACTTCTTCAATAATAAAAAGAAGTCCTGCTATTGGCGCATTAAAAGCAGCTGAAAGACCTGCCGCGGCCCCGCTAGCAATGAGAACGCGTTTCTCCTTAGGTGTCAACCCTAGATACTCAGATAATCCTTTAGCGGTTACTGCTCCCAACTGAATACTTGGTCCCTCACGTCCTAGCATCAACCCCATAGAAATAGCAAAGCTTCCACCTATAAATTTTTTCCAAAGGACAGACCACCAAGAAACCTGTAAACGCCCCATCAACTCTCCCTCAACATGAGGAATCCCTGACCCTTTAATGTCTGAATCAGACTTAACCAACAATCCAACTAACGAAATCAATACTAAACTAACAATCAAAATCCCCAATAGATAAATAGGTTGACTGGTTACCCTAGTATAAGCATTTAATGTCCATTCTGTAAAAATACCAATTAAGAGACGGAAGAGACTAACTACTATTCCAGCTGAAATGCCAACTAAAATTCCGCGCCAGACAGGCACGAAAAGGTGTTGCGTTGATAATCGAAATTCTTTTTGATGTGTTTTCATAACCCTTCTCAATAATACATAAAGAAGGTCAGAGAAATCCCTAACCTTAATCTTTTATCCTAATTTTGCAGACATTTCTTCAGCAAAAGCCTCAAGATTTTCAATGTCTTCATCCTCTGCTGCCAAATCTACTTTAACAGAGCTTGCACCTTTAGTAGCTCCAGTTAAAGCAAATTGCTCTTCAAATTCGTCCACAGATTTACAGAAGTAATCATAGAAAGTATCTCCTGAGCCAACAACACCAAAAATCTTACCTGACAAATCAACATCTGCCAAATCTTCATAGAAGTCTACAATCTCATCAGGTAAGTCACCATCACCATAAGTGTAAGTTGCCACAATGGCCATATCCGCATCTTCAAAATCTGTTGCATCTACAGTTGTGCACTCATCCACATCAACAGTGTGTCCTAACTCTTCTAGCTTTTTAGCGACGATATCTGCAATTTCCTCTGTATTACCGGTCATACTGGCGTAAACAATTTTTGCTAAAGCCATATCTTTCTATATTTCCTCCAAAGTCAAATTAGTAGTATTATACCATATTTTTAAAGAAATGGGGCGTAAGCTTTGGCAAGTTTTTGTAAAAGTTCTCTTTTTTCAGCATCACTAGCAAAGGAACCTCTAATAGCATCCTGATTATGCTGATAAAAATCGCTAACCGTTGCACTAAAATGGGTTGCATAAAGGGAGTATTCCTTTGCTAAATCGGTATCAGATACTGTACAATTATCTGTGTTAATCGAGATATTAGCCCCCGCTGCTTTTAACTCAAGATAAGGATGATCTGCAATTGTCTCAATTGCCTTCGTTTGTAAATTACTTGTAAGAGCTAGTTCTGCTGTCAAATCTGCAGCAACAAACGACTCAAGCAAGCCTGAAATTTCCATAATAGTTGTTGTATACCCTGTTCGCTTAACACCTACTTGAATAGCATAGGCAATATTCGTCGCACAACCACATTGTTCACCAGCATGCAAGGTCCTATTAATGCCCAAGTTGTGTGCATGCTGAATACCTTTTTCCAAAACCTTTGCTGGGAAATCAACTTCATTTCCTGCAAAATTTGCCCCTACAACGTCGACCTCACCACTTGCTTTAGCTTCTGAAAACATAGACATGGTTGCTTCTAAATCATTTTGTCTCAACCCACATACTATAGCTTTGGCAATAATATCAAATTCTTTTTCGACTCTTTTCAGACCGCAACAGACAGCCTTGATTACTTCTGCAATGGATAATTCCTTATCTGTTGATAATTCTGGTGCAAATCGAATTTCCGTATAAATAACATTTTCTTGTGCAGATTGTCTGACAACATCATAGGCCACTAACTCCAGCGCCTCTTTAGTTTGCAACATTGGGCGAATGAAATCAAAGGTTTTAAGGCAGTCATTTAAACTTGTAATGTCGGCTGGCACTGTGACTAATGTTTTTAACTCATTATCATCCATTGGAATAGAAATAGCTGCCTCTCAGCTAATTGACGAATAGTTGGTAATGATAGCAATCCATCTAAATGACAGTGTAATTCAGTTTTTGCAAGTTGATGTAGGTCTGTGTGTACCATGAGAAAACTCCTTGTCTAAAACGTTTTCACCATCGTAACATACTTTTTTTAAAATCAATAGAGAAACTAAAGATTTAGGTAGTCTTTAGTTTTTATGAATTTTCTAAAGATTATCTTTAAACTATCCAAAGCTTCTAAATCTATACTTGGTTTTGGAATCCAAATTCAAAAAACTAATTTCTCAAAACCACTAAAATTGTTTTTTCCCAACTCGTATCAATAGAAATTTCTTTCATCTCTGAGACTTCTATTTTCTTAACACTGAAATAGGTTTTACCACCATACCTGATATTAAAATCATCATCACTTTCTTCAACAATTTCTTGAAAAGACATGTTATCCCCCAAGGTAAAATTATACCGTTCCATCTCAGAAAGTTGTTCTCTAGCAGCTAAAAGATAAACTTCCCCTGTAAAAGGCTTCTCTAAGTTAAAAGCCTTTCTTTCATCAGTCAACGCAAACAACTCAACAATGTTTAATTCTTCTATTACTTCCGAACTAACCTCGATAATCGTTTGATTCACATCTTTTATGGTATCATTGACTATCTCACTTGTGCTACAAGCTGTTAAACTTATTGCAAACAATAGTAAAGCTATCACTTTTACAGTTTTCATCTACTCTTCTCCTCTCTGATATTCCAAAATATCACCTGGCTGACAATCTAATTCCCGACAGATACTAATCAGCGTATTAAACCTCACACCTTTGGCTTTTCCTGTTTTTAAAATAGATAAATTAGCTTCTGTAATACCAATTTTTTCAGCTAATTCTTTGGAAGTGACACCTCTTTTTTTCAAAACACTATCTAAATTGACTTTAATAATATCCATCATCAAATAATACTTTCTGAATCTTCTTGTGCCGCTCTGCCATTTTTTAAAATAAGGTGCCCTGTAAAAGCAATCAGTAAAAAGACAAGATTAAGCCTATAATCTCCAAAAGAAGATTGACTAAAGAGATCACTGACATTACGAATAGCAAAATAATAAAGCGTCACATTACTAATAAATTGTATCGTTAAAATCAAAGCAAAAATCCAAACCAAACGTAAGCTAGACACAATGCTGGTTTTCGCAAAATAAGTTTCTTGTGAGAGATTTTTGAAAATTGGCTGACAATATCTGGCAATCAATCCGTAGAGAATCAGTATCAAGATAGCCATCACGGTAAGCCATATAAGCAACCAGTAAGGTAATTTAAACTCTATCAAAACATCTGTAACCATTGGTTTAAACACCAGGAAACACATTCCTCCAAATGCAACAATTCCAGCCAATACATAAAAGAAGTATTGAGCGATATAAGCTATTATTGACAAGCCTTTAAATACAACCGATGCCACAATCAATTCCTCCTTGAGATTATTATAAAACGATAATTATTTTTCCAGAATTATCATAAAACAATAATCCTATCTTGTCAACTATTTATATGCTAAATTTTTGAAAAAAGCGTCTCTTTTTGATAGGCTAAGGTCAAGAAAAATAAAAGGAGCTATTCTTATGAGCAATTACATTTTACCTGAAGTTTGGGAAACCCCTCAACAAATGGGTGGAGCTTGGGGTGGTCTCAATCAACCAACGACCGGAGCCCGTTTTGAACAAACCCTGCCCAAAGGAGACAAGCCTTTTCAAGTTTATTCACTTGGAACGCCAAACGGCATCAAAGTGACGATTATGTTAGAAGAACTCAAAGAACTGGGTCTTAATGCAGATTATGACCTGTTCAAAATCAAGATTAGCGAGGGAGACCAATTTGGTTCAGATTTTGTAGCAATCAATCCCAATTCTAAAATCCCTGCTATGTTAGATTTATCAGGGGAAGAGCCAATTCGCGTCTTTGAATCGCCATCTATCTTGCTCTACCTCGCAGATAAATTTAAGGCTTTTATTCCAGAAGATTTTGCCAAACGAACAGAAGTGATGAATTGGTTATTCTGGCAGACTGGAGCCGCACCTTTCTTAGGAGGGGGCTTTGGCCACTTCTTCCACTACGCACCTGAAAAAATCGAATACGCCATCAACCGCTTCGCTATGGAAGCCAAACGCCAGCTAGATCTTCTTGACAAAGAATTAGCAACTAAACATTTTATCACAGGTGATGATTATACCATCGCCGATATCGCCATCTGGTCTTGGTACGGTCGTCTCGCACAAGATAATATTTGGGACCGTGCGGGCATCTTCTTAAATGTAAAAGAATACAAAAATCTCCAACGTTGGACAGCAGAAATCGCTAAACGCCCTGCCGTTGTCCGTGGACTTGCTGCAGAACATAAGGAAATTAACTGATGAACTGGCAACTCAAAACATTTAACGAGCTCACTCCACAGCAAATCCATGCCATTTATAAGGCTCGTACAAATGTATTTGTCGTTGAGCAACATTGCCCCTATCCAGAGGTTGACGATTGGGACTTAACTGCCTTTCATCTGTTTCTGGAAAATAGCGGAGCTGTTATTGCTTATTGCCGATTGATAGAGACAGCTGACGAGGTCAAACTAGGGCGAGTTTTGGTTGTACAAAGCTACCGACAAAATGGACTTGGACGTGATTTGATCACCAAAGCACTTGAGGTTTCAGCCCAGCTTTTCCCTCAAAAAAACATCTATGCCCAGGTCCAAGCCTATCTCAAAAACTTTTATGCTTCATTTGGTTTTGAAGCAACTTCTGCAGAATATACAGAAGATGGCATCCCACATTTGGACATGATACAAGGATAAACTGACAGGCTTATGCTATAATGAAGAAAATGATGTGAGAGGTAGTTATGACATTTAATAGTATTCTTGAAAAAATTAAAACTTACGACACGATTATTATTCACCGCCACCAGCGACCTGATCCTGATGCCATCGGTTCTCAAATTGGACTGCGTGAGATTATCCGCACTAATTTTCCTGAAAAAAACGTTTTAGCTACTGGCATTAACGAACCAACCCTATCTTGGATTGCGGAGATGGATCAAGTGGCTGATAGCGACTATGAAAATGCCTTGGTTATCGTTACAGATACGGCTAACACACCCCGCATCGATGATGAGCGTTATACAAAAGGCAACTTCCTCATTAAAATCGACCACCATCCTAACGAAGATGCTTACGGTGATATTGTCCATGTCGATACAACAGCCTCATCTGCTAGCGAGATTATTACAGATTTTGCCCTAACCGTTGGATTGCAACTGTCTGATTTTGCGGCTTCGGTACTCTACAATGGTATTGTAGGTGATACTGGGCGATTTTTATACCCTGCTACAACAAGCAAAACCATGCAAATTGCTGCTAAGTTGCGCGAATATGACTTTGATTTTTCAGCCATGGCTCGTCGCATGGACTCCTTCCCTATGAAAATTGCTAAGCTTCAAGGTTATGTCTTTGATCATCTTGTTGTTGATGAAAATGGGGCTGCGCGTGTTGTCTTAACTCAGAAAGTTATGTCAGACTTTGAGGTTACTGAAGCTGAAACCTCTGCCATTGTTGGCACACCTGGCAAAATTGATAGCGTTGAAAGTTGGGCAATCTTTGTCGAACAATCAGACGGTACTTATCGTGTTCGTCTCCGCAGTAAGACAGCCATCATCAATGGCATCGCCAAACGCCATGATGGTGGTGGACATCCCCTTGCCAGCGGAGCCAATTCTTATAGTTTAGAAGAAAACGAGCAAATTTATCAAGAAATCAAAGAATTATTAGCTAAATAACTTGTCAAGCTCTGCCATTTTTGATAAAATTAAAAAGTTAATAACTATGGTACGCAAAGTACTATGGCAGAAAGGAACCATTAACATGAAAAAAGATATCCATCCAGAATACCGTCCAGTTGTCTTTCTTGACACTACTACTGGTTACCAATTCCTTAGTGGCTCAACAAAAGCCTCTAAAGAAACTGTAGAGTTTGAAGGTGAAACTTACCCACTTATCCGTGTGGAAATTTCATCAGATTCACACCCATTCTACACAGGCCGTCAAAAATTCACTCAAGCAGATGGACGCGTGGACAAATTCAACAAAAAATACGGTCTCAAAGACGCAAACGCTGCGAACTAAGACTAGTAGCCTTTCCAAATTGGAAAGGTTTTTTTCTTGGCTTTTAAACATAAAAAATGGGCATTTCCGCAGTTGGAGATGCCCATTTATTTTTATGGTTGAAAGCTAGCTTTTGCTAGCCTCTTTTATCTGCAATTGTCTTCGTTCTTGCTTTAATGGATTTGCTGTTATCAGCTAACTTATTAGATGTGTTTCGTAACGGTGTAAGGGATTTAAGATGATACAACACACATTGTTTTCTCTGTGACTTTTCTAGCTGTTCTATATCCACGTAGCTCTTTTTAAAGAAGTGCTTTGAACTGGATATCTGAATCTTCTAAGAAGTAATCATCAAATCCACGTGGGTGATGGTACTCAATACGATCCTTATCAAGTGGGTAAGTGTATTTTCCACCAACTTCCCAAATGAATGGATGGAACTGATATTGTAAACGTTCTTTACGCATCTTCCAAAGTTGAAGGATTTCATCTGTTGATGCCATAAAGTTTGACCAGATATCATAGTGAACTGGGATAATAACTTTGGCTCCAAGATTTTCAGCCATGCGCAATAGATCAATTGAGGTCATCTTATCTTGGATACCGATTGGATTGTCACCATAGTTATTAATAGCAACGTCAATCTTGAAATCACGTCCGTGTTTCGCAAAATAATTTGAGAAGTGAGAATCAGCACCATGATAGATGGTTCCACCAGGCGTTTCAAAGATATAGTTGACCGCTTTTGATGCCATCAAATCGTCCGTCACTGGTAAACCGCGCAAGCTATTGCCATTTTCTTCATAACCTTCTATTGGAAGCGTCACAAGGCAGGTACGATCAAATGACTCTACCGCTGTCACTTTGATGTCTTTAAAAGCAAAGCTGTCACCTGGTTTGACCACTTGGATACGTTCTTCTGGGACACCCCATTTTTTCCAAATATCCGCACAACCACTTGGTCCAACAAATTTAACATGGGACAATTTAGGGTTGTTAAGAATAGCAGCTGAGGTTGAGATATCCATGTGGTCAGAGTGAACATGTGATACTAAGTAATAATCTAATTCATTGATGGCAAATGGGTCAATGACCATTGGTTGGACACGGAGGTTCGGCTGTAATTTGCGTACCCCTGACATGTTTGCCATTTGGTGTCCCCAAATCATGTCTTTTACTTTTTTCGTTGATTTTCCACGATTTGCCCAAAGATCCATGACAACGTTAGCACCACCTGGTGTTTTAATCCATACGCCACAGTTACCTAGCCACCACATGGCAAAGTTACCTTCCGGTACCACTTCTTCTTCAATTTCTTCGTTGAGCCAAGTTCCCCACTCAGGGAAAGTTGATAAAATCCACGATTCGCGTGTGATATCTTGTACTTTAACCATAATTTAGAACGCCTCCTAATTCATTTTAGTATTTTCTTATATTCTTAGTATAACTCTGTAAACGTTATCAACAAAGACCAAGAAACACACAGTTATGTGTTCAGAGTTGGACTGATTGTTCATCTTCATTCCTCTTATAAAACGCTAAAATCCCCATTTCCTCCGATACCAAATTTCTGGTAACATCAGAGAAAAACGAGATTTTCTTTTTAAGAGTACTAGAATTGGTAATAAGTACGTGGTCCGTAACTATAATCTTGACTACGGTAATGTTCAAGGATACGGTCGTTATCATGGCGAAGTGATGCTTCTGGCATTTTTAAGCTACGATCATACCCATGGTAGTCTTCATTTGAAATATTGTAAACAGCATTCCAACGATGCGTACGCTTCATAAAGTCATTTCCGCGGAGCGTATACGTGTGATTTTTATTAGTTCCATCAATGGTGTCATTCCATGTAAGGTCTACATGATAGAAAGCACCATCTACTTTGACAATATTCCAAGCATGCAGACTATTCATTCCCATGCGAGGATCTCCAAATCCCTGAATATAATAAACATCTAAACCAGCTAACTGTCCCATATCCTTAAAAAGTTGCGCATATGCTTGACATACCGCTTCATTATCCTTCAAAAATGCATAAGGTGTCTGCACTGAGATACCTGTTGGCGTTAGACTACCCACGCCACTATTGGCATAACGATAATTTGTCATGATATAATCTTGAATTTTATCAATTTTGGTAACGTCGGTATCTGTCTCGTTAATATTTTGTCGTGTCCATTGACGAATATGATCCATGTATTCCTGATGTTGAACATCTGTCATGTAATATTCAGGTTTCAAGGTTACGGTGATTTCATCGACACCTTGAAATCCATCAGCCCACCAGCTGAAACTTTTTGAAATACCTCGTGCATTTGGTGTATTTGAAAGGTTCTCCTTGATAAAACGACTAATCCTTTGTGAAAGATCTTCGCCCATTTCCGATTGCTTCAAGGTAAACTTAATCGTTTTAGTACGCAGACGATGCGCTTCATCCGTACGCTCTTTTAAAGTATCTAAATCACTGATTCCACGGAGATCTGCTAAATCTTGATTATAGGCTATCAAATCAGTATTTCGATAATCTTTGAGGTTATACCCTTCATTCTTGAAGTTTTCCAATGTTGTTAGCATCTTAGGATCAGTATTCGGACGAGTAGATCTCGTTTGGCGATGGCGATAATCGACGCTATTAGTATAACGCCGTGTCGCAGCACGATTCATCTCTTCAATAACATTAATATTATGTTTAATCTGCTCTGCCGATTGGGCAAGAATAGCAACATTCTCATTGGAGGTATATGACCGCTGATTGATAAACGTAATCAAATCTTCTGTTAATACACGGATTTTTGCATTTGTAGTGTGTAAATTATTATTAATCAATCGGTAAGTCTCATCACTAGGATACCAATGCTGAATCATCTTATGTCGTGAATCGTCTAACTGGTCCAATTCGCGTAACTGAACATAATGTTGCTCGACGAAATTTCCCCTATCATCTATTTTATTTAGTGAGTCATGATACTGTTGTACCTGCACTTCAAAATGTTCGATATGGGGATTGTTTTCAACATGTTCAGTACGATACTGCTGAATAGCTGATGAGGCACGTTTCTGCAAACTATCAACTTCTGCTTTTAATTCGGTTAAAGTCTGTTGCGATTCTTGTGACAACTCTCTATCGCTACTAATGGCTTTCCACTGAGAATAGTTATATACTAATTGTTTCCGCTCAGCCTCTAGCTGATTATAATCATTACGATAGTCACTATACGGATCTTCCCATTCTGATGACATTAGTTCTGAACTGCTATCATATACCGTGCTCACATCGTAAAACGGATAATCCTCTGCTAGGTTTTCTACCGTTCGGTGTCTTACTGGTTCTGTGTGTGTCTCTCCTAAGCCATCCGTTTCTTCAGCAGGATAACCATCTTCAACAATGGTTGTTAAAAGATTTGCTGCATAACTGCCTGTATAGCTACTGTCAGCTTTTACATCTACTGTACTTACAGTTGTTAGTCCAGCTGTTGTCAGAATAACACTTGCCAGTGTACGAAATTTTTTGGCCATAGATACTCCCTTCTTAATGCCATAAGAAAATTAAATTTCTCTTATAAATTAAATTGAACATTTTTTGCGATAGTGTCTAAAAATTATATCATTTATTACAACTCAAGTAAATGATAAAATGGAAAATACAGAAATAAAATTAATTATTGATAAAATTATGAAAATAGTAAATTATCTATTTTATATTATATTTATACATATCCTACGGAAGATTACCTCAAAATATTCAATTTTAACTTTATAATTACTGGTTTCAATTTTTCAGAATAAATCAGTGACCTTCTGAAATGTTTTGGAATTATCTTATTCATGTAATTGTCGTGTGATAAAGGAGAATTAGTATGAACACATATATGCTATCCCTCCCTCTCCCAAAAAGCTATGCATCGACAAATAGCCCTGTAAACCGAAAACAGGTTGGATTTCTCCCAACCTTAATTGTTATTATGATATTTGTATTTCCTTTAATTCTTCAAGGACTTCTTGATAAACTAATTTTTCAATCTGTAAAGTGATGCGTTGCACATCTTGTCTCTCAGTTAATTGCTGACTAATCAGTCGGACAAGTTCTTCGTGAAATTTATGATCATCATAGGAATTAACCTTTTTGCCAAAGCGTATAAGACGAATGATATCACTATCTGACAATACTGCTTGGACTGTCAAAACCGGCAATTGGGTATCTACTTGGTCTAGGGTTGAAACGATGAAATCTACCATAACCAAATCTTTAACACTTTGAAATTGTTCATTTGTAAAAATGGCTTCAATCGTTACACGAGGCAAGTATTCCCGACATTGACTCAGTAAAAATTTTTGAACAGCGACACCTTCATCACAAATAATCAAGGCAGTTCTTTTGTGACACGATTTTTCTGGTACTTGAAGTTCTCCTCCCAGATGGATGGCTAAAAATCCAATATCATCTTCAGTAAGGTGAATATTCCACGCTTTTTCTAAAATTGGAACAGTTGCCCGTGTCGCTTCAAACAACATTGCATATCTATCTTTTAATTGTGGCAACAATATATTTTTAGTTGTAATACCATATGTTTTACGATAAATGAGTGCTTTGCTATGGGTCAAAAGCTGACGCAGTAACTCTTGGCGCCGATTGAAACATAACCCTTTTTCCTCACTTAAAGTGTCTAAAAAGATATTCAAAGTGCGCCGCATTCCGTCATAATCTTGACTTTCCAGATGGGCATCTTTATCCTTACGAAAAGACAATAATAGCAGAGCAATAATACCAACTTCAATCTCATCCAGAGTAAACTCAAATGTTGATGTCAACTGATTGGCAAGTTTTTTCGCTACACGATATTCTATCCTCTGACGAATAAGGCTAAAGTCATCAAAAACCCTATCTTTCTCCACTGCCGTAAGTTCCATATTGCGATAATTTAAGAGAAAATAGGGTAGGGTTTTTATGATGAATTGCCTGTCTTGCTGGCTAATTTTTTTACCAATATTAGTCTGAAGATTGATAAAAAATAGGTTAAAATAATCTAATATTTCTGTTGAAAAATAGCGCTCTAAGACAATAAATCTATCTTTTTTTAAATTTAAAATCCCCCATAGTTGCTGATTATTGATATCTAAAAATTGCTGGGCTAGACCATAAAAAAATCGAAATTTATCCAAAGGATGTCCAGAAAAATAATAGCCTTTATTTCTCATGACCTTTAACACAATTTGGACGGGTTCATGCTCCAAATACTGGCGAATATCATTCAAATCATTTAAAACCGTATTACGTGAGACATCTGTCAGATGCATCATTTTTTCAATGGTCACCCGTTCTTGAGAAAGCGCAATATAGGCCATGATAAGCCTCATGCGTTCTTTTCGACTCATGACATAAGAATAATCATCTAATTCTGACAATAATTCTCGACAAGCTGTTTTTTGAGCTTCATTTAAAACGACTCCAATACGCGGATAGGAGATTATAGGCGGAATATCTGCTGGTAAAGCCTCATTTACCTTTTCAAGGTGATAATAAATTTTACGTCGCGACTGTCCTAACGTTCTTGAAATAGACATGACAGTCTCAGGTTCTTCAAGTTTCAATAAGTATCGGACTAATTCATAACTTCTCTTATCTAGTAAAAGCATAGATCTCCTTCCTAAACATTGCCAGTTAGCAGCAAGAGTCATTGACTGATTCCCTATCGCCAGAGTCTATTATAACACTTTTTGAAAACGTATGCAAAATCTATTGGAAATATTCAAACTATTTTTACATTACCGCAACAGAGTGAAAAGAAGTAGAACAATTCTCTAAAAAATACACAAAAACTCAATTTTCAAAAAGATTAACTCCTTTTGGTACACAGTTGAAGGCATAGAAATGCGTTATTAAAACGCTGTTTCTATGCCTTTTAAGTGCTTATTTTTCAAAAAATGTTATCAGTGCGGCACTCCTTTTTGTCCATAATAGGCATTCGGACCATGCTTACGTAGGTAATGTTTGTCTAAAATATACTGCGGTGCTGGTTCGACACGAGGATTGATTTGCTCTGTAAAGCGATTCATCTTCGCGACTTCTTCCAAAACAACAGAATGATAAACTGCCTGATTAGGTGTTTTTCCCCAGGTAAACGGCCCGTGATTGCGTACCACAATTCCTGGCACTGCAACTGGCTCTAGATTGCGACGGGTAAATTCTTCAATAATCACAGCACCTGTTTCCTTTTCATAGGCCATATTTACCTCTTCTTCGGTCAATGAGCGTGCGCAAGGAATAGGACCATAGAAATAATCTGCATGGGTGGTACCATAAAAAGGGATGTCACGACCAGCTTGCGCCCAGCCAACCGCTTCAGTTGAGTGAGTGTGCACTACTGCTTGAATATCTGGCCAAGCCTTGTAGAGAGCAACGTGTGTCGCTAAATCTGATGATGGGTTGAGCTCTCCCTCAACAACATTCCCATCAAGGTCTGTCACGACCATATTATTAGGGGTTAATTTGTCATAATCAACACCTGACGGTTTGATGACGATGCGTCCCAATTCACGACACACTTCTGACACGTTGCCCCAAGTGAATTTAACCAAACCATGGGCTGGAAGGGCAATGTTTGCCTCATAGACCCGTTGGCGCATTTCTTGTAGGTTTTTTGCCATTAAATTACCTCAGCTTTCTTCATCAGCGGATAAAGGAAATCTTGTGCTTCTCGGATTGCTTCACGCGTTTCTTCAACCGTATCACAATTTTCTGACCACATTTCAATTAAGAAGGGACCGTTGTAATTGGTCTTTTTAATAACTGAAAACATATTTTCCCAGTCGACACAGCCCTTGCCAAATGGGACATCACGGAATTGCCCCTGAGAAGTGTCCGTAACAGGGTGAGTATCTTTAAGGTGAATAGCTGCAATAGAACGGTGACCTAAGTAAAACTCACTCCAAATGTCATTGTGCCAGGCAGATACATTTCCCGTATCTGGGTAAACAAAGAGATAAGGGGAGTCTATCTCCTTTTCCACAGCCTTGTATTTTTCAATAGAGGACATGAAAGGGTCGTCCATAATCTCAATGGCTAACATAACCTGAGCTTGTTCTGCCCAGTCGCATGATTTACGGAGGTTTCTAATAAAACGTTCCCGTGTTTCGGGAGATTTTTTCTCATAATAGACATCATATCCCGCTAATTGAATGGTTCTGACACCTAAATCTTGAGCCAATTCGATACATTTTTTCATGAGTTCCAGTGACTTAGCTTCAATTTCAGAATCGTTAGACCCTAACGGATAGCGACGGTGACCTGAGAAGCAAATGGTTGGAATTCGCACCCCTGTCTCATAAATAGCCTTAACCACATCTAAACGCTCTGCCTTGGTCCAGTCTAATCGTGCCAAACGGTCATCAGATTCATCCACAGACATTTCCACAAAATCAAATCCCAATTCTTTAGCAAATTCAAGACGCTCTAGCCAACTAAAATGTTTTGGTGTCGCTTTTTCATAAATACCAATCGGACGTGCCATAATCTACCCCCAGATACGACGAATTTCATCTTTGAAAGCACGTGCAGCCCCGGCAGGATCCTCTGCTTCAGTGATGCCTCGCCCTGCAATAAAGGTAAAAACATCTACTCCTTCAAAGAGTTTCAAGGTATCCACATCAAGACCACCTGTTACTGAGACACGGAAGCCCATGTCAATTAATTTTTTTACCTTATCAAGGTCTTTGTCACCCCAAGTTTCACCAGCAAGGAGGGCATCACGAGATTGGTGATAGATTGCTTGTGAAATCCCAGCATCTAGCCATTGTTGTGCCTGCTCATAAGTCCAATCACCATAGAGTTCAATCTGGATTTCCCCACGGTCTCCACGGATTTCTTCAATAGCCTTACGCGCCGCTTCCATAGTAGGAATGGTTGCACAACAAATACAAGTCATCCAGTCCGCACCACGCACTGCGTTATTTTTAGCGACAGTCCCCCCTGCGTCCGCACATTTGGTATCAGCGACAATGAGTTTATCTGGGAAGAGATTACGCAAAACCTCTACCAATTCTGAGCCCACTTGAAGAAGACAAACGGTCCCTGCTTCAATGATATCAACTTCATGACCAACTGATACAGCTGCTTTGATAGCCCCTTTCCAATCAGAGTGGTCAAGTGCTACTTGTAAATTTGGAATATGTGTTGTCATAATGGTTACCTCTTCTAAATGTTATACGTCTTAACTCTCTAAATCTAGCCCCTCAAGATAAGGACTATTTTTGGATTCTTCTACCATTGCTAGCACTTCTTCTGGTGTCTTACAAGCAACCAGGCGCTGAATAGAATCTTCCAACTCAAAGAGAGCAACAATCTGCGGAATCGCAACAGTAGTATGAATAGCTGCTGATTGTGCTGCTAAAGTCAATAACACCGATACTTCTTTACCATCTGAAAACGTCACTGGCTTCGTCAAAGTAATCAGTGAGAACGAATCACGTGAGACACCCGCTCCAGCTTGAGCATGAGGCATCGCCATACCAGGCATCAAGATATAGTAAGGACCATATTCTTCTGTAGACGCGATAATGGCATCGTAATATTCTTCCTTAATCGCACCGCTTTCAATCAAAGGATCACAGGCCAAATGTACCGCCTCTTGCCAAGTTTCCGCTGTCAGTCCTAAACGAATGGAATTATTCTCGATAAATGACTGCTTTAAATTCATGATTTTCTCCCTTGCTCCATAAAATCTAGGGAGGTTGAAACATCTGTCTCAGCCTCCCTTATATCCATTTCAACGCTTACAAAACTTCGCCCAGTTTCGTTTTGATTTCCACATCATCCATCAGGTTATCAAGTCCAACAAGATGGCCTTTTGTACGTCCTTCCAACTCCTTAATCAAGTGATTAGACGCTACCACAATATCATAACCTGCTGCTAGGCCTTTAGCTTCTCCAACAGAGCATGAGGCTGACTGGATATCGGTTACCCCGAGTTCACGAAGAGCCTTTTCCACCTTCATTTTGATCACCATTGACGATCCCATTCCGTTTCCACACGCTGTAAGTACTTTAACCATTTTGAATTCCTCCATTTTTCATTTGTAACATCGCAGAGCAGATACTCTTAGTGATTTCTACTGAGCATCTCCACGGTAATAAGCTTCTTTATCTTTTGCTTTGGCAAATTGCAATTGTGGGATGGCAAGCAAGAAGAGGCAGACCAAACCATAACCGACAACTCCAAGATATTTAAAGGCATAACCAAATGGCAACCAAGGCAACACCAAATCAATATTTCCGTGATAACCACCAGTCAATCCCAAAAGACTGACCGCAACCGCACCAAGAGCCACTTGAAGCACACCAGATAAGAATGATAAGGCTACTGCAGCTTTCCAGCCACCGCGTTTGTCCGCATAAACCGCAATCGCCGCATTGTCAAAGAATACTGGCACAAAACCTGTAATAATCAAGACTGGATTTTTGAAAATAACCAACAATGCAATGGTGAGCAATTGCCCAATCAAACCGAAGGCAAATCCTGAAAGCACCGCATTTGATGAGCCAAAACCGTAAGACGCTGCAACGTCAACCGCTGGGAATGACCCTGGAAGCAATTTACTAGAGATTCCTTGGAAGGCATTTGTCAATTCTGCAACGAACATGCGAACCCCTTGCATCAAGATAAAGAGATAAACTGAGAAAGTAAGGGCTGTTTGAATCACATACATCAAGAACGATTTCGCCGGGTTATAAGCACCTGCTCCAATCAATTCTGCATTAGACATAATTTCAGGACCTAAGACAGCGAGAATTCCTCCAAAGAATACCAGCATAAGCGTTGCTGAGGCAACGACCGTATCATGGAAAATATTAAGGAAAGAAGGCAATTTCAAGTTATCCAAATTTTCTTCTTTTTTACCAAAAATTGGAGCAACTTTATCCACAAACCAAATCGCAAACTGTTGCTGGTGACCAATGGCAAAGCCACCACCACCTGTCAAACGTTGGGTCGCCTCAACCGTCATATTTGAACTCACTGCCCAGTAAAGCCCACAGATGATGCCAACTGCCCACGCTCCTGTTGCATTTTGCAACTGAGGAATAAGGAGAAGAACAAAAACAGAAATCGTCGCTGCCTGTTGCACCATAATGTGACCTGTAATAAACAGTGTTCTAACCTTAGTTACTTTACGAAGAGCAACCAGCAGAATATTAACCCCAAATCCAATCAAAAGAGCTGTCGTTGCTACGTCAATAAAGCCCATCTCTGTTAATTTTTCATTCGCAGCAGCTAAGCCAAAATAAGGGTCAATAACCGCCGCTTCAAGGTTAAACTTCTTAGCTAGGGCAACAAGGATTGGACGGAAAGTAGTTACCAAACCACCTGCACCAACATTCAAAATAAGGTAACCAACAGTAGCTTTTACAAATCCCGCAAAAACTTCGTGAGCTGGTTTTTTTAGAAGAATGTATCCTATCAAAACCAAGAGACCAACGAAGAAAGCAGGATTCTGCAAAATATTAGTTGAGAACCACTGCAAGACAACCTGTAAGATATCCATGAGATATACCTCGCTTTTTGATTTATTAATGATGTTTACTTACAACTTCATTATAGATTGTGTAAGCGCTTTAAAAAAGACCAAGAAATACACAATCATGTGTTCAAAAATGTACTTATCGGTCAATATCCCCTTGTGAAATAGTATTTATCGTCACCAAAAACTGAAGAAAACTTCACCTTCCCAAACAGTAAATATGTTACAATTTGGTACAAATAGAATGAATTTAGAAAAAGAATAAGACTACATCTTAAGAAAATGCGCCCTAAACCACCTTTACTGCACCAAGTCTGTTACACTACTAAAGAGGTTAGAAGGCAGAGAGGAACCGAATAGACTGAAAAAATATTCATCCCTCTTAAATTTTAAAGTAAAGACAGTTTGACGCTATAAAATAAAAGGCTAAAACACTTTTTTCCTAGTCTCGAAGGGGGCGGCAAGACACAGGCTTACCAAGGAGTAATAGAATTCCAAAGGAGGTTTTGATACTGACTTCATCAACTTCATTTTTCACTTTCAACCTCAGAAGGTTTCCTAGATCTTAACGATTGTGACTAATCCTGTTCGTCTTATTTCATACTCCTACAACATTCTCCTATCTTTCCGTTTCTTCAACATAAACAATATAACTTATCTGTTCCAAGCAACTGCTACTTACGCCTTAAATAGACCGTATGATATCACTATTGACATGGTAATCGCAATACTATCCCATACATTTTTTCAAAACCAAACAGGCGATACAACCCGTCTGACTATCTCTGCTAAAGTATGAATAAATCTCATACCAACCGTTAATAATGCACCAAAACCAGTCAAGGCAACACCTATGGACTAATACTAAAAGACTAACAGACAGAACCCGCAGCAACACAATCAAATTGTCAAATAATTACAAGAAAAACTAGAAAGAAAACTCACTAAAATCTGAGTTAATTGCACTCTAGTCTCCCCTCAATAAAAGGTACCGAATGCCAATCAATACACAGAGATAGAAAAAATTAACAAGGCCAGACGGAAATGCCATAATTTGACTAATATTCAAGGTAACCCAAGTCACTTGAGCCCCCTTATTGAGAGGCTAAAACCACATTTCCCAACAAATAAACCAGCAAGGGATTCCTGTTATAGACAATATGTAAAGACCCCCAGTTGATATCTCGTGGATTTACCTTGTATCACCAGCTCGCAGCTCAAGGGATTCCTTGTGTTGTCATGGCACCAACAACTATGATGATTGAAGGTCGCAGACGTGTTAAAACCGATAAAAAAGATGCAGCGACCATCGCTAAGGCTCTGGCTTTTAGAAGTTATAGTCCCGTCCATATTCCAACGGCAGAGGATGAACAAGTCAAAGAGTATATCCGAATGAGGACAGACCATCAATTGGATCTCAAGAAAATCAAGCAACAGATTTTAGCCTTCTGTCTTCGCCATGAGTTTCGATATACAAACAGTGCTAGTCACTGGACCTGGACTCAGAAGCATGTGAAATGGCTTCAGTCGCTCCAACCAGTAGGACTGTATGCTGAAATCCTAACCGAATATCTCCTCAGCTACGAAAAGCTAGTT
>NZ_JBHSOJ010000032.1:0-78176 GCF_042656225.1 Streptococcus caledonicus
GTGTAGGTCATTTATGTTAGTCCCTTTCAGACAAATGTGGTAGTTTATCTGAGACTAACATAGATGGCTTTTTCTGTCTAGCTTAATTTTACAAATTGGGGATAGTAATGGAGATGGAATAGGGGATATTCGTGGGATTATTTTTAAATTGGATTATATAAGTTCACTTGGAGTTGATGCTATTTGGCTGAGTCCGATGTTTTGTTCTCCAATGAAAGATAATGGATATGATATATCAGATTATTATCGAATTGATCCTATTTTTGGTGACAATCAAGATATGTACAATTTAATTGAGGTAGCTCATGATAAGGGCTTGAAAATTATTATGGATTTGGTTGCCAATCACACATCAGATCAACATAAGTGGTTCCAACAAAGTAAAAAATCTATTGATAATCCCTACTCAGACTATTATATTTGGAAAGATCCTAAACCTGATGGTTCTGCACCTAATAACTGGGGATCACATTTCGGTGGTAGTGCTTGGGAATTTTGTGAAGAACGAGGTCAATATTATCTACATTACTATTCAAAAGAACAACCAGACTTAAATTGGGAAAATCCTAAAGTTAGACAAGAAATTTATAATGCGATGATTTTCTGGGCAGAAAAGGGTGTAGATGGTTGGAGAATGGATGTTATTACAGAAATTTCAAAATACACAGATTTTCCAGATTATGAGACCACTAACCATCTTCCAGTGATAGGATTCATGCATAGTAATGGTCCTAGATTACATGAATATTTGCGAGAAATGTATGATACAGTACTTGAGCCTTATCAACTTATGACAGTTGGAGAAGCACAAAATTCCAATGCAGAATTTGCAAAATCATTGATAGCATCGAGTCGAAAGGAACTTGATATGATATTTACATTTGAGCATATGGACGTAGATGTTTTTCCAAATACTCCAAATCGGAAATGGCAATTGCAAGAGTTTCGATTATCTGCCTTAAAACAAGTATTTAAAGATTGGCAGAGCAAACTAGAAAATGAAGGATGGAATACTTTATATTTTGAAAATCATGATCGCCCGAGAATTGTATCAAGATGGGGAAATGATAAGGAGTATCGTTATGAAAGTGCCACAGCATTTGCAACTGTATTGCATGGATTAAAAGGCACCCCCTTTGTTTATCAGGGGGAAGAAATTGGTATGACAAATATCAAATTAGAGTTAAAAAAATATGATGATGTTGAGATTCAGAACAACTATCGTGAACTGGTTCAAAAGAATAAAACCATATCCCATGAAGATTTTATGAAGGCAGTATATCAAATCGGTAGAGACAATGCTAGGACTCCAATGCAATGGAATGATAGCACCAATGCTGGCTTTACTAAGAGTATACCTTGGTTTACAGTTAATCCAAGATATCAAGAGATTAATGCTGAAGCAGATTTATCCAGTGAAAAGTCTATTTATTCTTACTACCAACAATTGATTAAATTGCGCCATGAACATGAAATTATGGTAGAAGGTGATGTCCAAATGGTTTTAGAAGATGATGAGAATATATTTGCTTATACAAGGAGCTATAAAGGTCAAAGTTGGTTAATATTAGCAAATATGAGTGAAAAAATTATAAATTTGCCAGAACAAATTAGGGAATTATTGGTAGGAAATAACATGGTTTTATCTAATGTTAAATATACCGAGGAAGGAAACCTCTCTCCTTATCAAGCTATGATAGTAGATATCTCAAGAGTTTAATCAATAAAATTTCCCTATAAGTCAACTCAGCACAGTAATAACAATTGTCTTGCTAAGTTATAATTTAGGAGGTGGGGCGCAGTCTTTTCACTGCAAGCCTTTTTTTATTAGTCCAAAAATTGCAGCTGCCTTTCTTATTTTAGGTGTCATAAGTGTGATTTTAGGAATGTTATTATTACCACAAGCAATGAAAAATCTTAGTTTTACACTAGAATTTTTTAGTTTCAATTATTTAATGATCAAGATTGTTGTTGCTATTTTTTGAAAAAAGAAAGTGGGTGTTCAGTAAAAGTCATTTCTTGCTAGCATAGGATTGATTTAAACGTTGCTAAATATTTCATTTTCTATCATGTAGTAGAGAAGGGGGAGACATTTCTTAGATAACCTTTGGAAAAAGTCTGTATTTTTGGTAAAATAGAAGTATCAAACCCTATAAGGAGTTCATTTGCAAGGAAGAATTATCAAGTCCTTGGCAGGTTTTTACTATGTTGAGGCGGACGGACAGGTTTATCAGACCCGAGCACGGGGAAATTTTCGTAAAAAAGGACAGACTCCCTATGTCGGAGATTTTATTGAATTTTCGGCTGAGGAAAATTCAGAAGGTTATGTTCTATCAATTGCTGAGCGTAAAAATAGTTTGGTGAGACCTCCCATTGTCAACATTGATCAGGCGGTTGTCATCATGAGTGCTAAGGAACCAGATTTCAACAGCAATCTACTAGACCGTTTCTTGGTGCTTTTAGAACATAAAAAGATTCGTCCTATTGTTTACATCTCTAAGTTGGATTTGCTACATAGCAGAGCAGAGATGGATGCTATTCGTGCTCATTATGAAGTGATTGGCTATGAGTTTTGTTATTCACAGGAAGAATTGCTGCCACACCTAACAGATAAGGTTACAGTCTTTATGGGACAAACAGGTGTTGGAAAGTCAACTTTGCTCAACAAAATTGCGCCAGAATTAGCTCTTGAAACGGGTGAGATTTCAGATAGTCTAGGGCGTGGGCGCCACACCACACGTGTTGTCAGTTTGTACAATGTTTATGGTGGTAAAGTTGCAGATACCCCAGGCTTTTCATCCTTAGACTACGAAGTCTCAACAGCAGAAGAATTGAATAGAGCCTTTCCAGAACTAAAAGACATCAGCCAAAGCTGTAAATTTCGCACCTGCACGCATACCCATGAACCCTCTTGTGCCGTAAAAGAAGCTCTTGAGGCTGGTCAGTTATGGCAAGTGCGTTATGATAACTATCTTCAATTCCTAAGTGAAATTGAAAACCGCCGTGAAGTTTATAAAAAAGTCATCAAAAGAAAGTAGGATTGTCATGTCAACTTATAAAATTGCCCCATCTATTCTTGCCGCAGACTATGCTAATTTTGCGAGTGAATTGCGCCGTATCGAAGAAACTAGCGCCGAATATGTTCATATTGATATCATGGATGGTCAATTTGTCCCAAATATCAGCTTTGGTGCAGATGTTGTGGCTAGTATGCGCAAGCACAGCAAACTTGTTTTTGATGTGCACTTGATGGTGGTTAACCCTGAACGCTATGTGGATGCTTATGCTCATGCTGGGGTCGATATCATGACCATACATACAGAATCAACAATTCATATTCACGGTGCCCTTCAAAAAATAAAAGCAGCAGGAATGAAGACTGGTGTTGTTATCAATCCAGGTACGCCTGTCGAAGCCCTTATTCCAGTACTTGACTTGGTGGATCAAGTTCTTATTATGACAGTCAATCCAGGTTTCGGTGGTCAAGCTTTTATTCCAGAGTGCCTAGATAAGGTTGCTGCGGTTGCGAAACTACGTCAGGAAAAAGGGTTGATCTTTGACATTGAAGTTGACGGCGGTGTGGACAACAAAACGATTAAAGCCTGTGCAGAAGCTGGTGCCAATATCTTCGTAGCGGGGTCTTACCTCTTCAAAGCTAGTGACCTTCCAGCCCAAGTACAAACCTTGAGGGATGCTTTAGATGCCTAATATTGCATTATTTGCAGGAGGAGACTTATCTCGCCTTACATCTCAACCTAACTTTGACCTTTACGTGGGTGTTGACAGGGGTTGTCTCTTTCTTTTGGAAAATGAGCTACCGCTGGACTGGGCAGTTGGGGATTTTGATTCAGTAACGGATACCGAATTTGAAAAAATCAAGGCTGCCGCAGGGAAAATCCATCAGTCGCCCGCTGAAAAAGACGATACGGACACCGAATTAGCTCTTAAAGTCGTTTTTGAGAAATATCCTAATGCAGATGTGACCATTTTTGGTGCCTTTGGTGGGCGTATTGACCATTTTCTGTCTAATATTTTTTTACCATCAGAACCAGCTTTGGCTCGATTTATGAAGCAGATTCATCTACTGGATGTTCAAAATCAAATGAGTTATTTGCCAGCTGGGAAGCACCGTATTTTTCCAAAAAACGCCTATAAATATGTCTCTTTTATGCTCGAAGGTCAGGGAGAATTGGTGATTACTGGGGCTAAGTATGAATTGAGCGCTAGTAACTTTTTCCCTAAAAAAATCTATAGTAGCAATGAGTTTACGAATAATCCTATAGAGGTGACGGTACCATCAGGTTACTTAATAGTCCTCTATACGCGTGACAGGAGTTAGCATGACACTTTTTTTACTTATTATAACCATCGCTAGCTTCTTGTTATCGCTGGTTTTATGGTTTAAAATAGCAGATCTGAAATCGAGTACGGCTAGACAATTAGATGAAAATGCGGATAATTTATCCGAGCAAATCTCCTACCAGTTGTCTGCTTTATCTAAGGAACAAGAGTTAGCAGTAGCCCAGCAGGTCAATCATCTACAGGCAAACCTTTATCATCAATTGACAGAATTACGAGATGTTCTACATGAAAACTTAACAGAAAGTCGTAATCGTTCTGACCAGCGCTTGGCTTTAATCAATCAGAATCTTACTCAGTCTGTCAAGGATTTACAGGTTTCTAATGAAGAACGTTTGGAACAAATGCGTCAAACGGTAGAAGAAAAGCTAGAAAAGACCTTGCAAACTCGTCTACAAGCTTCCTTTGAGACCGTTTCTAAACAATTGGAGTCTGTTAATCAAGGCTTGGGTGAGATGAAGACAGTTGCCCAAGATGTTGGAACCCTTAATAAAGTCCTCTCAAATACCAAGACGAGGGGGATTTTAGGCGAGCTTCAGCTGGGACAAATTATCGAAGATATTTTGACGGAAAGTCAGTATGAGAGAGAATTTGTGACAGTGTCAGGATCTACAGAACGTGTGGAATACGCAGTTAAACTACCAGGGACTAGTCAGGGAGATTACGTCTATCTGCCGATTGATTCGAAGTTTCCTTTGGAAGACTATTACCATTTAGAAGAGGCTTATGAGTTTGGTGATAAAGAGCAGGTTGAATTATATCGCAAGGCCTTGCTTGCTTCAATCAAACGCTTTGCCAAGGATATTCAAAACAAATACCTCAATCCACCTGAAACGACTAATTTTGGTATCATGTTTTTACCGACTGAAGGCCTATATTCGGAAGTGGTTAGAAATGCAGATTTCTTTGATAAACTTAGACGTGAGGAAAATATTGTTGTTGCGGGTCCCTCAACCTTATCAGCCTTGTTGAATTCCTTATCTGTTGGTTTTAAAACACTCAACATTCAGAAAAATGCAGATGATATCAGCAAGATTTTAGGAAATGTGAAATCTGAATTTGGCAAGTTTGCTGGACTGTTGGTCAAAGCACAGCGACAACTCAATACAGCCTCAAAAACAGTTGATAGTCTCTTGACGACACGAACTAATGCCATTATCAGAGCATTAAATACTGTTGAAACCTATCAAGATAGTGCAACACAAAGTCTCCTAAATTTACCTATTTCAGAAGAAGAGGATGATTTAGCTCTGTAAATATGAAAGCTGACCTAGGATGTAGCAATAGCTTTTTAAATAGGTCAGTCGTTAACATCGATTAGAAAGATACTTAGTCATGAAAATTAATCAAATGAAACAAGACCAGCTTTTTGAGGGATTTTATCTCATCAAATCAGCTGAAGTTAGAAAAACCCGTGCTGGTAAAGACTATATTGCTTTTACCTTCCAAGATGATAGTGGCGAAATCTCAGGAAATCTCTGGGATGCTCAACCTTATAATGTTGAAGAATTTGTCGCTGGTAAAGTTGTTTTTATGAAAGGGCGTCGAGAGGTTTATAACGGTACGCCTCAAGTCAATCAAATCACTCTTCGTAACACTAGGGATGGAGAACCTTCAGATCCTTCGGCTTACAAAGAAAAACCACCGGTAAAAGTCAGCGATGTGAAAGAGTATTTAGAACAAGTAATGTTTCGTATAGAAAATGCCACTTGGCAACGCATCGTTAGAAATCTCTATCGAAAATACGATAAGAAGTTCTACCGTTTCCCAGCAGCCAAAACTAATCACCACGCTTTTGAGACAGGGCTTGCCTACCATACAGCGACCATGGTACGTTTGGCGGATGCTATTGGAGATATCTACCCTGACCTTAATAAGAGTTTGCTCTTTGCTGGGATTATGCTCCATGATTTAGCTAAAGTCATTGAGTTATCTGGTCCCGATAATACGGAATACACCGTGCGAGGTAATTTGATTGGTCACATTGCATTGATTAATGAAGAAATTACTAAGGTAATCGCAGAGTTGGAAATCCCTGACACAAAAGAAGAAGTCACGATTCTACGCCATGTTATCCTTAGTCATCATGGGCAATTAGAGTATGGTAGTCCTGTCAGACCACGTGTGATGGAAGCAGAAATCATTCACATGATTGATAATATTGATGCTAATATGATGATGATGACGACAGCGCTCAGTCGAGTCTCTGAAGGAGAGATGACAAGTAAGATTTTTGCCATGGATAATCGCTCTTTTTATAAACCTAAATATTAAAATATACGAAAAAGCAAGCCTTTCTTATATGAAATGTTCGCTTTTTAAATATTTTGTGGTATAATAACGAGAAAGTAGACAAGAAAGAGGAGTTTATGAAATTACGTCGTAGCGAACGCATGGTAGTTATTTCTAACTATCTTATTAATAACCCATACATTTTGACAAGCCTTAATACCTTTGCTGAAAAATACGAGGCAGCGAAATCATCTATTTCTGAAGATATTTCTATCATTAAAAAAGCTTTTGAAGAAGCAGGGATTGGACAGATTGATACTGTTACAGGAGCCAGTGGTGGTGTAATTTTCACACCTGGTATTGCTGAAAGTGAAGCGCGTGCCATCGTAGAAGAGCTTTGTGAGAGCCTTTCTGAAAGCGATCGTATTCTTCCAGGAGGATACATCTATTTATCGGATCTTCTTAGTACACCATCTATTTTACAAAACGTTGGACGCATTATTGCTAATGCCTTTCGTGGAGAGAAGATTGATGCTGTTATGACTGTTGCGACCAAAGGGGTTCCTTTGGCAAATGCTGTCGCAAACGTCTTAAATGTTCCCTTTGTGATTGTTCGTCGTGACCTTAAAATTACGGAAGGATCAACCGTTTCGGTCAATTACGCCTCAGGTTCCAGTGATCGTATTGAAAAAATGTTTCTATCTAAGCGTAGTTTGAAACCAAATAGTCGTGTTCTTATCGTCGATGACTTCTTAAAAGGTGGAGGTACCATCACAGGTATGACAAGTCTTTTGAATGAGTTTGATTCAACCCTTGTTGGTGTTGCGGTTTTTGCAGATAATACGCAAGAAAAGCGTGAGAGCTTCGCTTATAAGTCACTTCTTAGCGTTTCTGAAATTGATGTTAAAAACAATAAAGTCACTGTTGAAGTCGGAAATATTTTTGATTAATAATAGTAAAAATACGTTCAAAGTACTTGCTTTGAACTTGTTTTTTTGTTATGATATTAAACGGTATTGTTTACCCCATTTGAAAGGCCCCGGAACCTTCAAATATCTTTGGTGGGATGGAACACCACCACCCGTAAACAAATAATCGAACTATATATAGGAGAAATCATGAATAAAACAACTTTTATGGCTAAACCAGGCCAAGTTGAACGTAAATGGTATGTAGTAGACGCTACTGATGTACCACTTGGACGTCTTTCTGCAGTAGTTGCTAGCGTACTTCGCGGAAAAAACAAACCAACTTTCACACCACATACTGATACAGGTGACTTCGTAATCGTTATCAACGCTGAAAAAGTTAAATTAACTGGCAAAAAAGCAACTGATAAAGTTTACTACACTCACTCACTTCACCCAGGTGGTTTGAAATCAATCACAGCTGGTGAATTGCGTTCTAAAAACGCTGTTCGCTTGATTGAAAAATCAGTTAAAGGCATGCTTCCACACAACACTCTTGGACGTGCACAAGGTATGAAATTGAAAGTCTTCGTTGGTGGTGAGCACACTCACACAGCACAACAACCAGAAGTACTTGATATCTCAGGACTTATCTAAGAGGAAAGGAGCATCTAAATAATGGCACAAGCACAATATGCAGGTACTGGCCGTCGTAAAAACGCTGTTGCACGCGTTCGTTTGGTTCCAGGTACTGGTAAAATCACTGTTAACAAAAAAGATGTAGAAGAGTACATCCCACACGCAGACCTTCGTCTTGTCATCAACCAACCATTCGCAGTTACTTCAACTGAAGGTTCATACGACGTTTTCGTTAATGTTGTAGGTGGTGGTTACGCAGGTCAATCAGGAGCTATCCGTCATGGTATCGCTCGTGCGCTTCTTCAAGTAGACCCAGACTTCCGCGATTCATTGAAACGCGCTGGCCTTCTTACACGTGACGCACGTATGGTTGAACGTAAAAAACCAGGTCTTAAGAAAGCTCGTAAAGCTAGCCAGTTCTCTAAACGTTAAGAACCCGCTACAATACAGCATTTACAACACTTCATGGTTCACACCATGGGGTGTTTTTTGATGATTTTTTAGTAAAATTCACACCACTTTTCACACCAAATTCACACCATTATTTTTTAAGATTGCGATAAGCAATTTCTCCAACGGCCATTGGAACGACATTTGAAGTATTAACATAGGTTTTGGTAGTAAGGGTGTCACTATGTGTCAGAGCCTCTGAAATGGCTTCTAGTGATGTTCCTGCTTGTTTAGCTAAAGCTGCTCCTGTGTGGCGTAACTTATGCGGTGTAGCGTGTGCGAGTTCCTTGTGACGACGTTTAACTGACTTCATCTTATTATTAAGGTAATCGGCATGTAAAGGACTATTCACATTGCCTTTCATATCAATATAGGTAAATACGTATTGTTCATCAGATTGGATAATGCCAAATTTTGCTAATTCAACTTTTTGCTGTTTTTTCCATGCTTTAAGCAATTCTGCTAATTCATTAGGAATGTGGAAAGTTGTCTTTTTGTTTCCTTTAGTTGATTTTGCATTTTTGTACTTATCCAAGGCTTGAACTAATTTAATTTCTTGATTCTTGGTGTTGATATGCTTCCATTGTAAGGCATAACTTTCTGATTTCCTATCTCCCAAGAAAAAGGTTGTATAGAATAGTACATAGTCCTTGAATAGGAGTTTATCGTTTTCTAAATCTTCTTCAAATGCTGTGAACCATGCTTGAAGTTCAGTTTGTGAAAGATACAAATCTTCATCTTTTTTAGCTTCTTGTAGCTTAATTTTTTTAGTAGCTTTGATACGTTTAATAGTCTTAGAAATGCGGTTGGTTTCGATATATTCCAGTTCTTCAGCCCAATCAAAGATAGAATTAACATAGCTTCTAAGCAGGCAGACCGGTATTTAGGGATGGTCCGTCAAGTCTGAACGTGTCAGAACTATTTTAAAGAAGTTTTATGTGACGGAATTGCAGAATGAAATACTTCATCAGCTAGTAAATGATACAGGCTTACAAACATTCTCTAATTATGCTCGTCGGATGCTTTTTAAGGAAACGTCACTCTTTATTCAATTTGATGACTCTCAGTTTGAGGAATTGATTTATTCTTTAAGGCGTATTCAAAATAATTTAAGGCAATTATCTAAAATTGCAGAGCAGTCTCAAGATAGTCAAGCCTACAGAGCTATGGACTATAGCAGAAGGTTAGTTTCACATTATGAAAAGGAGTTAATTCGTTATCACAAGAAAAAGAAACGTAAATTATTATCTAAGGGAGCTTAATGGATAAAAATAGAATTAGAAATGTTGTTAAACAAGTCTTTTTGTCTGAAGAAGAAAATCAAAAACTGTTAAAGCGAATGAAGCAAGATGGCTTTTCAAACTTTTCTCGTTTTGCTAGAAAGCAGTTATTAAAATCTGATTTTGAAGTCTGGACAGTGAGCTTTCCAGAATATTTGTCTCTGACAGAAAGATTATTATTTGTTGGTAGAGCAATTAATAGCATCGCTAAAAGCGCAACACAGTTTGGAAAAATTTCCCAACATGATTTGATGGAATTAGGTCAGTTGATGGAGGAACTTGTAGAATTGGTAGAGAAACAAGTGAAGGAAGACAAGCAACGAATAGCTAAGAAGTGATAGTCTTCCAGGCATTTTGATAGAATAGTTTTTAAAGCAAACAACAAAAACGCTGATGGTGGTCAGCGTTTTTATCATGTCGTCGTTAAAAATCCTTGTACGGACAATGTACGGTACCGTATCAAGTACGGTCATGTCCTTAAAATGTTAAAAGGTCTTTGCGAGCTCAGATAGTGTATACACACTATCGTAAAAATATAATCATCAGCAAAGGTCAGACGGACACTTTTTGACTGATGGTTCTATTTTATTTTGGGGAGAATCCCCAGACCCCTTAGAAAAATTTTGAGGGTGATATGAGTCATTTTCTAAAATTTAATTGGTATCAGTATGATAATTTTTAATTAAACTGCTTAAAATATTTATCATTAAATAACTTTTGAAGGTTAATTTTGGGCTTTGGTTGAGCTTCTAGGATAGGAGGGAGTATCTTATCAAGGAGTTTTTGGGCTTCTAACTCTTTGGATTTACTATTATTCTTTTCTTGAAAGTTAAGATTTTTGATATGATAGAGAAACGAGCCATCCTTAACATCTAATATATAATTTTCACTAACTTTTGCTGGATATAAATTAAACATATCTGTCATATAAGAAAGAATTAGTTGATTATCTACAAGAATAGCACCATTTCCATCAAGGTCATAGGATAATTTATCTGTGATAGGTCTCTCGATACTATCTAGATGAGTTAAAATTATTACCAATTCAGGATTAGTTCCCTCTTTTCGGGGTAACTGTTGTACATAATATCCAGCATAGTGAGATAGATTATAGGCAATGTAAAGTTTCCCCCCAAAAAAAGGATGAGGCAGGAAACCATTAGAATAAGTATGGTTAGTAGTTTTTTCATTTGCGTTTTCCTTTAAGAGTTTTTCAACACAATTTTTGTCCTTAGAAATTTTTTTGCCAGCATCTATCTTATCTTTTTAATCAAACTTCCCTTGATAAATTAGATTAAAAAGCCATTGGAGATTAAGTTTGGGGTCGGGTTGGATATCTAGAATAGGCCTAATAGCACGTACAATATAATTTTCAGCTTCTTTTTTACTTTTAGATGAAATAACATACTTAAAATTATCTATTTTCTCATCAAAAATTTGTATTTTTAGGAAGTGTCCTCTTTTATCAAAAAAATAATTTGGAGTAGAATAGGGATATCCATATATATGAACTTCAGGTCCCTCGGTATTGGTTACAGAATATTTTTCGTTGACAATTATTGTATTTACACCAACATTTTCAAACTGATAATTTAGGCTGATACGTGTAATGGTATCAATCCGCGATGTTTTTTCAGATCAACTTCTAGCCAATCAATAATCTCAAAATATCTTGCTCTGATATACTTTGATTTGTTAGCGTATTGGCTTGTAATTTTAAAAGCAAAGATAAAGTTATCTTGGGATTTCAGTAATAGAACAGTCTCCGTTTAGCTCCACTTTTATCATGAAAACAACTGTTGCAAGAGCAACAGAAAAAGGGCTAAATGGATTCATGGCTATCCTCATATTCTAGGAAGTCTTCGTCTGATAAGTCATAGACGGATGGTATAGTGAAGGCTAGGAAGTTGTTTTTACAATGTCCAACCTTGGTCTAACTACGAGCATGATTTAGATTTAATATTCGTGAATAACATGTGTGTATGTAGAGCGGTTTGCACGCCGTACGCATGAAAATTTTCTCTACATCTATTTGTGCCCTGATATCAATTTTGAAAAGATAGCTTTTTAAATCAATCATCTGCTTAGCCTCTTTCTCCAAATAATTGGACTAAATAATCTTCCAAATGGACAGAAATATACCGTTGTTTGCGACGATAGCTGAGGTCTTTTTTAGGAAATACCATCACTTTTAAAAAATATAAGCACATTTTTTCGGATAAGATTTAGGTTAAATGCTGTTCTTTTATCCAATGTCTGATGATGATCTTCACGATAAACAACGTCCAATAACCAGTGCATACTTTCTACAGACCAATGACCCCGTACACTATTGGCAAATGTAGTGACATCTGGCTTAAAGTTAAAGATAAAATAACGATTCTCTTGACTCAGCTGACCATCCTTATCAATCGTATTACGAGTCATCCCAATACCACGTAATTTATGCCATTTAGGGTGATTTTGACACAACCATTTGATATCGAAAGATACCCAGTATTCTCTAACCTCAATCTGTCCCCTAGCTTTTTTCAACAGTCTGATAATACTCTCCCTTTTCTTGTAGCTCTTCCAACAAATTGACATCACTAAAATAAAGAGAAATATCATCATAAAGTGTCTCTTGATTTCCTTTGACGGCTAAGCAATAGTCTGCTTTACCTTTAATAATCGTATCAACGATATCCGTCTGCGTACCCATTGCGTCTATCGTTACTATGCTTTTACGGATATCAATCGTCCGCAATAATTGAGGAATGGCAACAATTTCATTACTTTTCTCCTCAACTGCCACCTGTCCCAAACTAAGATGATGACCTCCATCATAAGCCGTGACAATATAAACTGGATTCTGGTCTCGACCACGATGACCTCGAATCGTTTTGCTATCCACTGATATCAGTTGATAAACCGCATCTAAACTTGTCAATGATTGTTCAAATTGAACTTTAAGCTCTTGTAAACAATCTGGATTTACAAGACTAACCACACGCTCTAAGATATCATGAGATGGACAACCATTACTCAAATCAACGTAGGTCGCAAACAATGGTTCATTCATTTCAATAAAATTCCAGGTTTCAACGCCGGCTAACTGACAAACAGAGACAAGAAATAGAATGGTTGACAAGGGATAGCGAATTTTCCAAGGCTGGCGACTCTCCAATTCACCTGCGCAATCATCAATAGAAATAATAAAATCAATCATCGTAGGTACCTCATCTATAGTGTACTACTTTGAGTGATGTTGTCATTATGAATCTAGCTTTCTGAAAACAAAATTTTCCTCATGCGTTTGGCGTGGAGCGGTTTGAGAATTTAGTTTGCAAAACTTTTAAATTATGCTATAATTATCTGTGGAGCAACAGCTGTGCGTGAAGCGGGTCAGGGGAGGAATCCAGCAGCCCTAAGCGATGTCAGTTGTGTGCTCTTTTTTGTGTAATCTAAAAACCCTTTGAAATCAAGGGGTTAGAGGGCTTTGATTTTGTGCTTTAGTGAAATAGGGGTAACATTACAAAAGTCTAGTAGGGCAAGTTAGAGGAAATATTAAGAGAGTTTTACGCCACTGTTATCTGTTAACTGACAGATTTATAAACTTTTTGATTAGAGAATATTAAAAATCCTTTGAAATGATTTTCAGAGGATTTTTGTTTATGTTACAATGCTTATCTTTCAACGCTAAGGGCGTTAGCAACATTGTATTTCTTTTGGAGGAAATAACGGGCACCGAAGGCAAGGGTTCCGATGATAGCGAGTGCAAGTGGTGGCAAGATGGGATTGATACTTGCTGGGATAAAGACACTTGCAAGGGTAAAAATGATTAACCATAGTGATGTGACAGCAAAGAGGATCCCCGTGCTTTTTGCCCAGTGGGGGCGATTGCCACTATTAATATGACGATAAACAAAGTAGTAAATAGCATACATAGCAGCACCACCAGTCATTGTCAAAATAAGGAGAGTTAAAATACCATAACTAGTTGCTTCTTTATTGAACGATTGTAGAACTGCATTAAGGAGCGAGAAAGCACCAAGGAAAAGAAGAGTTGTGTCTAACCACATGAGCCAAGGATTGGTATTTTTTTCAACTTTTACAGCAGAGCTTGAGCCTGCTTTTGGGGTGAATGAACCCGCCCAAACAGTTGGAGCTCCTAAGAAGGTACGTGCAGGGATCCCTTTTTTTTGATTTTCTTCAATTTGGGGTAACACATCTTCTAAGATAGTTTTTATCTCTGCATCAGATTTTCCATCTTGAATCAGTTGATGAGTTGCGATTTTAATAAATTCTTGATTTTTTTTAGTCAAATTTTCCAATTTCATAATAACGTCTTTCTAATATAATGCATAATTCTTTAATATAAGTCGGTTATTCCTGCAGCTATAATGGATGATGTCAAGAGCAATGACCAAACTGACGATTGGGTTATTAAAACCATTTCTTCGTGAAGAAATAGATAACCACACTGAGTGAGCCTAAAGCTGCCATTAGGGTAATAATCCAAAAACCTCCTGGGATATCGTTTAGGGGTAACCAGTTATCTTGAAAGTTCATCCCGTAAGCTGAGAAGATAACGGTTGGGATATCCAGAGCCATAGTCATAAGAGCTAAGGTTTTCATAATAGTATTCTGATTATTATTGATGATAGAAGCAGAGGTTTCTGTCATGACATTTAAGACATTTTCATAAATGCTTGCCATCTCAATCGCCTGTTGGGTTTCAATCAAGGTGTCTTCAAGCAAATCTTCATCTTCAGCGTATTTTTTCAAGCTGGACGCATTTCCTGTTAATTTTTTAACGATACGTTCATTGATTTTAAGAGAAGCTTTCAAGTAAATGATGGACTTCTCCAATTCCATCATATCGATAAGTTCTTCGTTTTTAGTGGCTTTTTCAAGTTCTGCTTCGATTTTATCAGACTGTCTGTCGATGGAACGAAGGGCTGTTAGGAAAAGCTCAGCATTTCGATAGAGAAGCTGAAAGACAAAACGAGTTTTCATAAAAGTATAGAAGTTTCTGACTCTGCCATTTTTAAAATAATCAAAAAGTGGAACTTCTTCCAAGCAAGTGGTAATAACAGTGTTTGGTGCAACAATAATACCTAAGGGAATTGTCACATAATAGCTCTTGTTATTACGCTCCTCTTGCATGGGAACGTCTACGATAATGAGAGTGTATTCTTCTTCGACGGAAATACGTGAACTTTCTTCCGCATCAAGCGGTGCCCGTAAATCGGTAATATCAATATTAAATTGCTCAGCAATTCGAACGGAATCTTCCTGGGAAGGGTTTACCAAATTGATCCAAGCCCCTGGCTCGAATGTGTCAATTTCTTTGAATTCTTTAGCAGTTGATAAAAATATTTGTTTCATCAAGCCCTCCCTCAGATTGAATTTGCCTTATAGGCATACAGTCTATTATACTATAAAATGAATCTTTTGTGGGAAGTCTTTTGGAAATTTTTGTTATAATGAAGGGTATAAAGTTGAGTGACAAACTCAATAAAGGAAAGGAATCAAATAAGAGAAACAAAATACGGTCGCATTAGCATTGGTTTTAAAGTCAGCAGAATTTGTAGGAGACGGATGCTTTTTTAGGGCAACAATTAACTGAAATACTTATTAGCTAGTTTAAGATGATGAAAAAATCGTTATTGGTTATCTCTTTTTAGGTTTTAGAATGCAAGAGAAATTAGTAATTCATGGGGCTAGAGCCCATAATTTGAAAAACATTGATGTTGAGATTCCGCGTGATAAATTGGTTGTGGTGACTGGTTTGTCAGGTTCTGGGAAATCGTCACTGGCTTTTGATACGATATACGCTGAGGGACAACGTCGTTATGTTGAGAGCTTGTCAGCTTATGCTCGTCAGTTTTTGGGAAATATGGAAAAACCAGATGTGGATTCAATTGATGGTCTCAGCCCTGCCATTTCTATTGATCAAAAAACAACCAGTAAAAATCCCCGTTCGACGGTAGGAACGGCAACAGAAATTAATGACTATCTTCGCTTGCTTTATGCGCGTGTAGGTGTACCGTACTGTGTTAACGGCCACGGGGCAATTGCAGCATCTTCTGTGGAGCAAATTGTTGATGAAGTGTTGGGGTTGCCAGAGCGTACGCGTATGCAAATTTTAGCTCCGATTGTAAGACGTAAAAAAGGGCAACATAAGACCATTTTTGAAAAAGTTCAAAAGGATGGCTATGTCCGTGTCCGTGTTGATGGTGAGATTTACGATGTGACAGAAGTGCCCGAACTGTCTAAGAGTCAGATGCATAATATCGAGGTTGTGGTGGACCGCTTGGTCAATAAGGATGGCATTCGCTCACGTCTCTTTGATTCTGTGGAGGCAGCACTTCGTCTCGCAGACGGCTATCTGATTATTGACACGATGGATGGCAATGAACTTCTCTACTCAGAGCACTATTCTTGCCCAGTCTGTGGTTTTACTGTACCAGAACTAGAGCCTCGTCTCTTTTCGTTCAATGCGCCTTTTGGTTCTTGTCCTACCTGTGATGGTCTTGGGATGAAGCTAGAAGTTGACCTTGATTTGGTGATACCTTATCCTGAAAAAACGCTTCGCGAAGGTGTTATTGAGCCCTGGAATCCTATTTCCTCAAATTACTACCCAGCAATGTTAGAGCAGGCTATGACTCAATTTGGTGTGGATATGGATGTACCATGGGAAAGTTTATCAGAGGATGATAAGAATCTTGTCCTTTACGGTTCAGGTGAGCGTGAGTTTCATTTCCATTATGAAAATGATTTTGGTGGTGTCAGAGATATTGATCTTGTTTTTGAGGGGGTTGTCCCAAATATCAACCGTCGTTACCACGAGACCAATAGTGATTATACGCGTAATGTCATGCGCGCCTACATGAATGAGCTCAAGTGTCAGACTTGCAACGGTTATCGCCTCAACGAAGCGGCGCTCTCAGTCCGTGTTGGGGGTGAAGCTGGATTAAATATCTCTGAAATTTCAGATTTATCTATTGAGGATCATTTGGCCTTGGTTAGAAAATTAGAATTAACGGGTAACGACAAGCAAATCGCAGCGCCTATTTTAAAAGAAGTGACTGATCGATTAACTTTCCTTAATAATGTCGGTTTGAACTATTTGACCCTATCACGAACTGCTGGAACCTTATCTGGTGGCGAAAGTCAACGGATTCGCTTGGCAACGCAGATTGGGTCAAATCTTAGTGGAGTTCTTTATGTCTTAGATGAGCCATCTATCGGACTTCATCAAAGAGACAATGACCGTCTCATTTCAAGCCTCAAAAAAATGCGTGATTTAGGTAATACCTTGATTGTCGTTGAGCATGACGAAGATACTATGATGCAGGCTGACTGGTTGATTGATATTGGGCCAGGAGCAGGACAATTTGGAGGTGAGGTCATTGCTTCTGGTACGCCAGAACAAGTGGCTAAAAATAAAAAATCCATCACAGGTCAGTACCTATCTGGAGCTAAAGAAATTCCAGTACCGTTAGAACGCCGTGCTGGGAATGGACGATTTATTCAGCTCAAAGGTGCTTCTGAGAACAACTTAAAAAATGTTGATGTCAAGTTTCCACTTGGGAAATTCGTTGCTGTTACAGGTGTTTCTGGTTCAGGAAAATCAACACTAGTCAATGGTATTTTGAAAAAGGTGATTGCTCAGAAAATCAATCGTAATTCTGAAAAACCAGGTAAATATAAGTCTGTTGAAGGAATTGAGCATATTGAGCGCTTGATTGATATTGACCAAAGCCCAATTGGACGGACACCACGTTCAAACCCTGCGACTTATACAGGTGTCTTTGATGATATTCGTGACCTTTTTGCTCAAACTAATGAAGCCAAAATTCGTGGTTATAAAAAAGGACGTTTTTCTTTCAATGTCAAAGGTGGACGCTGTGAAGCTTGTTCAGGTGACGGGATTATCAAGATAGAAATGCACTTTCTTCCAGATGTTTACGTCCCTTGTGAGGTTTGCCATGGCACACGTTATAATTCAGAAACTTTAGAAGTACGTTACAAGGATAAAAATATTGCGGAAATTCTTGATATGACTGTTGATGATGCGGTGGAATTCTTTGCGGCTATTCCTAAAATTGCTCGTAAGGTCCAAACCATTAAGGATGTCGGACTGGGGTATGTTACTTTGGGACAACCAGCTACCACTCTTTCAGGGGGAGAAGCACAGCGCATGAAATTGGCTAGTGAGCTTCACAAGCGCTCAACAGGGAAATCCTTCTATATTTTGGATGAGCCAACGACAGGACTTCATACGGATGACATTGCCCGTCTAATTAAAGTGTTAGAACGTTTTGTTGATGAGGGAAATACCGTTCTTGTCATTGAACATAACCTTGATGTGATTAAGACGGCAGATCATATCATTGACCTTGGTCCAGAGGGGGGTATCGGTGGCGGAACAATTGTTGCAACTGGAACACCAGAAGAAGTTGCACAAGTCCGTGAAAGCTATACAGGACAATATCTGAAACCAAAATTACATTTGGACTAAAGGGTGTAAAACTTGCTGTTTTAATATAAAAACTCCTAGATTACTCGTTTTAATGAACAAGATTCTAGGAGTTTCTATTTACAGAATTTTAATCAGATGAGTATCATCGTAAAAGATATAGCCATGCTTGGGGTAAAAGGAATAAGAGGCTATCCAGTCTTCTTTAGGTTGACCAAGGTGGACATGAATAGCTGTTTTACCTTTTGCAATTAAGTATTTTTCTGCGAAGCAAAGTAATTGACTCCCTAAGCCTTGATTTTTCAAACGAGGTTTAACAAAAAGACGGTGCAGAAAAACTTCTGAAGAATTCGAAACAGATGAATAGGCTATGGATCCGATGACCCTGTTTTGTGCGTCAATCCCCAACCAAAAGTTATCTCCCTTATCTAAATAATAGCTTTGAATCGTTAGCAAATCAGGGTTGATACTTGGAATTCTATCTAAAGCATCTTTAGCTTCTAATATCATAAAGATAAGGTCGTCTCGATAAGATTCTTGGTATTCAATGATTTTCATGCTAATATTTCCCTCATAATACGAAAAAAGCCTTACAAGATAGTAAGCTTTTTCGTTTTATCTACCCCCTACAACCTTTTTGAGGGGTTCAAAGAAAATTATTAAACGTTAAAAACTTTACTACAACAAGGGTTTATCATTTTTTTGTTTTTAACAATAATTTTATTAATTTTTATTTCAAGAACAAATTTAGAACAATTAGAGAAAAATATATAGAATAAAGGTTATCAATATAGATGGTTTTTATCATGTATATTTTTGACTAGATACTAATATAATGTTATAATATTAGTATCTAAAATGAAATGAGGATATATTATGGCTACAATTACATTTAATGTAGATGAAAAGTTAAAACAAGAAGCATCTGAATTATATAGTCGTATGGGGCTTGATATGTCAAGTGCGTTACGCCTTTTTATGACTCAATCGGTTAATTTGCGTCGTATCCCTTTTGAGATTAAAGTTCCAGAGGTGGATGAAACCATGTTTGACGAAAACGGGGTACTGATTACTAGAGAAAGACAGTTAGACACGAAGAAATGGATTTCTGACTTTGCGGATAAAGGAATTATCCCAACTGTTACAGTTGATCCAAAGAATCCTGAAAGTGTGAAACAATTTTTTGAAGATGAAGATTTTTCAGAGTACGAGGACATGTTTAATGACTAAGTATGAAGAGCATGATATCTTAATCACTAAAGTGGTCTATTCAGATGGAGCAGGTTCTAAGGTTAGACCAGTAGTTATTGTTAAGCTAGATGGAGAAACGATTAGAACTTTTAGAATTACCTCAAAATACGAGAATAAATCAGATGAGATTAAGGCTAGGTATTTTGAGATTATTGATTGGTATCAATCAGGCTTAAAAAAGCAGTCATGGATAGATACTATCAGTTATTATGATATTTCAGAAAACATGGCTAAAATAAAGCTAATTGGTAGCTTGACAGCCAGGGATGCGGAAAGACTAAGAGAGTTTTTATCTAATATTGATTTTTAGGAAAAAATTTATTATGGAAGTTATTTTTGATATTTCTAGACTAATTTTAAAGTTGATGTTATTTATTATTTGCTTGATTATGGGATTCTGTTTAGGTATAGTATTTTTTATTATACGGTTCCTGATTAGAGGTCTTAAGAGTAGATGGTATCTTATGGTTAACAAAAATTGATTATGCAAGAAGGGAATATAAATGAAAAAGAAAATTTTAGGAATTTTAACATTAGTAGCAAGTTTATTCTTGCTGATTGGTTGCTCATCTGAAAGTTTAGATGGAACGTATTACGAATTTGGGAAATTCAGTAATACTGGTGAGTTATATTTAGATAAAGAAGAAAAAATTGTTATTCAAGGGAAAGATATTTCTGTTGATGATGAAAGTTACAAGATTGATACTGAGAAGGAAATGATTGATTCAGGTCGTTTTGAAGTACCCTACTCATATGAGGATGGCGTATTAACAATAAAAGGAACAGGTTCTATTTACTTTGGTAATGCGGAAGATATGACTTTTGTTAAGAAGGACTCTCCAAAATATAAGGAATTGTTGAAAGAAGCTAAAGTATTAGAGTGAAACGTGAGAATAAATAAAAGGGCTAGAGTGAAATCTAGTCCTTATTTTTTATTTGATTAGTAATCCAGAAATAACACCTGCAAGTGTACCGGTGATTGTACCTTGAATCATCTCCAGAATAGCTGAGTTGTTTGTAACAGTGTTGTTAAAGCTTTGGGTATTTTCTGCCTTCGCATGTTCAAGAAGATCTTTTAATACACTGATAGTAGTCTCGTTTAGAACTAATTGATTGCTTGAAATATAGTTTTCTAATTCTTTGACGATCTCTGCCCAATTAATATCGTCTGAGGTTGCGGAAGTGTTAATATTAGAGTTATCAAGACTAGAATCTTGAACAAGAATAGAATTACCTGTTGCAACGTTTTTTCCACCAACAATGGCGTTATTACCAAAGTTACCAGCAATAATATTATCATTACCAGCAATGTTAGTCTGTTTGTCAATATTGTGCTGAGTAACTTCTTTTTCATAGTTATGTTGGTTAGTAATTGTCTGATTTTTAATGTCAATATAAACTGGCAGGGCGTTTTGGTTATAAGATTTGGTGATAATGTTAAATACCTTATCTCTGAATTCTGCTTTATCAAAGGCAATATAGTAATTTTTACTAGAACCAAGGTTGAATACAATAAAGAATTTTGTTTTGAGGTGTTCCTGGTATTTTCCGAAAACATAGAGACCATAAAGAGGAGTTCCGATAAATCCAATTGGCGGGAATATAAAAATCAAGCTAAATAGGATTATTAAAACAATAATATCTAGTAGAGTGACTGGAGACTTGAATTCATTTCTTTCAATCATTGAGATGTTCTTGATTTGGATAGAATGATTCTGGGTAATGATAGCATGACCGTCAATCGTAAGGTCATCAGTTTTAAGTTTGTTGTCATTGGTTTGTACGAATTTTGACAAAATATCGTTAATCATAAAAGTTCTCCTTGTTTTCTAAAAATAAAGATTTAGCTGTCTTAATGACAAAGCTTTCATATTTTGGGTCAATACTAGATAGTTCCATATATTTGAGATAATTGAACTCTTCATCTATAGGAAATTCGTTATTGATGAGGTTTAAGAAATCTACAATGCGATCTTTTTCAGCTACTGTCTCGATTCTATGCTGATATGTTTCTATACTAGATAGTACGTTGTCATAGTCATTGTTAATAAAGTGGCTGCGCTCATGTAGAAGGACGTTATAGGCTTCGATGTCATCTAGTTGCTTATCAAGAAAGATAATCTTGTGATTCCCATTCCCTTGAATAAGATGCCTGCCTTTGCTTTCTGGTAGATCAGCCCAAAGCACAACGACACCTAGCTTTTCAGTTTCCTTAATGAGCTTATTGAGGTCAATCACTATTTTTGAGGCTTTCTAAGTAAATCATGAGGGCTTCCTTCATGCTAGCTTTCTCGGCTTCAGTAGCAGGCTTACCATTAAATCCCAGTGATTTCTCAATAGCTTGGTCTAACTTGTCCTCGTCAATAGCAGTAGCGTCTTTAATATCGCTTTTACCTGTTAAGTAGTCAATGGAAACATTATAATAGTTTGCGAATTTTTCAAGTGTTTCTTGACTAGGTTTTCGTTTGCCATTTTCCCACTGCGCATAGTTTTGTCTGCTAGTTTGGAGGCTTTGTGCTATTTCTTGTTGTGTTAAACCAGCTTGTTTTCGTAGGTCTTTTAGACGTTGTGTAAACATTGTAAAAACTTTCTAATTATTTTTTGTAAAAAGTGTTGACAGGCAATCAATTGACTGCTATAATTATATACATAAGCAATCATTCGATTGCTACAACAAAAAGAGAGGTAACAGATGACGGAAGAAAATAAGAAATTAACAAGGTTAGATGCCACAGAACTTATTACTGTAATCAAGAAAATGACACCTAAATATAGTCAGTTTGATAAACTGACAGGGCTAGTTGTTTTAAATGAGCATACACAGGATGTCAATTTTGATTTTGTTGTTCCTAGAGAGTATCACGAAGAATTAACAGAAATCTATCGTGATTACAATAAGAAGATTGAATCATTATGTCATAAAATTATTTATGATTGTGACTAATTAGTGACCAGTTCTAAAACCTCATGAGTCAATCCAACCATCTTTTTAATGATATATGAGAAAAATTCATAATCTGAGAGTTCAATAGCTTCGGTGATTTGCTCAACAGATTTGTTTTGAAAAGTAGTATATTCTTTAACGATTTCTAGGTGATTAAAGTTATTTAGAAATGGATTGACTTGGTTGTAGAAATCTGTGATTAAGTCATCAACACCACTTTGTTTGCGTTTGTAGTGTTGTTCTAATTGATAAACCACTTCGTTTAATTTAAGAATGGTTTCTTCAAATTGTAATTCATTCATAAAAATCTCCTAAAATTAATGGTTAAATTGGTAAAGCTGATGGTAACAGTTAGCTTTACGACTTTAACTATTAAACCAATATTATTAAGTAATACTTTGTTAAAAGATCATTGAATGATAATGAAAAAGGACAAAGTTTTACGGATAGTGTTTATTAGTTTTAAGTGAACATTGATAATTAAATAAAAAGCTGGTCAAACTTCATGCCAGAAGCAATCCATTTAACACAGCCAATAAAATGTGGTAATTTTATTGTAAGTTATTTTGATTGAAAAAGCAAGTAAGTTTGTGTCTTTAAGGAACTTCAACGTGCCTATCCACCTAAAGAGTAGAATATTAGCATTAAGCTGATACCTCAACGTCATCTGGGATAGGTAGATTAAAGTTTCTTAGAGATAAGTTGTTAAAAACTCCATTTGGTTTGTTTTTCGAAACAAGAAAAAGCCACTTTGAGTACGGACGAAACCGTGTTTACTCAAAGTAGCCTAGTTGCTAAAACCATTTTTTGTAAATAGTTACAGTAATAATGATTTTAGCGACTGGATACTTGTTTAAAAGGTTCAAGTAGATGTCAATGATAGTGAACATCAACTGGAAACTTCTGTAAAGAATCCAACCAATAGCTTCATAAAGCATAGAAGGACCTCCTTTTAATATATATTTGAAATTAAATAAAAAGTTGGTCAAATTTCATGCTATAAGCATTAATTTGAAAAATCAAATATATGTCTTTAAGGGGTTGCGATATAAAGTTATCCATTTGATTGTATCAAAATAATCTTTGAAAAACAAATCAAGTAGAGTTTTTAATAACAAGCTAGGGTTTGGGAAAATATCCTTTTGCCTGTGTAGAGCGAAAAAAGGAAAAGCGCTGGGCTGGTGGCTCGGAGCTCGTGAGAGTTGGCGCTAGGTACAAGTGTACTGAAAGGGAAACCTTTAATGTCGTGATGATATAAAGGGTTAGTGTGCGATGATATGAGCACGCAAAATATAGGTGTTTTTAGTGCGTCTAAAAGCACAAGAAAATGTTATGTATTCTTTTAAGTCGTTTCTATGAGACGACTTTTTTATTTTGTAAAAATTGAATTAGCAATAGGTTAACGAAAGAGGTTTCGTCCTTGTTTAATCATTGCTAGTTTAGAGATGGCTATAATTAATTTACAGGATAGTTGTAGCTATCTTTAAACTAAAAAAATCATAAGAGATAGGAGGTTAGTTATATGGATAAAATTCTTGTGATTATAATGTGTATTGTTTTCTTTTTTGTCTGTTTGATAGCGTCTTATTTTTTTATGTTATCAATTTTTGGGATATATTTTTTGGTTAATTGGTGGAGAATTAAATTCTTCAATGAGGAGGAATAGTGTTATGTTGAATGTAGCAGAAAATTTAAAACGTATGAGAATTGATAGTGGTACTGAAAAGAAACAGTTAGCCACTTTTTTTAATATAACGGAAGGAACTTACAGTCGCTGGGAAAATGGGACACGTGTTCCTGACTTATTTAATTTAGTGAGATTATCTGAGTATTTTGGTTGTACATTGGAAGATCTAGTATTAGATCACTCGGATGATAATTTAGTTAGTCGTGATTTAGTTTTGTCTTATCGTGATCTTGCGGATAAAGGCTACAATGGCTCTTTAGCTCATGGTTTAATTAAAGAAGTATTATCACGTAGTACTTATGAAAATGTACCAGTAGTTAGTCATGATAAGAAAATTAAGTTTGTTTATAAAGAAGACGTTAAGGAACTTTTAAGTGAGCTATTGACAGAATTAGTTTAGAAGAATAGATATTATCTATTCTAATTAGTCTATTTTATGTGTAAAAAATGGACTTATTAGAGTTGATAACTCAAATATATTTAGAACGAGGGAATAATATGTGTCAAAAATAGAGATTATAAAAAAACGTCGGTTAACGTCGTTTGGTGATGTAGTAGTTGAAGGTGATTTCTATGGAATAAAAGTTACAAATAATAATGGGACGTTTCATCCAATTTATCCTTATGCATTAAGCGAGAATGATAAGTGTCATTTAGAAGAGTTTATTGAAGAGAACTTTGAAGATTTAATATCGTTTTATAAGACTGGTAACGAGATAAATTTTTGTCATCATGTATTTGGATTTGCGACAGAAAAGAAGCGGTATTTTAAAAATTATTGGCATGAGAGAGGTGTGACGATATGTTAAAGAGTGTTTTAATTTTATTTTCAATCATCTTATTATCTTTTATTTGTAGTGTTTTAAAGATTTCAAGTAAGATGTCTAGAGAAGAGGAGGAAATTGATTTTTAAGGTTAGTTAGATTTATGAGTAAAAAGGTTTTTTAAGACTTAATTAGTCTTTTTTATTTTGATGTTTTATGACCGAGATGTCGTTAAACTAGAAAAAGAAAGGTGAGGTATCAAAATGATCTCAAATCAAAAGGAAAAATTTTCAATTCGTAAGTTCAAAACAGGAACTCATTCGGCAATGATTGGTAAAGTCGTGTTGTTATCTGCTTTGACTGTTGCTATGGCATCAGGAAATAGTGTTTTTGCAGACGAAACAACTTCTGCACCGGCAGAGGTAACAACAGTTGCTCAAGCACCTGCAGAACAAACTGTAACTGGTACTGCTAACAAGGCATCAGAAAGTACGACTGAGGTAATTGTTAAAGAAGAGTTACCAGTTGTTACGGTTGATAATCCTAAAGTGGATAAAGCAGTTGAGGAAGCTATTGCTGCTGGTGTTGAGGTGACGAAAACTGAGGAAGTTTTAGTTGATAGTGAAGCAGAAGCAACTGCTAACTTTGAAGGACAAGAAAAACGTGTAAAAGAAGCAACTGAGACGAAAAAAGAAATTGATCAGATGCTTGAAGAATCTCAGAAATTGGCTACAGAAGCAGGTGTTGAGCTCAAGGAAGAAGAAGCTAAAACCTACAAAGATGATAACGAAGGCGCTCTGAAGGATGCTGAAGCGCAAGTAAAAGCGTTGGAAGAAGGTCGTAAGGTTCAAGAGGAAATCAATGAGACTTTGCCAAAAGCCATTGAAATTGCGTCTAAGACAGGTGTTAAAGTTGTTGTTGAAGAAGGTAAGAAGTATGAAGACCTTAAAATGGCACTTGACGACTTAGCACAACAGGTTAAACTGTTGGATGAAGCAGGTCAAAAACAACAAGAGCTTGACAGTGCATTGGTTCTTGCCGTTGATAAAGCTGATAAAGCTGGTATCAAAGTGACTTATGCTGATAAAAAAGTGACGTATAAAGATTTGCAAGAAGCGTTTAATGCGATGGCATACCAAATTGAATCATTGGCAAAAGCTGAAGAAGTCAAAGCTAACAGTAATAAAGCTCTTGCTAAAGCAGTAGAAGAAGCACAAAAAGCAGGTGTTAAGGTGGTTGAATCACCAGAACAGATTTCAAGTAGCTTAAAAGAAATTGAAGCAGATGTGGCTACTCAGCTAAAACTATTGGTTGAAGCAACTGATACTCAACATAACGTTGATAACATCTTATCTGAAGCTAAGAAATATGCGACGGATAATAAGGTTAACGTTATTCATAAAGGGATTAAAGAAGTTAATGCAGGTCAAGCCATTGCTGAAGCTAACAAACAGTCAGAAGCAATTAAGCAAGTCGTTGCTGAAGTTTTGAAACTACGTGCTGAGTATGAAAATGATTATCAATCATGGGTATCAGATATTACTAAGCAAGTAAAAGATGCTCTGGCTAAAGTTCCATCAACGGTTAGTGGGAATGCAGATGTAAAAGCTAAAGAAAGCCAATTGATGGAATCCTTAAAAGGTGATTCTAAACAAGCTGATAAAGCTTTAACAGCGTATGAATCATTTATTAAAACGTTTAATTCTGTAAGTGCTACAGACGCTAAAGAACGTACGGAAGCGAATAAAAAAGATGCGGAAGTAGAAAATGCGAGACGTAAAGCTGAGTATGAAAAAGCACTAGCTAAGAAAGCTGATTTAGATGCTCAAATTAAAGCGATTCATGATAAAAATCGTGCTATTTTTGCAGAAAAAGGTTTAACTTATACTGGTAACTATGATAAAGATAAGGCTACTGTAGATCAGTGGAACAAAGAAAATGCAGGTGAGAAGGTGTCTAGTTCATCAGAATCTGGTTTAACTGCAACTCCATCAACAGGTTATACAGGTGTTTCTAATGCGACGAAAGCAACTCATCCATTGGCTGCTTACGCTATTCAAGGACTCTATCGTTCTGAGAATACGGATGCTGATTTTAACAATGTGTTTAAAATTGAAAATGGTAAGGCGACAATTCGTGTGACTAATACGTCTCATGGAGATGTTCTATTGACCTTTAGTAACATTCAAGTTGTTCCTGGTTCTGCTCATACGGCTGACTTTGTAGCTCTTTGGGATAGTGGTGATGGTGGTATCGCTTATGGCGTGTTTACTGGAGCTGGAACAGGGGCTTATTCACAAGGTGGAGCCGAAGGAGCAGGCGGTTATGTAGCAGGAGCAGGGGCACGTGTTGGTTGGATCAAATCAGTTGATATTGATATTGAAACCGTTGAATCTGATTTTTATGAAGCAACCTTTAATGACATTGATAACCTACAAACACTTGATTTTACAACCTTGAATGGTGGTACTGTCACAAAAGGTAAGAATATTTCAGGTACAGGGAATTCTTACTCTGCAGGCGCAGGAGATGTTTCTCAAAGTTCTAGAGGAGTGCTTGATTCTAACGGTTTGGGTATTTCGTATGATAAACCAACTAAGATTAAATTGAGTTTCAAACACTCAACAGGACATAATGATGCAACTTCCATTGTTGGAGGTTTGTTTGGTCAGTCTTCTCAAAAAGAAATTAAAGTGATTGTCAAAGAAATTAGTATTGAAAAAGCTCCAGATGAAACAACAGTTAAAAATTGGGAACCAGTGACACCAAAATCGGTTGATCCAACAGTGCTAACACCATTGGAAACACCAGAAAAACCGAAAGAAAAGACAGCAGAAATGATGAGTTTGCAGGTTGTTGCAGATTATCATAAAGTAAATGCAGAAGTTACTGTTACACCAGCGACTGTGGAAGTAACTGCACATGATATTACAGTAGTTGTTCCAGTTCATGAAGTTAATGTTGCGACTACGGTAAATCCAGTTAAAGTACGTTTAATTCCTAAAGAAGATGAATTACCATCAACTGGTGAAGCGGACAGTTTAATGACTGTTTTAAGTGGTGTATTGATGTCTGGGCTTGGTGTATTGGGTATTCGTAAAAAGGAAAATGATTAATAATTGATGTTAAGGATAAGAGCTATATTTTAAAATGGCTCTTTTTTTTAGAAAGAAAAGGAAAGATAGTATGAGTTTAACAAATGTGAAACGTGAAAAATTGGTTATTAAACCAGAAGTTATTGGTACTTGCTTTTATGTAGGTTTGGGACGTGCTCCTAGACAGGTAGATGGGAAACAGGGGAAATATGAACGTCATATTTTGATGACTGAAAAGCATGGTGAATTACATGTTATTACACCAGCGTCATCAACTGTTTTTGAACCTGATGTTGAAGTGAAGATTGTTGAACCACTTTTTTATCCAGATGGTTCTTTACATGGACGTGATGTAAGTCGTGTAAATAATGTGTTGGCTAAAAAACTTGAAGTAGTGAAAGGTGGTAAATAAGTATGGCGGCAGGACTAAAACTTGGTGAAAAATTGGAAATTGCAGGTAAAAAACATCGTATTTTGAATGATGTTATTGATGTTGATCAATTTATTGGTGAATTACAATTTAGTCGATTTGAAGGACATCAAACACGTTTTGAAGATGGTGTTGATACTGGTGAAATTTTAGGTATTTTAGTTGAATTACGTTTTAAAGATCATGAAGATATGGATACTATCTTATTGACGGATATGAGTGAGGCTTCTTTTGAAGAGCTTGGTTTGAAATGGCGTGAAGAAGTTGAATTGATTGACCCAGTAGTTTCTATTGCAAGTATTGATGGTGTTGATAACTATAATATTTTTGCCTCTGGTATTCGTAAAAAAGCAATGAGCCAACCTAAACAAGAACAAAAGAAAGATAACCCAAATCAACACAATAACGGTTAAGGTTTAGGTTATGAGTGGATTTAGGTTATTACCACAAAATCGAGGATTGAGGATACGTCCTTATATGCGATTTTTAAAGGAGATACTTTTTTGTATTCTCCTTTTTTTGTTTTTGTTGCCGATTGGATATTATGCTTATACAATACAAGATAAGTTACGTATCGTAGATAGGCAATCTATCTATATTTTGGTTGGTATGTTGAGCAGTTCGTTACTATTGTCTTGGTATTTACAGGGGTTTCTTTTTGAACGTACTGTACTTTTTGCTAGTTGGGATAGGATAGTTAGGTTTGCTCGCTTTTTATATGAACATAATTATGTTTATGAGAAAAAGGGACAGACACAGGGTCGTCGTAAGATTAAATTTCCTAGAATTTATGTGAAACAAAAGAAATATAATTTAGAGGTTGCTTTTGAACTGGCAGGGTCTAAGTTCCAAGAGAAGTTTAAAAAAATTGGTGGCGATTTAGAGACAACTTTTGCAATGGATTTTATGGAAACGGAAGATGATGAACGTTTTAAGACTTATCGTTTAGCTTATTCTAGTTTATTGAATAGACTTAAGGGTGGAGCTATGAAGTATGTTCAAGGAAAAGGCGTTGAATTGATGAAAAATTTCTATTGGGATTTTACGTCAGATCCTCACATGCTTATTGTTGGAGGTACTGGTGGTGGTAAAACAGTTCTTTTGCGTTTTTTAATTCTTTGTTTATCTAAAATTGGTGTTGTTGATATTTGCGATCCTAAAAGAGCAGATTTTGTTACTATGGCTGATTTAAAGGCATTTGAAGGTCGTATAGCGTATGATGTTATAGAAATTATATTATCTTGTGAAAATGCTTTGAAGGTTATGGAAGAGCGTTTTGAGTATATGAGATCAGAACAAAAACGTTTAGGTCATACTGATTTAAAATCGTTTTATGAATATGGTTTAGAGCCATATTTTTGGGTGTGTGATGAACTGAATGCTTTTAAGTCAATGCTTACGTATAAACAGGTGGAAGAATTTAATAAAACACTTGGTCAAATTGTTTTGCTTGGTCGTCAAGCAGGTGTTAATGTTATTTTGGCTATGCAGAAACCGTCACGTGAAGATTTAGGTTCTAAGTTACAGGCTAATATTAACTTTAGAGTTGCGGTTGGTCGTTTGGATGATATGGGCTATGAGTTAGCTTTTGAAGAGCCTAATCGTAATAAAGACTTTAAATTTATGAAGTATGTTGGTGGTATGCGTGTCTATGGTCGAGGTTATGCTGCAGTTAAAGGAGAGGTTGCACGTGAGTTTTATTCTCCATTATTAACTAAAGGTTTCTCATTTTATAATGAATTTACAAAAATTGAACGTCGAGAGCATAAACATCTTTTGAAAGAAGAGTTAGTATCTGATGAAAAAATGCCTAGTAAAGATTTATCTGGACCAGGTATAGAAGATGATTCTGAAATGAGATTATATGATTTATCCGATATTACTGAACTTATTGGGAAGTCTGTATCTCAGATTTATACGTTACTTAAGAAAATTCAAGATGGAGGTTTTAAGACCTTTGTTTTACAGGATAACAAGTTTAAATTGACTGAAGATGACGTTATGCTTTTAGAAGAGTTATTTGAACAGAAGGAAGATAGTGGTAAAACTTGGGATTCTTTTTTGAAAGACTACTTTTCTGAGGAATAGTAGTATGGCTATGCATTTGTGAAAGGGTGTATAGTCTTTGCCTATTATATTAGGTTTATTTTAAATTTGTGTGTTGCGGTACGCAGAGATAGCGACAGCCACAGGCACAGCTTTGCTGTGCCGTTTGTGGCGTTTGTCGCGTGTTTCTCGCAGTATCGCAACACACAATAAACCCCCTATTTCTAATAGGGGGGTAGAAAAGCTAAAAACTAGCGAAGAAACGTCCCCTAATCGTAGGTGGGACAAGGGATTTCACGATTTCAAAAGTGTACTAATTTGGCTAAAAAAGCGTACGACAAAAAGCCTAAAAAGGGGGTAAAAATGAGTAAAGATAGAATAATTGATCGTAAACACTTGCTTTCGTTGAGACGAGATAAAATCAGAGTCAATCAAAAGTCATTTGCAGAGATTGTAGGTATGCCAGTTGATACTTTGAGGAGTTACGAGCAGGGGCGACGATTGTTGACTGCAGATAAGTTTCGTGAAATTAAAGACTGCTTGGGTTATCGTGAAGATAGTGGTAGCTTAAGAGTTATGATTGATTATTTACGTATTACCTTTAAAGATGTAACGGACTTAGATTTTTTCTGTCAAACGTATTTATATTGTCCGCTATCAGAGTTTGTAAGTACAGATAAAAAATTAATGATGTATACGCACTTGTGGCGACGTGGTGATATTTGGATATTTGATTATGCAGATAAGTCTCAAACGGGTAACTATCAGATAACGTTGCAACTTAGTGGTGCGGGTTGTCGTCAATATGAGTTGATATTAGAGCGTGAGGGGCTGACATGGGAAGAAGCGTTACAAAAAATGTATTTTGAGCGAACTGACATGAAAACAACACGTGTAGATATCGCACTTGATGAAATGTATTTAGGATATGATAATGAATCGGAGCAACTTCAATTATCTGATTTGATTACAAAAGTTTATCAAGGCGAATTACTATACGATAGGATGGATAAATGGAATTACATTGGTGGTGGTTCTCTTGATATTGAGAGTGGAGAAAGTAATGGTATTTCAATTTATTTTGGCAGTAGGCAAAGTGATATGTATTTTAACTTTTATGAGAAGCGATATGAGTTAGCCAAGAAAGAGAAAATGACTGTTACGGAATCGCTAGAGGTTTTTGATATTTGGAATCGGTATGAAATACGTTTAAGTCAAGGTAAGGCACATAAATGGTTAGAAGATTTTGTTGGAGGTGTTCCAATTGATGATTTATCGAAAGGCATTATTAGACAGAAATTAGAAGTTTATGATGGCAATAATGAGTGGGGAGCTTATTTACCCGATAGTAAATGGCAACGTCTTTTCGGTGATGGGATGAAAGTAAAATTATCTACATCACCAGAGGCATACTCTATTGAACGAACGATTAAGTGGCTTGTTTATCAGGTATCTAATTCTTTAAAACTTGTCGAAGAAGCCGATAGAATATTGAACACTACCTATCTTAGATTGATAATGGAAGCTGGAGAATTGACAGAAGAAACAGAAAACGTTTTGAAACAACTATCAGTTAGTGATATTCAATTTATTGAAGAGGAATTGAGAAAGGGGGCTTAGCGATATCAGAAGTAGATGCTATTGAATTGTACTTAATCAAAAATATAGAGCAGTTAGACTTGATAGTAAATCAAGTCTGTTTTTTAGTTCCTGCGTCTTTTTTTTATAAACCAGATATTAATCAAGAGTATTTTTTGAGTTTTCGCCAGGACTTAGAAGAGATGAGACGTAAAAGTCAATCTATTGCTTATCGTCAAGATGGTTATATTAAAAATAATTATTTACGGCGACTGAAACAATATAATGAGGAATTAGACTTAACTGCGTTAAAGAATAGAGAAGAGTTTGTGAGCATTTTGAAAGGTGAAACAGATGAGATGAAGGTAGCTTGTCTTTATAATTTAATTAGATATTATAAATTGTTACCTCATCTTAGAACGTTTAATAGGTGATAAGATGGAAACAAGAGCACCTCCTTAAGATGGGTTAATTAATGTGATAGATTAAAGATAGTAAAGAGGAAAAAAACATGGAAAACCGTAACAAAGAATTAAAACAATTAGTAGGAACATTGGGTGATCAGTTATCCAGCAAAGATTATGAAGGAGCTTGGCAAACAGCAGGAGCTTTATCAAAGTTACAAAAAGATGATGATGTATCGTTGTCACCATTGCAATCCGAAATGTTGACTAAGACGCTGAAAAATTACTACTATCAGAATAAGAAAATGAATTCAGGAAGCTATGCACTAGGTAGGATTGGTGAATCATTTAGTGAGTTAGCTTCACTTATTAAATCATGATATTAGCTAAAATAAAAAATGAATCTAAAGGGAGGTCAGCATGGTTTGGCTTTCCTTTATTTTTTGGTCAGTTATACACAATCGAACATAGTGGTGATTATAGCGAAATGGTTCATGTTTTAGATGTAGAGGGGACTGACTTATTTGGTCCAGGGTACTATACTTTATATGAGCTGGAAGCTATAAACAAGATTATAGAGTCTAGAAATGATTGAGGTTATGTAAAATGGAAATAAAATTTACTGTTTTAAGTCGAGAGAGAAATATCACAAAAAATTTTTGGAGTACTCCAGATATTAATCATATTTTTGAACGTTGGGTTGAAGAAAATAACTTGGATGTTGATGGTTTAGTAGTTATTGATACTTTTTGTGACACTTTTGATGTTTCTTGTTTAATGAAACATTCAGAAGACGTTGAAATTTTTGTTCAAGTTATACAAGATTTATTTGAATACTCAACTGCAAAACAACTTTATGATGCTTTAAGTGAAAAAGGTGACTTGGAATGTTCTGAATGGTTGGAGTTTAATGAGGATTTCTTCCGTCAGAATTTTACAGATCCATATGAAAGTGCCAGGGCAACATTTTTTGGTAATGTTAATTGGAATGATGAATATGTACGTTTTGATGGCTACAACAATCTTAAAACAACAAATGAAGTTGACTATGATTTCGAGAAAAATGAGATTTTAAAACTTTGGTTAAATGAATTTTACTAGAGGAAATTTATGACAAAAGAATTATTAGGCAGAACGCTTTTCTGAATTTTGAGGTAAGAGTTATGCTAGCAACTATTCGAGTTCGTGAAAATGGTTCATCCTATGAATTATGTAAGCTAGATTTAATGCGATTTTCCGAGGAACAAGTAAGAGATCGGATGGCAGAAAGAGGATTCAGGGATGAATCCTTTTTTATTTGTGGTATTTCTGATTGGGAAGTTGATAGGATTTTAGAGTTAAAAGAAGCCTATCAGTTAGTGACGGTTATTCATGCGCTTTATGATGGTGATGAGTATGTAGTTTCTGAAATGTTGCGAAAAAATAAAACGATTAAGGATATTGTCTTCTCGGCTTATTCATTTGTTGGCAAGATGGAAGATGAAAAAGAAGTTTTAAAGGACTTATTGCAACATGAAGAACCTGCAAGAATTGTAGATTTTTGGTACAGTCAAAAAACTCCTGCCAATATGTTAAGGTACTATGAAGATATCGGCTATGTTTTATTGACTCAAAAAGGAATATATAAAAATGTATCAGAGTGCTAAATGTGTTTCTTTTAGCACTCTTTATTTAGAGAGGAAGGTTATGGATAAGAAAAAACGTAGACCCACAAAAAAAGAGAAAAAAGAGATTATACCGAAGCGTTATAATCAAAGGCTTTATAATAGAATTTTTTTAGGTGGGGCATTAACATTTGTATTATTAAGTGCTGGTGCAATGGCGACTAATATTATTAGATTGAATGCTAAGCCACAGATAGAGAGTGTTAATCAGAAAAAACAGGAAGTTACTATGATTGATTATAGGTTACAAAATTGGTCAAGTAATTTTGTTTATTATTATTTTAATTTTTCAAGTGATGGACAAGAACAGTCTAAACAGATTGAAAAGTTAAATAGTTTTTATGTTGAACCTATGGAAATTAGGTCGCAAGGTCAATTGAGACAACCGACAGAGTTGAAAACAAGTAAATTAGTGAATGTAACTGATAAAGTTATTACCTATTTGGTTAGTTATGTAGTAATTGGAGGTGAATCTGTCGTAACAGAATTTAATATTCCTTATCAAAGGATTAAAGGAGCATATTTAGTTTCCGATTTGCCGTATTTTACGCCTGCAGTTGATAGTCAGGCAAAAGATTTGCCAGATAATAGTCGTCGTAAACTAGAGAAAGTAAATGAATTGAGCGATGAAGACACAAAAAGGTTTGATGAGTTTATGAAACTATTTTTTACAAACTATACGACCAGTCAAGAAAATTTGGATTTAGTATCTGAAAACATAAAAGTGTTATCAAATAGCGAACTGAAAACAGTAGATTTTACATCTTACAATAAGAAAAAAGGCAAAACAATTGCTTATGTACAGGTTACATTTGCGACTGCAGGTAATACGAGAAGTGAAAATTTTACATTAGAATTAGAAATAGATGGTACATCTATTTTAGTTTCAAAAATGATTCATGGTATTAAGTAAAAATGGAAAGAAGGAATAATATAAATGGATTTGTTTAATAAATTAGCAACAAGTTTGGGGAATCCAATTTTGGCAGCAGCAGTAATTTTTATTGGAGGGCGTTATTTTTTTAAAGAGAAAAAACCAATTTATGCGTTAGGTGTTTTAGCAGGTGGTGGTGTTGCGTATTATATTATGCATAACATCAGTACAGTATTGTCATCATTTGGAACATTAGCTAAGGCTATTATTGATTTTATTGTTAGTCTTTTTTAGGAGTATATTCTATGGCAGATGATAAGGATAAGAAGCTGTATAGTTACAGAGAAGCACTAGATCAACCAAATTGGGTAAGAAGTTTTGGTAGCTTGTATACATTTACTTCTGCCTTTAAATTTTCACGGATTGTCTATACTGTTTTAGTATTTGTACCGACTTTTATTTTATTAATGTTTTTGCCTTTTATAAGCTGGAATTATAGTTTGATATTAAGTTTTGTGATAGGTCTTTCTATTGCTTATGCGATAGAAGATTTAAAGATAGATGGTCGTCCTTTTATTTTCTTTTTTAAGGATTATCTCATCTATTATTTTATTTATGGTTATAGGGTTAATGAAATTTATATAAATAAAGGTAAAATTTACCGACGATACGATAAGAAAGGGGAAAAATGAGAGTCACAAAGTTAAAAGAAAATCAGATTTGGGCATTTTATGAGAATATGATTCTCTTGAAAAATAGCAGTGTATTTGCCTTTTATGAAATTAAGTCAATGGTGGCGAACACAATGTCACTTTTAGAAAAGGAAAAACTGAAAGTAAGCGTAGCTTCTGTAATTAATGATTTGCATCCGTTTGGTGATTTTGAAATTAATGATGTACCAATGACTAGAGATTTGATTGCTATTTTTGAGGAGTTGTCAGATCGCTTGGATCCTAAAGATGTTTATAGAAATTTAGCGGAAACGATCTTTAAAAAAACATTGAATGAGATTTATGAAACTTCAGGAGTACCATTTAGTTACAAACATTATTTAGTTGTTCCTTTAAAATCCTTGCATATTTCAGTTGACTTGAAAAGTGTGGTTAAACAAGCCTATCGTGATACGAAACAAACGTTTATGGAGGGGTTCGGAATCTATGAAGATATTGATGAAAATTGGTATGAAAAATACTTACCTCAAAGGCAAGTCTTGGAAAGTCGATTAAGTTTATTGCATTATAAACCGTTGACCATTCAAGAAACCATTTTTTTAAATCTACTGCAATATCGTAGGGGGTTATCACTTGATGTTGATTCAGAAATTAAACAAGTACAATCATCAATAGAAAATATTGATGATGTCAATATCACAATAGAAAATGTCAATGTGATGAAATTATCCAATGGTGATGATGAGACTTATATTGCTCATTATCCAATTGGCACGTTACCAAGAAATATTAGTCATATTCATATTGTAGAACGACTAAAAAACCTTAATTTTCCAGTGGAAAGTAAAATTAAAGCAAAGTTTGTTGGTACTAAAGGTTTTTGGTCTATTGCAGGGCAAACGACACGTGCGCAGGATAAAATTAAAAATGCAGTATCGGAAGATATGGAGGCGGGTGATTCTGCTAATCAGGAGCAATTAGATGACTTTTACTTGCTTAATGACCTTAAGGATAAAATCAATGCAAAAGAAAAAATGTTGCATTACATGCACACATTGATTGTAACTGGAGAAAGTATAGAAGTGCTTAAACTAAAATTGGATATGTTGACGGCTACGTTGGAAGATGTCGGTGTTCTTAAAGCAAGTGCAGATCAAATTTATCTCTTTTATAAGAATATGTTTGGTGAAACGCTTGAATTTTGGGATAAGAACTTTATCCAAAAAGTAACAGTTGAGGGGTTCTGCGAGAATCTCTTTTTTGTATCTCATAAGGTTGGTACGGATGTTGGTTGGTATATTGGTAAGGTTGATAATGAGGTTACTTCTTGGTTTGGTGATTTTAGGACGGCTTTACAGTCCTCTAATAATCTTGTGTTGTCAGATTTGTTACAAGCTAATAAGTTAGAAGTCAATGGTAAAGTAACTAACAATCCTCACGTCCTTATTACAGGTGATACAGGAAATGGGAAGTCGTTTGCTGCTAAACTGATTGTTGTCTTACACACGTTGCTTAAGTGTAAACTGCTTTATATTGACCCTAAAGATGAGCTTAAAGGTCAGTTTTTGGCAGTAGCTCAAGAACTCGAAGAGCAAGGACTCTATCCAGAACTAGTTGCTTATATTCGTTCGATTAACTTTGTGTCGCTCGATCCAACAAAAAAGGAAAACGTTGGTATGCTTGACCCTATTGTTTTCCTGCCAAAATCAGAAGGTAAGGCACTGGCTAAAAGTCTGGTATGGACACTCAGTGAAAAAGACGATGAAAAAGACACAGCTCTATCATCGGCTTTGGATAAGGTCTATGACGAGAAAGAGGCAGGAGAGCAACGTGGCATGCTAGATGTTTTTGAAGAACTAGCAAATTCTGATAAAGAGCGTATTCAGCACTTCGGAAGTGCCTTGCTTGGGAACGCTCATGATTCTACGCTATCTGTTGTCTTTTCTCGCGGTGAACATAAAGGTATCTCTATGAGAGATAAAGTTACTGTTATTGGTATCAAAAACGTAGAACTGCCTTCGGAAAGTTCTCAGATTGAAATGACCGATAGCGAACGTAACGGTTTGGTTGTACTCAATGCGATTGGCTACTTTTGTAAAAGGTTCGGTTCTGCAGATATTGCAGAAGAAACGATTACCGTTATGGACGAGGGGTGGCTCTTTGAAACGTCAAGCACTGGTAAAAAGATTCTAAACGATATTAAACGTTTAGGTCGTAGTCAGAACAACTTCTTAATTGTCATCACTCAGTCTGTTGTGGATGTTAATGCAGAGGGTGATAATACTGGCTTTGGAACAGTGTTTGCCTTTAGAGAAGAAAACCACGTGGCAGAAATTTTAGACTATATCAAAGTGCCAAACACGGAGGAAACGTACAAGTGGGTTGATAACATGACAATGGCACAGTGTATCTACTATGACACCTTTGGTCGTAAAGAACGTATTACTATTGACGGTGGTTTCTTCCCAGAATTGTCTAAACTCTTTGCGACAGTTAAGGTTAAAGAAGAGAAAGATACTTATTCGTGGGAGGAGGTGAGCTAATGGCAAAAGCAACAGTCCTATTTGATGGGCTGATTAACGTGACAACTGAGGCAATTAAGCTAGTCAAAGAAAACAAAGACTTAAATCTTGAGAAGTTAGAATCAAAGATTCTAGTTGAAAATAATAATTTTTTAGGGATAGGATTTTCCTTGGAATATATTTATAACGATTTTGTCAACATGTTGTTTTGGTTTGCGAAGTTTAATTACAACATCTACAGTAGCCTCTACAAGATAACAGCTGGAGGGGCTGGTGCGATTGATGACTTAATTAAAACAACTGTTACGGAAAGCTCAAAGATTTTCTCAACGGTCTATCAGAATTTTGTTCCTTTAATTATTGTTTTTATCGTAGGCTATGCGCTATATGTTCAAGGTAAACATCATAAGAATTTCTTTATAACCTTTTTTAAGTGGACGGCTTTAGTTGCCTTTGTAGGAAGTGTTTATAGTCCTATTTACGGAGGTGAGTCAGGAGTGTCTGTTATCTATGGTAAGCTCTCTACTTTCACTGCTAAAGTCAGTTCTGAGGCTTCTAGTGGCATTGCTGGTATTGCGGACGTCAAGGATAAGGGTGACACTGCTTACATTGATAAAACATTGGCTGTCTACTTTGACAAGGCACTTTGGCAAAACTATGTTGGGATGAATTCTGATATGGTTAAAGATGAGTCAGGCAAGTTAAAAAGCAATCTTAGCACAAAACAACTCATTGATTTGCTGGGCTATAAATCTGGAGATAATAAGTTTAATATTGGTGGAGAAAAAATTTATAATTTTATTGGCAAACAAGACGAACCTAAAGTCAAGCAACTTCGTGGTGGACTTGGAAACAAGTTCATGTATGCTATTTTAGCAATCCTTGAATCGGGTTTAACAGGTATGTTGCTTGCTGGAGTAGGTCTAATGTCGTTGGCACTACGTCTAATCGTATTAGCCATCTTCTATGTCTTACCAGTATTACTCATTGCAGGTGTTATACCGATGTTTAACGGTTTCCTGGTAGGGGCTATGAAAGGTATCGGAAATAACCTCTTACTGTCACAGTTTATCAATGTTGGTGGCGTTTTTGTGATGACCTTTGACACTAGCGTCAGTAATGTTTTTATGACTTTGACTAATGATAATTTTCTATTAGCATTTTTTGGAAAGTGGTTCAGCTACTTAATTGCATTTTTGACAAGAAAATGGTGGCTGAATGCACTAAAACCCAATAGCACGTCAACGGTCGGTCGCATGCTTAACAAAGCAAATTCTTATGGCGACAAAACAAGGCGAACAGCTCTTAAGTGGGGGGCGACAGGCGTTTTAGGAGGTTTGGCTCTCGCAAATTTGACACGTAGGCTAGCGTCTGAAAGAGCTAGGGTAGCTAAAGATAAACGGATGAAACAAAAAGCAATTAAAAAATACACTGGAAGGGGAGATGATTTTGAACTAGCAAATATGAAAGCAGATAGAGATGTTGAGAAAGTTAAGCTCAAACGTCAAGAAAAAAACGATAAGAGGAAGATGTTGCTTAACAAGCCCAAAGACTACATAAGTAAAATGAAACAGTTTGGACGTAAGCCGTCAGTTAAAATACCAACAGAACAGCGACGTCAATCGCTTAGCAATCTCAATCGCAAGATTAGGAGCAGACAAAAAGCAAGTGGATTTAACTTGAAACGTGTGAAGCAACTTGCACCTAAAAATAAGCGTAAATTCGTGCCAGGAAAACCGATGTATTTCCCTAAAGATAAGAGGGGTACTTCGATGAACCAGATGAAAAATCAACGTTCTTTGGAAAATCCTCAGAAACAATTACCGCAACGTACTTTGACGTTAAAACGAAAGGAAAAAACAAATGAAAACAAAAACTTACAAAAAAACGTTACTAGCAACACTCTTACTAAGCGCGACAACTTTGTCAACAATGGTGGCAAGCGCAGACGAAACAGTAGAAGCACCGATTGATATTCCTACTGAAACAGTGACAACAGTAGATGCGCCGATTGAGGTACCAGTTGAAACTGAAACATCTGCTCCTGTAACAGAAGTAGAAGAAACTGTTCCAGTAGCTCCTATTGATACGACAGAGCCAGTTGAAAAACCGATTGAGGAATTGCCTCCTGTTGCAACTGAGGAAGTACCAAAACCTGTCGAACCAGCTATCACAGAAGAAGTAAAACCGATTGAGGAAGTACCTGTCAAAGAGGCGACAGAGCCTAAAAAGGATGTAGAATTACCGAAACAAACGGAAACACCAAAACCAGTTACACAAGAAGTTGTGACGGAACCAATTGTAACTGCAGGTGGACACCAAGTTGTTGGTACACAAGATAGTCAAGTGTTGATTCAAGAATCTGATGGTACTGTTGTTACTGTATCAGCGGATGTTGTTGGTGGTGAAGTTCAGTCAGATGGTACGGTAGCCTTGAAGACAAAAGAAAATGATTTAGTCGTATTACCTAAAACTGGTGATTCAGAAACAATGGCAGTTAGCGCATTAGGCTTTATGTCAGTATTTGCTGGTTTGTTTTTACGTTTACGAAAAAGGTGAAACCTAATCAATTAGCAAAGGAGGGAGTATGAAACGTTTTAGACGAGGGATAGTATTACTGTTAGTGCCGATACTTCCTCTTTTTTTTATTTTTATGATACTACTTTCTGCATTAGGAGGAAGTAGTAGTGATTCATCTAGTTCTGAAGCCATAGGTGGTAGACAACTTATCTTAACTGCAGAAGAGGTTGCTGAAAAAGCAGGGATTAGTGTAGAACGTGCAGAAGATGTTATTAAAATTGTCAATTGGCAACTAAGTAAGGAGCAATTTACTGTAGCAGGAGTTTCAGGTTCATTAGCCAATGGTGAACGTGAATCAGGATTTGACCCAAAGGCTGTCAATCCATCTGGAGGAGTAGCAGGTTATTTTCAATGGTCTGGTTGGGATAACAAAGTTAATGGTGATCGTTGGGCATTGGCGCCTAGACGTGCGTTAGAATCAGATGTAGAGTTAGAGTTGATGTCTAAGGAATTGAATGGCTCCTGGTCTCACGTTAAAGAGGAAATGCAAAAAGCATCTGACCCTAAAAAAGCTGCCAGAATTTGGTCTGAAAAATATGAAGGGGTAAGTCTTTCAGATGGACAAACAAAACTAACAGAATTAGAGCAAGATGCACAGAAGTGGTTTGATATTTTACAATCTGGTGTTGAAGCAACAGGAAATTCAGCAGTAGGTGATGGACAAACGTTAGGCGATTTTTGGGATTTTCCAAAAGGTTATGAGAAGAAATTCAAGTATGGTTTACCAACACAAAAATCTATAACAACACAAGCTGGTTCAGGTTATCCACGGTATCAATGTACTTGGTATGTTTATAATCGTCTTTTTGAAGTTGGCTTAGCCAATGTTTCTGATGGCTATGGTTATTTGGGTAATGGTCAAGATTGGGTTAATAGTTTGACTGCTAGAGGCTGGAAGCGTGTTGCAAAACCAGAGGTAGGAGCAGTGATGTCAGAAGATTTTAGTAATCCGTGGGGGCATGTTTCGTTTGTGGAGCATGTTAATGAAGATGGCTCATTTGTAGTATCTGAATGTAATTGGGACGCTAGTGGTTCTAGTGATCGTATTCATTTTAGGGTTTTAACACCAGCTCCCAATAGAACATTTGCAGTTAGGAAGTAGTTGTTGCAATAAATCGTTTATGCTAGAATGGAGGAAATAAGATGTTAGGAAATTATACGATTATGGATTTGGTTACTCTAGGTGGTGTTTTAACGGCTGTAGGCACTGTTTTAGGAGGCGCAAGTGCTATTTTGACTATATTGAGAGATAATAAGTCTATTAAAAAAGAGTTGGGAGTTTTATCACAAAATCAGAAAGAACTATCTCAAAATCAGAATGAATTATCAAATAGATTATTTGTTGTATCAGGAAATGTGGATAAATTATCTAGTAGTGTGTTAAGCAAAACAGAATCCCTCTCTGAATTATTTTATGGTTCTCATCCTGTTCTACGGCTCTGTACTGATGATGTAAATAGCTATCGTGTTAAAGCTGAGGAAACGGGTGATAGCATGGAGGAAATTAGTAAATTTCTTCATTCGATTCATGAAGAATACTATGAAGTAGTTAATGATCAACCGTATGAATATCATGGTATTAGATTTTCCCCTGGGGAAGTTTATTCCAAATCGAAAATCTTAGAATTACTGAATAATAATTAAACGTAGAAGTTCTTCCATCATCTCATTGGAAGGGCTTTTTGTAATTCAGAATTAAAATAAATTTGAAAAGAAGCCAAAATAACATTCGTAAATTTAGTAATTGGGATAACTATTAATTTATTTAAAGGAGATTGTATGCAACAAACTTTTAATGTTACTGTACCTGTACCTGAGAACCTTGTCGTTATTTCTAAAGAGGAGTATTTATCTTTAGTGAATCAAAGAGAAGAAGGTCAGTGGTGGGATATTGATGATGTTATTGATCTACTGAGAATAGGTAGATCGAAATTGATTAATGATATATTGCTTAATCCTAGATATAAAGCAGAATTTGATATTGAGCAGAATGCTAGTGGATTTGTTTCATATCCTAAAGGAAAGGGCAGTCCATATCGATTTTTAGCAAGTCGCACAAGGAAGTATTTTGAAAATCATTTTGCAGATATTTTAAATTAATGTAGAATGAAGAGGATAAGTCCTTGTTGCTAGAATAGAGAGGAGACAAATGGCAACATTTAGACAACGAGGAAAAAAGAAAACATGGGATTATCGTATTTATGATTCTAAAGGGAAATTGATAGCTTCTAACTCTGGTTTTAGAACAAAAAAAGAGGCTCAATTAGAAGCCGCTGAAAAAGAAAGAGCAATTAGCCAAGGTTATTATTTCAAAAGTCGTTTAAGTTTATATGATTTGTGGCTTAGATGGTATCAATTGACAATAGAAAGTAGTGATCGGTTAGAGTCTACCAAAAATAAATATCTTAGACGAGCTAGTGTGCTGAAAAAAGAATTTTCTGATAAAGATGTTTCTGATATTAAACATAGTGAATATCAGGAGTTTATCAATATTTATGGTCAAAGAGTTATAAAAAATACGTTAAGCAGACTGAATGCTGATATTCGTAAAGCGATAAAATTAGCACAACGTGACGGATTGTTTCTCAATGATTTTACTGATGGAGTTATATTAAATTCTCAAAAGAAATCAAAGAAAATTGAAGATAAGTATATTGATAATAGCACAGATTATCATAGGTTATTACTCTTAATAAGACAGGATCTTAATTATAAAAAGAGCATCACTTCTTTTTTTCTATACATACTTTTTAAAACAGGTCTTCGTATTGCAGAGTGTATGGCGATGACATGGGAAGATATTGATTTTGAGAATGGATTTATCAGAACATATAGACGTTATGATAAAATTAATGAGCGTTTTACTGAAGCAAAAACGGATGATTCGATTCGTGAAGTTCCTATTAATCAGCAGATTATATCTGTTTTAAAATTGCTATATAGGGAACAGAAAGCTTATTTTGATAGTCGAGGACTTTCTAATAAAGAAGGTTTCGTGTTCTATTCTCGTTTACAGGCGATACCAACACATAATGCTATTAATAAGAGATTGGAGCATTATCTAAAAGAGTTAAATCTTAATGAGAACATGACTGCTTATGGTGCCAGGCACACATACGCTAGTTATCTTTTAGCAAAGGGTGTTGATATTTGGGTAGTTGCTAAAATTTTGGGTCATAAGAATATTGAGCAATTAACTAAAACTTACGGTCATCTTTTCCAAGAAAAGTATGAATCGGAAATCAAAGAGGTAAGATTACTTTTAACTGATAAAGTTAGTTGATAGAAAATAATTACAAGAACAAATTTAGAACAAAATAACATTAGACAAAGAAAAAAGCCTTATAAATCAAGGCTTTAGACGATTGTATTGCATACCCCCTACAGGGCTCGAACCTGTGACCCATGGATTAAGAGTCCACTGCTCTACCAACTGAGCTAAGGAGGCAAGAAAGCTGTATTGGCACCGGTGATCCACGTTTTGTATTGAACCCGCGCAATAAAGCAGGTGGGCAACTCGCTTCCCCTTAGTTGTTTCCGCGTGAAACGGCCTACATACTGGAGAAAGACTTTTGTTTCCCGAAAAATACAAAAAATAGTCGGTCAACACATTGATGTGAATTCGTATGCCACAGCAATTTTTCTGTACCATTATGATACCACTTTTTGGAAAAATTTCAAGGGCATTTTTAAATTTTTTGAAAACGCTTGTTATAGATCAAAGTCAGATTTAATTTTGTCAAGACATTGCGCCATGAAAGCTTTATTAAGTCTATAGCGAGCTTCGTCTTTATCAATAGCAAAGCTGAGCAGTCCAGCATTGAGCAGTTTTTGGATGTGGAAAGATACGTTAGCGGGAGTGATACCTAGCTGTGCAGCAATTTCCTTATTTTTCAATGTTGAGTGAGATACGATATTTAAAATGTCATAACGAACGGGATCAGCTAGAGACTTGATTGCCAAATCCAAAGTGTCTTTGCTGAGATTATTTTGTTGGCGTCCTTTGAGAATAACTTCTGCTCTGGCGTAAGTATAGACGTAGACAGGTTTTTCTAAATCTAACTCATCTGTAGTAATGATGTGATTGAGGTGTAGCGGTGAAGTGACAAAGGCCTTTAGAGTAGATTTTTGGCTTTTTGAGAGGTACTTTTTGATATCAAAAATAGAGTCGCTAAAAAGTTCCATAATGTCAAGCCGATTGATTGTCTCTAGCACCTCTTTTTCGTATTTTTCATAAAACGGTTGATAGAGAGGGATAAGCTCTTTGTAGAGGTCAACCATGCCTTCGACGGTTTCTTTAGGGTGATGATATGACCAAAAGACGCGCCATTTGGTACTCTCTTTTATCATATCATCCTCTAAAAGGTTAAGAAGATCTTCTTCGGTTTCGATGACTTGGCCTTCAGGTGCGATAAGATTTAGTAAAAGGGAGCGGATTTTTTCTTCTGAAATCGCTAAAACAAGTGGATAAAGTTCTTCCATTGTTTTAGGGTCATGGCCTTCTTCTAATAGATAGCGGTAAATACTATCTATAATATGGCCATGGTTTGCTCCGCGATAAAATTTGTGAAGACGTGCTGTATAGGGCTCTAATATTTTTTTGAGAGTTTCAAAATCGTTAAACACCTCTTGAAAAGTTTGACGTTCTTCAAATGTCAGATCAATTTGACTAGGATCGAAGTAGCTGATGCTTGGTAATCAAAGAAAATCCATGATTTTACTTTGATGTTTACTGATAAAAATATCCATTATATTACTGTCTTTCTGATAAAGTCATTAATAGTATAACCTAAAAGACCTAGACTGAGCAAGAAAAGAAGAAGCGTCAGCCATTTTACCGAAAGAAATAACATAAGTCCTGACATCAGTAATCGTGTGATTACAATACCCATGGCAAACCAGGTATAAATGCCAGCAGACACAGTAGCAATTTTATTCTCAGAGATTCTAGTGTAAATTAGAGTGTTTAGTTTAGGATTGATAGCACCCGAAATGATTCCTATAGGAATAAGGAAAATGAGAATGAGCCAGATATTCTGAAGGTAATAAGCAAAAATAAGAGCAGAAAACAGCGCGGAAGCCACTTGTAGGGTGTGAGAAATAGAAAGATTTTTTAGGAGATTCATAAACTTAAACGAAGATTAGTCATGAACAGATTCTTTGACTTTGAAAGTTTTGATATGATAAGATGAATTTAATTTAAGATTGGAGTATTAATATGACTTTGAAAAAATTGAGTTTATTTGGTTTAACAGCTTTAGCTATTTTGACTTTAGTTGCTTGTGATTTGGATGATGATAAAGATGAGGTAGCTGTGCAGCAGAGTACCACTCAACAGACTTCACAGAGTGTTTCTGAAACAACTGGACAAGCAGGCACTTATACTCCAGCAATTTCTCAAGAAGATGCTGTGAAAAGAGCTCTTGAAGCAGCTGGCCTAAAGCAAGAGGAAGTTATCAATTTGACAGTTGAGCAAGATTTTGATGACATGCCATATAGCTATGAAATTGAGTTTGTTAAAGATACTATAGAATACAGCTATTCTATTGATGCTGATTCAGGTAATGTTTTGGAACAAAGTCAAGAACACGTTAATGACTAATATGACAGAAAACCGTGCGTTGGCACGGTTTTTAGTGTATAATGTTGACTATGAGAAGAGATTTTAAAACCGTAAAAAGACTTGTTATTAAGATTGGAACAAGTTCTTTAGTCTTACCAACAGGCAAGATTAACCTTGAAAAAATTGATCAGTTGGCTTTTGTTATTGCTAGCTTGATGAATAAGGGAATGGAAGTTGTTCTAGTTTCATCTGGTGCGATGGGATTTGGCTTAGATGTTTTAGGACTTGCTAAGCGTCCTAGCGAAATGGCAGAGCAACAAGCGGTATCAAGTGTGGGGCAGGTGGCGATGATGAGCCTTTATTCTCAGATTTTTGCCCACTACCAGACCAATGTGTCTCAAATTTTGTTAACACGTGATGTGGTAGAATTTCCTGAGAGTTTAGCCAATGTTACTAATGCCTTTGAAAGTCTATTTAGCATGGGAATAGTCCCTATTGTTAATGAAAATGATGCCGTTTCGATTGATGAAATGGACCATCAGACTAAGTTTGGGGACAATGATCGATTATCTGCCATTGTGGCTAGCATCACGAAGGCAGACTTATTGATTATGCTGTCAGATATTGATGGGTTGTTCGATAAAAATCCGACGATTTATGACGATGCTAAGTTGCGTAACCATGTTCCTGAAATCACAGAAGAGATTTTAGCTTCTGCTGGTGGCGCCGGTTCTAAGTTTGGAACTGGCGGTATGCTTTCTAAAATCCAATCTGCACAGATTGTCTTTGAAAATGATGGGCAGATGGTATTGATGAATAGTGCCAATCCGCGTGATATTTTGCGTGTTCTAGATGGCGAGCATTTTGGAACCCTGTTTAGTCAGAAATGAGGTAACACATGACTTATATTGAAACATTAGGAAAACAAGCTAAAAAGGCAGCGCGTGACTTGCTCAGCCTTTCAACCAGTGAAAAAAATGCTCTCCTAACCTTGGTAACCAAGCGTTTAGTCAGTGAAACAGCGCTACTTTTGACGGAAAATGCTAAGGATTTGGCCCAAGCTAAAGAAAATGGGATTTCCGAGATTATGACAGATCGTCTTCGTTTGACACCTGAACGGATTAAAGGAATTGCAGAAGGTGTGCGTCAGGTAGCTGATTTAGAAGATCCAATCGGTCAAGTGGTGCGTGGTTATACGAATTTGGATGGTTTAAAGATTGTTCAGAAACGAATGCCTCTGGGTGTTATTGCCATGATTTTTGAAAGTCGTCCCAACGTGTCAGTAGATGCCTTTTCGCTCGCCTTTAAAACTAATAATGCTATTATCTTGCGTGGTGGGCGTGATGCTATTAACTCAAATAAAGCCTTAGTAATGGTCATTCGTCAAGCTTTGGAAGATGGTGGTGTCAATCCAGATGTTGTTCAGCTGGTTGAAAATACCTCACATGTGGTTGCGGAAGACTTGATGCAGGCAGTTGATTACGTTGACCTGTTGATTCCACGTGGTGGTGCCAAATTGATTCAAACAGTTAAAGAAAAATCAAAAGTGCCAGTGATTGAGACCGGAGTTGGGAATTGTCACATTTACGTAGACGAGTTTGCCGATTTAGAAATGGCGACGAAGATTGTCCTTAATGCCAAAATCCAGCGTCCAAGTGTGTGTAACGCGGCAGAATCTTTAGTGGTTCATGAAAAAATAGCAGAGCAGTTTTTGCCAATGTTGGAAGACGCGGCAAACGAGGTTCAGGCGATTGAATTTCGTGCGGATGAGAAGGCATGCTCCCTTTTAAAAACAGCCGTTCCAGCAACAGAAGAAGACTATGCGACAGAGTTTTTAGACTATATTATGTCTGTCAAGGTGGTTTCGAGCTTGGAAGAAGCGATTGCTTGGGTTAATACCTATACATCATCGCACTCAGAAGCCATCGTGACTCGTGACCTTGTGGCAGCCGAGAAATTCCAAGACCAAGTGGATGCGGCAGCGGTTTATGTCAATGCCTCAACTCGTTTTACCGATGGCTTTGTCTTTGGCCTTGGAGCTGAAATCGGCATTTCAACGCAAAAAATGCATGCGCGTGGACCAATGGGACTAGAGGCTTTGACATCTACAAAATTCTATATCAATGGTCAAGGACAGATTAGAGAATAACAAATGAAGCATAACAAAATTAGAAAGTGAGCTTGGATGAACTGGCAAGATTATTTTCCTAATGCTCAGAAAAGTCAGCAAATGTCAGACGATACTGGAATTCAAAATCTTCCATTGGAAAAAGAATGGTTACAAATTCCTAAAGAAGATTTGACTGATAGAGAGCGATTTTTAATCACCTTATTCTCAACAACGGCTGAGGATAGGCAGGTATTAACCGATCCTTGGTTAGAATTTTTAATGGGAAGAAGCTCTCAGTTGCCAGCTTCTTATCCAAATTACCAATTTCTCTATCTCGAACATTCCCAGTATTTTACCGACGAGTTGCTAGAGTTACTGGATCAGCTTCTTTTAGGGCGTGTGGCAACCATTTCACTTGGATCATACCGGACAGCTCTGCTATTGACTCAAGAACAAGGAAGTGATATCACTGAGCTTTTAAAGGAGCTTTTGGTGACCATTGAAAGCGACTTTGGTTTATCGCTTAGTCTTTTTTTGGGAAATAGCTGGGCGCGTATAGATGGTGAGCATCTGAAACAGCTTTTTCAAGCAGAAACAAAGCTATTTACGGCTTATTTATCTAACCATTCTTCCCAAAAAATGCAGAGCTTTGCTAAGATGTTACTCTGGGCTTTGAGTAATGGGCAGGAAGTTGGAGTGTTTAAAGAAATTCTTAACTATTATTTAACCCTGCAAAATGATGTTCCAGATATAGTAGCAGCCTTGTGGGAGACGCATGGTAATCAGGTGCAAGCTGCGCAAAAACTTTATTTACATCGCAACAGTCTTCAATACAAGCTAGAAAAATTTCAAAATCTATCAGGTTTGAATTTGAAAAAATTAGATGATTTGGCGCTGTGCTACTGGTTATTATTGGAAATGTGAGAGGGTAATCTCTCTTTTTCTTTTGTAAAATGAAAACGTTTTTAGTTTTGTGCAACTTGCCCAAAAATCTAGCTAAACTGTCCATAGAACTATGAAAGCGCTTTTGATATACTTGTTTCAACAATAAAAACAAGGAAGTAAGATGTATGACAACTCTTAAACTTAACAATATTTACAAAAAATATCCAAAAAGCACTCACTACTCTGTTGAAAACTTCAACCTTGATATTAAAGACAAAGAATTTATCGTTTTTGTAGGTCCTTCAGGTTGTGGTAAATCAACAACACTTCGCATGATTGCTGGTCTTGAAGATATCACAGAAGGTGAATTTTACATTGATGACAAACTCATGAATGATGAGGCACCAAAAGATCGTGACATTGCTATGGTTTTCCAAAACTATGCCCTTTACCCACACATGACTGTTTACGATAACATGGCTTTTGGTCTTAAATTGCGTAAATACAAGAAGGAAGACATTGACAAACGTGTTCGTGAAGCAGCTGAAATCCTTGGTTTGACTGAATTTTTGACACGTAAGCCAGCTGACCTTTCTGGTGGTCAACGTCAACGTGTTGCTATGGGACGTGCTATTGTCCGTGATGCAAAAGTGTTCTTGATGGACGAACCTTTGTCAAACTTGGATGCGAAACTTCGTGTATCAATGCGTGCTGAAATTGCCAAAATTCACCGTCGTATTGGTGCAACTACCATCTACGTTACCCACGACCAAACAGAGGCGATGACACTTGCTGACCGTATCGTTATCATGAGTTCAACTAAAAACCCAGAAGGTTCTGGAACAATTGGTCGTGTTGAACAAATTGGTACACCACAAGAACTTTACAACGAACCAGCTAACAAATTTGTCGCAGGATTTATCGGAAGCCCAGCAATGAACTTCTTCACAGTAACATTTGATGGTGGTATTCTTCGCAGTGAAGAAGGGCTTGAATTAGCTCTTCCAGAAGGACAAGCTAAAAAACTTGAAGCAGCAGGCTACAAAGGTAAAAAAGTTATCTTTGGTATCCGTCCAGAAGATATTTCTGGAAACCCAATTGTTCAAGATACTTATCCAAATGCTACGGTTAAAGCTGAAGTTATGGTATCAGAACTTCTTGGAAGTGAAACGATGCTTTATGTTAAAGTTGGTAATAGCGAATTCGCATCTCGTGTAGATGCTCGCGATTTCCACAATCCTGGTGAAAAAGTAGACTTAACATTTAATGTTGCTAAAGGTCACTTCTTTGATGTGGAAACAGAAAAACGTATTAAATAAGTCATTCTTACATCCTACCCGTAGAAATCTGCGGGTTTTTATGCTTTTCAATTTTTAGACAGATGCTTCTTTTTTATGCTATAATAAAAGTTATGACTAAAGAATTTCATCATGTAACCGTACTGTTACGCGAAACCGTTGATATGCTTGATATTAAACCTGATGGTGTCTATGTTGACGCTACCCTTGGAGGAGGGGGACATTCGTCTTATTTATTATCGAAATTGAGTGATAATGGGCATCTTTATTGTTTTGATCAGGATAAAAAAGCTATTGATAATGCTCAAATTAAATTAAAAAACTATATTGAACGTGGTATGGTTACCTTTATTAAGGATAATTTTAGAAATCTTAAAATGAACTTAGCCCAGCGTGGCGTCTATTCTATAGATGGGATTCTTTATGATTTAGGAGTCTCCAGTCCTCAATTTGATGAGCGTGAACGTGGATTCTCTTATAAAAAAGATGCTCCGCTTGACATGCGAATGAACCAAGAGGCAAATTTAACGGCCTACGAGGTTGTTAACACCTATGATTATCGGGACTTGGTTCGTATTTTTTTTAAATATGGAGAGGATAAATTTTCAAAACAGATTGCTCGAAAAATTGAACAAGCAAGACAGGTTAAGCAAATTGAAACAACGGCTGAATTGGCTGAACTCATTAAATCAGCTAAGCCAGCTAAAGAATTAAAGAAAAAAGGTCATCCTGCCAAACAGATTTTCCAAGCCATTCGTATTGAAGTTAATGATGAGCTTGGTGCTGTGAATGAATCAATTCAAGAAGCGATGGACTTATTGGCTGTTGATGGTTGCATTTCAGTGATTACTTTCCATTCTTTGGAGGATCGTCTGATAAAGCAATTATTCAAAGAATCATCTACGGTTGATGTACCGAAAGGTTTACCATTTATTCCAGATGAGCTTAGACCCAAGTTTGAACTGGTATCGCGTAAACCTATTTTGCCGAGTCAAGAAGAACTTGCTGCCAATAATCGAGCACACTCAGCGAAGCTTCGGGTAGCTAGAAAAATACATAATTAAGGATAGTATTATGACAGAAGATAAGAGACAGACGGCACTTAGTCAGGCTGTCCAAAGACGTTTTCGTCAATTCACAAGATTAGAAAAGGCGTTTTATGGGACAATTATCTTGACCGCCATTGTAATGGCAATTAGCCTCATTTACATCCAAAGTCGTAACCTCCAACTCCAACAAACGATTTCGGAACTGAATGGAGAATTAAATCTTAAGCAAACTGAGTACAATAATGCTAAGCAAGAAGTTAATGAATTACTTCAACGCGAACGCATTATAAAGGTAGCTGAAGAAGCTGGTTTGGTACCTCGGTCAGAAAATATTCAAAGGGTTGAATAGCTTATGAAAAAATTGATACAACTTTTTTTGAGTTATGCTGTCGAAGAGCGAAAAACACCTATGATTAATCGGAAGCGAGTAGGTCAGAATCTTATGATTTTGAGTATATTTGTTTTTTTCGTCTTCTTGATAAACTTTGCTATCATTATTGGGACGGATAGTAAGTTTGGAATAGATCTATCAGAGGGAGCGGCTCAAGTTTATCAACTGCAAGTTACTCAACAAGCTAAACGCGGTACCATTTATGACCGTCATGGGAACGTGATTGCAGAGGATTCAACAACCTATTCCGTTTATGCTGTTATGGACACATCCTATGTTGATGTCTATGGCAATAAGCTTTATGTCAAGAAGTCTCAATTTAAAAAGGTAGCAGATATCTTTCATGAGTATTTAGGCATGGAGAAGGACTATGTTATTAACCAATTAGAACAAGAGAAACTCTCTCAGACCGCTTTTGGTATTGAAGGTAATAACTTAAATTACAGTACCATGTCTGCTGTAGCAGAAGCAGTAAAAAAAGCTGGTATCAAGGGGATTGATTTTTACACCAATCCGGGTCGAATGTATCCTAATGGCACTTTTGCATCGCATTTTATAGGACTAGCACAACTAGTTGAAGATGAGAAAACTGGAAGTAAATCCTTTACAGGAACAATGGGAATGGAGTTCGCTCTAAATGAGGAGCTATCTGGAACAGATGGTATTATCAGCTACCAAAAGGATAAAAATGGCAATGTTTTGTTAGGCTCCTCGACTCCAGTTAAAGCAGCAATCAATGGTAAAGACATTTATACTACCTTGTCGCAGCCTTTGCAGGTCACATTAGAGACACAGTTGGATCTTCTAGCAGAAAAAACCTTGGCCAAACACATCAGTGCAACCTTGGTAAACGCTAAAACAGGTGAAATTTTAGCAACTAGTCAACGTCCGACCTATAATGCAGATACTCTCGAAGGCTTGGATGAAAAAAAAATAGGAACTTGGAATAGTTTGCTTTATCAAGGAAATTATGAACCTGGTTCTACAATGAAAGTTTTCACACTAGCTTCTTCAATTGATAATGGAACATTTAATCCAAATCAAACTTACTATAGTGATAAGTATGAGCTTGCAGATGCCGTTATCAAGGACTGGGATGTCAATATGGGACTATCAGATGGAAATTATCTGACCTTATCTCAAGGATTTGCCTATTCAAGTAACGTTGGTATCTTGCATTTACAACAAGGAATTGGAACAGATAAGTGGATGAATTACTTATCAAAATTCCGATTTGGAACGCGTACGCGTTTTGGGATGAGTGACGAAGCAGTCGGCAATCTTCCAGAGGATAACCTTGTTACCATCGCTCAATCTGCTTTCGGTCAGGGGATTAATGTGACCCAAATTCAAATGTTGCGTGCCTTCACATCAATTAGTAATAATGGTGTCATGTTAGAACCGCATTTTATTGGGCAAATTTATGACCCAAATACGGAATCGAGTCGTACGGTTGGTCCAGAAATTATTGGAAATCCTATTTCATCGGAGGCGGCTACTGAAACGCGTCAATATATGGTAACAGTTGGTACTGATCCGATTTGGGGAACGCTCTACTCAAAGACACTTGGGAGTCCAGTTATTCAAGTTGGCAATGAAAGTATTGCTGTAAAATCAGGTACAGCGCAGATTGCCGCCTCGGCAGAAGAAGGTGGAGGTTACCTTCAAGGCTCAAATGACACTATCAACTCTGTCATTGCTATGATTCCATCAGATGATCCTATGTTCATGATGTATGTTACTATTCAGCAACCAGAGGTATGGACGGGATTAGAGTATCGTGATATTTTCAATCCTGTTTTAGAGGAAGCACTGCTTATGGAACGTGAGTTAACTCAGCCTATTCAGCCTATTGGTGATAAAAAGATGGTATATAAAATGCCCAATATAGTTGGAAAATCATCTGGAAACTCCGCAGATATGTTACGTCGTAATATTGTGCAGCCGGTCATTGTTGGAGAAGGGGAAAAAATCATCAAAACATCTGTAGAAAAAGGGGATAAAGTACCCGAGAATGCACAAATTCTCCTATTGACGGATTCACTGAAAAAAGTACCTGATTTGTACGGCTGGACCAAGAAAAATGTGGATATTTTTGCAGAGTGGCAAGGATGGACAGTTAATTATAAAGGTTCAGGAAATAAGGTTGTTAAGCAAAGTGTTGATGTCGGTGAGGATATTTCTAAACTCGATAAAATTACAATTACATTAGGAGAGTAATATGTTATTAAGTATTATAGCTGGTTTGGTAGCCTTTGGGCTAACTGTTATAGCCATGCCACATTTTATTCGCTTTTTCCAAATCAAAAAAATTGGTGGACAACAAATGCATGAGGATGTGAAGCAGCACTTTGAAAAAGCAGGGACACCAACAATGGGTGGAACGGTATTTCTTGTTGTTGCGATTATAGTCAGTTCGCTCTTTTTTGTGATTGCTAATATGGTAAATGCTGATTCAATGTCATGGACAGCTATAGCAAGTATTATAGCAATCTTGATTATTTATGGATCGATTGGTTTTCTTGATGATTTTTTAAAGATTTTTAAACAAATCAATGAGGGATTAACCTCTAAGCAGAAAATGTTTGCGCAAATAATTGGTGGTCTGTTATTCTACTTTCTTCATGTTCAATCTGGACATGGGAATTTAAATGTTTTTGGTTATCAACTTCATTTGGGGATTTTTTATCTTGCTTTTGTTCTGTTTTGGATTGTAGGTTTTTCAAATGCTGTCAACTTAACAGATGGTATTGATGGCCTAGCTTCCATTTCAGTAGTGATTAGTTTACTTGCTTATGCGATTATTGCTCAGGTGCAAGGACAATCAGATATTTTCTTAGTTATCGTTACGATGATTGGTGCCCTGCTTGGATTTTTCGTGTTTAATAAAAAACCAGCTAAAGTGTTCATGGGTGATGTGGGGTCACTAGCTCTTGGAGCTATGCTTGCCACGCTCTCAATTACCCTTCACCAAGAATGGACCTTGCTCTTTATTGGGATTGTTTATGTTTTTGAAACGAGTTCCGTGATGCTTCAGGTCACTTACTTCAAATACACTAAGAAAAAATATGGTGAAGGACGTCGCATTTTCCGTATGACACCATTTCATCATCATTTGGAGTTAGGTGGGCTTTCTGGAAAAGCAGAGCAGTGGAGTGAATGGAAGGTTGATGCTTTCCTATGGGCGGTAGGAGCGGTTGCTAGTCTTATAACACTGGCGCTTCTTTATCTGTTATAAAAATGATTCAAATTAGTAAACAAATCTAGGTAACTTTTGACCTAGATTTTTTGATGGAAAATATCTAGTAGCATAAGCAGGAGCTTTTTTACTTAATTTTTGATATAATAATGAAGTTATCATAGAGAAAGGATGCTCAAGCCGGGTTTGGTATTGAGCATGGACGCAGTCTTGATATGAAATTGTCGTGAGACAAGTTTAGTAAGCAATATTTTATTTAAAGGGATGTTAGATGAAACAACTCATTTAATTGAATATTTTTCAAGGCGGTCCTTTTATATTTACAAAATGTCATTCAAAGATTTTAATTTTAAAAGTTATATTCAAAAGGCTCTAGATGAGATTAATTTCAGTGAGCCAACAGAAGTTCAAAAAAAACTCATTCCTGTAGTACGCTCTGGTCGTGACCTTGTCGGAGAATCTAAAACAGGATCAGGTAAAACACATACATTCTTGTTACCAATTTTTGAAAAAATTGATGAAAATGGAAAAGATGTTCAGGTGGTTATCACAGCACCTTCGCGTGAACTTGCCACTCAGATTTATCAAGCAACTAAACAGATTGCAGATCATTCTGAGGAAGAGATTCGCGTGGTTAATTATGTTGGTGGGACTGACAAGCTTCGCCAAATTGAGAAGTTGAAAGTTACGCAGCCACATATTGTTATTGGTACGCCAGGGCGCATTTATGATTTAGTTAAGTCAGGTGATTTGGCGATTCATAAGACACATACATTTGTTGTTGATGAGGCTGATATGACGATGGATATGGGCTTTTTGGATACCGTTGATAAGATTGCAAGTTCGCTACCTAAACAAGTGCAAATCTTAGTCTTTTCTGCAACTATTCCTCAGAAGCTTCAGCCGTTTTTGAAAAAGTATCTGACAAATCCTGTTATGGAAAAAATTAAGACGTCAACTGTTATTGCAGATACAATTGATAACTGGTTAGTATCTACAAAAGGTCGTGATAAGAATGCTCAGATTTTAGAATTTGCTAAGATTTTGAATCCGTATTTGGCGATGATTTTCGTTAATACAAAGGAACGTGCAGATGACTTGCATAGCTATCTTGTATCTAATGGTTTGAAAGTTGCTAAAATTCATGGAGGAGTTCCATCTCGTGAACGTAAGCGTATCATGAATCAGGTTAAAAACTTAGATTATGAGTACATTGTTGCCACTGACTTGGCGGCACGTGGTATTGATATTGAGGGGGTTAGTCATGTTATCAATGATGCCATTCCTCAGGACTTATCATTCTTTGTGCACCGTGTTGGGCGTACAGGTCGTAATGGTTTGTCAGGTACAGCGATTACACTCTATCAGCCTAGTGATGATTCAGATATCAGAGAACTTGAGAAGATGGGGGTAGCATTTGTCCCTAAAATGCTAAAAAATGGCGAGTTCCAAGACACTTATGATCGAGACCGTCGTGCCAACCGTGAAAAAATGTATAAAAAACTTGATACTGAGATGATTGGTCTGGTGAAGAAGAAAAAGAAAAAGGTTAAGCCAGGCTACAAGAAGAAAATTCAGTGGAAGGTTGATGAGAAACGCAAGAAAGAGCGTCGTGCAGAGGCGCGCGCTAAGGGCCGTGCTGAGCGTAAAGCTAGAAAACAGACATTCTAATAATGTAAAGGTCGGATGTTTTTCCGGTCTTTTATTTTTGGGATGCAAATTATCTATCTCAGGGATAGATAAGACCTATTAGGCAAGTTTCTTTGTTTATGTTAAAGTAAACTAAGAGAGTAGGAAATGCTCTCAATCTCAGGAGATTTTTTTGAAAAGGGGAGGTTATGAAATTGAAAAAATTATTGATATTTTTAAGTTTGCTTGGTGTGTTAGGTGTTATTCTGGTGGGATGTACTCAGAAGTCTGGAGAAGACACTTCATCTAAAGTAGCTCTTACGGTAGCTACTGACTCTGATACCGCTCCATTTACTTATAAAAAAGGAGAGGATTTTAAGGGTTATGATATTGATGTTGTGAAGGCTATTTTTAAAAATTCTAAGGAGTACGATGTTACATTTGTTACAACTGCTTTTGATTCTATTTTAGCAGGTCTTGATGCGGATCGTTACCAAATTGCCGCCAATGATTTTAATTACAATGAGCAACGAGCTGAAAAGTATCTTTTCTCTGACCCTATTTCAAAATCAAACTATGCGATTGTTTCGGCTAAGGGGTCAGAATACGATAGTCTAGATGACCTATCTGGTAAAGTAACAGAGGTTATCCCTGGTTCAAATTATGCGCAAGTTCTTGAAAATTGGAATGAAGCGAACAAGGATAAGGCGCCAATTGAGATTCAATATGTCGCTAACTCAACAGGATTATCAACCCGTGTTTTGCATATTGAGACAGGTAAAATTGATTTTATTCTTTATGATGCTATCTCAGCGGCCTTTATTGTAGAGGATCAAAGTTATGATTTAAAGGTGACTAAGGTAACGGATACGATTGGTGGTAAGACGGATGGTTTAGAATATCTTCTTTTTGCTGACACGAAGGAAGGTAAGGAGTTGCAAACTTATGTTAATAAACGTTTGGAAGAACTGAAAGAGGACGGAACTCTTGTTAAATTAAGTCAGGGCTATTTTGGTGACGATTACGTTAGCAATATTGAATGAGTAATGTCAGCATTGCCAACATTAACATGATGAGTGAGAAAAGTCGGATTTTCCAGCTTTTTATAGTTAAATCCTATCACATTGATAAAAAACTGCTATCACAGATTGATGTCTTGTGATTTACACTTAACTAGTGAGATGTTAGAATAAGTAAATAGGGATTCGAGGGAATGAATCGAAAGAAACTTCGGTTTAGTATTCTTAGAGGAGATATATCAAAAAGAAAGGGATTGGCGTTTTATTTTTATATTTAATAGATAATCAAAAGAGACTTTACGATGATAAATAGACGGCTTAAACTCTTTAGAGAATCGTTCAAGGTGGAGATAGGTTTAGGAAAAGCAACTTGTTTTTCTATAAATTTTTATGTTAAACCATTTATTATTGTGAATGCTCAATTCATTGCGTAACTATTCCAAATTGAAATTGGGCATTCGTAGTTGGATGATTTTTATAATATCATGGTCTCTTGTACGAAATCTCAATAATATTATCCTGTTACAATTGAGAGATGGCTCTTATATTGAACGATTTTGAAAGTACTAATGTGCAATCAATAAGGTATCGTTGTGATTTTTAAGAGTCTTAAAAGATTTTGAACTTTAAAACGCTATTAATAGAACTTAGTTATGACTTGGTTAAAAACTTATCGTAAGGGCTTTTTTTGGTTGCTGGGACTTTTGATTATTATCATTGGTGCTAAGGTATTTGAAAACCCGTATAAGACTTTTGTGCAGACAATTCCGACAGGGAAAATTTTTTCACCGCGTGCAGTATTTGATGCTGTTCCACAAATTTTAGGAAAATTGCCAACAACTATTGGATTGACCCTGATGGGAGCTCTATTTGGTCTGGTTTTAGGCTTGATTTTTGCCATTGTAAAAATTAGACGAGTTCCTGTTCTTTATCGCATACAAGCCTTATTTGTAAGTTTCCTTCGAGGAACACCAATTTTGGTACAATTGCTTTTGAGTTACTACGGGATCCCGATGTTGCTCCGCAAAATTAATTTGGAATTCGGCCTTGATTGGAATATTGATAATGTTCCAGCGGCTGTATTTGTGGTGACAGCATTTGCTTTTAACGAAGCGGCCTATGCTAGTGAAACCATTCGTGCAGCGATCCAATCTGTCAACACAGGAGAAATTGAGGCGGCACGCAGTTTAGGGATGACAGAAACTCAAGTTTATCGTCGTGTCATTATTCCCAATGCGGCCGTTATTGCGACACCAACTCTGATTAATTCCTTGATTGGTTTGACGAAAGGGACCTCTCTAGCCTTTAATGCTGGAATTACTGAGATGTTTTATCAAGCGCAAATTATCTCAGGGAACGACTACCGTTACTTTGAGCGTTATGTGGCTGTTTCTATGATTTATTGGGGAATTTCGTTCTTGCTTGAAAATGCAGGACGTGGAGTTGAAAATGCCTTAGCTATCAAAAACCCTGAAAGTCAATCAATCCAAATAGGAGGGGACCGTTAATGATTACCATTTCAAATTTAAGTAAAGAATTTTCAGGTCAAAAAGTTTTGGATAATCTTAATTTGACCATTAAAAAGGGAGAAGTTATTGCCCTTGTCGGTGCCTCAGGTGCAGGGAAATCGACATTTCTACGTTCCATGAACTATTTAGAACAGGCAAATTCTGGAACTTTAGCTATTGATGATTTTAAGGTTGATTTTACTAGTATTAAAAAAGAGGATGTTTTAAAGCTTCGTCGCAAGTTAGCTATGGTGTTTCAACAATTCAATCTTTTTGAACGTCGCACGGCTCTTGATAATGTTAAAGAGGGACTAAAAGTTGTAAAAAAACTGTCTGATGATGAAGCGACGGCCATTGCCAAAGAAGAATTGGCTAAAGTGGGACTTTCGGATCGTGAAAATCACTATCCTAGACATTTATCTGGTGGGCAAAAACAACGTGTTGCCTTGGCGCGTGCTCTTGCAATGAAGCCAGATGTTTTGCTTCTTGATGAACCAACCTCAGCACTTGATCCAGAACTTGTTGGTGAGGTTGAGAAGGCTATTGAAGTTGCTGCTCAAAGTGGTCAGACCATGGTTTTAGTGAGTCATGACATGGCCTTTGTCTATGAAGTAGCTGATCGTGTGCTTTTCCTTGAAAAGGGAAAAATCCTTGAAGAGGGAACTCCTGATGATGTTTTCAATCATCCCAGAGAAGAACGAACCAAAGAATTCTTTGCCAATTACAAACGAGGAACAATTTGATATAATAGAAAGAGGCTGGGCAAAGTATCCCAACCTCTTGCGTTTTAGGTAGAGATAATATGGCTCAGCGCAGTGGTTGATTGGGTGTCTGCAATGGGATAATTCTTTATTTTCAAGTGTCCACCTAAAATAGTCAACGCAATAGTTAACGACTATTCTATGTGTAAGATGTGTAGTCTCAGCCTGAGCTTAAAAAACAGAGAGCCAAGGGAATTTAAGGTTTCGAAATCGTGGTTTTTGTCCCCCTCTTTTAAAACTTCTGGAAAGGATAGTTTAGTTACTGTTATTACTAAACTGAATTAAGGATGAGAGATGAGGAGTAAGTAGTTACTCTGGAAGACTTCTTGTTATCCTTTAAACATTATACTTATGCTTGCAACAATTTATCGTTTTTATTTAATGGGATTGACTGTGTCAGTGATTATCACTATAATCAGTTTGATTGTTTGGTTAGTTTATCGTATGAGTCGCCGTTTGGATAGAACTAAGAAAGAGAGACAAGCTCTGCTTTATGAGGCTTTTATTATTTTTTTGGTAACGACTCCGATTCTCTCATTTGCTTTTATGGCTATTTTGGTAATGGTAACAGCGTAGCTGAATGATAGACTTAGAATTTTTGATTTTAAAATGAAAGGAAAAGTAATCAAATAACTTTGATTTTTGAATAAAATTAAAGTGACTTATGGGGAAAGAGTAGTTGAGAAGATGAGGATCGACTCGGCTTTCTATTTCTTTTAAAGTGTCTTGATGCTTAGGTATCTAAAATGTATGATACAATTATTATTGGTGCTGGTCCTGCTGGTATGACAGCAGCGCTTTATGCAGCTCGTAGCAATCTTAAAGTAGCTACTCTAGAGCAAGGAGCTCCGGGTGGACAGATGAATAATACATCTGATATTGAAAATTATCCAGGTTTTGAGCTTATTTCTGGTCCGGAATTGTCTATGAAGATGTTTGAACCTTTGGAAAAACTTGGTGTTGAAAATCTTTATGGAATTGTCACTGGCATTGAAGATAAGGGTGACTATAAAATCGTTAGAACTGATGATGAAGAGTATCAAACGAAGACTGTGATTATAGCTACAGGTGCTAAACATCGCCATATAGGTGTACCTGGTGAGGCTGAGTTTAATAGTCGTGGTGTCTCTTATTGTGCTGTCTGTGACGGAGCATTTTTCCGAAATCAAGATCTTTTAGTTGTTGGTGGAGGAGATTCAGCGGTTGAAGAGGCTCTCTTTTTAACACGTTTTGCTTCAAGTGTAACAATCGTACATCGTCGTGATGAGTTGCGTGCACAAAAACTGTTGCAAGACCGTGCTTTTGCCAATGAGAAAATTTCTTTCATCTGGGACAGTGTCGTTAAAGAGATTAAAGGTGATGATATCAAGGTACGTAGTGTTGATATTGAAAATGTCAAAACTGGTGAAGTGACCAATCATGAATTTGGTGGTGTCTTTATTTATGTAGGTTTGGATCCTGTTTCTGATTTTGTCAAAGAACTAGATATTACGGATGAAAATGGTTGGATTCCGACAGACAATCATATGAAAACATCTCGCAAAGGTATTTTTGCAATTGGAGATGTGCGTCAAAAAGACCTCCGTCAAATCACGACAGCAGTTGGAGATGGAGCAATGGCAGGGCAACAAGCTTACCAATACATTGTAGATAATGATTAAATTTTAGTGATATTAATGTAAAGGAGAGTGGGACAAAAATCGTTAAATCATCACAAAAGACGATTTCGATTTTGTCGTCCCACCTCCGCACAGTTGATTAGAATGGCCGCTAACGATTGCCTAGTACTAAAATAGTCCAGTGGACTATTTTAGGTGGACACTTGAAAATGAAAGAAGTGTCCAGTTACAGACCTCCAATCAACCACTGCGCCAATCTGTTATTACTATCAAAAAGAGAAGGTTGAGATATTTTTGTCTCAACCTCTTTTAAGTTATCTAAAATCTTGGAATCTTAAATATCTCTAGTTTATGTTATAATAGTCACAAGAATAAATTTGAGTACTTATCTCAGTTTTATGATATTTTAAAAGGAACGTATCCAAGGACAGGAAGTTTCCTTTTCTTTTAATAATAGGAGGTATATCATGTACCAAGATGATAGCTTAACATTGCATACGGACCTTTATCAGATTAATATGATGCAGGTCTATTTTGACCAAGGAATTCACAATAAGCACGCAGTTTTTGAGGTTTATTTTCGCAAGTTACCTTTTTCAAATGGCTTCGCTATTTTTGCAGGTTTAGAGCGAATTGTTCGTTATTTAGAAAATTTAAGATTTACAGAGTCTGACTTGGCTTACCTTCGTGAGCAAGGATATCCAGAGAATTTTTTAACCTATCTAAAAGAGTTAAAATTAGAACTTTCCGTGAAATCTGCTCGTGAAGGTGACTTGGTTTTTGCAAATGAGCCAATTGTACAAATCGAAGGACCGCTTGCGCAATGTCAGTTAATTGAAACAGCTCTGTTAAATATTGTTAACTTCCAAACCTTGATTGCGACCAAAGCTGCTCGCATTAAATCAGTTATTGAAGATGAGCCACTTTTGGAGTTTGGAACCCGCCGTGCACAAGAGATGGATGCGGCGATTTGGGGGACCCGCGCAGCTGTTATTGGTGGAGCTGATGCTACTTCAAATGTCCGTGCCGGTAAATTATTTAATATTCCAGTATCAGGAACGCATGCGCATGCTTTAGTCCAAACCTATGGAAATGATTATCAAGCCTTTAAAGCTTACGCAACTAGCCATAAGGACTGTGTTTTCTTGGTGGATACTTATGATACGTTGAAAATCGGGGTTCCAGCAGCGATTCGTGTGGCTAAGGAATTAGGAGATAAGATAAACTTCAAGGGAGTTCGTCTGGATTCTGGCGATATGGCTTATTTATCTAAGCAGGTTCGTAAACAATTAGATGAAGCTGGATTTACCGAGGCAAAAATCTATGCTTCAAATGACCTTGATGAAAACACCATCCTTAATCTTAAAATGCAAAAGGCTAAGATTGATGTATGGGGAGTAGGTACAAAACTAATCACAGCCTACGATCAGCCTGCACTTGGTGCCGTTTATAAGATTGTTTCAATTGAAGATGAGAATGGTCAAATGGTTGATACAATCAAATTATCAAATAATGCGGAGAAAGTATCTACGCCAGGTAAAAAACAAGTCTGGCGCATTACCAGTCGTGAAAAAGGCAAGTCAGAAGGTGACTATATCACGTTTGCGGATGCAGATGTGAATCGTTTAGATGAAATTTTGATGTTCCATCCGACTTATACTTACATCAACAAAACCGTTAAGGATTTTGATGCCGTTCCACTATTGATTGACATTTTTAAAGAGGGAGAACTAGTCTATAAATTACCGACGTTAACAGAAATCAAATCTTATGCGAAATATGTGTTGGATGCCCTTTGGGATGAATACAAACGCGTCCTTAATCCGCAAGAATACCCAGTTGACTTGGCACAAGACGTTTGGGACAATAAGATGGAACTTATTGATGAGATGCGTCGTAAAGCAAAAAATGGAGATTTATCATGAGTTTACAAGAAAACATTATCAAACAATTAGGTGTAAAGCCTGTTATTAATCCCAAAGAGGAGATCCGTGTATCCATTGATTTTCTGAAAAATTATATGAAGAAGCACCCTTTTTTAAAGACTTATGTACTAGGGATTTCAGGGGGGCAGGATTCTAGTTTGGCTGGGCGTTTGGCGCAACTGGCAATGGCAGAGCTCCGTGAGGAAACTGGTGATGAGGCTTATCGATTTATTGCAGTTCGTTTACCTTACGGTGTTCAAGCTGACGAAGCTGACGCCCAAAAAGCGTTAAATTTTATCCAACCCGATTTTTCTTTAACGGTCAATATTAAAGAAGCAGTTGATGGACAAGTAGCCGAGCTGAAAAAAGCAGGTCTTGAGATTTCAGATTTTAACAAGGGAAATATCAAAGCACGTCAGCGTATGATTACGCAGTATGCAATTGCTGGGCAATATAGCGGAGCAGTTATTGGAACAGACCATGCGGCTGAAAATATTACTGGCTTCTTTACCAAGTTTGGAGATGGCGGAGCAGATATTTTACCGCTTTATCGCCTCAATAAGCGTCAAGGTCGTCAACTTTTGGCGGAGCTTGGTGCTGACAAACCACTTTATGAAAAAGTTCCAATTGCAGACCTTGAAGAAAATCGTCCAGGTCTAACTGACGAAGTTGCCTTAGGTGTTACTTATCAAGATATTGATGATTACTTAGAGGGCAAAAAAGTAGCTGCTGAGGCTCAAGCAAAAATTGAAACTTGGTGGCACAAGACAGAGCATAAACGCCATTTACCAATCACTGTTTTTGATGATTTTTGGAAAAACTAATCAGTCGTAAGGAGTGTTGGCAGAGATATGAACAGCGATTTGTCAGTTTACTTTCGCTATAGCATTTTAAAGTGAGGAAGAATGATGGTCACAGCTAAAAAATCAGAGAAAAATGATAATCTGCCATTGATGTCAATTAATCAATTAGATATTTTTGAACATTTGGATCGTGAAGTTGCCGTTTTGGTTGATAACGAGGGAATTCCTTGGGGACAAACGATTCGTGTTTGTCTCTCACAAAAAGCCTTAGAGGAACAGATGTTGTTATTCAAACATCGAGCAGTTACTTTTCCTCTAGGAATTGTGATTGATTTTCTTTTAAAAAATCATCGAGAACGCCTCAATCTTTATGGGTTTTCTTTAGGAGATTATGCGCTTGAGCGTGGTGAGTTAGAAAAAATCGCCTACGCTATTGATAGCTTTAAACTAATCTGGACTTGCTACAAGGAAAAATTACCCCAAGAAATCAGTTTTGACCACCTTAAAAGCAGAACATTTTATTATCTAGGGGCACCGATTTTAACGGCTACTCATTCAACGTTTAACTTTGATATTGACCTTCAAAATGGCAAGGAGTTTATCAAGCTATTTCTCTCAAAAGAAAGTGCGCAACGGTATAACTATAAACAACTACAACCTGTTCCAGTTAATCTTGCAAATTTTAAGTTTATTGTTGAAGGAAAATGTGGCTTGGTCATAGAGCCTACTCGTAGGTATAACATAAGGTTTGAGTAGTTTTATTTAAGATCTCATAAAGGAGAAATAGATGAACAGAAAAGTAATCAGTTTGTTGCTAATGGCTAGTTTGTTTTTAGTGGCTTGCGGAAAGTCAGAATCTAAGCCTGAGTCATCAAAAGCTACAAAAACGAATCAAGTAACCCAGTCAGAAAAAGGTCAAAAAGAAGCTAAGGCAGAAACAACAACCCAGCTTGAAGAAGATTCGGAGCAGTTTAGTGAATCTGTTTCGGAAACAAAAAGTGAGTCAATCCAAGCGACAGATGCTAGTTTCAATGGTTCTTATTACAGTGTGCAAGGAAAGTATGGTGAGGTAATCATTGCCAATAAAAAACACCCAGTCTCTGCGTCCTATGCACCCGGTGAAAATCCGACAGCCTTATCGGCCTTTCAGACATTGATTGCAGATATGCAAGCCAAAGGCTTTTCGGTGAGCAATAGTTATAGTGGTTTTAGGTCCTATGAAACACAGGCTTCTATCTATAGCAACTATGTCGCTTCTGATGGTCAAGCGAATGCGGATCGCTATTCTGCTCGTGCGGGTTATAGTGAACACCAAACAGGCCTAGCCTTTGATTTATTGGATGGTAATGGTCAGTTATTAACAGAATCAACAGCCTCAGACTGGTTAGCAAAACATGCTCATGAGTATGGATTTATCGTACGTTATCTTCCAGGGAAGGAATATAGTACAGGCTATATGCCAGAGAGTTGGCATGTGCGTTACATTGGGAAAGAGGCTACTGATATTTATCAATCAGGTCAGACTTTAGAAGAGTATTTTGGTATTTCTGGTGGAGATTATGCCCAATAGTGATAATGCAAAGTAAGGTTGGGGATGATTTAGAAATGATAAAAAAGATTGCAGATTTGTAGTCTTTTTGCTAAAGAAAAGTTAATTATTGAGGAGGAAACTATGTTACAAATACGAATCGCAAGTTTGTCAGATTTGGACAGGATTTACAACATCCAGAAGGAGAGTTTTCGTGATTTATATCAAAAGTATAACGAGATTGATTCTCCTTGTTTGGAAACAAAAGAACGATTGCTTGAAAAGATGAAGCACCCATCAAGTATATTTTATTTGATTTGTTTAAATAATGATATTATTGGTTTTTTTCGTGTTTTGTTTAATGGTAAACAACTGGAAGCGTGGCTAGGATGACAGCGATTTTGCCGAAGTTTCAGAAGAAGGGGTATGGACACCAAGCGATTCAAGAAATCGAAAAGCAGTATCCAGAAGTAAAATGTTGGTCTTTGGACACAATTTTACAAGAAGAGCACTTGGTTCATCTCTATGAAAAACTTGGCTATGTGGTTTGTCGGACAGAGCCTGTTCAAGAAGGCATGGATATACATGGAGAAACAATGTTAGAACATATCAAGGCTTATCTCGCTTATAGGGGAGAGAAATACATCAAGCCAGAAAAATCAGAAAACTTAGCTCAATATATGACAGGTCTGCGCGTGCTAGCTCAGTCTGCTCGCAAAGAATTTCAAACGCTTAATCAGCTGTTAGCGCAACAAGTAACTCCTTTTGTGCCAGAACGTGCTAGCCAGTGGATGAATCAAGCACAGATTTGCCGTCCACATTTTTGGTGCTATTATCGTCTGCCGTCTGATTCTGTGGAAGATGTAGCGCTAGCAACTCGATTATATGGAACAGAGGGCGACTTTGGAATTTCTGTTGAAGTCAGTTTTGTGGAGCGGAAAAAATCAAATGAGACTCTTATCAAGCAACATCGAATCTTGGAATTACCGATTAAAGCACCCTTGTACTATTTTGTACAGGAAAATGGTGTGAGTCGCCGAATAGCAGGAACAGAGGGAAATCGTCAGTTGTTGAAAGAGCAGGTTGCAAGTAGCACAGTGCGCAAGGTACTGGTCAAATACGACGTCCCAGTGACAGAGGAAATGACGCCGGAAGCTGCTGTTCACCAGTTGATTAAAGGCTTTGAATTATTGATACCATATTATGAACAGACAAAAAAATGAGTTGATGCGTCAACTCATTTTCTTATGTTTATTTTGGTGCAATGACTTCTACTCCACCCATATACGGACGAAGAACTTCTGGAATGGTCACTGAGCCATCTTTGTTTTGGTAGTTTTCAAGGATGGCAGCGACAGTACGACCAACCGCAAGGCCAGAACCGTTAAGCGTGTGAAGCAATTTCACTTTGCCATCTGCTTCGTCACGGTAGCGGATTTGGGCACGGCGAGCTTGGAAATCTTCTGTGTTTGAACAACTTGAAATTTCACGATAGGCATTTTGCGCTGGAATCCAGACTTCCAAGTCGTAAGTCTTAGCCGCTGAGAAGCCCATATCGCCTGTACATAATGCAAGAACACGGTAAGGAAGACCTAGTTTTTGGAGAATGTTTTCAGCGTTAGCTGTCATTTTTTCCAATTCATTATAAGACTCTTCTGGTTTAGCAAATTTCACCATTTCAACTTTGTGGAATTGGTGGAGACGGATGAGTCCGCGTGTGTCACGACCAGCTGAACCAGCTTCAGAGCGGAAAGATGGGCTCATAGCGGTGAAGTAAATCGGCAAGTCCTTGCCGTCGATAATCTCGTTGCGGTAATAGTTTGTCAATGGCACTTCAGCTGTTGGAATGAGGACAAATGGACGCTCTTCATCATTGATTTCAAAGGTATCCTCTTTGAATTTAGGGTATTGCCCTGTCCCGAACATTGAGTTACGGTTGACCATGTAAGGGGGGATGACTTCCTCATAGCCTTCTGCTAGGTGCTCATCCAACATAAAGTTGTAAAGGGCACGTTCAAGACGAGCACCGAGTCCCTTGTAGAAAAGGAAACGAGCCCCGGTAACTTTTGCCCCGCGTTCCCAATCAAGAATACCGAGTTCCTCTCCAAGATCCCAATGTGCTTTAATCTCAAAATCGAATTCACGAGGTGTTCCCCAACGACGTACTTCAACATTTTCTTCTTCGTCAGCACCAACTGGTACAGAATCATGTGGTGTATTTGGTAAAATAGTGATAATCGCTGTGACCTTTTCGTCAATTTCAGCTAGCTCAGCATCAATAGCTTTAACATCGGCTGAGAGTTTTTGCATGGCTGCAATTTGCTCACTAGCGTCTTCTTTGTTACGCTTTGCTTGTGCAATAGCGGCAGAAGAAAGGTTACGTTCAGCCTTGAGTTCTTCTGATTTGACCAAGAGTTCACGACGTTTTGCATCTAACTCTTTTAATTCGGTCAATAATGTCTCAGCAGAGACGCCACGAGTTGCCAATTTTTTAGCAACGGCATCAAAATCTGTACGTAGGCGTTTAATATCTAACATATGATCTCCTTTTATGCGAAAAGCACCCTAGTCATTGTTGGAGTGCGGTAGCACGGTTCCATCCAACTTCACTAAGGTGCGCTTAATTACGATATTGATAAAATAATTTAAGAAGATATTTTCCTTGTCGCCAATATAGCATATCAGCATTAAAAAAACATCCGTCTTAAAAACACGGTAGAATTTCACTTGCTCCTAATACCTGCTCGCAGCAACCGCAGGTTTTCTGAAAGAAGAAAAGCAACTTACTTATCCGTTGCGAATATTATACAGCATTGTTAAGCAAATGTAAAATAAATTTTTATGGTAGAATGGATTATAATAAAAAAGAGGTGACTTATGGCTAAATTTGGCTTTTTATCGGTATTAGAAGAAGAATTAGAGAAAGCGTTGATTTGTGACTTTGCGATGGATTGGGATAAGAAAAATCATGCAGTAGAAGTGACTTTCCTTCTTGAAGCACAAAATACATCTGGTGTTGAAACTATTGATGCTGATGGGGAAACTTCTAGTGAAGATATTTTCTTCGAAGATTATGTCTTGTTTTACAATCCTGTAAAATCAATGTTTAATCCAGACGACTACTTAGCAACGATTCCTTATGATCCCAAAAAAGGCTTGTCTCGTGAGTTTTTAGCTTACTTTGCAGAATTTCTTAATGAAACAGCAACCGAAGGTTTGAGTGATTTGATGGATTTCTTATCGGATAAAGAAGTAGAAGAGTTTGCAATCAAATGGGATACTGAGGCTTTTGACAACGGTAGAGCAGACTTAATAGAAACTACCCTCTATCCTTACCCTAGGTATTGAAGAGAAGTACTTTTTAGGTGAAAAAGAGATTTCATGATTTATTTGTATCCTAAAAATTTTAAAGCGATTGCTGTCTCAAACTTACTTTCCATCTCTAGGACTTATGCCTAAAAATATACGGCCGTAACGAGAAATACGGGTCATTTTCCACACGGGATTGTAGGTGATTTCAACATTGACCGAGTTAATGCCATCAATCTTGGTTAATTTATCAACGATTTCAAAAGGCATAGTGTCTGCGCAACCACAATTAGTATCAGTAAAAGTCATGACAAGGTGAAGATGACCTGCTTCGCTCAAATCAATTTCATAGATGAGTCCTAGATTGTAGATATCGAGTTCAATTTCAGGGTCAAAAATGCTTTCGAAGGTGTTAATCAGTTGGTCAGACATTGCTAACGCCCGATCATTGATTTTGATATCATCACGCATAAGATACACTCGGCTTTCATTTGAAAATATGTGTCTATTATATCAAAAAAAAAGATTAATTCAAGAATTTTCTGAATTTTTAGAGTATAAAATCTTATTTTACTAAATGTTTTCAAAGTGCTATAATAGAGAAGTTCTAGAGGAGTAGCTCTGCTATTTCCAAAAATATAAATCAAAGAGGTGATAACCCATGGGACGTAAATGGGCTAATATTGTTGCGAAAAAAACTGCCAAAGATGGCGCAACATCAAAAGTTTATGCAAAATTTGGTGTTGAAATCTATGTAGCTGCTAAACAAGGTGATCCAGATCCAGAAACTAACTCAGCCCTGAAGTTTGTTATCGATCGTGCCAAACAAGCACAAGTTCCTAAACATGTTATTGATAAAGCGATTGATAAGGCTAAAGGGAACACAGATGAGACTTTCGTTGAAGGGCGTTATGAAGGTTTCGGACCTAATGGTTCAATGATTATTGTTGATACCTTAACATCTAATGTCAATCGTACAGCTGCAAATGTTCGTACTGCTTATGGTAAAAACGGTGGAAACATGGGTGCTGCTGGTTCTGTATCTTACATGTTCGATAAAAAAGGTGTCATTGTTTTTGCAGGGGATGATGCTGACAGTATTTTCGAAATGCTTCTTGAAGCTGATGTGGAAGTAGATGATGTTGAAGCGGAAGAAGGCTCAATCACTGTTTATACTGCACCAACTGATCTTCATAAAGCACTTGTAGTGCTCCGTGAAAATGGTATTTCTGAGTTTCAAGTGACAGAGCTTGAAATGATTCCGCAATCAGAAGTAACACTTGAAGGTGAAGATTTGGTGATTTTTGAAAAATTAGTTGATGCGCTTGAAGCAGATGACGATGTTCAAAAGGTTTACCACAATGTTGCAGATTTCTAATTTGAAGATAATGAAAAGAGTAAATGAAGATAACTATAACTCCTAGTTCTTCTATTTGAAAAATGAATACTAAAAAGTATAGAATCAGCATTTTTAATATCGTCGTTCCATGCTTTTGATTGTACTTAGAGATTTCTAAAATCCTGTAGTGATCTGATTGGACTTGGACCAGTATCTTTATTATAATGATGTGGCTTTATTGGTATCAGAAAGTTGCATTTTTGGAGTGAAACATTTATGATAAGGGTACTATTATTGAGGAGGTCGGTATGACATTTGCACAAAGTTTTGTAAAAATAACTGCTTTAGAAGCAGAGAATCGTATTCAATCAGCTGAGAAGTTCACTCTTTTTATTGGGCGTTCAAGCTGCCCATTTTGCCGTTTATTTGAACCTAAGCTTACCAATGTGGCTAACGCACTTAATGAAGCGGTTTATTTTTTAAACAGTGAGGATTTCAGTGATGCTACTGAAATTCAAAAATTCCGTTCTAAGTACGGCATTCCCACGGTTCCATGTCTTTTAGTATCAAATGGTGGAACAGTCAAGGTTGTCTGTGATTCTTCACTTTCAGAAGATGCTATTACGGAGTTTATAACTGATATTTGAAAAATCATTTAGAATTTGGTATAGTTGTTGTTGACGATTAAACAGAGAAGTCTTGTCAAAAGAGTTTTGCTGTATTTATTTAAGGAGAAAAAGATGAATGCAACGATTTTAATTATGCTTGTTATGATGGCAGGGATGATGTATTTTACTAGCCGTAGTCAAAAGAAACAAGCTGAGCAACGCCAAAACCAGTTAGCTCAACTAAAAAAAGGTGACGAAGTTGTTACAATTGGTGGGATGTATGCGGTTGTTGATGAAGTCAATGTTGACGCTAAGACCATTGTTCTTGATGTTGATGGCGTGTATTTAACTTTTGAATTATCTGCAATAAAACGTGTCGTTACACCAACTACATCTGATTTGACTCCAGTAGTTGCAGAAGGTGAGTCTTCAGCTGTAGAAGAAGTTGAATAAATTTAGTGAATGTTATTAAAAGAGGTTGGGACAAACCAGCATGATGGCAGATCCCACACCCACAAAGCAATGAAAACTAATAGGCAAAGCCCTCGCTAAGTGCTATACTCTTAGTGAGGGCTTTGCCATCGTGCTGGTTTGTCCAACCTCTTCTTGCTTAGATTGTTATCTTGAATGACATGCGTTAAAAGTTAATTCAACCGCCGTGTGCCGAACAGCACGCACGGTAGTGTGAGAGGAGCTAGAGATTAGCCACTCTCAATTTATAATGTTTTACTTTCTTCTCGGACGATTAAAATATCTACCTTGGCATGCCGCATGATATATTCTGAAGAAGAGCCGATAAGAATTCTTTCAATAGTATTGAGACCTGTCGCTCCTAGTAGAATTAAATCAATATTTTCTGATTCAGGAATATCAACTGACAAAAGTGTTTTTGGATTGCCGAATTCTAAGACCGTATTGACATCTTTGACGCCTTTGTCTAAAGCCTGTATACGATAGTCTTCGAGCATCTGTCTAGCGTCTTTTTCTAATGTTTCAAAAACGAATGTATCCAAAGTTGCGATATTTTGTAATGTGCGCGTATCGATGACATGGGCGAGGACAAGCTGAGCATCATTACGCAGAGCAACAGCGCAGCCTTTTTCAAAAGCTAATTCAGCTTGAGGTGAGCCATCAATACCAACTAAAATGTGACGATAAGCTTGTGTAATCATAAAGAACACCTCCTTTTGATTACATTATACACTTTTTTACCTAAAAATGAAAGCGTTTTATATATAATTTCTGCAAAATCACATAACGGTCAGTTTCATCGTTAAACGAATTTAATTTGGGTAAAATAGAGTTTAAAATTGTATAATCATTTCGTTTTTTTATAAAGAACATGAAAGAGCCGATGCATCGGGTTGCTTATCAGAACATAGGGATGGTCACAAGCGATTTTATTGGAAGATAAAGCGGAAAATCGTTTAATTTGGCTAATTTATGGTAAAATAGAGAGTAGAGTATTAAAAATAGGGAAATGTTATGTTTACATTTAGAAGAAAAAAAGAATCTCGCAAGGTGAGTTTAGAAAAAATTCCTAAGCATATTGGAATCATTATGGATGGGAACGGCCGTTGGGCTAAAAAACGCTTGCAACCTAGAGTTATAGGACATAAGGCAGGAATGGACGCGCTTCAGTCTGTGACTATAAAAGCAGCAGATCTAGGTGTTAAAGTCCTAACCGTCTACGCATTTTCAACAGAAAACTGGACAAGGCCTGTCGATGAAGTTAAATTTATTATGAGCTTGCCGGTTGAATTTTTTGACAAATATGTTCCTGAACTCCACAAGAATAATGTCAAAGTGCAAATGATAGGAGATACGAGTCGTTTACCTAGGGAAACTTTAAATGCTCTTAATCGAGCGCGTGAGTTGACTAGACGAAATTCGGGATTAATCCTTAACTTTGCATTGAATTATGGAGGAAGGGCTGAAATTGTTTCGGCAGTTAGACACATTGCTCAAGATGTTTTAGATGCACGATTCAATTCCGGTGATATCACTGAAGATTTAATTGCGAATTATCTACAGACCGCAACTCTGCCCTATCTTTATCGTGATCCCGATTTGATTATTCGTACAAGTGGTGAATTGCGTTTGAGTAATTTTTTACCTTGGCAATCAGCATATAGTGAGTTTTATTTTACAGATGTTCTGTGGCCCGATTTTAAAGAGAAAGGCTTAATAGCAGCCATTGAGGAATACAATCGTCGTCACCGTCGATTCGGTGGCATTTAGAAAGAGGAGTAAATGAAGGAACGTGTGATTTTTGGTGCAGTGGCTCTACTGATTTTTGCCCCATTTCTCTGGTTTGGAGGAGTTGCCTTTCAGATATTTGTCGGAATATTAGCAATGATTGGTGTTTCTGAAATTGTTAAAATGAAAGGTTATGAAGTTTTTTCTTTTGAAGGACTACTAGCGATGCTAGGAGCTTTTGTTTTGGCAGTTCCTATGGATCATTATTTTACATTTTTACCAGTTGATGCCAGTCTTAGTGCATATACTATTTTGGTGTTTTTTCTCTTAGCAGGAACGGTACTAAATTTTGGGAAATACCATTTTGATGATGCCCTTTTTCCCATTGCCTCTAGTTTTTATGTAGGGATTGGTTTTCAAAATCTTATTAATGCTCGTATTGCAGGTTTAGATAAGGTATTGTTGGCCTTGTTTATTGTTTGGGCGACAGACATAGGAGCTTATATGATAGGGCGCTCGTATGGTAAGCATAAACTTCTTCCAGCTGTTTCACCAAATAAAACGATTGAGGGAAGTTTAGGAGGTGTTTTATCAGCAGTAGTTGTATCAATTCTTTTTATGCTGGTAAAACCGACAGTTTATGCTCCTCAAAAATTCTTGGTAATGTTATTATTTGTTGCTATTTTTAGTATTTTTGCTCAATTTGGTGATTTAGTAGAAAGTGCTTTGAAACGCTATTTTGGTGTTAAAGATTCTGGAAAATTAATTCCAGGGCACGGAGGTGTTCTTGATCGTTTTGATAGCATGATATTTGTTTTCCCAATCATGCATTTCTTTGGTCTGTTTTAGGAGGTGCTATGCTAGGTATTTTATCTTTTGTTATTATTTTTGGAATTATCGTCACAGTTCATGAATTTGGACACTTCTATTTTGCCAAAAAATCAGGAATTTTAGTTCGTGAATTTGCTATTGGTATGGGACCGAAAATATTTGCACATATTGGAAAAGATGGTACAGCCTACACGATTCGTTTGTTGCCATTGGGAGGTTACGTCCGTATGGCTGGCTGGGGAGATGATGCCACTGAAATTAAAACAGGCACTCCAGCGGCTTTAACATTAAATCAAGAAGGTTTGGTGACACGTATTAATTTATCAGGTAAGCAACTTGATAAAACAGCTTTACCGATTAATATTATTAGCTATGATTTAGAAAAGCAACTAGTTATTACAGGAATGGTTCTCGGCCATGAGAAAAACTATACTGTTCATCATGATGCCACTATTGTAGAAGAAGAGGGCACTGAAGTTCGTATTGCTCCGATAGATGTTCAGTATCAAAATGCTACCATACCAGGCAGGATGATAACAAACTTTGCTGGCCCCATGAATAATTTTATCCTTGGAATTGTTGTGTTTATTGTTTTGATTTTTATGCAGGGTGGAGTAGAAAATCTTGAAACGACACAGGTTCAAGTATTAGAAGCCGGTGCGTTCGCAAAAGCTGGTGGGCAAACCGGTGATACTGTTCTCTCTATTGCTGGAGTTGAAGTGACTGACTGGGCTAGTTTACAGAGAGTGGTGAGATTAAATGCTGACAAAAATGGAGAAGATGCTCCTATTGAGATAGAAGTGAAAAAATCTTCAGGACAAACCAAGACACTCTCAGTGACTCCGTTGGAAAATAATGGTGCTTTCTACATAGGTGTGACGCCATCTTTAAAAACAGGTTTCTTGGACAAAGTCAAAGGAGGATTTATCAAAGCATGGGAAACAGCCTTTCTCATTCTAGATGCCTTAAAAAGTTTGATTACTAATTTTAGCCTAAATAAATTAGGTGGCCCAGTTGCGATTTACCAAATGTCGAACCAAGCTGCCTCTAACGGAATAGAATCTGTTCTTTACCTTATGGCTACCATTTCGATTAACTTGGGAATTTTTAATTTAATCCCAATACCTGCCTTAGATGGTGGTAAAATAGTGATTAATATCCTGGAAGCTCTCCGTAGAAAACCATTAAAACAAGAGACAGAGACTTATGTAACTCTTGTAGGAGTTGCCGTTATGGTAGTGCTGATGATAGCAGTTACATGGAATGATATCATGCGAGTATTTTTCTAACCAAAATGGCAATAATTAAAGACATATTTGCGTAAGTCTTTTTCAGTAATAATCAATTCGAACAAGAAAGGAATTTAATAGGGAATTTAATTATTGAACATTGTCGGGTTAATTGTAAAATGACGAAGCAAATGCTTAAACAATAGCCTAAAAGACTATGGTAATTTTAGATAATAATTATCCCTTAATATCTCTTATATTATGAAACAATCAAAAATGCTAATTCCAACACTTCGGGAAATGCCAAGTGACGCTCAAGTGATTAGTCACGCCCTAATGTTGCGTGCAGGCTATGTTCGTCAAGTGTCTGCAGGTATTTATGCCTATCTACCGCTTGCAAATCGTACCATTGAAAAATTTAAGACAATCATGCGTCAAGAATTTGAAAAAATAGGTGCAGTAGAGATGTTAGCACCAGCTCTTTTGACAGCGGACCTTTGGCGCGAATCAGGTCGTTATGAGACTTACGGAGAAGATCTTTATAAGTTAAAAAATAGAGATCAATCTGATTTCATATTGGGGCCAACTCATGAAGAAACCTTTACAATGTTAGTACGTGATGCGGTTAAATCGTATAAACAATTGCCGCTTAACCTATACCAAATTCAATCAAAATATCGTGATGAAAAACGTCCGCGTAACGGTCTTCTTCGTACCCGTGAATTTGTTATGAAAGATGGTTATAGCTTCCATAGTAGTTATGAAGACCTTGATGTAACTTATGAGGATTATCGAAAAGCATATGAAGCAATCTTTACACGTGCTGGTTTAGAATTCAAAGGAATCATTGGTGATGGTGGTGCAATGGGAGGAAAAGACTCTCAAGAATTTATGGCCATTACTCCAAATCGTACAGATTTAGACCGTTGGCTTGTTCTTGATAAATCTATTTCATCTATTAATGAAATACCTAAGGACACCTTGGAAGAAATTAAGGCTGAATTAAATGCTTGGCTGGTTTCTGGTGAGGATACGATTGCCTATTCAAGCGAGTCAAATTATGCTGCAAATCTTGAAATGGCTACGGATGAATACAAGCCTTCTAATAAAGTCGTTGTCCAAGAGAAACTCACTAAAGTCGCAACTCCAAATTGCAAATCTATTGATGAGGTTGCTAATTTCCTAAACATTACAGAAGAACAAACGATTAAGACCCTTCTATTTATCGCGGATGAAAAACCAGTTGTGGCTTTACTAGTTGGTAATGACCAAGTGAATGACGTTAAATTGAAAAACTTCCTTGGTGCCGATTTCCTAGAACCTGCTAGTGAAGATGAAGCTATCAAATTATTTGGAGCAACATTTGGTTCTCTTGGGCCAGTTGGTTTGTCAGAAAAGATACGAATTATTGCTGACCGTAAGGTACAAGATGTTGCTAATGCTGTCGCTGGAGCAAATGAAGATGGTTACCATTGGACTGGTGTGAATCCTAACCGTGATTTTACAGCTGAGTATGTGGATATTCGTGAGGTCAAAGAAGGAGAAGTCTCGCCAGATGGGCAGGGCGTTCTCAAATTTGCTCGTGGTATTGAAATTGGTCATATCTTTAAGCTTGGAACACGTTATTCAGATAGTATGGGTGCTACTATTTTAGATGAAAATGGCAGAGCTGTACCAATCGTTATGGGCTGCTATGGTATTGGAGTCAGCCGTATTTTATCAGCAGTTATCGAGCAGCATGCGCGTCTGTTTGTCAATAGAACGCCAAAAGGAGATTTCAAATTTGCATGGGGAATTAATTTTCCAAAAGAATTAGCGCCATTTGATGTTCATCTAATTACTGTTAATACAAAAGATGAATTAGCACAGGTATTAACTGCAAAAATTGAAAATGAATTAATGGCAAAAGGTTACGATGTGTTGACAGATGATCGTAATGAACGAGTGGGATCTAAATTCTCAGACAGTGACCTTATTGGATTACCAATTAGAGTAACGGTTGGTAAAAAAGCAGTTGACGGCATTGTGGAAGTTAAAATTAAAGCTAGTGGTGATACAATTGAAGTTCACGCTGACAATTTAATTGAAACATTAGAAATTTTGTCTAAATGATTCTTTAGGGGTGTAATTTACCTAAGTAGGTGTACTGACATGGTTAGGTGAAAAACCAAAGTTGTATGTCAAGCAGTGTTTGATTTAGCAAAAGTATCTGATGAAAATTGGACATGTTGAAATGTCAATGTTAATCACCTCTTGAATGAGGTTCTCTAATAGATTGTGAGAGACTGCAAAAACTTAGTAATAATATTAGATTGTAGTAGGAGATTGACCATTAAAATGAACAATGAGAGGACCGATTTGGGAGCCCACTGAAAAAGTAAAAGCTTTACGATCTGCCTGAACAAGAAAGAGGAATCTATTACATAAGGTGATATACTCCCCTTATAGTGGACAGTGAAAAAACAAAAATTCACTAGAAACTAAAAGGGGAGTTTTCGTATGTCAAAAAGAAGTCCAAAATCAGTAGAA
>NZ_JBHSOJ010000032.1:78353-80813 GCF_042656225.1 Streptococcus caledonicus
AAGAAAGGAAAACTTGGACGAGGTACTCAAAAGAAATCAAAGAAGAAGCCGTACAAGATTATCTATCTGGACGAGGAAGTTTGGAGACAATCATTGAAACTTATCACATATCCTCTAGAAGTGTTCTCGAAAAGTGGCTAAAACGGTATACTAGTGGTATAGAAATCAAAGCAACTAGTAAAGGAATAAATAAGTCGTATGAAACAGGGACGAAAAACCACTTTTGAAGAACGCGTGGCGATTGTCAACTTCACCATTATTCATGATAAGGATTATCAGGCAGCGATTGAGAAATATGGTATTTCCTACCAACAAGTTTATTCCTGGGTGAGAAAGTTTGAGAAGGACGGTAGTCAAGGACTCCTAGATCGCAGAGGTAAAGGGGTAGACAGTAAAACGAACCTTACCCCAGAAGAAGAGTTACAGCTCAAAAACAAGCAACTAGAAGAGCGAAACCGCTATTTAGAGATGGAGGTAGGACTGCTTGCAGTTACTTGTTGCCAATCGTGTCGTCACCCTGTTCCTAACGCTTGGACAAGCCTTGCAGGGCTATCCGTAACTCGCTTTGCTTCGAACGGCTAGCGCCAAAAAGTTAGAAGAAATCAGACGCAGAAACCGACGGTAAGACTCGGACGTTACTTAGAAGAATTTCAAGCTATTAAAGATTATTCCGATAAGCATAGTGGAGCCTCTATTAGCCAGTTATGCCAATGACTTGGAGTGTCTCGTTCAGGTTATTATAAGTGGCTTAATCACAAAGAGACTACATCTGAGGAGACAAATCGCACACTATTAAAAGCCATCAAGGAACTCCATACCAAACGCAAGGGAATTTTAGGCTACCGTCGAATGACGCGAGCTGTCAATCGGAAACTTAGAACAACTTATAACAAGAAGCGAATTCGTCGCTTAATGCGTATCCTTGGTATCTCATCAATTATCCGTCGTTCTCGAGGCTATTGCACCAAGACCAGTTTTGTGACTATCGAAGAGAATTTTCTCAATCGAGAGTTCACAGCTCAACCCCCTAATCAAAAATGGTGTACTTACGGTATGGACGAGGTTGTAAAGCTTATTTAAGTGCTATTAAAGACCTTTATGATGGTTCTATGGCTTACCATATCAGTCAATCCACTTGTCATGGAGAACCTAAGAAAGGCTATGGAAGCTAATCCAGATGCCACACCAATCATCCACAGCGACAGAGGAAGTCAATCCACTTCACGGGAATACCGGATGGTAACGCCCCAATATCAGATGACACGCTCTATGTCACGAGTTGGTAAATGCATTGACAATGCGCCAATTGAGAGTTTCTTTGGTCACTTTAAGACGGAATGTTATGACTTGAAGGCTTACAAGACATTTGAGGAATTAGTTTATGATATTGATGACTATATCTATTTTTACAATAACGAACGATTTCAAGAGAAGCACAACGGCCTTGCCCCTCTTGAATTGAGGAACAAGGCCGTTGCTTAATCTTTTATTATTTCATTGTCCACTTGACAGGGAGCAGTTCAATCTTCTCCTCAAACTAAGATTCGGTAAACTAGAAATCAGTTGCTTTCATCCCCTTAGTCAAGACCAACTAGAACTTATTTTAGAAAAGGTACTTACTTATGACCGTCAGGCTCAATGATTTAGGGCAGGTTTATCTTGTCTGCGGGAAAACTGATATGCGTCAAGGGATTGACTCACTTGCCTATCTGGTTAAAAGTCAATTTGAACTAGATCCTTTTTCAGGGCAAGTCTTCCTATTTTGCGGTGGTCGTAAAGATCGCTTTAAGGCACTTTATTGGGACGGTCAAGGCTTCTGGCTACTTTATAAACGTTTCGAAAATGGAAAACTCACCTGGCCAAACACAGAAAAGGAAGTCAAAGCCTTAACTTCTGAACAGGTTGACTGGCTGATGAAGGGAGTTTCTATTACACCTAAAATCAATATCACAAAAAGTCGTGATTTCTATTGAAATCATGGCTTTTCTTTCGGTATAATATAAAAAAACAATGGAGGGATGAACATGAGTTCAAAAGATAACATTATTGAAAGTTTAACAAAAACGATAGAGACCATGTCTAATGAACTCGTCCTCCTTGGTGAACAAGTGACTTATTTGAGACAAAAACTTCCAGAGTCAACAAAGACTTTGGAAGTTTCAATATACTCTGTTATTGGACGCTTACGATTTATTAAAGTTATAATCCTCTTCATACTTCTTAACTACAAAATGGAATACTAGTCTACCCACGAACTTGTTGCACTTGACTTGACAATTTGCTAAAATTCCAAAAAAAGAAAAAATTTAAAAAAAGGTATTGACAAGAAGAGGATATATTTGGTAAGATATATGAGTTGTCTCGTAAGAGAGAAAGGCAGATATAGGAAAAAAACTAGAAAAAGTAGTTGACACCGTTAGAAATATTTGCTAGAATAAAGGAGTTGTCTCTAAGGAGAAG
>NZ_JBHSOJ010000033.1:0-113101 GCF_042656225.1 Streptococcus caledonicus
TAAAAGAAATAGAATTCCTAGGAAATCATTGAACTATCAAACACCATATCAAGTTTTTCTGACTAACTTGAAAATGTCTAACTTAATTTGACAAATGAGGTGTTGAAAAGTGGGAGAGATTTCTTTGAATGCGGAGTGTCTAAAGAAATTTCCTCCCCTATTTTTATGATATGGTGTAACCCTTTTCTTTCTTAGAAAATCATGGTAAACTAAGAGAGCTAAAGAGGACATTACTATAATTTAGTATATGAAATGGTCAATATATTTTAGGCCTCTAAATAGGTAAACTCACTAGCAAATCAGTTATCAATTATTTTTTAGAAGGAATATAAAACGGTCTTATACAGAGCAGAAACTCTTATTTCAGACAGTTTTGGTAATATCATTGGGCGGGACATTTTGGAATATTTTAAGTTTGATTGGAACGGTTGCTTTTGCTTTATCAGGTGCTATTGTGGCTATGGAGGAAGAGTTTGATATCTTAGGGATTTTTGTCCTAGGGTTTATGACAGCGTTTGGTGGTGGAACTATCCGAAATCTTCTGATAGGGCTCCCTATGTCGGCACTTTGGAGTCAAGGGATAAGTTTTAATGTGGCTTTTGTAGCCATACTTCTTCTCTTTTTGATGCCACATGTAGTAGCTCGTCATTGGGAACGTGCAGGGCTTTTAACAGATGCTATAGGCCTTGCGGCTTTTTCAATTCAGGGAGCAATTTATGCTGAAAATTTAGGTCAACCACTGAGTGCTGTGATTGTGGCAGCGGTGTTAACGGGAACAGGTGGTGGTGTTGTCCGTGATGTTTTAGCAGGGCGTAAACCGGGTGTTCTTCGTAGTGAGATTTATGCAGGATGGTCGATTTTAGTAGCGGTATTAATCCATTATCGTATTATTCACAGTGAATTTGCTTATTACTTTTTAGTTGTTGTGATTACTAGCTTGAGAGTTTATGGGGTTAAGCATAATTGGCATTTACCAAAGGCTAAGTGGTCGAAATAGTTTGATATCATTTAGCCCTGATGACTAGCTGTTAAAAAGGTTTCTTATTGTTCCAAAGGGATAAAAAGGTTACTTAATGCTTACTTGTGACAACGGTAATATTTCTCCTTTACCGTTATCTATTCTATGCTATAATAGAATGGAAAGGGAGTAACTTTGAAATGTGATTAAAATAGGAGTTGGGCCTGGTTGCTTGAATTTGTAAAGGAAAGTTCGAAGGATAGAATATGATTAAACTTATTGCAATTGATATGGATGGTACTCTTCTTGACCATAATAAAAAGATTCCTGAAGATAACATTATTGCGATTCGAAAGGCAGCAGAAGCAGGTATAAAGGTTGTTATTTGCACAGGTCGTATGCAGTCTGGTGTCATTCCATATTTTGAACAATTGGATTTTGCAGGTCATGATGAATATGCGATTTTAAACAATGGTTGTTCGGTTCACCATACTTCTGACTGGAGTTTACACTCGTATTCAGAGCTTCTGCGTGAGGATGTGGCTCTTTTGGCAAAAGCTAGTGCAGATTACCCAGGTGTTTATTTAACTTTTGCAGATCAGATTAATTACACGGTTTTGGAAAATGTTGTTCCAGATCTTGTTGCTTACGATGCAGGATTAGTTTTTACGGAAGCAAAACCTGTCAATTTAGGAACTGTTTTTGACAATAGACCAATTTTTCAAGCGATGTATCTTGCTGAAAAGTCTGTTTTGGATATTTTTCAGGCTGAGCAAGCAGAACTTTTATCGAAAACATTTAGTACGGTGCGTAGCCAATCCTATATTTTTGAAGCAATGCCTAAAGGAGTTACAAAGGCAAGTGCACTGGCGAAATTATCTGCGGATCTTGGTTATTCTCCTGAGGAAGTAATGGCGATAGGAGATGCAGATAATGATTTGGAAATGCTAGCTTTTGCGGGAGTTAGTGTTGCTATGGGGAATGCTACTGAAACGGTTAAATCAATAGCAAAATATGAAACGAGTAGCTGTGATGAAGCGGGAGTAGCACGAGCGATTGAAACCTATGCTTTGAAGAAGTAATACTGGTAAAAATTTTGAAACTGTGCTATAATTAGCATAGTTTGATAATTGAAATACATTCCTTGGAGGGAAATGATGATGTGGAAGATTGTAGCTGATTCTGGCTGTAACTTTAGAGAATTAGAGAATCTTGCTAACGGAACAGAATTTGTATCTGTTCCTTTAACAATTCAAATAGGATCTGAAGTCTATGTAGATGATAGCGGGCTTGATATTGACCAAATGATGGCTAATATGTATGCGTCATCAGCACCTGCAAGTTCAGCTTGTCCAAGTCCAGATGCCTATGCAAGAGCTTTTGAGGGAGCACAAAATATTCTAGTTTTTACAATTACAGGTGGCTTATCAGGGAGCTATAATAGTGCTCGAGTAGCCAAGGAAATGTTTCTTGAAGAGTATCCAAATGTTAATATCCATATTGTGGATACTTTATCAGCAGGAGGTGAAATTGATCTCTTGGTCCTTCATGCTAAAAGTCTCATTGAAAAAGGTCTTGGATTTGAAGATGTCGTTTTAGGAATGAAAGCCTATCGGGCTAAAACGAAATTGATATTCGCTCTTGCTAAAGTTGATAATTTAGTAAAAAATGGACGATTAAGTAAATTATTGGGAAAAGTTGTTGGCTTACTCAATATCCGTATGGTTGGTGAAGCTAGCGACGAAGGGAAATTAGAGCTTCTTCAGAAACCTCGTGGACAGAAAAGAGCGGTTGTTGCCTTAGTTGAAGAAATGCTAAAAGCGGGTTATCAAGGTGGAAAAGCGATTATTGCCCATCATAACAATGATAAAATTTGCCAGCAAATTAGAGAGGCGATTCATGCTAAGTTCCCAGGCGCAGACATTCAAGATGTTCCAACATCCGGACTTTGTTCATTCTATGCTGAAGAAGGTGGTCTTCTGATGGGATATGAAATTGCTTAATGATTATAAATATTTTATACACAAAAAGTATAACGTCATTGAACTGTTCCCCGTCAAGTGGACAATGAAATAATAAAAAATTAAGCAACGGCCTTGTCCCTCAATTCAAGAGGGGCAAGGCCGTTGTGCTTCTCTTGAAATCGTTCGTTATTGTAAAAATAGATATAGTCATCAATATCATAAACTAATTCCTCAAATGTCTTGTAAGCCTTCAAATCATAACACTCCGTCTTAAAGTGACCAAAGAAACTCTCAATTGGCGCATTGTCAATGCATTTACCAATTCGTTACCTAGAGTGTGGCATCTGATATTGGGGCGTTACTATCCAGTATTCCCGTGAAGTGTATTGACTTCCTCGTCCAAGTATTACTTTCTCTTAGTCCTGCTATACCTAGCTGTTGGTATTTACGAACCCAAGTCCTAATGGTGGTATCACTAACGCCATATTCCCTTATTAAGCTTGAAATGGATTTCCCTTTTTCTAGATACAAGTTAACAATCTCTAGTTTTTCTTCTACTGATTTTGGAATTCTTTTTGACATACGAAAACTCCCCTTTTAGTTTCTAGTGAATTTTTGTTTTTTCACTGTCCACTATAAGGGGAGTATATCACATGTTGAAGAGTGACCTTATGCTTTTTTACTATGGATATAGCGATTCTATACTTGTCAAAAGTCAAAATGATTTTCCTAAAAAAGTTTGAGAGCCTTCTTGGGAGTTTTATTTCATCTTGACAGGTCTAAGTTTACTCGCTTTCTCATTTTTAAGCTCAGTCTGAAAGTATCTTTATGGCCCATAAAATTACAAAAAATACCAGTAATAATACATTGTGAAACAACCATAAGGTGATAGAAGTAATACTTAACCCGTGGTGCTAGTTAATAAAATATCTCAAATGATAAGCCAGTATGATTTGTTCGATTCTCAATTGTAGTCCCCTAATGCTTCTCGTTAACGTGTGTTCAATATTAAATAGCGCACAAAGTTCAGAAAAGCGAGTTTCGATCGTTCTTCTCATGACAAGTAACTGCCAGTGATTATGCTGTTCTGCACCGACTATGTTTTGACGTAAAGGTGTCCATATGTGATAGCCTTTCTGTTCTAAGCTATCTTTTAGCTCTTGACTGAGATAGCCTAAATCGGCAAGAACTACAGATTGCCTACCGTCTTCTAGGAGTTCATCAACGACTTTAATGTCGTGAACAGAGTCTGGTGTCACAACATAGTTGAGAATAACCCCCGATAAAGTGACCAACATATGGACTTTAAAACCATAGAACCAAAGGTTTTTAGCGACATTATACCCAATATCAGCGAAATCATTGAAAATCTTGTCTCTATGATTGCGAATAGGCTGGCAAAGCGGCAATGGAAAACTGTCCATAATCACAATAGTATCTGGCGAGATTGCCCCACTCAAGGCTTGTCGAATGAGTTGAACCAACCAAATCAATTGTTTTGTTCGTCTGTTAAATCGGCTTCTTTCTAGTAAGTTGGCACCAAAGAAAAATTGACAAATTCACTAGATAAAAAATGGCGTTGAGAGGTAATGCCTAACTCAGCTTGAAGTAGTAATAAAACAAGAAGAGACTCATCTGAAACTTTCGCTAAACCGATATTGCGACGATGTTTCAACGAATCGGGGCAGTAATTACGATAAAATTGGGAACTGATTTGGGATAATTGTTTGATATTCCATTGGAAATGATGGGATTTAGCGGTATACTGTAAGTGGCTCATTAGGACTACCTCCTGTTTGTTTTGTCACTTACAGTATAGTTCTTTTGGTTTTTTTATTGTCGTTGAAAATCAACTAGCACCACGGGTAATACTTAACAAAAATCAAAAATTACTTTTTGTTCCGTTCTTAAGAGTGCGGACAATCAAAAGGGGTCTTTTTCGAAGTGGGAAATAAAGTTGACAAAGTCTGCCTCAAAATCTCCTACGGTGATCTCGTTGCTAGATTTGAGCCTGTTTATCGCAGTAGATGCTTGGCTCTACATGTTGACTCCTTGATATTGTCCAACCTAATCATCCCCTTTTGGTGGAATTACTACGACATTGATTTTCAATTTCGGTAGTGCTCCTAAAAGCTGTTCTTAACAAGCGTAAACTCTGAACTCTCTCATTTCTAAGGTAACTCTCCTGTTTCTCAGTGATAGGATTTGACAGTCCTTCCCTAGATAATCAAATTCCATCCGTTCCACCGATAAGAATATCACTATGGTGAAAGAAACGTCTTTTAGTTTATATGTTCGTAAACTTTTATTTTTAACTAAACTGCTAATTTTGATTCTGAATGAGTATAAATTGTAATGGGGATAAAGGGGGTATTATTTTCAAACTAAACGATAATAAAAACCTTCAGACTTGTAATAGACTATCTTATTACAAGTCTGAAGGTTATTTTTGGTTATTGTTGAGAGACTGCAAGTGTTGTTTGTTCACTATAGGTAGATTGAATGGCTGTAGATACAACATCAAGTCGTTGTTGGAGCTCCGCTTTTTTTTCCGCAGACGTTAACAGATTAATAGCAGCCTGTGCAACTTCGACATTATAAAGGATGCGATATCCTTCAGCATTTACGACAGCCGTTTCAGCTGCTGTTTGGTTAGCCAATTCGGTACTTGCCGTATCAAGCCGCTTTTGAAGCTCGTCTTTCTTAGTTTGATCTGCTATATTTGCAACTTGATCTTGAAGTGCCACTAATTTTTCGTTGCTTGGTGTATTTTCTAAATCGGAGAGAGCGTTCTCTAACTCCATTAATTGTTTCTCTTCGGGTGATAATTCTTCCTCAGTCGTTGAAATTTCACGACTATTAGCTGTTTGGGTGCTTGCTTGATAAGCCCCAAAATTTCGGCCAAATACTAGGTATAAAGCAGCCAATGCTGATAGGACAATAACGCTGAGAAAAAGATAAAAATATTCGCTTTTTGATTTCATAGAACTTCCTTACTAAAAATTACAAAATAATACAGTATATATTATAAAGGAAATGTTACAAATTTCAACAGATTTTACAAAAAAGTTGAGAAAAAAGTAGTTTTTAGAAAAATATTAGACAGAGAGTAGGTTTGGGGAAAATAGGTTAGTTAAAAGATTATAGGGCGGAGGAGTATTATGTTCTTCCGATGCTGGTAAATTATACTATTGTACATTAAGGAGAATGAAGTGAAGATAACAAAATGCTTGAGATATGTCATTTTGAGTGTGATTGGGGTATGTATTCTTACAGCCTGCGGAGCTAAAAATGATAATGGTACCTATGTCTATCAAGTAGATGCTCCGCACGTTAATGGAAGATATGATGAAGGTGAAGCAACTTGGGAAGTTACTACTGAGATTGATGGTGAAACAGGTTCGTTAACTTTTGAGACTTTGTCAGATGATTGTAACGATAAAGATAGTCAAAAGTTAACAGTTGATCAAGATAGGAAAACATTAACAGCTGAAAATGATGGCTCAACAGTGGATTATACCATTGAAGGGAATGTGTTAACATTGGATACGGATGATTCAAGATTGAAACAGGCGAAGTTTGTGAAAGAATAGTAGGTGATGGAGTGACTTTTAGAAAAACAGCAGATGAGTATATTAAACAACCAGTAGGTACACTTAGTCCATATAAAGAAGGGACCTATATTGATAGTGAAAATAATGTATATATTCAAGAAGGATTGCAATATATCAAAATTGGCTATGATGTACCTTTACTTGATACCTATGTACAGCATATCCCTATGGTAGGTGTCGGAGTATTGCTAGCTAATGCCTTTGCTCCGAAAAGAAGAGCGGGCGAAAGTCGAGGACTTGTTGAAGTAATTATCGGTTTTCTATTGGCGTTGTATTTTTTACTTTGGTATAATCTTTTAGCTTGGGTAGGATATAGAATATTAAGTTTATTTGCCACCTCTCTAATATCATTAACAGAAAAGAAAAAGTGGATTCGTTTATTTTTACCATTTACTTGGTTTGTTGATTTTCCTGATAAAAATCAAGTAGCTGTCGCAGCTGGTTAAATAATGCTAATCCCTTATGCGCTTTTGGCTATTCCATTAATGGCGTTAGCTAGTTACGATGCTCCTGAGTTGATGCCCGTTGCAATTATTGTGATATTGTTTGCGTTACTATCAGGATTTTATCTATTTGTTAATGTACGCATCAATAAAAAGAATTTAGTTGACAAGCTTTAGTTCTAAAAGTCGAATCATTCCCATTGTTCTTTCTCCCAGTCCTATTAAGCGATTGGAAGACTATAAAAATAAAAATCACCACATGATATTAACGTTTTAGTTTATCAACTTATAGAAGAACATCCGTTTTTCAACATTATCGCCACAAAGTTTTGGCGTTTTCAGATATAAAGGTAATTGAAATTGTGGGTGTAAGGACAGTTGTATCGCGCATAATATGGGTTATTTGATTGTATTTTCAAAAAATTGACTTTTCTATCCTGAAATCACTCATTGAAATTAGCAACTACAGGAATGATTCGAAGTCTGTTAATATTAGACAACCGCTTTATTTTCTGCTATAATAATGCCTAAGAAAGAAGGTTATTCTGATTGTTTCTTTAGCGAGTTCGGGGTGGTGGAAGCCGAGTAGAGGCAAGGAGTAATTGGCGCTTTCGCTTGACGTGTCAAGTTAACAACAAAATAAATGAAGTAATAAATTAGGGTGGAACCGCGTTTTCAACGCCCCTATGTCAGATGGCATGGGAGTGGGGAGCGTGGTTCTTTTTCATATCCTAAAGCTAGTCATAAAATAATTCAAATAATTGGAGGAATTCAATGAATAAAAAACTTACTTTCCACCTAGCCAAAGTTGCTAATAAATCTAAAGGTTTAAGCAACTAACGGCAATCGTTATAACGATTTGCCTAGGCTATGCACTTGTTTCAGTTTCAAAAAATATCGTTTTGAAACTGAAACATCGCAAGATACACTTACCAAGAAAGAGAGCAAATGATGTCTAAAAAATTAACTTTCCAAGAGATTATTCTCACACTACAACAATACTGGAATGACCAAGGCTGTATGTTGATGCAGGCTTACGATAATGAAAAAGGTGCAGGAACGATGTCACCTTATACGTTCCTTCGTGCCATTGGTCCTGAGCCTTGGAATGCGGCTTATGTGGAGCCAAGTCGTCGTCCAGCGGATGGACGTTATGGTGAGAACCCAAACCGTTTGTACCAACACCACCAATTCCAAGTGGTCATGAAACCATCACCATCAAACATTCAAGAGCTTTACCTTGAGTCATTGGAAAAATTAGGAATCAACCCGTTAGAACACGATATTCGCTTCGTTGAAGATAACTGGGAAAACCCATCAACTGGTTCAGCTGGTCTTGGTTGGGAAGTATGGCTTGATGGGATGGAAATCACTCAGTTCACTTACTTCCAACAAGTCGGTGGTTTGGCAACAAGCCCTGTAACGGCTGAAGTCACTTACGGATTGGAACGTTTGGCGTCATACATTCAGGAAGTGGATTCGGTTTATGACATTGAGTGGGCACCAGGGGTTAAGTACGGTGAAATCTTCTTGCAACCAGAGTTTGAGCACTCAAAATACAGCTTTGAGATTTCAAACCAAGACATGCTTCTTGAAAACTTTGAGAAATTTGAAAAAGAAGCGGCGCGCGCTTTAGAAGAAGGCTTGGTTCACCCAGCCTACGACTATGTCTTGAAATGTTCCCATACCTTCAACCTGCTTGATGCGCGTGGAGCTGTTTCTGTAACGGAACGTGCAGGCTACATTGCACGGATTCGTAACCTTGCTCGTGTCGTTGCTAAGACCTTTGTCGCAGAACGCAAAAAACTCGGCTTCCCACTTTTGGACGAAGAAACACGCGTTAAGTTGTTAGAAGAGGGAGAGTAAAATGCCTGTAAATTCAAGTGATAATCATGATAAAGTAATCATAGGGAGAAGTTTAAAATTTAAATATTCTTTCCCGGATCTTACTTTTGAGAATTGGGAACAGTATGGTAAAGGTCTAGGTGCTGTTCTTGAATTAAATGACGATGAGCAAATTAGCATTATTCCTGAAAAAAATGAAAAAGTTTTGAAAATAACTATTTTGCTTCCTCGGTCTACTAAGAATAAAGTTAATGAGAAGCTAAAGAAGTATTTTTCGAAACGTGAAATAGAAAGATTTCCTACAGCAACCTCGTTTACTCCTCGGTTTATAGATATTGAAGAACTAATCGAATAGAAAAAGAAAAAGGAAATAATTATGACAAAAAATCTACTTATTGAGTTAGGCTTGGAAGAACTTCCAGCCTACGTTGTAACCCCAAGTGAAAAACAATTAGGTGAAAAAATGGCAGATTTTTTAAAGGAAAATCGTTTGAGTTTTGATGCCATTGAAACCTTTTCAACGCCACGCCGCTTGGCAGTGCGTGTACTTGGTTTAGCAGATGCGCAGACAGATTTGACAGAGGATTTCAAAGGTCCTGCCAAGAAAATCGCCGTGGATAGCAATGGGAATTTCACCAAGGCAGCAGAAGGGTTTGTCCGCGGAAAAGGTTTGACAACAGCAGATATCCGCTTTGAGGAAATCAAAGGTGAAGAGTATGTCTATGTGACCAAAAATGAAGCAGGAAAACCTGCCAAGGAAGTTCTTGCAGGGGTGCCTAAGGTGCTTGCTAGTTTGACGTTCCCAGTCAGCATGCACTGGGCTAAGAATAGTTTTGAATACATTCGTCCTGTCCACACCTTGACAGTTCTCTTGGATGATGAGGCACTCGAGCTTGACTTCTTGGATATCCATTCTGGACGCGTCAGCCGTGGACACCGTTTCTTGGGGCAAGAAACTGAGATTGCCTCAGCAGATTCTTACGAAGCTGATTTGCGCAGTCAATTTGTCATCGCAGATGCTAAAGAGCGCGAAGACATGATTGTAGGGCAAATTAAGGCGATTGAAACGGAACAAAATGTTCAGGTGGAGATTGACGAAGACTTGTTGAATGAGGTCTTGAACCTTGTCGAGTACCCAACTGCCTTCATGGGTAGCTTCGATGCCAAATACCTCGATGTTCCAGAGGAAGTTTTGGTCACTTCAATGAAGAACCACCAACGTTATTTTGTTGTGCGTGATCAGGCTGGAAAACTCATGCCAAACTTCATTTCGGTGCGTAATGGTAACGCTGAGCACATTAAAAATGTGGTTAAAGGAAATGAAAAAGTGCTTGTGGCACGTTTGGAAGATGGGGAATTCTTCTGGCGTGAGGACCAAAAACTCAACATTGCTGACCTTGTGGCAAAATTGGCAAACGTGACCTTCCATGAAAAAATTGGTTCGCTTGCAGAGCACATGAACCGTGCCCAAGTCATTGCCGCGTCACTTGCCAAACAAGCTGGTCTGTCAGCAGAAGAAACAGCTGCGGTTGACCGTGCGAGCCAAATCTACAAGTTTGACCTCTTGACAAGTATGGTTGGTGAATTTGACGAACTTCAAGGGATTATGGGTGAGAAATACGCCCTTCTTGCAGGTGAGGACAAGGCTGTTGCGGCAGCGATTCGTGAGCACTACTTGCCAAATTCAGCCGAGGGTGAGCTTCCTAGGACAAAAGTTGGTGCGGTGCTTTCCTTGGCTGACAAGCTAGACACCCTCTTGTCATTCTTCTCAGTAGGGCTCATTCCGAGTGGTTCTAATGACCCGTATGCCCTTCGCCGTGCGACTCAAGGGATTGTCCGTATCTTGGATGCCTTTGGTTGGACTATTCCAATGGATGAGCTGGTTGACAGCCTTTACGCCCTATCGTTTGATAGCTTGACCTATGACAATAAAGCTGAGGTTATCAACTTTATCAAGGCGCGTGTGGACAAGATGATGGGCAAAACGCCAAAAGATATTAAGGAAGCGGTACTAGCTGGTTCTACTTTCGTTGTTCCCGAAATGTTGGCAGCGGCAGAAGCCCTTGTGGCAGCTAGTCAAACGGATGGTTACAAAGCAGCAGTTGAGTCCCTCTCTCGTGTCTTTAATTTGGCGGAAAAAGCTAGCGCAGGTGTAAGTGTGACAGCAGAACTATTTGAAAATGATTCTGAAAAAGCTTTGGCAGAGGCGAGTGTTAACTTGACATTGACAGGTAGCTCCTTTGAGAAATTGAATAAGCTCTTCGCCCTAAGCCCTGTTATTGATGCTTTTTTTGATAACACAATGGTTATGGTAGACGATGAAGCGTTGAAAAATAACCGCCTTGCCCTCTTGGATAGCCTTGTTGCCAAAGCAAGTTCTGTTGCAGCCTTTAACCGATTGAATACCAAGTAAGGCATAAGATAGAAGTTTTCTATGATTTAAGAAATTTTCTAGTTTCTTATATTCTTATCCCTTTAGAGATTTTTGCTCTTATTCTTGCCCTCTTTTTAATCTTTCGTTGGGTGCGTAAAACCTGTAAGCGAGAGAAAGGACAAGCTAGACCAGCGGTGAGGCGCAAAAATTCAAGAAAAATGGTACACACGAAACAATCGGCTATTTTTCGAGGATTTTACCCTTTAAAAATTCTCGTGTTAATATTTATTCTTATTCAGTATGGTAAGTACTATGAAGTTTATGACGTTATTATCTATCGTATAGGAAAAGTCTATAAACTAAGTCCAATCCCTACTGAATACGAAATGAAATCTAAGTTACCAGACCTTAAAAGGGTTCGAAAATGTTATAACCCATTGAATCCGCAAGAAGCTTATTTACCAGATAATGAAGGAAAATGGATACTATCGTAGGTATAAAAGAAAGGAGTAAGCATGGAACAAGCCAAAATTGACCGAATCAATGAGCTAGCTCGCAAGAAAAAATCAGTTGGTTTAACCGCTGATGAAAAAGTGGAGCAGGCGAAACTTCGTGAAGAATATATTGAAGGGTATCGTCGTGCTGTCCGTCACCACATTGCAGGCATTAAAGTTGTTGACGAAGAAGGGAATGATGTGACACCTGAAAAATTACGTCAGCTCCAACGTGAGAAAGGCCTTCACGGTCGCTCACTAGATGACCCAAATTCATAATAAAAAGAGAGTGGGACAAAAATCGTTAAATCGTCAAAAAAGACGATTTCGATTTTGTCGTCCCACCTCCGCACAGTTGATTAGGATGGCCGCTAACGATTGCGTAGTACTAAAATAGTCCAGTGGACTATTTTAGGTGGACACTTGAAAATGAAAGAAGGGTCCAGTTATAGACCTCCAATCAACCACTGCGCCAATCTGTTATTGCTATCAAAAAGAGAAGGTTGAGATATTTTTGTCTCAACCTCTTCATTTATCGTGACAATTTATCAATTCTGTCTTTATTAACTCCTAAAGCACGTTCGTATTTTCCAGTATCGTTGGCTTGGAAATAGTTAGCTCCCAATAGTTTATCTGGCAGATACTGTTGTTTCACCCATTTTTCAGGATAGGCATGTGGGTAGAGATAATCCACAGCATTTCCCAATTCTTTACTGCCAGAATAGTGCCCATCTCGGAGATGTCTTGGAATTGGGAGGCTACCTGATTTTCTCAAATCAGATAAGGCAGCATCCATGGCAGCATAGGCTGAGTTGGACTTAGGTGACAGGGCTAAATCAATGACTACATTGGCGATGAGGATGCGAGCTTCAGGGAATCCGATTTTTTGAGCTGCTTCTAAAGCGGTTACGGTATGCATTTGTGCTTCAGGGTTGGCAAGGCCGATATCTTCGTAGGCAATAACAGTTAGCCGCCTGGCTAGGCTTGGTAAATCTCCAGCTTCAATGAGCCGAGCTGCATAGTGTAGCGCAGCATTGACATCCGACCCACGGATGGATTTTTGCAGGGCAGATAAGACGTCATAATGCCCATCTCCGTTTTTATCCATGGTAATATAGCTTCGTTGTAAACTATTTTCAACAGTGTCTAAGCTAATATGGCGACTACCATCTTCATTTTCTTGAGTGGACATCACCGCTAAATCAAGTGAATTATAAGCAGAACGAAGGTCCCCGTTGGTAGCTGTAGCGATAAAATCTAGAGCATCTTCGTCAAGGTTAATGTCAAAGGCAAAGCCTCTTTCCTTGTCTGAAATAGCACACTGGATTGCTACCTTAATGTCATCGTTAGACAATGGTTCAAGCTCAAAAATTTGTACTCGCGAGCGAATGGCAGGAGTGACGGAGAAAAAGGGATTTTCTGTCGTTGCCCCAATCATAATGATATTGCCATTTTCTAACAGCGGTAATAGAAAATCTTGCTTGGTTTTATCTAGTCTGTGAATCTCATCGAGCAGAAGAACGAGACCGCCAGAGAATTTAGCTTCCTCAGCGATTTCTTGGAGACGTTTTTTGCTATCAACCGTTGCATTAAACGTTCGAAAAGCCCATTTAGTTGTTCCTGCGATTGCAGAAGCAATGGATGTCTTACCGATACCGGGAGGGCCGTATAGAATCATCGAAGACAACATATTAGCGTCAACCATGCGACGAATAATTTTACCTTCCCCGACCAAATGCTGTTGCCCAATGACTTCTGAAATATTTCGTGGTCGCATCCGTAATGCTAAATTATCAGGCACAATTTCCTCCTAATCTAGTTTTATAGTGGATTGAATAATAGGCCAAAGCTACTTAATGATGTCCTAACCTTTATTCAATCCACTATAATTGTTGTGTTATAGTTCTCTTAATTATATCAAAAAGAGGGTGGAGAAAAGTATCCCTGCCTCTTAAATTTTAACGTAGGCTTACTTTGATGCAGTGGTTGATTGGGACGCTTCTTTAGTTATAAGTGTTCACCTAGATAGTCCACTAGACAGTTTCAACCTTAGTTTGGAAATAAGATAGTGAAAAGAAGTTGAGACTTTAAAATCATGACTTCTGTCCTATTCACTTATGATAAAAAGAGTTCCTCTAGTTTTCTAGCAACCCCATCCTCATTGTTGGTCCAAGAAATCTGCTCATCAGCAAAATCAAGGAGCAATGGATTAGCGTTTTGCATAGCATAACCTGTGCTAGCAAAAGCAAGCATCTCAGTATCGTTATGCTCATCACCAAAAGCAATGAGCTTGCTCTTATCAATGTTTAAAGCATTCAAAAGATACTTGAGGGCATAAGCTTTGTTAACGCCTTTAGGAGAGCATTCCAAGATATTGAGAGGTCCCCCCCAAGAGTCCACTTCCATTTCTTCTGAAAAATGCTGGCGCAGCTCACTAGCTAGTGCATATTTATCTTCAACTCTAGTTTGGAATAAGATGGCATTAGGATTTTTAGTGATTTTCTCGGTCACTAATTTCATCTTGTCTGTAATTTTAGACACTCCAAACAGTTGCGGTTCAATGGTCTCTGGAAAATCAGTTGTGATATAAAAATTCTTACGGTACTCACTGGCGATGAAGTCTGCTTGAATCTGCTCAGCTTTTCCCAAAAGCTCTAAAAGGTAACGACGGTCAATCGTTACACTGTGCTCGTAAGCCCACTTGCTTTCAGGAATGTGCGTGAGAGAACCGTTGAAATTAATCATTGGTGTATGAAGCCCCAACTGCTGATAATATGGAAAAGCAGTGCGATAAGGGCGGCCTGTAGAGATAATGACCTGATGTCCCTTCTCTTGAACTTTTTGCAAAGTGTTAACAGTATAATCAGAGATGGTGTGATCACTTCTTAAAAGTGTTCCATCCAAATCAATAGCAATAATTTTTTTAGTCATGGGACTTATTATAGCAAAAAAAGACTAAAAAATCAGAGAAAGTTCATTTTTTGCCTTTCCCTGATTTTTCTTAGTTTTTACGGCGAATTTTGTTCCAGATGAGCTGGATGAGCGTTGGAAGTTTAACGACATTTTCATTGCCGATATGCTGGCGAGCGATTTTTAAAATTTTTCCCGAATCTTTGGAAGCGAATAAGAACTTGCCACTGTCGGTGTAAACTTCAAAGTGACGACTGATTTTTTTACCAGTAACGTTTGCCCCAATTTGTAGCACATTTGCCCACGGAATTTGGATATATTGTTCTACATTGACATCGGGATAAAATTCTAAAGCAATATCGCCCACTAGAAATTTACCAACCTTGCTACCAATACCGAAGTAAGACACGCCGGTTGTTTGGAAGTCGATTGTTTTATTTAAAGATTGTGCCATGAAGTTCTCCTATTTTTCTGAAATATGACTAGCGATAAGATCGAGTTGCCCAGAGAAAGTCCATTCTGTGATTGCATTTGGAATAATAAAATGGTCTCCTTTTTTTAGAGAAAAGCTATTGTTATTGGAACTAATCTCTCCCTTGCCATCTAAAACACTGACGAGAAGATAGGGAGCAGTTTGTTGCATGTCAGCTCTGCCATTGACCACCCAGTGATAAACAGTGAAAAATTCATTAGAAACCAGTAACGTTGAGGTTAAATCGCGAGTTTTTAAAGTTGCGGGATGGCTATTTTGAGGTTGGCCAATATAAGTCACATCAATAGATTGTTGCAAGTGAAGTTCTCGAGTCTGTCCTTGGTCATCTTTGCGATCAAAATCGTAAACCCTGTAGGTCGTGTCGCTAGACTGTTGGGTTTCAAGAATCATAATCCCTTTACCGATGGCATGAATCGTACCGCTAGGAACATAGAAAAAGTCACCAGCTTTGACAGGGACGCGAGTTAAAAGATTATCCCAGTCTCCTTTTTCAATCAGTTCTTGAAGGTTTTGCTTTGATGAGGCTTGGTGTCCATAGATGATTTCGGCACCTTCGTCTGATGCAATGACGTACCAACATTCTGTTTTTCCAAGTTCGCCTTCGTGCTCTAAACCGTATGCATCGTCTGGATGGACTTGAACGCTGAGCCAATCGTTGGCATCAAGAATTTTAGTCAAAAGTGGAAAAACATCGTCACTCGGATTGCCAAAGAGTTGAGGCTGTTCGCGGTAGAGTTTATCCAGTGGTTGTCCAGCAAATTCTCCATTAGCAACGATAGAAACACCATTTGGATGGGCAGAAATAGCCCAATATTCTCCAGTTGTTTCTGAAGGAATAGTGTAGCCAAAAACATCCCGCAACTTTGTCCCGCCCCAAATTTTAGGATGCATTTGTGAGGTTAAAAATAGAGGTTCGTTCATTTTAGTCTCCTTTACGAATACTCTTAAAAGCATCCAGTAGGTCAACTTGAAGATGCTTTTGAGTTAATGGTTGCAAGTTTTTCCTAGTGTTCATCATGTGTTCCGCTGTAGAATGGTTGAATAGATTAGGATATCGCTAAGGTCATTATAACATGTTCGAGGGGGATAAGATAGTGATGAACTAAAGGAAAAGAACACCATTTTTTAGAAAAGACAACGAGGCTAGGGATTTCCTGCCTCGTTGTGTATAGAGAGTTTCGTTTATGAATAAGGTCTTATCTTACATGATTCCGAAGTAACTTGCAAGAATACCAACGCCAAAGAGTGCAAGGATGATAGTGATTGGAGATACTTTTCTCTTAAGTAAGTTCATACATACGAAAGTTAAGAGTAATCCCATTAACCCTGGAATCAATGAATTCAATTGGTCTTGAAGAGTTGGTACTTGAACTTGATCCAAGCTCATGCCGCTTAGGGCATTTCCAAGAATGCCTTTCAGCTCAGCACCTTTTACGGTACCTTCAGGGAAGACAACATAAGCTCCTTCTGATAATTGTTTACCTGGGAGATTAACGGTAAAGTTAATTGATACCCAACGTTCAACAAGAACTGCAAGAATAAACATACCAAGGATAGAAGCCCCTTTAGTGATGTCTTTCAAGATACCACCCGACATATCTTTGGTGATTTCAGAACCAGCTTTATAGCCAAATTCTTGAGTATACCACAAGAATGCCATACGGATAATGTTCCAACCAAAGAAGAAGATTAGTGGCCCCATGATACCACCGCCAGTAGCTAATGAAGCTCCGAGGGCCCCAAGGATAGGACGAACTGTAAACCAGAAGACTGGGTCACCAATACCAGCAAGAGGTCCCATCATACCGATTTTAACCCCTTGAATAGCAGCATCTTCAATTTCTGTACCATTTGCTCTTTCTTCTTCAAGGGCAAGTGTTACACCGATGATTGGAGCGGCAACATATGGGTGAGTATTGAAGAATTCCAAGTGACGTTCAAGCGCAGCGGCCTGATCTTCTTTTTTCGTGTAAAGTTTTTTGATAGCTGGGATCAAAGCATAAGCCCATCCCAAGTTTTGCATACGTTCATAGTTCCATGAACCTTGTAGAAATTGTGAACGCCACCAAACCTTTTTACGATCAGCAGATGAAAGTGTTAATTTTTCAGACATAGTAAATCCCCTTTCTAGTAGTCTTCAAGGATGTCGCCAATTGGGTCACCAGAACCAGTAGCACCGCCTCCGTTGCCACCTTGTTTTGAAAGGTTAAGGTAGATAAAGGCAAAAGCTACACCGATTGTACCAAGAGCGATAAGGGTAAGGTCGCTAAGTGCTGCGAAAGCAAAACCAAGTGCAAAGAATGGCCATACTTCACGAGTTGCCATCATGTTGATAACCATAGCATAACCTACGGCAACAACCATACCACCACCAACTTGCATACCATGGTTTAGCCAGTCAGGCATAAGGCCAAGAGCGTTACGCACGACATCCGCTGGGACAGCAAGGAGCATAGCAGCAGGGATTGCAATACGAAGACCTTGAAGGACAAGTGCAAACAAGTGTGCACGTTCAACAGCGGCGAAGTCAGCTTTTTTAGCAGCATTGTCAGCTGTGTGAACAAGGGCAACTGAGATTGTACGAACAATCATTGTAAGGAAAAGACCTGCTACAGCAAGTGGGATAGCAGCAGCTGTTGCAACGTTAATTCCAACGTTTGTGTAGTCTCCACCTTTGATGAAGATAATAGCAGCAGCTACAGAAGCAAGGGCAGCGTCTGGTGCTACTGCAGCACCAATATTAGCCCAAGCAAGGGCAAGCATTTGAAGTGAACCACCAAGCATGATTCCTGCTTCAAGATGACCAGTTGCAAGTCCGATAAGAGTACATGCAACAAGTGGTTGATGGAATTGGAATTGGTCGAGGATACCTTCAAGACCAGCAAAGAAGGCAACGATAACAACCAAAATCGCAGAGATAAATGAAATATCTGACATAGTTGTATTCCTTTCTATTGTACGTTTGCTTTATTAATCAAGTCAAACAAATCTTTCTTAGAATCGTTTGGTACTTTACGAACATCGAATTGAACGCCGAGGTCACGTAACTTTTCAAAAGCAGCGACATCGTCTTTGTCCATTGATAAGACGTTGTTTACCATAGTTTTTCCTGTTGAGTGAGCCATTGAACCAACGTTTAGTTCTTTGATTTCAACGCCTCCTTCAACAGCACGAAGAGCATCTTGGACAGTTTCGAATAGGATAAGTGCATGAGTTTCGCCAAAGCGAGTATCTTTTGCAACTTCAATTAGTTTTTTGATTGGGACAACATTAGCGTTCACACCGTTTGGTGCAGCTTGTTTGATTAATCCTTTGCGAAGTTCGTCCTGAGCAACAGCATCTGATGCCACAATGATACGATCAGCCTTAGAAGCTGGTGTCCATGCGGTTGCAACTTGACCATGCAAGAGACGAGTGTCGATACGAGCAAGGTTGATTTTAAGTTTCCCGTCGCCGATAACAGTTCCTGGTGGGATAGCGCCTTGAGGTGCCGCTTTTTCAACTGGAGCAGCAGCTGTTTCCTCAACAGGATTGAGCTCTTCAGGAAGTGCCTTGATACCATCCTTAGATTCTTTAATAATGTTTGCTGCAACTTGCTCAACACCGGCGTTAGCGTCCATCATACGCTCAGTGTAGGCTTGAATCAGCATTGGCAAGTTAAGACCAGTGATGATAGCGAATTTGCGGTCTGGATTTTCTCCAGCAACACGACTCGCTTGGTTGAATGGTGAACCACTCCAAAGGTCTGCAAGTACAAGCACTTCATCTTCAGTGTCGAATTGAGCGATGGCATTGTTAAATTTAGCGTAGAGGTCATCTGGACCTTCACTAGGCATAAACGTTACAACTTGAACTTTTTCTTGTTCACCAAAGATCATCGAACCTGATTGATGAATTCCAGCGGCGAATTCGCCATGGCTTGCGATAACGATTCCGATACCCATTCTTGAGTTCCTCCTTAAATTAATTTTTTGTGTTCTTTTTTTGTAAATTACTGCCAAGGTCTCTTGACAAACGCTTACATTTTTGTAACACAGATTCAAGAACGCTTTCTATTCTAAAACGTTTTCAGAAAAAAATCAATAGTTTTGTGAAAAATAAACAAAAAAAAGTGAAATGTTACTTTGATGAAAAAAGAATAAAATATAGCTGGCGAATAAATGGTAGTATTTTTATAACATTATTTGAACTAAAAATAATAAAAAGTAACCTAAAACTCTAGCAACGATCCTAAAATGTGTTATAATGATTAGTGAACTTCTTAGGGATAGGATTGGCGCATGCATAAAGTTATTTTTGGGCATATTATTGCTGTTTTTTTAGTGATTAGTATTTTAGTTTTTCAGCCTAGTGTTGAAGGATTGCTATTTAATACCTTGACTTCTTTTATCACTCTGGAATTAGGACTTTTAGGAATCAACTCACAAAATGGGATGGTGCGCTTTTTTACGGCTATTGTATGGTTTTATTTTTATCCCGTCACGTTTTATCAATTATTTAGTATTGCTTCAGTTTCGTGGAGTGGTGAACATATTTGGACAGCGGGAGATTTACCAAGCTTTTTAACTTATTTGGCGAGTCTTCTTTTTGCACTAGCCGCAGCAACGGTTAGTTTGAAATCCTTGATGAAAGTTCTTAAATTAGGTGTTTACACAGAGTTAGCTATTATGGTGATAGCAACTGTCTACTCTGGTTTTGCTATTCATTTTATGAGAACAGCTAATGTAGGTTGGCTAGATTTTATTGCAAGTCCTCTTAATTTTGCTCAGATAGTATGGGCTAATGCAGTAACAATTGATGTCACTTTTTTATTAGGATTTGCTGCTATTCAAATGATTTTGGCACTGTTACTTGGTGATTAGCATTAAAATAGCAAGGTTGGAAAACATTTCCAGCCTTTTTATTTTGTAGCTATAGTCAGTTTGAAGAAATCTAACAGGTTTGTGAAAAGTTACATTCTAAACATTGGAATAGGCATTTGAAGTGACATAATTTTTATAAAATGTGACTTCTGTCCACTAATCTTTTTATTTTTTTTGAGTCAAAAACGTTGAAATGTGAACGAAATTTTGTTAAACTGTATTAGTCGTTCGTAATTTACGGATAATTTTATTTATACATAAGGAGAAATTGTCCAAATGGAAAAATTTTTTAAATTAAACGAGAACGGAACATCCGTTTCTACAGAAATCATGGCAGGATTGACAACCTTTTTTGCCATGAGTTATATTTTATTTGTAAACCCATCTATCCTAGGTGCAGCTGGTATGCCGACACAAGCGGTATTCTTGGCAACGATTATTGCTACGGTAATCTCTACTCTAATTATGGGACTTTTTGCTAATGTTCCTTACGCTTTGGCACCAGGTATGGGACTAAATGCCTTCTTTACTTATACTGTTGTTTTTGGTCTAGGTTTTACTTGGCAAGAAGCGTTAGCGATGGTTTTCATTTGTGGGCTGTTCAATATTTTTATTACGGTAACTAAGGTTCGTAAGAGTATCATTAAAGCTATTCCGGTGAGTCTTCAGCATGCTATCGGTGGTGGTATTGGTGTGTTTGTTGCTTATCTAGGTTTTAAAAATGCCAATATTATTGAGTTTTCACTTTCTGGTAGCAACATCGTGACAATCAATGGTGCAGCTCCAGCAGCGGCTGACTTGTCAAATGGTGTTAATGCGATTGCTGCTAATGGAGGTGTAGTACCTGCTATTTCAACGTTTACAGATCCTTCTGTTATTTTGGCAGTTATCGGACTTCTTTTAACTGCTGTATTGGTTATTAAAAATATTCGTGGTGCTATTCTTATTGGTATTATTGTAACAACGCTTCTTGGTATTCCAATGGGAGTTGTAGATGTATCAGCTGTTAGCTTTTCAAACAACATCGGATCTGCTTTTTCTGAACTTGGAACAACTTTCCTTGCCGCATTTGATGGGATGAGTTCCCTCTTTAATGATAGCTCACGTTTACCGCTTGTTTTGATGACTATTTTTGCTTTTTCACTTTCTGACACATTTGATACGCTTGGTACATTTATTGGTACAGGACGTAAAACAGGTATTTTCTCAGCCGAAGATGAAGCTGCTCTTGAAAATTCAACAGGATTTTCTTCAAAAATGGACCGTGCTCTCTTTGCGGATGCTATCGGAACTTCAATTGGTGCTCTCTTTGGTACTTCAAATACCACAACTTACGTTGAATCAGCAGCGGGTATTGCTGAAGGTGGACGTACTGGTTTGACAGCTGTTTCGACAGCAACATTTTTCTTACTTTCCATTTTACTTTTGCCAATTGTTGGAATTGTTCCAGCAGCAGCAACAGCACCAGCGCTTATTATTGTTGGTGTGATGATGGTGTCATCGTTCTTAGATGTTGATTGGAGTAAATTTGAAGATGCCCTTCCAGCTTTCTTTGCAGCCTTCTTCATGTCACTTGCATACTCTATCTCTTACGGTATTGCAGCAGCCTTTATTTTCTATTGCTTGGTTAAAATGTCAACAGGTAAGTCTAAGGAGATTCACCCAATTCTTTGGGGAGCAACGGCACTCTTTATCTTGAATTTTGTTATTTTAGCTATTTTGTAATATAATGATTGACCCGCTTTAGTGGGTCTTTTTATTTTTTAGAAAAATTTGGACGATTGTCTAACTTTTTGGTAAAATATTATTATGTTATATATTCATAATGAAAATGAATTGATTGCTTTTGGCGAGCAATTAGGACGATTGCTTGAATCTGGTCAGGTGCTCATTCTGACAGGTGATCTTGGCGCAGGTAAGACGACTTTCACCAAAGGAATTGCTAAAGGACTTGAAATTTCTCAGATGATAAAAAGTCCTACCTATACGATTGTTAGAGAGTATGAAGGGCGTTTGCCTTTATATCATTTAGACGTTTATCGTATTGGTGATGACCCAGATTCTATTGATTTGGATGATTTCCTTTATGGCGATGGTGTCTGTGTTATTGAGTGGGGAGAACTCTTGAGCGAGTTGCCAGCTGATTATTTAGAAGTAAAACTGTCACATAAGAGTGATGGGAGACAGTTGGAAATGAAGGCTTATGGCTCTCGGAGTCAGTTGCTTTTGGAGGCTTTTGGAAATGGCTGAGCAGGAACTAATCATTTGTGAAGCGCAGTTAGAGGATGCTAAAAGTTTATCTGAGGTCTTGAAGCTAGTTCAAGAAGAAACTGATTTTTTAACCCGTGATAGTGATAGTCCAGCTATGTCAGCTGAGCAAGCGGAAATATTTATTGATAGTCAGTTGCAAAAAGAAAATGCTATTTGCTTCGTAGCTAAACTGGGAAGTCAGGTTGTTGGGGTCCTGAATGTATCTGCAGGGACGTTTGCTAAGACAAATCACATCGGCGAAGTTTTTATTGCTGTGAAAAAGACATATCAGAGTTATGGTATTGGCAGTTTTCTCATGGAAGCCTTAATTGACTGGGCAGAACATACTTCGGCTATTCGGCGTTTAGAATTAGAAGTACAGGTTCGCAATGATAAAGCAGTAGGTCTTTACCAAAAATTTGGCTTTGTGATTGAAGGCACTAAACAACGTGGTGCTAAAACTAAGAATGGAGAATTTCTTGATGTTTATGCTATGGCAAAACTGATAGATTAAAAAAACATGACACTTGGAAAAAAAATTGTATTAATGTTGATGGCTATTATTGCCACATCTATAGCTGCTGCGGTTATTTATTTCACTTCAGCTCTTCATTATTCAACTTCAGAGTTTAAAAAAACGTTTAAAGAAATAGATACTGGGGTGAAAAGTACGGCTATTGAGCATACAGAGCCTTTTTCCATCCTATTAATGGGGGTAGATACAGGTTCTGGGGACCGTATGGCCCCTTGGGCAGGTAATAGTGATTCTATGATTGTTGTCACAGTCAATCCAAAAACTAAGAGAACGACGATGACTAGCCTAGAAAGAGATATCTTAACAACCTTGACCGGTCCTAAAGAAAGTGGCATGAATGGTGTTGAAGCTAAGCTAAATGCAGCTTATGCTTCTGGCGAAGCTCAAATGGCTATCATGACTGTGGAAAATCTGTTAGATATAAAAATAGACAACTATATGCAGATTAACATGCAAGGGTTGGTTGATTTAGTTAATGCTGTCGGTGGTATCAAGGTAACCAATCCATTTGACTTTGATATCTCTATTGAGGAACAAGAACCTCAATACACTGCAACGGTTGCTCCTGGGACTCATAAAGTTAATGGTGACCAAGCATTGGTTTTTTCTAGGATGCGTTATCAAGATCCTGAGGGAGACTATGGTCGTCAACGGCGTCAACGTGAAGTGATTAGTCTTATTGTTAAAAAACTTTTGGCGTTTGATAGTATTGGTTCATACAAAAAAGTTTTAAAAGCAGTGAGTAATAATATGCAGACTGACATCTCAGTAACAGAGAAGACAATTCCTCATTTGCTAGGCTATCGTGATTCTTTAGAAACTTTAGAAAATTACCAATTACATGGCGAAGACGCGACGTTAGAAGATGGTGGCTCTTACCAAATTGTGACAACAGCTCACTTGCTTGAAACTCAAAATCGTATCAAAGCAGAGCTTGGTTTGCCAACGCTTTCGACTTTAGAAAAAACAAATGCGGTTCTCTACGAAACGCTTTATGGCTATTCTCCTGAAACGGATTATCCAGATGAGAATGCTCCACAAACACATTCGACAGTAAATGGATTTGAAAGTTCTAGTTCTGAATCTACAGTTGCTTCTGATGAAACATGGGAATAATACTTATAATAGTTTATAAGAGCCTGAGGGCTCTTTTTTGTGTATAGCTTTGCTATTTTCTAAAGCTCCAGTATGAACTTCCCAAAAAATATGGGAATATGCTATAATAATAAGGATTATAATATTATTGGAGAAAGCATGAGTATAGACGACTACTTGCCCACCTTTGTGGTTGAGGCTGTTTATGATTTGAAACCTGAGATGTTACGTGAGCATGGGATTCGTGCTGTTTTAGTGGACTTGGATAATACCTTGATTGCTTGGAATAATCCAGATGGTACCCCAGAGCTGCGTGAGTGGCTTGATGATATGACTGAGGCTGATATTCCTGTCGTTGTGGTCTCGAATAATAAATATAGCCGTGTAGAGCGTGCGGTAGAGCCTTTTGGCGTGGATTTTGTCAGTCGTGCAATGAAACCTTTCACACGTGGGATTAATATGGCTATCAAGCGTTATGGCTTTGATCGTGATGAGGTTGTTATGGTTGGTGATCAGCTCATGACGGATATTCGTGCCAGTCACCGAGCTGGGATTAAGTCTATTTTAGTGAAACCATTAGTTAAATCTGATGCATGGAATACCAAATTTAATCGTTGGCGTGAGCGTCGTGTTTTGAAAAAAATTGAAACCAAATATGGTAAAATCACTTATAAAAAAGGAATTTAATGGAAGAATTATTTTGTATTGGTTGTGGGGCGAGAATTCAAACCACAGATAAAGAAAAAGCGGGTTATACCCCAAAATCAAGTATTGAAAAATCAGAAGAAACAGGTGAACTATACTGTCAACGCTGTTTCCGTCTGCGTCATTATAATGAAATCGTTGATGTGCATATCACAGATGATGAGTTTTTAACCTTACTTCATGAAGTTGGAGACAGTGATGCCCTTGTTGTCAATGTGATTGATATTTTTGACTTCAATGGTTCAGTCATTCCAGGACTGTCACGCTTTGTATCTGGAAATGATGTGCTTTTGGTCGGCAATAAAAAAGACATCCTGCCAAAATCCGTTAAAGATGGCAAGGTCACTCAGTGGTTAACAGAGCGTGCTCATGAAGAAGGCTTGAGACCTGTTGATGTCATTTTGACAAGTGCTCAAAACCATCACGTCATTAAAGAGCTAATTGAACGCATTGATGACTTGCGTAAAGGGCGTGATGTCTATGTGGTTGGTGTGACTAACGTTGGGAAATCAACCCTTATCAATGCCATTATCAAAGAAATTACTGGAGACAAGAATGTGATTACCACATCGCGCTTCCCAGGGACAACTCTAGATAAGATTGAAATTCCGTTGGATGATGGTAGCTACATTTTTGATACACCGGGAATTATCCATCGCCACCAAATGGCACATTATTTGACGGCTAAAAACCTCAGGTATGTCAGTCCTAAAAAGGAAATCAAGCCTAAAACTTATCAACTGAACTCAGAACAAACCCTCTTCTTGGGTGGTCTTGGTCGCTTTGATTTCGTTTCAGGAGAAAAGCAGGGCTTCACAGCTTATTTTGACAACAATCTTAACCTTCATCGTACCAAACTTGAAGGAGCGGATGCTTTTTACAACAAGCACTTAGGAACCTTGCTAACACCGCCAAATACCAAGGAAGTTGCCGATTTTCCTAAACTCGTCCGTCACGAATTTAACATCAAAGATAAGATGGACATCGTGTATTCAGGGCTTGGTTGGATTCGGGTCAATGGCAAAGCAGACCAGCCAACAGTCGTTGCTGCCTGGGCACCAGAAGGTGTTGGAGTCGTCTTGAGAAAGGCGTTGATTTAAAACATTGGAGGAAATAATGGCTTCAAAAGAACAGTTGACTTCCCAATATCAAAAATCAGATAATCTGAATATTCGAATTGATATCCATCGATGTTATTCAACCAATAAGTACGGCTTTAACAATTGGATTTTTGATCAGTACGAATTTCAAGAAGGTGAGCAAATTCTAGATTTAGGTTGTGGAACATCTATTATGTGGAAGGATAATTTTCACAAACTCCCTAAACATTATGAGCTAACCTTAGTCGATTTTTCAGAAGGAATGATAGAAGCAAGTCGGTCAAATTTACCTAAACAGGATAACATTAGCTATGTTGTATCTGATTTGACAGAACTTCCATTTGAAGACCATTCTTTTGATGTGATTTCTGCTAATATGGTCTTGTTCCACTTAGAAAATTTACAAGATGGCCTTAAGGAAATTAAGCGAGTGTTAAAACCTAATGGGCGCTTGTTGACAGCGACATTCGGTGAAAATGGATTGTCACAGACCTTAGGTAAATGGATAGAAGCCATTGGGAAAACAAACGATACTCCTAATAGCTTCACGCTTCAAAATGGGGAGCAATCATTAAAGAACTTTTTTTCACAGGTTGAACAAAGAAATTACATTGATAGCCTAGAAGTGACTGTGATCAATGATATTGTGGATTATCTTTATTCACTTCCGGAAGTTTTTGAATTAGAAAGTCATCAACGTCAGCAGGTTGCAGAAACGCTTGCTAAACAGATGCAGAATGGTAAGCTCATAATTCCTAAGGAATACGGTTTATTTATCTGTAAAAATTAAAAAAAGGAAATAAAACATGCTAACATCAAAACAACGTGCTTTTCTAAAATCAGAAGCACACAGCTTAAAACCGATTATCCAAATCGGGAAAAATGGTCTTAACGACCAAATCAAAACCAGTGTTCGTAACGCCTTGGATGCGCGTGAACTGATTAAAATCACTCTTCTACAAAATACGGATGAGGACATCCATGAAGTGGCTGAAATCTTGGAAGATGAAATCGGATGTGATACTGTCCTTAAAATTGGACGCATCTTGATTTTGTTTAAAGAATCAGCTAAAAAAGAAAATCGCAAACTGTCTCCAAAAGTCAAAGCGATTAAACACGGATAATGAAAAGTTAGAAAATGAAGGAAAGCCTATGGCAATAGAATTACTCACTCCCTTTACCAAGGTTGAGTTAGAGACTGAGGTCAAGGATAAGAATCGTAAACAAGTTGGTATTTTGGGCGGTAATTTTAACCCCGTCCACAACGCCCATTTGATTGTTGCTGATCAAGTGCGCCAGCAATTGGGGCTGGATGCCGTTTATCTCATGCCTGAATATGAACCGCCGCATGTGGATAAGAAAGAAACCATTGATGAGAAACATCGCCTAAACATGCTTCTTCTGGCTATCAATGGCATGGAAGGCTTGGATATTGAAACCGTTGAGATCGAGCGTAAAGGAAAAAGCTACACCTACGATACCATGAAGCAACTAACAGAGGCAAACCCTGACACCGATTATTACTTCATTATTGGTGCAGACATGGTTGAGTACCTTCCTAAGTGGCACCGCATTGACGAGTTGGTGGAACTGGTTCAATTTGTCGGTGTGCAACGTCCGAAATACAAAGCTGGGACATCTTACCCTGTCATTTGGGTTGACGTACCACTCATGGACATCAGCTCAAGCAACATCCGCGATTTCATCCAAAAAGGCCGCACACCCAACTTTATGACGCCAGCTCCCGTGCTTGATTACATCAAAAAGGCAGGGCTCTACAAATGACCTATGAAAGCTATACCGGACTTTCTCGCTCTGCTATTTTGGAAAAAGTGCAAAGCGCCATGAGCGAAAAACGGTTTAAACATGTACTTGGTGTAGAGGAGTCTGCTGTGGCATTGGCTAAGAGCTACGGAGCAGATGAAACCAAAGCTAGCCTAGCGGCACTCCTGCACGACTACGCCAAAGAGCGTCCAGATGAGGATTTTTTAAGTGTCATTGATGACTGTGGTTTAGCCCCTGAACTGAAAAAATGGGGTAATAATATCTGGCATGGTGTGGTTGGTTCTTTTATCATTAGCCAAGAATTTAACCTTGAAGATGAGGAGATTCTTGTAGCCATAGAACGCCATACCATTGGTGCGGAGGACATGTCTTTGCTTGATAAGGTGCTTTATGTTGCTGACTATATTGAACCAAGTCGTGATTTTCCTGGTGTTGATGAGGCTCGTCAAATCGCTCAAGAGGATTTGGACAAGGCTGTCGCTTTTGAAACCGCTAGAACCATCGCACATTTGGCAAGCAAGGCGCAGCCGATTTACCCACAAACACTTGAAACTTATAATGCTTTTGTGAAGTATTTAAACTAATGGAGAAATAAATTTGAATAAAAATGAACTTTTAGAACTTGTTGTCCGTGCCGCTGATGAAAAGCGTGCCGAGGACATTGTCGCACTCGACTTAGAAGGTTTGACTAGCTTGACAGACTACTTTGTCATCTTGTCAGCGATGAACAGCCGTCAATTAGAAGCAATTGCGGAAAACATCCGTGAAAAAGTCAAAGAAGCTGGTGGCGATGCCAGCCACGTTGAAGGTGAAAACGGCTGGGTGCTCCTTGACTTGAATGACGTCATCGTTCACATCTTCTCAGAAGAAGAACGTGCCCACTACAACCTTGAAAAACTCTGGCACGAAGCCCCACTTGTGGACGTGTCAGCGTACCTTGCATAAAGAATAGGAGGTTGGGACAAAAATATCCCAGCCTCTCAAATTTTAGTGTAGAGATAGTTTTACGCAGTGGGTGATTGGAGGTCCTAATCCCTTGCTGCGTAACCGTTAGCGGTCATCCTATACGAATGTAATGAACTTCGTTCATTTTATTTCCAACCTCCAAAGGTCTCCCAGACCTTTGGAGCTGTGAGGATGTGGAAGTGAAACTGTCCGGTGGACAGTTTCAGCCTGAGCTTAGAAATAAACTAGCGAAGGGAAGTCAAGACTTCGAAATCATGACTTCTATCCCACTCTCTTATGAACAACTATTATAGAAAGTATTAGCGACCGAAGGTCGCCTGTTAGGATATTGTCCGCCGTAGTAAGAGACCTTATGGTTTTAGGTCGTCGGAAACTTCAAGACTTTGGCTTGAAGTTTAGTAATGGAACCGGAGGTTCGCTTACGTCCGTACTACTTAAGTGCAACAATCAAAAAGAAAAAAGATTATGGAAAAAAATTACGAAAAATTCGCATCGGTTTACGATGCCATCATGGACGACTCACTTTATGATTTGTGGACAGACTTTTCGCTCCGCCATTTGCCAAAAGCCAAAGACAAGAAAAAACTCTTAGAATTGGCTTGCGGGACTGGGATTCAGTCAGTTCGTTTTGCGCAGGCAGGCTTTGAGGTGACAGGATTTGACCTCAGCCAAGAGATGCTGAATATTGCAGAAAAACGAGCGGCAACGGCAAAGATAGACATCGCTTTTCAGCAGGGGAACATGATGGACTTGTCTGAGCTAGGAACGTTTGATTTTGTCACTTGCTACTCGGATTCGCTCTGCTATTTGCAGGATGAAGTGGAAGTTGGCGATACCTTTAAAGAGGTTTACGCGCATCTCAATGAGGGTGGTACTTTTATCTTTGATGTGCACTCGACCGATCAGACGGACGAGGTCTTTCCAGGTTACTCCTACCATGAAAATGCGGATGACTTTGCCATGGTTTGGGACACTTACGAGGACGAAGCGCCCCACTCTGTTGTGCATGAGTTGACCTTCTTCCTTCAGGACGAAGATGGTCGCTTCACCCGCTACGATGAGATTCATGAAGAACGGACCTACGATATATTGACCTACGACATCCTCTTGGAACAAGCAGGCTTCAAATCCTTCAAAGTCTATGCCGACTTTGAAGATAAAGAACCAACAGAGACAAGCAAGAGATGGTTCTTTGTGTGTCAGAAGTAGGAGGGAACATGGATTGGACACAGTGTATAGATTGTTTTTTATGAATTTTACAAATATTGACTTTTCTAGGAGTGATACTCAGAGTTTCTATCCAAAGAGGTTATTCAAGTAATGTAAAAATAGAAGATGTTACTAGAAAAAATGAAAGTGATTATTATAATAAATTTCGTTTCATAGATAATTATAAGCATACGGATCAGGGGATTGAAAAATTTTTAATTTACCCTGTGGAAATAGATATTAAAAAATTAGACTTCTATAGTTTAAAATATAAGAAACAAAAATTAGTTGGTATAAAAATTGGAACTAATCGAAATATTGAAAGTAATACAGCGATTTTATTAGAAACGTTACTACCAGAAGGAGTTCCATCTTTAAAGATTAAGTTGTGAACTTCTACTGGAGAGATAGGAGAATATTGATATACCATTTGAAAGGAGCCACCTATGACCACAACAGGCATCATCGCCGAATTTAACCCTTTCCATAATGGGCACAAATACCTGCTGGAGCAGGCTAAGGGTGTCAAGATTGTTGCCATGAGTGGGAATTTCATGCAACGTGGCGAGCCTGCGCTCATTGACAAGTGGACACGGGCGCAGATGGCTCTGGCGCATGGGGCTGACCTAGTGGTGGAGCTCCCCTTCCTGGTCTCCGTCCAGTCCGCCGACCATTTCGCCCGAGGCGCAGTTGACCTCTTGCATCGCCTCGGCATCGACACGCTGGCATTTGGCACGGAGGAAGACCTTGATTACCAGCGGTTTTCGGCTATTTATGGGGAAAAGGCGGAGCAGATGGAGGCTTTTCTCCAAACGCTACCAAATTCCATGACTTATCCACAGAAAACGCAAAAAATGTGGGAAACCTTTGCTGGGATTGACTTTTCAGGAGATACCCCAAATCATATTCTTGGTTTAGCTTACGCCAAAGCTTGCGCTGGAAAGAATATACGATTACAGCCTATTCAGCGTATCGGAGCAGGTTTTCATTCGGAAGAAAAGGTCGACATTGCCTCTGCGACAGCCATCCGAAAACACTTTTCAGACCAAGCCTTTGTGGAAAAGTCAGTGCCAAGTAGCGACTTGATACTCAGTTCTCCACAGGTGTCTTGGGAGAACTATTTCCAATTGTTGAAATATCAGATTTTGACGAATCCAGATTTAACCCAGGTTTTCCAAGTCAATGCAGAACTGGCCAGTCGTATCCGCTCTGCCATTCGGAGCGTAGCGACGGTAGAAGACCTTGTGGACGCTGTTGCGACCAAGCGCTATACCAAGGCGCGCGTGCGACGATTATTGACCTATATCTTGGTCAATGCTGTGGAAAAACCGTTGCCAGAAGCCGTCCATGTCCTCGGATTTACCGACAAAGGGCGCGAGCACCTCAAAACGGTGAAAAAGTTTGTGGAAATCGTCGCTCGGATTGGCGCAGAACCATGGGACGCCCTCACGCAGCAAGCAGATGCCATCTACCAGCTGGGAGACATGAGAATTGCAGAGCAGACCTGGGGGCGGGTGCCGATGAGGGGGATTGAATGAGAGAAAATGTATTTAGCATTTTAGAAAATAAATCGGATAGTCTGATTTCGAAATCTTACAATCTTTTGATGTTGGTAACGATATTTCTTAGTATTGTGCCGTTGATGTTTAAAGAACACTTATTAATGTTTACAGTATTTGAATATGTCACAACTGCTGTATTTTGTATGGATTACATCTTGCGATGGGTAACGGCTGACTTCAAGCTAGGAAAGGGAAAGGCATCGTTTGTTCTTTATCCACTAACAATCATGGCAATTGTGGATTTGCTTTGTATTTTACCCACTTTCTTTATGATGAACAGTGGATTGAAACTCTTAAAGATTGCACGTATGGGAAGACTGCTGCGAGTCTTTAAAGTGATACGCTATTCAAAAAATATTGCGATTTTGACCAATGTGATGAAGGAACAGAGAGAGGCTCTGTTATTAGTCATAGTGCTAGCAACGGGCTACATTCTTTTCACGGCCTTGTTAATGTTTACTGTTGAACCGACAACATTTGATACTTTTTTTGATGCATTATATTGGGCAACAATTTCTCTTACTACAGTTGGCTATGGGGATATCTTTGCTGTATCAACATTGGGAAAATTAATTACAATGGTCTCGTCCGTACTAGGAATTGCCATTGTTGCTTTACCTGCTGGTATTATTACAGCTGGTTATATGAATGAGATTATGAAAAATCAGTGATTTCTTAAACATACCAAAAGAGCTGTCATGCGACAGCTCTTTTATCATGATTCTGTATCTTATAGTAGACCTAGGGCAATATTGTAGCAAATGGCTCCGATGATGCCACCGACGATTGGTCCAGCTACTGGAATCCAGGCATAAGACCAGTCAGAATCTCCTTTATTTTCGATTGGAAGGAGGGCGTGCATGATACGTGGACCAAGGTCACGCGCTGGGTTGATGGCATAGCCTGTTGTTGGGCCAAGTGAGAAGCCGACAGCAAAGATGACTAATCCGACAATAATTGGACCTAAGCCAGCAGCAACTTTATTTGGACCAATGGCAAGGATGGTCATCACAAGTATAGCTGTTCCAAGTGCTTCACCAAGGAAGTTTGAAGCTGTATGGCGGATAGCCGGTCCTGTTGAGAAGCTCGCAAGAATCAATCCTTGATCCTTGGTTTCTTTCCAATGTGGGAAATAATGTAACCATAGAACAACAGCAGCCAGCATGGCTCCCAGCATCTGAGCAAGAATGAATGGGACAACTAAGTTCCAAGAGAGAGCCCCGATGGAAGCCATGGCTAGTGTGACAGCAGGGTTCAGATGAGCAGGACTAAAAAGCCCTGAAATATAGACCGCTACTGAACAGGCAATACCCCATCCAAAGACGATGGCAGTCCAGCCTGTTCCTTCCTCTTTGGTTTTGCTGAGGATATTTCCGGCAACGACACCATTTCCAAGGAGAACCAAAATGAAGGTTCCGATAAATTCACCTAAAAATTGAGTCATGAGTAGTCTCCTTTATTTATTGATTGTTAAATCCGATAATTGTGTTTGAATACTATCTAGATCAGCGCCAGCCTGCAAGAGTGCAGCAGCGGTATAAGTTCCTTCTACAATCGGTACGGAGTTGATGATGATAGTTTTCTCTGAGAAATCAGCGACTAATTCTAAATTCATTTTGGCTGATCCGAGATCGAAGAATGCGAGCAAAGTATCTTTGTCATTCTGTTCCACTACCGCCTGTACTTGGTCAAATGAAGTTCCGATACCGCCGTCTTCAGTCCCACCGACGTAGGTGATAGAAATGTCTCTTGCTACCTCTGAAATCAAGTCTATTACGCCTTGGGCAATATGTTTTGAATGAGAAACGACCACAATTCCAATATCTGACATTTAGACACCTCCGACTTCAAGTAAAGATTTGAAGAGCAAGCCAGATGAGAAGGAACCTGGGTCAATATGTCCAATTGAGCGTTCGCCGACATAAGAAGCTCGCCCTTTTGTAGCTTTCATCTCTTTTGTGGCCTCAACTAACTCATCAATGATTTCTTCAGATAGGGTTCCTTCCTTCAAGGCAATCACAACACCCGACCAGACGTCCACCATTGTTTTTTCATTGCGTTCCGCTTTCCCTCGCTTTTGAATCATGTCAAGGCCAGCAGCAACGGTGTCTGCTAAATCGGCGCCAGCCTGCTCTGCCTTTGTCATACCCATAAAAGCTGAGCCGTAGAGAGGACCAGAGGCACCACCGACTTTGCTCAAAAGTTGCATGGAGACCATTTTAAGGACATCTGCTGCGCTAGCAAATTCATTGGCTTCCAAATTTTCCATGACGGCGGACATGCCACGCGCCATATTGCCCCCGTGATCGCCGTCACCGATTGGCGTATCGAGTTCGGATAAATAATCTTTGTGTTCTTGGATTTTTGCATGAAAGGCAGTCATCCAAGCTTGTGCAGTTGTTACATCCATTTTCTTCTCCTTATCCCCAAGCGATAGTTGTAACTGGGCTTTCAAGGGCAGCACGCCAGTCCTCGTTTTCCAGTTTAATTAAGGTCAATGACAAACCGGCCATGTCAATAGAAGTCATGTAGTTTCCTAATTTTTTGTAAGTGATGGCTAAGCCTTTTTGATCTAAGAGCTCCGCTACATCGTTGGCAAAGACATATTGTTCCATAAGTGGTGTAGCCCCCATACCATTGATGAGGATACCGAATTTGTCTCCTGATTTGGCATCGAAGGAATCAGTTAATTTCTCAACTAACTCTTTAGCTAACGCTTTAGAAGGTTGCATTTTTTCTTTGCGATAACCTGGTTCGCCGTGAATACCGATACCAAATTCGATTTCATCTTCTTCGAGAACGAAGCCAGGTTTGCCAACTTCAGGGACTGTAGCACCGCTAAGGGCAAGCCCTACGGTATGAATGTTTGGTACCAATTCATCCGCAACGGCTTTGATTTCTTCAAGTGATTTACCAGCACGTGCCATTTCTCCAAGAATCTTGTGAACAAAAATAGTACCTGCTACCCCACGTTTTCCTTGAGTGTAGAGACTGTCTTCAACGGCGATATCATCGTCTACGATAACACTGGCTACTTGAATACCTTCCATCTCTGCCAAATCTTGCGCCATCTCAAAGTTCATGACATCACCCGAATAATTTTTGATGACCATGAAGACCCCAGCGCCTTCGTCAGCTTCCTTGATAGCTTCCAATACTTGGTCAGGAGTTGGTGAGGTAAAGACAGCACCGCAGACAGCGGCAGAAAGCATGCCGTCACCGACAAAACCAGCATGGGAAGGTTCGTGACCGCTTCCTCCACCAGAGATAACACCGACTTTCCCTGTTTTTTCAGCATTGCGTGCAATAATGTCGAAACCTTCTACACGATGGACTAAGTCACTGTGGACAAAGGCAAGTCCGTCAAGCATTTCAGGAAGAACGTCTGTTGGTTTGTTGATAATTTTTTTCATGAGTGTAACTCCTTTTCGTTTTTTCTATTTCATTATAAAGTTTGAAAGCCTTTTCCGGAAGGGACAAAATGGCGAAACTGTCCGCCTTACAATACTTTCTAATTGTATGGAAACGTGGTAGACTAGCTTATAGAAGACACTTAGTATTTCACGGGAGGAAAAGATGGTCTCCTCATTGATTACAAAAAAGCGAATTGCGAAAGCTTTTAAAAAATTATTTGTGATACAGCCTTTTGATAAAATTTCTGTCAGTGTTATAATGGAAGAAGCAGGCATTCGGCGTCAAACTTTCTATAGTCATTTTGTGGATAAATACGAATTGATGGAATGGATTTTTCAGACAGAATTACGTGAACAAGTCACAGACAATTTAGATTATATTTCAGGGATGCAATTGTTGACAGAGCTGTTGGACTTCTGCCATAGAAATAGAGAATTTTATGGAAAATTATTTGAAATTGCAGATCAGAATGATTTTTCATCATATTTTGAAGGGTACTGCCGACAGTTGATTGATAAATTAGTGGAAGATTATCAGTTTAGAGATTTTGATAGCCAAGCAGAGCGGGAATTATTTCTGATCTATCATAGCTTGGCATTGGCTAATGTGATTAAACGTTTTTTAACGAGTCGGCTATCCTTAGGTCGATTAGAGAGCCAAGCTATTGTGCAACTGATTACGGCATCATTGAAAAATTATTAGGAATAAAGTTTATGGTACAAGTATGTAACAAGGGAATGGATTTTGTATTAGAAAGTATTGAAGCGATTACTCAGGTTAATGCTCATTTAAAGCAAATTGAGGATTTAGCAGCAGTCTACTATCGTGAAGTGTCGGAAAATCAGATTCCGATACTATCAGGTGGTGGTAGTGGACATGAACCAGCTCACTTTGGTTATGTAGGAAAAGGTATGTTGACGGCTGCCATCAGTGGACCGATTTTTGTGCCACCGTGCGCTAATGATATTTTAAAGGTCATTCGTTTTTTGAATCGTGGAAAAGGTGTGTTTGTCATCATCAAAAATTTTGAAGCTGATTTGCGCGAATTTTCCCAAGCGATTTATCAAGCGCGCTCGGAAGGTATCCCGGTGAAGTATGTCATATCACATGATGATATTTCAGTAGAGACCTCTAATTTTAAATTACGACATCGGGGCGTAGCGGGGACTGTTTTACTTCATAAAATCATTGGACAGGCTGCTTATGAAGGGGCAAGTTTAGAAGAATTGGAAAGACTTGGATTGGAAGTGGCGACGGCAATGGCAACACTAGGATTTGCGACTAAACCTGCCACAATTTTGGGTGACAACCATCCAATGTTTCAATTAGAACCAGGAAACATTTCATTTGGGATTGGCATTCATGGCGAACCTGGTTATCGCACAGTTCCATTTCAATCTTCGGAAATATTAGCTAATGAATTGATTAATAAGCTCAAAATGAAGTTAAAGTGGCAAGATAGGGAGTCATTTATTTTGGTGATCAATAATCTTGGTGCAACTTCTAAAATGGAAGAATTAATCTTTACAAATGATGTATTAGAGTTTTTGGCACTGGATGAATTAGAAATCGTCTTTACCAAAACAGGACGCTTAGTTACCAGTCTTGATATGGCTGGTTTGTCTATTACACTTTGTCGTTTGCAGGATAAGAAATGGCTCCAATATCTTCAAGCACCAACAGATGCCTTTGGATGGTAGGGATGAAATAAGAGAAAAAGTGAAGCGGAGGGATGTGTTTTTATTGGGAATGCTATTTGGATTAGCTAAAAAATGACTAGTTTTATTAATATTCGGGTTATTACTCTTTTAACCTGCCAACTTTATATGATAAATTCGGCAGAATCTGAATCATGGGACAACTTATCACGAAGTTTTTCTCCATCCATTTAAGACCTAAACAATAAATTGACAGAAAATTCAACCAAATTTTTAGAATTATGGTAAAATAGATAAAAATCAAGGTAAGAGGATAGTGATATGACTGAAAATAATCTAACTAACCCGCGTCATCGCTCTGCGATTTACGATAGTATGGTCAAGTCGCCAAACCGTGCCATGTTGCGTGCGACAGGGATGACGGATGAGAATTTTAAGCAGCCGATTGTTGGGGTTATCTCGACTTGGGCTGAGAATACGCCGTGTAATATTCACTTGCATGACTTTGGGAAATTAGCTAAGGAAGGGGTCAAGGATGCTGGGGCATGGCCTGTTCAGTTCGGAACCATTACTGTAGCTGACGGAATTGCCATGGGGACGCCTGGGATGCGTTTTTCACTAACTTCTCGTGACATCATTGCGGATTCCATTGAGGCTGCGATGGGTGGGCACAATGTGGATGCCTTTGTCGCTATCGGTGGCTGTGATAAAAATATGCCTGGTTCCATGATTGCTATTGCTAATATGGATATTCCTGCTATTTTTGCCTACGGTGGTACCATTGCTCCAGGTAATCTGAATGGCAAGGACATCGACCTTGTATCTGTTTTTGAAGGTATCGGGAAATGGAACCACGGCGACATGACTGCCGAAGAAGTGAAGGCTTTGGAATGTAATGCCTGCCCTGGGCCTGGTGGCTGTGGCGGTATGTACACGGCAAATACCATGGCAACAGCTATCGAAGTCATGGGAATGAGCTTGCCAGGGTCATCATCTCACCCAGCGGAATCAGCAGAGAAAAAAGCTGACATTGAAGAAGCAGGTCGTGCCGTTGTCCGTATGCTTGAGTTAGGTCTGAAGCCGTCTGATATTTTGACGCGCGAAGCCTTTGAAGATGCCATTACAGTAACTATGGCGCTCGGTGGGTCAACCAATGCCACCCTTCACCTGTTGGCAATCGCTCACGCGGCTAATGTTGATTTGACCTTAGAAGACTTTGATGCGCTTCAAGCAAAAGTGCCTCATTTGGCCGATTTGAAACCATCTGGTCAATACGTTTTCCAAGACCTCTATGAGGTTGGAGGCGTGCCAGCCGTCATGAAATACTTGTTGAAACATGGTTTCTTGCATGGCGACCGCATCACATGTACTGGTAAAACAGTCGCAGAGAACTTGGAAGCCTTTGATGACTTGACACCTGGTCAAAAAGTTATCATGCCACTTGAGAATCCAAAACGTGCCGATGGCCCATTGATCATCCTTAAAGGAAACTTGGCACCAGATGGAGCTGTGGCTAAGGTATCAGGGGTTAAGGTTCGTAACCACACGGGTCCAGCTAAGGTCTTTGACTCGGAGGAAGCTGCTATTGAAGCGGTTCTTACCGATGAGATTGTTGACGGTGATGTGGTAGTTGTGCGTTACGTTGGTCCAAAAGGTGGCCCAGGTATGCCTGAAATGCTGTCACTATCATCTATGATTGTTGGTAAAGGTCAAGGCGATAAGGTTGCCCTTCTGACGGATGGTCGTTTCTCAGGTGGTACTTACGGTCTCGTTGTCGGACACATTGCCCCAGAGGCGCAGGATGGCGGTCCGATTGCCTATTTGCGTACAGGAGACCTTGTTACCGTTGACCAAGATACCAAAGAAATCACCATGCATGTTTCTGATGACGAAATAGCAGAGCGTAAGAAAACGACTGTTATCCCACCACTTTATAGCCGTGGGGTTCTCGGTAAGTATGCTCATACCGTGTCATCAGCAGCTAAAGGTGCTGTGACTGATTTCTGGAACATGGACAGAAGCGGGAAAGCTTAAGAAGCTCAAAAATACTATTATGACCGTATTTAGCAGTACCGCTCAGCTATTGTCAAGAATAATGGAAGGAAAACATGGATCTATTAGATGAAAGATTTCCCTTTTCGGGAGCGAAAATTGCCCTACTAAATGGGGACAATATTCTCAGTATTTTGCGTGATGATATTCCAACCATCCCCTATCCAAATACTTGGGATCTAGCTGGAGGCGGTCGTGAGGATAATGAAACGCCCTTTGAATGTGTCCAACGTGAGACGTATGAAGAGTTAGGGATTACGCTTTCTAAAGAAAGCATTCGCTGGGTTAAACAATATCCAGGTATGATTGATCCAACAAAAGACTCTGTCTTTATGGTCGGAATGATTAGCCAAGCAGACATTAATCAAATTGTCTTTGGAGATGAGGGACAGGGCTGGAAGATGATGCCGATTGAAGGATTTTTAAACGATGATCAAGTTTATGATAGTCTCAAAGCACGATTGAAGGATTATTTAGAACAGAGAAATTAAAGACGGTCGCTTTTCTCTGAAACATTGCTTGATAACCTAAATAGAACATAAAAAGCATAGAATCAGTATTAGTAATAAAATAGCTGATTTTATGCTTTTATTTTGGTTGTTGACATTTGATTTTATGATGTCCTTATACTTAACAAAAATCAAAAATTACTTTTTTTGCTTCTTTCTAAAAAGGTACGGACGCAAGCAACCTCCTACGGAGTTTCATTGCTACTTTTTGAGCCTGTTTTTCGCAGTAGATGATTGGCTGTACTTGTCGACTCCTCGACAGCGTCCAACCTAATCATCCTTGCGGGGGAACTACTACGAAATTGACTTTCAATTTCTGTAGTTCTCCCAAAAATCCGTTCATATCGATAGTAAACTCTCGATATGAATACCACTATAGCGAAAGAAACATTTTAGCTTCACTTCGTTCGGTAGTCCATCAAAAGTATTAGAGGTTCTAAAATGCTAATTTTGATTTTGGATGAGTATTAGAGGCAAAAAATAAAGAATTCGTAGTTCTATGAAGGTGAGTCTCATAGGGCTTTAAATTGCTGAATAGTGGCGAATGTGTTAAAATGTATATACAAAATATACAAAGGAGAAAGAATGGCTACGATTCAAAAGAATTCTCAGTTTAGTTTTCGGACGGATGCAGATTTATTGCAACGTGCAAAAGAAATTGTTGGTTATGAAAACTTAGATATGACGACCTTGTTTAATAATCTGTTACAGACTGTCGTTGAACAAGAGCGTGTCCCTGCTATGCTATTAGACAATGAAAAGTCAAAAAAAGATTGCATTGTAGATGAACTGTTCTCTGAAATTCAAAAGGGCTATACCAGCTACCTTGATGGCAAAGGGAAGTCTGTTGATGAGGTATTTTCAAAATATGGTTCGTGAGTTGCGGATTATGCCCGAAGCAGAGGCTGATTTAGATGAGATTTACCACTATATTTTGAAGCGTTTTTTAGCACCTCAGGCTGCCGAAACCACCATGACCAACATTCGTTTAGCAATGGAGCAGTTTTTAGAAGTGCCAGACCTTGGTATTGATGTGACAGAACGAATAGGGAGACAATTTTCTAAGGACCATACGCTACGGATGACACTTGCTGGGAACTATCTCGTCTTTTACATCGTCAATGACAAAGCAATCGCTGTATTGCGAGTGCTGTATCAAAAGCGCAATTGGGTTGAGGTGTTTAGGTAAAGGGGAGCTAAGTAAGGAGAGAAAAATGACTCAATTATTTTTTGGAATAAAAGCGCTAGTACTAAATGATGAAGGAAAGTTTTTGGCAGTACATAAAACAAAACAAGCCTCTCCATTATTGGAAATACCAGGTGGTCGAATGGAATTTGGTGAAACAATTGAAGAAACGCTAATTCGTGAGATGAAAGAAGAAACCAATTTAGTTGTTGCTCCTAAAAAAATTTTGACCACATGGAATTATATGAAGAAGACAGGTGACTTTCAAGTAGCGGGACTTATATACTTGGTAGAAGTAGAAAACTTATCATCTTTAACGTTATCTGAAGAACATGATAGCTGCACCTGGTTAGGTTTTGATGAATTGAATTTATTAGTGCCGCATTTCAAAAACGCTTTGGAAAACATAGAATGTAGTAATTTGTTTTAAATAAAACGAACAGAAAGGAAATGGTTTAGTTAGTTTATCTAACTGAACCCGCCCTAAACACTGTGTCAAAAAGATAAAGTTCTCCTAGATGCAAGCATCGTCGGAGTCTTTCCTATTTTGACGTTGTGTTTTACGGGCTTGGTATTTTAATGATGAACAACTGGAAAGAATTAACCATTACTGTCCATCGTGAGGCAGAGGAAGCTGTTTCAAATTTATTGATTGAGACAGGGAGTCAGGGGGTTGCGATTAGTGACTCGGCGGATTATATTGGTCAAGAGGATCGTTTTGGCGAGCTGTATCCTGAGGTGGAGCAATCTGAGATGATTGCGGTGACGGCTTACTATCCTGATACTATGGATTTGGAGGCGGTCAAGGCTGAGATTGAGGCTGGTCTTGCGGAGTTGCCTGATTACGGTGTGGCGACAGGGGCTGTCCGCATTGACAGTCAGGATTTGGCTGAGGAAGATTGGGCAGAGAATTGGAAGAAATACTATGAGCCTGCTCGTATCACGCGTGACTTGACCATTGTGCCGTCTTGGACGGACTATGAGGCGACAGATGGAGAGAAAATTATTAAGCTAGATCCCGGAATGGCATTTGGTACGGGGACTCACCCAACAACCAAGATGAGCCTTTTTGCTCTTTCGCAGGTGCTTCGTGGTGGGGAGACGGTGATTGATGTGGGAACGGGTTCAGGCGTTCTTTCCATTGCCAGCTCGCTTCTTGGCGCCAAGGAGATTTTCGCCTATGACCTTGATGATGTGGCGGTGCGCGTGGCTCAGGAGAATATTGACATGAACCCAGGGATGGAGAATATCCATGTGGCAGCAGGAGATCTTCTGAAAGGTGTGACGCAAGAAGCTGATGTCATCGTTGCCAACATTTTGGCGGATATTCTGATTCATTTGACCGATGATGCGTACCGTTTGGTCAAGGATGAGGGCTATCTCATCATGTCTGGAATTATTGCCGAAAAACTGGATATGGTCCTCGAAGCGGCTTACAGCGCAGGCTTTTTCCTCGAAACGCATATGATTCAGGGCGAGTGGAACTGTGTGGTCTTTAAGAAAACCGACGATATGTCGGGCGTGATTGGAGGCTAGATGCAGCAGTATTTTGTAAATGGCAAAGCAGAGAAGCTAGTAACCATCGCTGATAAGGATACTATCAAGCACATGTTTCACGTCATGCGTTTGACTGACGGTGATGAGGTGGTTTTGGTCTTTGAAGATGGCGTGAAGCACTTGGCGAAAGTGTCAGACAGCGCCGCCCATCAATTTGAATTGGTAAAAGAGTTAGCTGACAATGTGGAAATGCCAGTCCAAGTGACCATCGCCTCAGGCTTTCCAAAGGGAGACAAGCTAGATTTGGTCACACAAAAAGCAACAGAACTAGGTGTTAGTGCTATCTGGGCTTATCCTGCCGACTGGTCTGTGGTCAAGTGGGATGGCAAAAAATTAGCTAAGAAAGAAGAAAAGCTGGCGAAAATTGCCCTCGGCGCCGCAGAGCAGAGTAAACGCAATCGTGTCCCAAACGTCACTTTGTTTGAGAAAAAGGCAGATTTTTTAGCACAGCTATCAGCTTTTGACAAAACTTTCATTGCCTACGAAGAAACGGCTAAAGCAGGTGAATTATCAGCCTTGGCGCGTGAATTAAAGGCGGTGAAAGAAGGGGACAAACTTCTCTTTATCTTCGGTCCAGAAGGTGGTATCTCACCAAAAGAAATCGAAGCCTTTGAACAAGCTGGTGGTATCAAAGTTGGTTTAGGTCCTCGCATCATGCGAACAGAAACCGCGCCACTCTATGCTTTGTCGGCAGTGAGTTATGCCTTGGAGATGGCGAAATAAGAAACAAAGGCAGGCCGAGTGACCTGTCTTTCATAATTTTTAATACCGTTCGCCATAGTTTTGTTCAATGGTAGCCAGAATGTTTTCAGTTTTTTGATTGCTAGTGTTTAGGATGATGTTGACTAATGGAAATCCTAACTTACGGTTTGTCAGGTATGCTTTCTTTGCCCAGCTATTTATGCGGTTCAGATACTTTTCTTCATTGAAGAGATAGGCTGAGATAAAGGTTTGGGTAAAGTAATAGGTTAACTGGATATCCTTGATATCTTTCCAAGGAATAGTTTGGGTAACTCTAATGGCTGCTGATTGGTCTAAAATGCCATCATCGTTAACAATTAATAAGGGTCTTGGGAAAATAAGGCGTTTGAAAAAAATAACGGCACACTGTAAAGAACACTCCTGATGGTAGTGTGATCGAGCGCAGTAATATAGGTATTTCAGAGGGATTCATCACCCAAATGGTAGTCGCTGCTAATATAAAACTAAGTGAGCCGATGAGGTAGAGAAAGGTTAGGTAGCGTTTGGGGTAAACAATAATAGGTGTCATAGTCTTGCTTTCTCATGGATGGTGAAATGGGCAATCGTCCTCCCGACAAAAATATTAGAGAGGTGTATAGTGTGACATTGAAGTAACTTGAATTATCTTGTTTTATATCTTATCAAATTTCCTTCCCGCTCACGACAAATCGGATATGGGAGTAGTCACGTTCAAGGTCTTTACCTGTCATGAAGGCTTTGCCATCTTTTTTGACTTGTATGAGGTCAATGCCTTGGGCTTGGGCACCAAAGACACAGCCGCAGTAGCATTGGCGGTAGATGTCATATTCAGCACACATTTCCACGGATCGTTTGTAGCCTTGGTTTTTCTTGAAATCACTTGGCAAATACTGGGTGTCGTAGATTTTTTGCACTTCCAGACCGACGGCATTGATGGTCTGGGAGTTTTTATGTGGACTGATGGTCAGCGCACTGCCAAAGTAGTCAAAACCTAGCTCGACAGCCTTGGCTGCAGTTTTGTCTAAGCGGTAATCGTAGCAGACCTTACAACGGTCACCGCCTTCTGGCTCATCCTCAAGACCGTGAACTTTTCGGAAAAATTCGTTTGGTTCATAAGGGGCAGCTAAAAATTGCACCTGTTGACCAGCATTGCTATTAAAATCATTGACAAATTTTTGTGTGACATAGCTTCGGCGTTCGTATTCGATTTTGGGATGAATGTTGGAATTGGCAAAATAAATCGTCACATCACAAAATTGGGTGATGTACTCTAAAGTATAAGTACTACATGGCGCGCAGCAAACATGCATGAGGACACTTGGTCGGGTGTTTTCTGCCTGCCATTTTTTGACCATTTGTTGCATGACTTTATCGTAGTTGACTTTTTGATTAGGATTCATGCGTGAGAGAATCTCTTCAACGTTAATCATCTGGATGCCTTTCATTGGTTCTTATTTTCTAGTCTAACATAGAAAATGGGAAATCGCACAGCTATTTTACCAAAAATATCGCTGAAAATCATTTAGTGTGAGATGTTTTTTGACTTTTATTATCTATACTTTTTAAGATAGCACCGTACTTTAAGTTTTTAAGTTGACAGTTTTTTAGAAAATGCTATCCTAAGGCTATTAGGAATGAATATGAAAGAAAGAAATGATGATATGGCAACTATCAAAGACGTCGCAAAGCTAGCAGGAGTTTCTGCCTCTACGGCCTCACGTGTACTCCATAATAACAACATGATTAGTGAAGCTACCAAGGTAAAAGTTAGAAAAGCAATGGAGGAGTTAAACTACTCTCCAAACTACTCAGCTCAAAATCTCGTAAAACGTGATTCTAATATGGTAGGAATTGTCTTGCCAGTGCGCGAAAATCAAGAATCGCTTGGTAACAACCCTTTTTTCATGCAAATTATTCAAGGTATTAGTAGTGTCTGTACAGATTATAATTTCATGGTTAGTCTAGCAACAGGGCGTAGTGAAGCAGAATTACTTAAAAATGTTGAAACGCTCATCCGTAGTGGAAACATCCGCCGTCTCATTTTCCTATACGCTAAAAAAGATGACCCTGTTTTTGAAGCGGTTCAAAAAGAGAAAATCCCCTGTGTCGTTGTCGGTCAACCCTATAGCAAGGTTCCTTCATGGATCACCTTCGTGGATAATGACAATCGCAGAGCAGGAGAAGATGCGACCCGTTTTCTGATTGAAAAAGGCTATAAAGACCTCGTTTATACCTATACAGATATGGCAGAGCTAGTACAAGCAAACCGTTTTGAAGGCTATCAATTAGCGATGGAAGAAGCAGGGCTGTCACCTAAATTACTCCATCTTCCAAGGCAAGAAGATGACACTAATCAAGAACAGTTGTCACACTATTTAGCCAAAGAAACCGTTACAGGATTTGTTAGCATTGATGATATGTTGGCTCTTCGCTTACAACGCTTTTTATTCCGCATTGACAAATCACCGAGTGACTATGCTATGATAAGTTTCAATAATTCAATGATGACAGAGCTCGCTAGTCCCTCTCTAACCTCAGTGGATATTTTTCCATACCAATTAGGAGAACTTGCAGCTAAGCAGTTGGTCAGTCCAAACGAAAGCAAAGACCACCTCATTGTCGCACACGAAATCATAGAACGCAACTCTTCAAAAGTCTAATTAAATCTTCTAATTAGGCTTTTTTTGTCAGTTTTAAGTAAGGAAAGAATTAAGAGTTGATGAGCTTAACTTCTGTGAAATATTTTTAGAAAACGCTTTACAAAATAAAAAAGTGTGCTATAATAAGCTTATCAAAACAACGCAAACGTTTGCACCGTAATGCAAACGTTAGCATAGGAGGACTTATGAAAAACTTAAAAGAAAAATTCGGTTTTGAATTTTGGCAAAAGTTCGGTAAGTGTTTAATGGTTGTTATCGCTGTTATGCCTGCTGCTGGCTTGATGGTCAGTATCGGGAACTCAATTCCCCTTATTGCACCAGGTAATGCTGTTTTAGCAACAGTTGGTAATGTTGTTGCACAGATTGGTTGGGCAATTATCGGTAACCTTCACTTGCTCTTTGCTTTAGCCATTGGTGGAAGCTGGGCTAAAGAACGTGCTGGAGGTGCATTTGCTGCTGGTCTTGCCTTTGTCTTGATTAACCGTATTACTGGGGCGATTTATGGCATTTCTAGTGCTATGTTATCTGATTCAGAAGCAGTTGTGACGAGCTTCCTTGGGACTAAAATGGCAGTAGCTAACTATTTTACCAGTGTTCTTGAAGCGCCAGCACTTAACACGGGTGTCTTTGTCGGTATCATTTCAGGTTTTGTGGGTGCGACAGCTTTTAATAAATACTACAACTACCGTAAGCTACCTGATGTGCTCTCTTTCTTTAACGGTAAACGTTTCGTACCATTTATTGTTATTTGGCGCTCAGTATTAACAGCTATCGCTCTTGCCTTTATCTGGCCTGTTATCCAATCAGGAATCAATGGTTTTGGTATGTGGATTGCGACTTCCAAGGAATCTGCACCATTCTTTGCCCCGTTTGTTTATGGTACCTTAGAACGTCTTCTTTTACCATTTGGCTTACATCACATGTTGACCATTCCAATGAACTACACAGCTCTTGGTGGTACCTATGATGTTTTAAGCGGTGCTGCTAACGGTACTCAGGTATTTGGACAAGACCCACTCTGGTTGGCTTGGGTAACAGATCTTATTAATTTTAAAGACGCTGGTGATACGGTTGCTTATAGTGATTTGTTTACAGCATTTACTCCAGCTCGCTTTAAAGTTGGTCAAATGATTGGTGCGACTGGTACACTTATGGGTGTGGCTCTTGCTATGTACAAAAACGTTGATGCCGATAAGAAAAAACAATATAAAATGATGTTTATCTCAGCAGCGGCAGCTGTATTCTTGACTGGTGTTACTGAACCACTTGAATTCATGTTCATGTTCGTTGCTATGCCACTTTACGTTGTTTATGCCTTTGTTCAAGGTGCCGCGTTTGCATTTGCCGACCTTGTGAACCTTCGTGTTCACTCATTTGGTAACATTGAACTTTTAACACGTACACCAATGGCGATTAAAGCGGGTTTGGGTGGTGACTTGATTAACTTTGTTTGGGTATCACTTCTTTTTGCAGTGGTAATGTATTTCATTTCCGATATCATGATTCGTAAAATGAAACTTGCAACTGCAGGTCGTCTTGGTAACTATGAAAACGAAGAGGCTTCACAAGATGAAGAATCAGCTACAGTTAATAAAAATTCACAAAGTGTGCAAATCATCAATCTTCTTGGTGGTCGTGGCAACATTGTCGACGTTGATGCATGTATGACACGTCTTCGTGTTACTGTTCAAGATGCGTCTCAGGTTGCGGATGAAGAAGCTTGGAAAAAAGTTGGTGCCCTAGGTCTCTTCTTGAAGGATAATGGTGTCCAAGCGGTTTACGGACCAAAAGCTGATATTTTAAAATCTGATATTCAAGATATTCTAGATTCAGGTGTGACCATTCCGACAACTGAAAAATAAACGTGATTATGAAATAGCTGAGTGATTACCTGCTCAGCTTTTTCCATTATTAACAAATACAGTAGAGTTGATAACGACTAAAGGAGAACTCATGAAATTATTAACCTTAAACACCCATTCTTGGATGGAAGATCATCCAGAAAAGAAATTGGAACAATTGGTGGAGCATATTTTACAGGAAGATTATGACATTGTCTGTCTTCAAGAAATTAACCAGTTGATGACGACTTCACGTGTAGTAGCGCCAGCGGATTATCAAGCCTTGCCTTCTGCGCCAGTTTTACATGAGGATCATTATGCTTACCTTTTGACGGGAAAATTGGCACAAAAAGGGAAACGTTACTACTGGTCTTGGGCTTATAATCATATTGGTTATGACCGTTATCATGAGGGGGTTGCCTTACTTAGTAAAACGCCAATTGAAGTTCAGGAACTTTTGGTTTCGGATGTTGACGATGATACGGATTACCATACAAGGAGAATTCTTTTGGCGACGACAGAGGTCACTGGTAGAGCACTTACGGTAGCAAGCCTTCATTTATCGTGGTTTGGTAAAGGTTTTGAAGGAGAATGGCAAATTCTTGAAGACCATTTACAATCACATTCTTACCCAATCGTTCTTATGGGAGACTTTAACAACCCTACAGACCAAGAAGGGTATAGCATGATTGTCAATAGTTCCTTAAATGTAGTTGATAGTCATCAGGTAGCAAGCCATGTTTTAGGCAATTATACGATTTTAGCAAATATTGATGGTTGGGAAGGTAATCAGCAAGCTCTAAAAGTTGACCATGCCTTTGTCAGTAAAACGTTAAATGTTGTTTCCTCAAAAGTTATTTTTGACGGTAAAGCGACCCCGATTCTTTCCGATCATTTTGGATTAGACATTGATATAGAATGGAATGAAGTCTCAGAAACTGTATTCACAAGTTGACATTTTTAGTATCTCTACACATAAGGCCGATAGTCAAAAAAATGTGAAGATAAGTTCTAAATGATGAGGGAGCAAATCCCTCTTTTTGTCTTTTATTTTATGGTATAATGATTAAAAATCATTTGAAAGGGGACGAAGATGGAAGTTATTGAAAAAGCACCAGCCAAGATTAATCTTGGATTGGACATTGCTGGGAAACATCCAGATGGTTATCATGAACTATCCATGATTATGGTGAGCGTTGACCTAAATGATTACATCACTTTAAAATTGCTTGAGAGTGATGAGATTAAGATGAGCTCTGATAATCATAAAATGCCCCTTGATGAAAAAAATGATGTTTATAAAGCAGCTCTGCTTTTAAAAGAAAAATATAGCATTACAAAAGGAGTTGACATTACGCTTCAAAAATCAATTCCAATCTGTGCCGGTCTTGGAGGGGGGTCTAGCGATGCTGCAGCAACTATTCGAGGTCTAAATAAACTATGGCATCTTGAGATGAGTAAGGAAGAGATGATTGAGATAGGTTTTCAAATTGGAAGTGATGTTCCTTATTGTCTTGAAGCGGGTTGCTCTTTGGTGACAGGTAAGGGAGAGATTGTGGAACGCCTTGAAACTTCACTTTCTTCTTGGGTTGTTCTTGTCAAGCCTCATTTCGGCATTTCAACACGAACAGTCTTTCCTAAAGTTGATTTAGAAACCATTTCGAGGGTTGATATTTCGTCATTGAAAAAAGCGCTGCTGGCTAAAGACTATGAAGGTATGATAAGCTATATGGGGAATTCTTTGGAAGATGTGACCATAGCGCGTAAGCCTTTTATCCAAAAAATCAAGGATCGCATGCTTAAATGTGGCGCTGATGTCACACTGATGACAGGTTCTGGGCCCACCGTTTTTGCCCTTTGTCCAACAGAAAAGCGTGCTGACCGCATTGTTAATAGCATGAAAGGATTTTGTAAAGAAGTCTACAAAGTTCGCATTTTGCAGGGGTAAATCTTGCTCCTGTCTTTTTATTGTGGTATAATTAACCAGTTAATGAAGCGATAAGGCTTTGCCAATGAAAAAGAATCTAAAAATATGATTTCACCTTGGAGGTTTAAGATGACAGAATTAGCACACCAATTAGATGCCCTAATCAATCGCATTCTCTTAAAAGCAGAAAATCAACATGAATTACTCATTGGTTCTTGTGAAAGTCATGTAAAATTGACCAATACGCAAGAACATATCCTTATGCTGTTATCTCAAGAAAATTTGACAAGTTCTGATCTGGCTAAGAGGCTCAATGTTAGCCAAGCAGCGGTGACTAAGGCCGTTAAAAGTCTAGTCGGAAAAGGAATGCTGGAAACAACTAAAAAAGAAGAAGATGGGCGTAGTCTACATTTGACATTGACCGCTGATGCCACTCCGATTGCGGAAGAGCATAGCCACCACCATGACAAGACAATTTCAGTTTATAATGGTCTTTTAGAGGATTTTTCTGAGGAAGAGCAATTGATTATTAGTCGTTTTATTACGATATTTTCTAAGAGATTGGAGGACTAGATGCGCTATATTACCGTTGAAAATCTGTCGTTTCAATACGATGGAGAGCCTGTTCTAAATGAAGTCGGCTATTATTTAGATAGTGGTGAATTTGTGACTCTAACAGGTGAAAATGGGGCTGCAAAGTCGACCTTAATCAAGGCTACGTTAGGCGTTTTAAAACCTAAGAAGGGGCAAGTGACGATTTCTAAGGTCAATAAAGATGGGAAAAAACTTCGTATTGCCTATTTACCACAACAGATTGCTAGTTTTAATGCAGGCTTTCCAAGTACGGTTTATGAATTTGTACGTTCAGGGCGCTATCCAAGACAAGGTTGGTTTCGGCATCTGACCAAACATGATGAAGAGCACATTAAGGCCAGTCTTGAGGCTGTTGGCATGTGGGAAAATCGTCATAAACGGTTGGGAGCCCTGTCTGGTGGTCAGAAACAACGTGTTGTCATTGCGCGCATGTTCGCCAGCGATCCAGATATTTTCGTACTTGATGAGCCAACAACAGGTATGGATTCTGGAACGGCCCAGACTTTTTATGAACTGATGCACCACTCAGCTCATAAGCATGGAAAATCGGTCCTTATGATTACTCATGATCCAGAAGAAGTTAAAGATTATACTGACCGAAATATCCATTTGGTGAGAAATCATGACCTCCCTTGGCGTTGTTTTAATGTACATGAAGCAGATGAGGAAGGAGGAATACATGCTCACTGATATTTTAGCCTATGACTTTATGCAACGAGCTCTATGGGCAGTGGTTGCTATTTCTATTTTTGCACCGATTTTAGGAACCTTTTTAATTTTGCGTCGGCAAAGTTTGATGTCTGACACCCTCAGTCACGTTTCTTTGACAGGTGTAGCACTAGGAGTGATTAGCGGTGTTAACCCGACTTGGACCACCATTCTTGTGGTCTCGATAGCAGCAGTTATTTTAGAGTATTTACGAACAGTCTACCGCCATTATATGGAGATTTCAACTGCCATTTTGATGTCAATGGGCTTGGCTTTGTCCTTGATTTTAATGAGTAAATCAGACTCTTCCTCAGGAGTTAGCCTTGAGCAGTATCTTTTTGGTTCTATTATCACAATTAGTCAAGAACAGGTGATTGCCCTCTTTGTGATTGCTGGAATCGTACTCTTGCTGACGGCTTTCTTTATCCGTCCCATGTATGTCTTAACCTTTGACGAGGACACAGCCTTTGTGGATGGCTTGCCTGTTCGCCTTATGTCTACGCTTTTTAACGTGGTAACAGGGGTTGCGATTTCGCTTACCATTCCAGCAGCAGGAGCGCTTCTAGTTTCGACAATCATGGTGCTTCCAGCTTCCATTGCCATGCGATTAGGAAATAATTTCCGATCAGTCATCGTTATGGGCATTATCGTTGGTTTTATCGGCATGGTGTCAGGGATATTTCTATCGTATTATTGGGAAACACCAGCCAGTGCGACTATTACCATGATTTTTATTATTCTATTCCTTGTAACTAGCTTGGTTAATGCTCTAATAAAAGACTAACTTAAAAACTACTTCGGTGGTTTTTTTCTTGTGTGGAAAAATAGCAGAGTATAAAATATCAAAACTTTTTACATTTTTTGTAAAACACGCTTGACATTTTATGTAAAGCAAGCTATACTTTTTTTGTAAAGCGAACTTGACAAAAAGGAGATAATCAAGATGAAAAAACTAACAGAAAAAAAGATTCTATCAGATGCTAAGCAAACTCTATTTGCAATACCAGTTTTATTAGGATTTTTTCTGTGGCAAGCTATTCAAAGCAATGACTGGATTTTATTTATGGTAATGACAGTTTTATTAGTGCTGGTAGATGGTTATAAAAATACTCGTTTACTATGAGATAAAGCCTATCGTAAGAGATACCTTATTAAAAAGAATGATGAACGTAATACTCAGGTTGAGCATTTAGCTTATCGAAAATGATGCAAGTTTTAATGGTTGGCGGAATCTTTCTTTCTCGAACTGTTTTTGGTTATGTATATGATGAACTAACTGCAGGACAAAGAGGATTATTGCACTAGCTATACTTGGAGTTGGCTTAGTTATGTCTGGATTATTTCATGCGATTAAATATTATTATTCGCGTCAACTTTGATAAATAAAAAGAAAGGAACATTTAGGTGTAAACGAGGGATTGGTATGCTTAGAACCTTAAGGTGTGATTATTATGGAAACTAAAATTCAAGAGCTAAGAAAAGCACAAAAGCTCAGTCAGGCAGAGTTGGCAGATGAGTTGGAAGTTACCAGACAAACAATCATCTCCCTTGAAAAAGGGCGCTATAATGCTTCACTAGAGCTGGCCTATAAAATAGCCAAATTTTTTGGTAAAACAATCGAAGACGTTTTTATATTTGAAGATTAGGAGGAAGCGATGATGAAAAAGAGTGAAGAGTGGTTACCTGTTGGAATAATAATTTTGAGTTTGTATTCTTCAGGTGAGAGTATTCTAGGGATTGGAAAAGTGTTATTACTGGGAACGATAGTAGCAATGACTATTATTTGTCTTGGAAAACAAATAGATAAAAAGAGAAGGCATAATCATGAAAAAATTACTTAAAGAAATTATTATAATGATGGGAATTGTTTTTGGGGCAAGCTATGCTATAAGTGGCTATACCTTCATTCAGCGTATTGGAATGATGATAGTAGCGGGTCTTGTTTATTTCATGGGACAAGTAGCCATGAAACAGTTACGTCAAACAAATTAGGAAAGAGTTAATCATGTTAAAACTATTAAATGATATCTTACAAAACTTTGGAAAACAACAGTCCAAAGAGCATTTTAAAAAAGAATTGACTATAAAAGCAAAAATTGGAATGGTACTTAGCTTACTTATATTCCTATCACTTTTTTACTTATCATTAAGCTCTTACACACTAGGATTTTTGATAGGTTTAGCTATTGGAGTCTTAACAGTCAGTTTACGAGTATTTTTCTTAGCCAGAAACGAGAAATCCTTTAATCGCTATTACATTTTCTATTATGATGAGAGAAGTCGTCATATTAGAAATTTAGCAGCGCAACTAACCTATGCTTTGTTAGTGTTATTTGTCATGGGCCTTCTGGTGCTATTTGCTTTTTGGCAGATAACATTAGACTATCACGTATTGCTAGTTGTTCTATTATTTACCACTTTGTTAGGACAAACAGTGATTAAGGCTGGTTTAGACAAATTACTGTAATAGTGATGATCTAATCTGGTCATTCAGGGTGAAAAAATGACATTTCAGGACAAAGATAATCAAAAAGGAGTTATCTACCGTATACTGGATACATCAATAAGAGAGATGAAGGGGAAATAAACATGGTGATTAAAGTATCAAACTTAACAAAACATTTTGGCTCGCAGGTGGCTTTGGATAAGATTTCGTTTGAGATTGGGGAAGGTCAGATTTTTGGTTTTCTTGGGCCATCAGGGTCAGGAAAGACCACGACCATCAATATCTTAACTGGACAATTACTAGCGACAGAAGGTTCGGCAGAGGTTTTTGGAAAAGCTGCGCAGGATTTGACATCAGAAGACTTGGCAACAATTGGCATTGTCAGTGACACCAGTGGCTTCTATGAAAAGCTGACGCTTTATAAAAATATGCAGGTTTACGCTAAACTTTTCGGCGTGAGCAATAAAGGTGTCGACGGTTTGCTTAAAGCAGTAGGAATTTATGAAGCCAAGGATAAGCCAGCTGAGAAATTGTCAACAGGGATGAAGCAACGCATGCTATTAGCGCGTGCGCTCATCAATCAACCTAAGGTCCTTTTCCTAGACGAACCAACTAGCGGACTTGATCCCTCAACCTCACGTGTTATTCACGAGTTGTTGTTGGATTTAAAAGCGAAAGGAACAACTATCTTTTTAACAACTCATGACATGCATGAAGCAACGCTACTTTGTGACCATTTAGCACTCCTTCACCAAGGAAAACTAGTAGAAACAGGTACCCCATCAAACCTTATTAAGAAATATTATACTGACAAAAAAGTTGTCGTTGCTTATCAAGATGGCAGTACAAAGGAAGTTACTTATGATACTTTATCTACTTTAGAAACATCAACGATTGAAACAATTCACTCATGTGAACCAACTTTAGAAGATGTCTTCATCACATTGACAGGAGGTGCCTTAAATGTTTAAATGCCTATCAGCTCTTATTTGGAGCCGTAAAGAAATTCTCCTTGCTAATAAACAAACAGCAGTCATGCTACTAATGCCTGCAGGCTTTATCGCTCTTTATTCTTTTATGTTTAAGGATATGCCAAACAGTCATGATATGATTTTTGGGATGGTATTACCTATGATTTCAGCGATGATTGGATATGTTTTACCAACTTTAATAGCAGAGGAAGCTGAAAAAAATAATCAGCGTACCCTGATATTATCAGGTGTTAAAGTTTGGGAATATGTGATAGCTAGTCTCTTTATTCCGTTTGCGACTGTTGTCGTTTATCTAGTAGCTCTGCCTTTTGCATTAAACATTGACTTGTCAAATTGGGTAAACTATCTAGCAGTTTCTATTTTAACCTCTCTGGTAACTATTTTGCTCTATCTAGCAGTAGCTTTAGTCTGTGATACACAGGCAAGAGCTACTATTTCAGCAATGCCTGTAATGATGGCAACGATGCTTTTACCAATGATGGCTATGATGAATGAAGATATGGGAAAATGGATTACCTATACACACATGGGTGCTTATACGAAATGGAATTTACAAGGAGCAGAGTACCCTCTATCAGATAAAAGTTTTTGGTTCTTAATATTATGGTTAGTGGTGTCAGTTGTGCTTGTTTTCTATTTTGCCAAGAAGAAGCATCTCAAAAAATAAATTGACAAAACAACGATAAAGTTGTACTATATCAACAATTCAAGAAAAAGGAAAATGATAATGAAAAAACATGTACTCAGGGGACTTGTATATGGTCTGCTAGCGATTATGACTTATGGTACCAGTCAGTTAGTTCAGCTACCAGCTCTACTTTTTTTGAAAGATAATGGAAATGCTCCTTTAACAGGGCTACAGTTGACAATGAGTTTAGTAATTTATTTTCTTGCTATTGTTGGCGTATTTTTCTTGGCACTTAAATTAAATTTAATTAAGCCTAAAGAAAACTTAAACTGGAAAAAACTTGCTCTATTTCTCTTTGGAGGGGAAGTAGCGATATATGCTGTTAGTATGATTGGAGTTATCATTTCCTTAGCAATGGGGGATGAGATTCTAGCGACTAACCAAGCAGCAATTGAAGAGTTGATAACTCAACTTCCTGCTATTTTGATGTTCACAATGATTGTACTGGGTGCTCCAATCATGGAAGAAACGATTTGTCGAGGACTTATTCCTCGCATGTTTTCAACAAACTGGCGTTGGTTAGGTTATATCGTTGGAGCGATTTTGTTTGGACTTGCTCACGTACCTAATACTGTCGGCACAGCGGTTCAATATATTGGGATGGGGCTTGTACTATCAGCAGTCGCTTATTTCAGCAAACGGCTAGAATATAGTATGCTGTTACATTTTTTACACAATAGCATAGGATTTTTGATTCTGTTGTTGCAGATTAAATAGTTTAACTATAATCGCTAACGGTATGGTGAATCCGTCTCGTTTCTAGTAATAAAAAAACTTGTAGACGTCAATGTTCTACAAGTTTTTTGCTTTTTCGATGGTTTTGTCAATAGCAGAGCTGGTAGCATGGGTCAGACCCAAACGTTCTAATTCCATCAGCCCAGCGATTGTTGTTCCGCCTGGGCTACAAATCTTGTCAATCAACTCATGAGGACTGTCTGGGCCAGACCAGATAGTCTGAGCTGTTGATTGAACTGTTTGAGCAACGATGTTCAGAGCTAACGATTTTGGGAAACCGTTTTTAACTCCTGCTTTCGCCAAAGCTTCAATAAATAAGGCGATGTAGGCAGGGCTAGACCCTGCTAAGGCTGTAAAGGTATCAAAATCTTTCTCTGCAATCTCAAAGGTAGTTCCAAAACTATTGCAGATTTCCTTAGTTAAATCAAGTAAATCTGGGGTTACTTTGTCATTAGTAGAGATGGCTGTGGTACTTGCAAGTAACTGAGCATTGATATTAGGCATGATACGAATGAGGGGAAGCTCTGGATTTGTTAATTGTCCCAAACGATCTAGTGTGATACCAGCTGCCATTGAGATGACAGGTTGTTTAAAGGTTAGTGGTGACAAGACAGCCTCAAAGAGCTGAGGTTTAATTCCTAAAATGATTATGTCTGATTGATCAATCAAATCTTGGTGTGACTGGGCAAAAGAAACATTGAGCTGCTCTGCGATTTCTTGAGAACGTGCTAAAGAAGCACCCGAAATAATCAGGTCATGCTCAGTGGTCTTTAAGCCTGTGATAATCGCGCTAGCCATTTTGCCAACGCCAATGAATCCTATTCTCATTTGTAACCTCGGATAGTATCAACAGTTGAACGGTCAAGGCGTTTTACGATGGCTTGTAAGAAAGCTTGTGCTTCTAAGAAATCATCCATAGCATAGAGGGTTTGGTGGCTATGAATGTAACGGGCGCAGACACCGATGGTTGTTGATGGGACACCACCGTTTTTAAGGTGAGCAGCACCAGCATCAGTTCCTCCTTTACCGCAGTAATATTGGAATTTAACACCAGCTTCTTCAGCAGTTGTGAGCAAGAAGTCTTTCATGTCCTTGAGCATAATGTGACCTGGGTCATAGAAACGAAGAAGAGTGCCGTCACCGATTTTCCCTTGGTCCCCATAGATGTCCCCAGCAGGTGAGCAGTCAACTGCAAAGAAGAGCTCTGGATCAAATTTAGTCGTTGAAACATGAGCCCCACGAAGACCAACTTCTTCTTGCACGTTAGCGCCAGCGATAAGGGTATTTGGGAGATCTTGACCTTTTAAGTGCTCTAAAAGCTCTGTTACCATGAGGACACCGTAGCGGTTATCCCAAGCCTTAGAAATGATGTTTTTCTTGTTGGCGGTTAAGATGGTTTCAGACTCTGGGATAATAATGTCTCCTGGGCGCACGCCAAAGATTTCTGCTTCAGCCTTATCAGAAAAACCAGCATCAAAAATAATGTCAGCAACACGAGGAATGCTAGGAGCTCCGCCATTGCCACGCATTAAATGTGGAGGTACGGACCCAGAAATAACAGGGAGTTTGTCGCCTGATTGGGTGTGTAACACAAAGCGCTGTGAGCTAACAACGAGTGGATTCCAGCCACCGATTTCAACTACGCGGAAGGTGCCGTCAGCCTTGATATCGCTAATCATGAAACCAACTTCGTCCATGTGAGCTGCAACCATGATACGAGGTGCATTTTCCTCTTGGCTATGTTTGATACCAAAGATACCACCAAGTCCATCAGTCTCTACCTCATCAACGAGGGGAGTTATTTTTTGACGCATAAAGTGACGAACATCGTGTTCAAAACCAGCAATGCCGTGCAATTCTGTAACTTCTTTAATTTTTGAAAATAAATGATTCATTTCGGTCTCCTTAAACTGAATAGCTATGTTTTATTTTATCACTCTATGTTAACTTTGTCAGTTTTTTATCAAGGAAATGGATGACTTTTCTTTCTTCTTTTAAGACAAAAATACTTCTTTTGTGTTAAAATAAAGGTTATGAAGAAAAATCGATTTGCCTTCCTAGCAGGTATCTTAGGGCTAGGTGGTCTTGCAGCTGCTGGGGTAGTTGCTCGCCAAAAGCAGTTAGAGAAAGAGCGCCAGCAAATCCTTACGGAAGTGCGAGAATTTTTTGTGCCTTTTGGAACGATTTCGGTTGTTTATGTCAATGATTTTGAATCCATCAGACGTTTGGTGACTGGTGGTGTGGTATTTGAAGATGGTGTAACCTTTTATTTTAGTTATGACCATGGTGATATCAATTATCGCCTAGAGGAGGAGTTAGATAAATGATTATTCCTAAAACGATTGAAGAATTGGCAACTTTTGTTGAGGGAGCTGATAAAACAGTTTTCTTTTTCACGGCAGACTGGTGTCCAGATTGTCAATTTATTTACCCAGCTATGACAGAAATTGAGTCAAAATTCCCTGAGATGACCTTTGTTCGAGTGGATAGGGATGAGCATTTGGAACTCGCTCAGACTTGGAATATTTTTGGCATTCCAAGCTTTGTTGTGACACAGAATGGTGAAGAGCTAGGTCGTTTGGTTAATAAACTGAGAAAAAGTAAAGAAGAAATTATCAGTTTTTTAGAAAAACTCTAAAAATGTGTTCGGACGGCAGATACTTTCATTTAGCTAATAGACTAGGTATGGAAATTTCTCAATTTAAATCTAAACTTTTGATTATTAGAATGGTGACAAATAGTTCAAAGTTGTTTTCACCGTGTCGAAATGTTCTATAAGGATGTTTTGGGTTGTGATTGCTTGGTAAAATATTTTTAGGGAATTTGCTTGTGTTTGATATTGCTCAGTAAGTATTGTTTGATCACTCTGAATGGTTGATTTGAAAAAACGATGTAGACAAATTTGGTGAGAGCTTTTTGGCAGTCTTGAGGTTTTGAATGAGTTTGCGAGTTGTTTAGTATAAGTCACTGGAAGAGATAAATAAAAAAGATTAAAAGAATAAAAATTATAGTTAAGGAAATATAATGATTTTTGCATATAACAAAGACCAAGTGGGAGATACTCTCCTTGTTATTTTACAGGATACCAAAGATATAAAACGTGATGTGGAACGTAGAGGTAAGGTAGCCCGTGTTTATGATTTATCAAGTGGCAAAACGCTTGCTTGGAATATTTTTGAAGTATCAAGTTTGATTGCTATTGAAGGAAATGGTCAGGTTATCTTATCAGATGATGATGTTGCTATTTTAAATCAAGAACTTGCTAAAGAAGGCTTTACAGAAGAACTTGTTAATGATAAAGGCCCATTTTTTGTAGTTGGTCAAATTGTTGAGATGGTGGCACATCCAGATAGTGATCATCTAAACATTTGCCACGTTCAGGTAGCTTCTGATAAGACGGTCCAAATCGTGGCAGGTGCCCCTAATGCGGCTATCGGATTAAAAACTATAGTTGCCTTGCCTGGTGCTATGATGCCTAGCGGCAGCCTTATTTTCCCAGGGAAACTTCGTGGTGAAGATAGTTATGGCATGATGTGTAGTCCTGGTGAGCTTGCTTTGCCCAACGCCCCACAAGTGCGTGGAATCATTGAATTAGACGATTCAGCGGTAATTGGTGAACCGCTAGACGTCAAAAAGCATTGGAAAGCCTAAAAACAGTTAAAAATCCGCGAAAAACCTCTATTCTAGGGGTTTTAGCTTTTTCTGAAATATGATATAATGTAAAAAATGTAGAACTTGGAGTCTTATCGTGAAAAAAAGCTATCGCGTCAAGCGTGAGAAAGACTTTAAGCTAGTTTTTCAAAAGGGTACAAGCGTAGCTAATCGAAAATTTGTAGTTTATAGTCTTCCAAAGGACCAACCTCACTTTAGAGTAGGTCTCTCAGTCAGTAAGAAATTGGGCAATGCGGTAGTCAGAAATCGTGTGAAACGTCGGCTCCGCCATTTGGTCAAAGATCTATCGCCTCACCTTGTGACGACAGACTTTGTTATTATTGCTCGTAAGGGAGTAGAAAGCCTTACTTATCAAGAAATGAAAAGTAATTTAATTCATGTCTTAAAGTTGGGGAAACTTTATAGTGAGGAAGAGGAGTTTACTTCTTCCAAAATATTTGTAGATAAAGTGTGATTTTCTACGTTTTATGCCGTTATCAGGAAGGAATTAAGGGTGAACAAAAAACTAAAAGTAAGTGGACTTTTTTTATTTGGTGGTTTGGTGCTGTCAGCCTGTGGTCGTGCACAAGCAATGACGCCAATTACGGCAGAAAGCACAGGTTTTTGGGCTAAATTAGTGTATCTTTTTGCACAAGCTATTGATGGATTGTCGTTTGGAAATGTTGGTATTGGGATTGTTCTCTTCACACTCTTGATTCGAACGATATTACTTCCTCTTTATAATATGCAAATCAAATCAAGTCGTAAGATGCAGGATTTGCAACCTAAGCTACGAGAATTACAAAAACAATATCCTAATAAAGATACTGAGAGCCGTTTAGCTTTGACAGAAGCTACCAATGCTCTGTATAAAAAAGAAGGTGTCAATCCTTATACAAGCATGTGGCCGATTCTAATTCAGCTACCTGTCATGATCGCTCTTTACCAAGCCTTGCTACGTGTTGATTTTCTTAAAGAAGGATCATTCCTTTGGTTTAAACTGGCACAACCAGATCCATTCTTTATTCTTCCGATATTAGCAGCTGGATTTACTTTCCTATCGACTTGGTTGACCAACAAGGGGGCACGTGAAAAAAATATTGCATTAACGCTTATGTCTGTTGTAGCTCCGTTAATGATTTTAATGGTTTCTTTTAACATTGCAAGTGGGGTGTCTTTGTATTGGACAGTGTCAAATGCTTATCAAGTGGTTCAGACTTTAATTTTTAACAACCCGTTCAAACTTATTGCAGAGCGGGAGCAATTGGCGCAAGCCGAAAAAGAAAAAGAAGCAAGGATACGTCGCGCTAAAAAGAAAGCACAGCGACGCAAATAAGGAGAAATTATGGCTATTTTTACAGGAAAAACGGTAGAGGATGCTATTGAAGCTGGGTTACGTGAACTTGGCTTACCACGTATGAAGGCACATATCCGTGTCGTTTCACGAGAGAAAAAAGGCTTTCTTGGTTTTTGGAAAAAGCCTGCGCAGGTTGAAATTGAAAATATTGATGAAAAAACTGCACATAAGGCAGATCAAAAGGCTGTTAAGGGAGTTCCAGACAATATTAACCAACAAAATGCTCCTGTGACAACTAGTCTTGAAGACACCATTGAACTGAGTAAGGTAACAACTCTTATCAAGGAAATGGAGGCCCGTGGTGAACTTGAGGTTGATCAAGAGGTCAAAGAGCAATTTTTGAATAACAAAAAATCTCCGCAAACTATTTTGGAAGAAACCGGACATTTTGAAGTTCTCAAAGAATTACAAAATAACGAGCCAAATGAAGAGATTGAACCTAAATCTAAATTCGACTCAGAAGAAAAACAAGAGTCAGCGAAAGAAGATGACTTCCAAGTCTTTGTGTCAAGTGAATTTAGTCAAAATGAATCAGAAGAATTTCCTTCAGAAGATATTGAGGTTGCCGCAAAGGAAGTGGCAACTTACATTGAAAAAATCATTTATGAAATGGACGTAGAAGCAACGCTTGATGTTAGTACTAACCGCCGTCAAATCACCATTCAGATTGAAACACCTGAAGCTGGTCGTGTGATTGGCTACCACGGAAAAGTTCTTAAATCACTGCAATTATTAGCTCAAAATTTCTTGCACGATCGTTATTCACGCTATTTTTCAGTAGTTCTCAATGTTCATGATTATGTTGAACATCGTACAGAAATTGTGATTGACTTTACCAAAAAAATGGCGAAGCGTGTCTTGGAAACTGGACATGATTATGTGATGGATCCAATGAGTAATAGCGAACGCAAAATTGTGCATAAAACTGTTGGAAAGATTGAGGGGGTTGAAAGCTATTCTGAAGGTGATGACCCTAATCGCTATGTTGTGATTAGTAAACTTCGTTAAATATATAGTGTTAAGCCAGTTGATTCTGGCTTTTTTTGCTACGTCTGAAGAATGATTTTTCAACCCTAAATTAATCCGTTAAGACAGGAATAAAATAGCTGTGGTATAATACCAGTATGACATTTTTAGAATTATTGAAGAAAAAATTCTTTCCAACCCAGTATCGAAAAGAACAGCAAGAGTTTGTTGATAATATAAGTTCTGATGAGGGTGACCTTTGCGTTACGGTAGAAGAAAAACGAGTGGATGTCTCTAAACAAGAAGAATACATTTCACGGTATCAGCGTAGCCGCAATCATCATCAGAAAGAAGAAAAGAGACCTGAAATTTTAAAAAAAGCTGATAAATTAAAGCTAAATCCTAAAAATCCTCTTCGTCAGTTTTGGCGTCGTTACCATTTAGGTAAGCTTGTCTTGATTGTTACGACAGGATGTGTTTTGCTAGTCAGTGGCTATCTCTTTTATTTAGCTAAGACTGCAAAGGTTTCTGATTTGCAAGAAGCCTTGAAGGCAACAACTGTTATTTATGACCGTAATGATGAGTATGCAGGATCTTTGACTGGACAAAAAGGAACTTACGTTGAACTAGATGCGATTTCCGATGATTTGGAACATGCGGTGCTAGCAACTGAGGATAGGACCTTTTATGAAAATAAAGGCATAAATTTTAAACGTACGATTTTAGCAGTGCTGACGCTTGGGAAATCAGGCGGAGGTTCCACAATTACACAACAACTGGCTAAAAATGCTTACCTAACACAGGATCAGACCATTAAACGTAAGGCACGCGAGTTTTTTCTTGCTTTGGAATTGACTAAGAAATATAAAAAAGAAGATATCTTAACCATGTATCTTAATAATGCCTATTTCGGTAACGGGATATGGGGTGTTGAGGATGCAAGCCAAAAATATTTTGGTACAAGTGCGGCAAATCTAGCATTAGATGAAGCGGCTACACTTGCAGGTATGCTAAAAGGTCCAGAGATTTATAATCCCTATTACTCTATTGAGAATGCGACTAATCGTCGGGACACAGTCTTGCAAGGAATGGTAGAGGCTGGGTATATTAGCCAAGAAAGTGCCAATGAAGCGACGACTATTGGTATGGGAAATCGTCTGGCAGATACTTATTCAGGAAAGATGAACGACTATAAATACCCTTCGTATTTTGATGCTGTTATCAGCGAAGCCATCGATACGTATGGATTGAGTGAAAAAGATATTTTAAATAACGGATATAAGATTTATACAGAACTGGATCAAAATTATCAAACTGGAATGCAAAATACACTGGATGATGATAACTTTATTTATGTTGCTGCTGATGGTGAACCCTCACAGGCTGCTAGTGTGGCACTTGATCCCAAAACGGGAGGAGTTAGAGGGTTAGTTGGACGTTCTAATAGTACTGAAAATACTCATTTTAGAAGTTTTAACTATGCGACTCAGGGACGTCGTAGTCCAGCTTCGGCAATTAAACCCTTACTAGTGTATGCTCCGGCAATAGCTTCTGGTTGGAGTATTGATGAACCTTTACCAAATACTAAGCGTGATTTTAATGGCTATGCCCCATCTAATTATGGTGGAATTGAAACAGAAGATTTACCTATGTATCAAGCTTTGGCCAATTCATACAATATTCCAGCTGTGTACACCTTAGACCAGATTGGTGTGTCAAAGTCTCTCTCTTATGGCAAAAAATTAGGGTTGAAAATGGAGGGAGTTCCAGAAGAATTAGGAATAGCTCTAGGATCTAGTGTGACAGTAAGTCCGCTAGAAATGGCTCAGGCTTACGCTACTTTTGCCAATGAAGGTGTGATGAATAAGGCACATCTTATTACTCGGATTGAGACGGCTAGAGGTGACAAAGTCAAGGCTTACACCCCTTCTGCTAAACGCGTATTTAGTAAAACTGTTGCTGATAAAATGACAAGTATGATGCTGGGAACATTTACTAATGGTACAGCAACTGCAGCTAATGTTTATGGTTATACGATGGCTGGAAAAACTGGAACAAATGAAGCAAGCTTCAATCCAGATGTTATCAGCGATCAATGGGTTATTGGCTACACACCTGATGTGGTGATTTCTCAGTGGATTGGTTACGATCAGACGGATGAAGGGCACTATATTGTTGATCCTTATAGCAATGCATCAGCTCTTTTTAGTACCGTTGCTAGCACAGTTTTGCCCTACACTCCTGGGACTGATTTTACGGCAAAAAATGCTTACGTTGCTAATGGGATTGAGGCTGTGTATGATGTCGCGGCGCAGGAAAACCAAGATGAATCACGTAGTATCATTGACGACCTAAGGGATTCTGCTGCTAAGGCTAAAGAAGACTTAGAAAAAGCCTTGCAGGATACGTCACTTCAAGAGAATGCTGAAAATATTTGGAATAGCATCGTTGACTATTTTAGATAAGTTGCAAAGACCTTGTTAACGTGGTATAATGACAATTACGGAGGCAGTATGGCACAGAAAAAAGCAAGTTTAGCGTGTGTAGATTGTGGCAGTCGCAACTACTCAATCTCAGTTAGTAGTAATCCCAAGCCGACACGCTTAGAAGTTAAGAAGTTTTGTAAACATTGCAAAGGGTATTCGCTGCACAAAGAAACCCGCTAAAACTTGGTGAAAATAAAAGTAATGTTGGACTGTTCTATACCTACTGAGACTGTCTATTGTTGATTTTCATTAAGTGTTACATTCAGCATGGATTGAAGATTCGTGTATTTTAAATGAGGAGTATAGATATAAATTATGTTTGTCAAAGGAATTTTTCAGGTTTTAAAAGATACAACTTGGCCAACTCGCAAGCAACGTTGGTATGATTTTATCTCAGTTCTTGAATATACCACATTTTTCACTTTGATTATTTTCTTATTTGACCGTTTGATTTCAGGTGGTCTCTTAAGTTTATTTGATAAATTTTAAAAAAGTCTTTTAAATAAGCAGATGTTAGGGCTCATTTGGTCAAAAGTATGGTATAATCTTACTAAGACCAAAAGCCGCACCATCGGCTTTTTTATATCGTCTTTTCGTTTATTTGGTTAGCTATTTTCAATTTAAAAAGCTAAACTAACAAGTAAAAAGGAGCATAAAATGTTAGATTCATTTGATAAGGGCTGGTTTGTCCTTCAAACTTATTCAGGTTACGAAAACAAGGTAAAAGAGAACCTTTTGCAACGCGCTCAAACTTACGATATGTTAGATAATATCCTACAGGTTATTATTCCGACACAAACCGTTAGTTTTGAGAAAAATGGAACGACAAAAGAGGTTGAAGAAAACCGCTTCCCAGGTTACGTCTTGGTTGAAATGGTAATGACAGATGAAGCTTGGTTTGTTGTTCGTAACACACCAAACGTTACTGGTTTCGTGGGATCGCACGGTAACCGTTCAAAACCGACACCACTGTTGGAAGAAGAAATTCGTGCTATTCTCATTTCAATGGGACAAAAAGTGGATATTATTGATACTAATATTAAAGCTGGTGATGTGGTTCAAATCATTGATGGTGCCTTCATGGGACAAGAAGGTCGTGTGGTTGAAATTGATGGCAATAAAGTGAAATTGATGCTCAGCATGTTTGGTACAGAGACACAGGCAGAAGTGGAACTTTACCAAATTGCTGAATTGTAAGGATATTTGTCTATTATAGCGAAAGTGGTTGAGAATAGTCTCAATCTCTTTTTTTATTCGTAAATGACGAACAAATTTTAAAAAAAGATAAAAACTTATTGACGGTTTCTTAAGATTCTGTTAGAATACTTTTTGTCTAGAATAAGTATCCAAAAGATGTTTCTAGCAAATATACCCCGAGTAAAAAATGCCTACGGACAGGCAGGGGAATGCCGAAGCGGGAATAGTACAGTAGTGTTCTGCTCCCATTATTGATTGGGTTAGAAACCCAAATTTTACAGTTGATGTTAGGAAATATTTCCTAATTCATATTTATTTTAGTGTGGTGAAAGCACACGTCATCTTGTGAAACGGTCAATAAAGTACGTCATATTTGCACTTGAGAGTAGGAAACATCTAGCCCCAGACACTCATAAAGAAGAAATCAAAACGTGAACAAAAAACGATTGTAGAGCAGGAGTATACCCTGCTCTTTTTGTTTGACAAGAGACAGAAGAATAGGTTGGAAAGGTATTTTCAACCGTGAGAAGATGGTAGGAATGGAGAGGCAGTGACAAGAAAAAATCAGCACCATGCACCCATTTATGATGGGCTGGTGAATTTACGCAAGAAACGAATAGTTCCCTTTGATGTGCCTGGGCACAAACGTGGTCGAGGTAATCCAGAATTAGTGGAGCTCTTAGGCGAAAAATGTGTTGGGATTGATGTCAATTCCATGAAACCCTTGGATAATTTAGGGCACCCAGTATCAATTATCCGAGAGGCTGAAGAGTTGACGGCGGATGCTTTTGGCGCAGCGCATGCCTTCTTGATGATTGGTGGGACAACCTCATCGGTCCAGGCGATGATTTTAGCGACCTGTAAGGCTGGAGATAAGATTATCCTGCCACGAAATGTGCACAAGTCTGCGATCAATGCCTTGGTTCTTTGTGGTGCGATTCCGATTTACATTGAGATGAGCGTTAACCCTCAAATTGGAATTGCTCTTGGCTTGGAAAATGACCGAGTGGCACAGGCTATCAAGGAACACCCAGATGCTAAGGCGGTATTAATCAATAATCCAACCTACTATGGCATTTGTTCAGACTTGAAAGGTCTGACAGAGATGGCCCATGCAGCAGGAATGAAAGTGTTGGTTGATGAGGCGCATGGAGCACATTTGCATTTTACAGAGAAGTTGCCGATTTCTGGAATGGATGCTGGCGCTGATATGGCAGCAGTATCTATGCACAAATCAGGCGGTAGTCTAACACAGAGCTCGATTCTTCTGCTTGGACCGGACATGAATGCAGAATATGTCCGTCAGATTATTAACTTAACGCAATCCACATCAGCATCTTACTTGCTCATGTCTAGTCTTGATATCTCACGTCGAAATCTGGCCCTTCGTGGCAAAGAGTCCTTTGAAAAAGTTATTGAAATGTCGGAGTATGCTCGTCGTGAAATTAATGCCATTGGTGGTTACTATGCTTACTCGAAAGAGTTGATTGACGGGGTATCAGTCTATGACTTTGATGTGACTAAGTTGTCCATTTACACACAAGGAATTGGCTTGACTGGTATTGAGGTTTATGACCTCTTGCGTGATGAGTATGATATTCAGATTGAGTTTGGAGATATTGGGAATATCCTAGCCTACATTTCGATTGGAGATCGTATTCAGGATATTGAACGTTTGGTCGGTGCTTTAGCAGATATTAAACGCCTCTATTCACGAGATGGCAAGGACTTGATTACTGGAGAGTATATTCAGCCAGAGGTGGTTATGTCACCTCAAAAAGCTTTCTATGCTAGCCGAGAGAGTGTTAGCCTCAAAGAGGCTATTGGTTCTGTCTGTGGCGAATTTGTCATGTGCTACCCACCAGGGATTCCTATTTTAGCTCCGGGTGAGCGAGTGACACAGGACTTGGTTGATTACATTCAATTTGCTAAGGACAGAGGCTGCTCGCTTCAGGGAACAGAAGATCCAGATGTTAATGTCATCAATATTATCAAGGAGGACTACTAGATGGATATGTGGTTTTCAGAGGTTCACACACCTGATGTGAAATTGTCGCTTCGTACTGCGCAGCAGTTATACTCAGGAAAAAGTGAGTGGCAAGATATTGCGGTATTAGAAACACCTGCTTTTGGGAAGATTTTAGTTTTGAATGGTCATGTCCTTTTCTCGGATGCAGATGACTTTGTTTACAATGAGATGGTTGTTCATGTACCTATGGCAGTGCATCCTAAACCTAAGAAAGTCCTTGTCTTAGGCGGTGGGGACGGTGGTGTGGCGCAGGTTTTGACCATGTACCCAGAGTTGGAGCAGATTGATATTGTAGAACCAGATGAGATGTTGGTTGAGGTATGTCGCCAGTATTTCCCTGATTTTGCCCAAGGTTTAGATGACCCTCGGGTGAATATTTACCATCAAGATGGTCTGCGTTTTTTGCGAAATTGCGAAGCAGAGTACGATATGATCATCAACGATGCAACGGATCCCTTTGGGCACACAGAAGGACTGTTTACAAAAGAATTTTATGGCAATAGCTACCGCGCTCTGAAAGAAGATGGGATTATGATTTACCAGCATGGTAGCCCCTTCTTTGATGAGGATGAATCAGCTTGTCGTAGCATGCACCGTAAGGCTACCCAGTCTTTCCCAATTAGCCGCGTTTACCAAGCTCATATTCCAACTAGTCCAGCTGGTTACTGGTTGTTTGGCTTTGCGTCTAAAAAATACCATCCTATTGAGGATTTCAAAAAAGACAAGTGGAAAGAGCGCCAGCTTTTTACCGAATATTACACCGCTAACTTACATATCGGGGCCTTTATGTTGCCAAAATATGTTGAGGATATTTTAGAAGAGGAAGAAGGAAGAAAATGAGTCGTTTACTAGTTATCGGATGTGGGGGCGTTGCCCAAGTTGCTATCTCTAAAATCTGTCAGGATAGCGAAACGTTTACAGAAATCATGATTGCCAGCCGTACCAAGTCAAAATGTGATGACTTGAAAGTTAAATTAGAAGGTAAAACCACTACTAAAATTGAAACAGCTGCTCTTGACGCTGATAATGTTGAGGAAGTGGTAGCCCTTATCAACAGCTACAAACCAGAAGCAGTCTTGAACGTTGCCCTTCCATACCAAGATTTAACCATCATGGATGCTTGCTTGGCAACTGGAGTGCATTACATTGACACTGCTAACTATGAGGCTGAAAATACGGAAGATCCAGAATGGCGTGCCATTTATGAGAAACGTTGTGAGGAGCTTGGTTTCACAGCTTACTTTGACTACTCATGGCAATGGGCTTACCAAGAAAAATTCAAAGAAGCAGGTTTAACAGCTCTACTTGGTTCTGGATTTGACCCAGGTGTGACGAGTGTCTTCTCAGCCTATGCTTTGAAACACTACTTTGATGAAATTCACTACATCGACATCTTAGATTGTAATGGTGGTGATCACGGCTATCCATTTGCGACAAACTTTAACCCTGAAATTAACCTTCGTGAAGTATCAGCAGCAGGTTCTTACTGGGAAGACGGTAAGTGGGTAGAAGTTGAAGCTATGTCAATTAAACGTGAATACGACTTCCCAGAAGTTGGTCAAAAAGACATGTACCTTCTTCACCACGAAGAAATCGAATCTTTGGCTAAAAACATTCCAGGTGTGAAACGCATTCGTTTCTTCATGACCTTTGGTCAAAGCTACCTTACTCACATGAAGTGCTTGGAAAATGTCGGCTTGCTTCGCACGGATACCATCAATTTCCAAGGGCAAGAAATTGTGCCAATTCAATTCTTGAAAGCCCTACTTCCTGACCCAGCAAGCCTTGGCCCACGTACGGTCGGTAAAACAAACATCGGCTGTATCTTTACTGGTATCAAAGATGGCGTTGAAAAAACCATCTATATCTACAATGTTTGTGACCACCAGGAATGTTATGCGGAAGTTGGTTCTCAAGCCATTTCTTACACAACTGGTGTTCCTGCCATGATTGGAACAAAACTAGTTATGGACGGAACTTGGAAACAGCCTGGTGTTTATAACTTGGAAGAATTGGATCCAGACCCATTCATGGAAGCCTTGAATAAATATGGCCTTCCATGGGTAGTGGTTGAAAATCCTCAATTGGTGGACTAATGAGATTGGAACAAGTCCCAACGCCTTCATATGTCATTGATGAAGGGCAGTTGGAAAAGAATTTACAGATTTTAGCGCGTGTTCAGGAGGAAGCAGGCTGTAAGGTCTTGCTAGCTCAGAAGGCTTATTCTCTCTATGCGACTTATCCCTTGATTAGCCGTTACCTTTCTGGGACAACAGCCAGCGGGCTCTACGAAGCACGTTTAGGACGTGAAGAATTTCCTGGAGAAGTTCACGTTTTTGCGCCAGCATTTAAAGACAGTGAGATTGATGAGGTTTTGGAAATGTCAGACCACATCGTCTTTAACTCGGAGCGCCAGTTGCGCCAGCATAGTGATAAATGCAGAGCAGCTAAAGTTAGTGTCGGTTTGCGGATCAATCCAGAGTGTTCAACGCAAGGTGACCATGCCCTCTATGACCCATGTGCCTACGGTTCACGCTTTGGCGTGACGATTGACAAGTTTAATCCAGAGGTGATGAATTTAGTAGATGGCTTGCATTTCCATACCCTCTGTGAGCAAAATTCCGATGATTTGGTAACGACCTTGGCAGCTGTTGAAGAAAAATTTGGTCAGTATTTGCACCAGATTAAGTGGCTGAATTTTGGTGGTGGTCACCATGTCACACGTGAGGATTATAATGTCGATTTATTGATTTCTGAAATCAAACGAATTCAAGAAAAGTATGATGTGGACGTTTATATTGAACCAGGAGAAGCTATTGCTCTCAATGCTGGTTATCTGGCGACAGAAGTCTTGGATATCGTTGAAAATGGAATCAATACCTTAGTTTTAGATGCTTCTGCGACCTGTCACATGCCAGATGTCCTAGAAATGCCTTATCGCCCGCCACTTCGTGATAGTTTTGAAGCTAATGAAAAGTCATTTACTTATCGCTTGTCTTCAAATACTTGCTTGACAGGCGATATTATCGGTGATTATAGCTTTGAAAAGCCGGTCGAAATCGGCGACCGCCTTTACTTTGAGGATATGGCTATCTATTCCTTTGTGAAAAATAATACCTTCAATGGTATTGGGTTACCAAGTCTTTATCTCATGGATAAGAATGGAGATTGCCGTTTGGTCAAAGCCTTTGGCTACGAAGATTTCAAGGGGAGGTTATCTTAATGACGTCACCGAAACAATTAGGGTATCGCATGCCTGCTGAGTATTATCCCCATCAGGGGACTCTAATGATTTGGCCGACCAGACCTGGATCATGGGCCTATGACGGCAAAGGGGCTAAGGAAGCCTTTACGCGTATCATGAAGGAAATTGCCAAGAGTGAAAAGGTGTACTTAGTTGTGGATGACGCTCATCGTGAGGAAGCAAAATCCTATCTAGGAGATGAGATTACCTACCTTGATATTCCAAGTAATGATGCTTGGGCGCGTGATACGGGACCTACAATCGTTGCCAATGCTCAAGGAGAGAAACTAGCTCTTGATTGGGAATTTAATGCCTGGGGCGGTGATTTTGATGGACTCTATCGGGACTATGAGGAAGATAATTTGTTAGCGTCTGCTGTGGCTCATCATCTGAATATGCCTATTCATAATGCCAAACCTTTTGTGCTTGAAGGCGGAGCTATTCACACAGATGGGCAAGGCACTCTGTTGGTAACGGAATCTTGTCTTCTCAGTCTAGGCCGCAATCCGCATCTAACTAAAAATCAAATCGAAAAAAACTTAAAAGAATATTTAGGAATTGAAAAGGTTATCTGGTTACCATATGGCATTTACCAAGATGAGACCAATGAGCATGTGGATAATGTCGCAGCCTTTGTTGGCTCAGCCAAAGTTGTCCTTGCTTGGACAGATGATGAACATGATCCTCAATATGACATGTCATTAGCTAATCTTAAAGTATTGGAGTCAGAAACAGATGCTAAGGGACGTCCGTTAACGGTTTATAAAATGCACATTCCTGATAAAACTCAAGTCATTGATGAACATGATTTGTTAGGTTATCAATTTGCTGAAGGGGAAGATGAACGGGAATTGGGAGAACGTCTTGCAGCTAGCTATGTGAATTTTTACATTACCAATGACGCTGTCCTAGTTCCACAATTTAATGATCCTAAAGACAAGATGGCCTGTGAACTTTTACAAGAGTTGTTCCCTTATCGCCGAATTGTTGGAATTCCAGCACGAGATATCTTGCTAGGTGGGGGAAATATTCACTGTATCACCCAGCAAATTCCATTGTAGAGAAAGGAAAATGATGAGACATGTAACCGTTGCTGCCATTCAGATGCAGTGTCAGCTAGAAGTGGTTGAAAATATTAAAACAGCAGAGCGTTTGGTACGCCAAGCGGCTGAACAAGGGGCGCAGATTATTCTCCTACCAGAGCTTTTTGAACGTCCTTATTTCTGTCAAGAACGCCAGTATGAGTATTATCAATACGCGCAATCCGTAGAGGAAAATGCGGCTATTCTCCACTTCAAACCTATCGCAAAAGAGTTGCAGGTGGTTTTACCGATTAGTTTTTATGAGAAAGATGGCAATGTTCTGTATAATTCGATCGCTATTATTGATGCGACTGGTGAGGTGTTAGGAGTTTACCGTAAAACTCATATTCCAGATGATCATTATTACCAAGAGAAGTTTTACTTCACTCCAGGAAATACTGGTTTTAAGGTCTGGGAGACACGATATGCTAAGATTGGGATTGGCATTTGTTGGGACCAATGGTTCCCAGAAACAGCGCGTTGCCTTGCCTTAAACGGTGCAGAATTGCTCTTTTACCCAACGGCTATTGGCTCTGAACCAATTTTGGATACAGACAGTAAGGGGCACTGGCAACGCACCATGCAAGGTCATGCCGCAGCCAATATTACACCTGTTATTTCAGCAAACCGCTTTGGTATCGAGCATGTGACGCCATCTGTGGAAAATGGCGGACAGGAATCAAGCTTGAATTTCTATGGTTCATCCTTTATGACAGATGAGACGGGAGTAATGTTGACCGTTGCTGATCGTGAAGGAGAAGCGGTGCTACTAGCAACCTACGACTTGGACAAAAGTGCCAATGAGCGTCTTAACTGGGGGCTTTTCCGTGACCGTCGTCCAGAAATGTATGGCAATATCAGCAATAAATGAGGTTGAGACAAAAATATCTCAACCTTCTCTTTTTTGATAGTAATAACAGATTGGCGCAGTGGTTGATTGGAGGTCTGTAACTGGACCCTTCTTTCATTTTCAAGTGTCCACCTAAAATAGTCCACTGGACTATTTTAGTACTACGCAATCGTTAGCGGCCATCCTAATCAACTGTGCGGAGGGGGACAACAAAATCGAAATCGTCTTTTTTGACGATTTAACGATTTTTGTCCCACTCTCTTTTGCCCATTTTTTTGGAAATTTTGTTATAATAATCACCAAAACCATGACGGAGGGAACGAAGATGACAGTTGGATTGGTGCTAGAAGGTGGCGGTATGCGTGGGCTTTATACGGCTGGTGTTTTGGATGCGTTTTTAGATGCGGGAATTAAGGTAGATGGGGTTGTAGCTGTTTCTGCTGGTGCACTTTTTGGGGTAAATTTTCTTTCTCAGCAAAAAGGCAGGGCTCTTCGTTATAACAAACGCTTCATCAAAAATAAAAACTATATGGGATTTCGTTCTTGGGTGAAAACAGGCAATGTTGTTAATAAGGATATGGCTTATTATAAAATTCCTATGGAACTAGATAAATTTGACCAGGAAAGATTTGCTCAATCAAGGACTCCTTTTTATGTGGTTGCTACTGATATTGAAACAGGTAAACCAGATTATATTAAAATTGAGAATGTCTTTGAACAGATGGAAGCCCTTCGTGCTAGCTCTGCCTTGCCCCTAGCTAATGAAATTGTCACTTATAAAGGGAAACAGTATTTAGATGGTGGTCTTTCTGATTCGATTCCCATAGATTTTGCGAGAAGTCTAGGTTTTGACAAATTAATTGTGATTTTAACGCAGCCACTTGATTATCGAAAAAAGCCTTCTAGTGGGAGACTTTACAGACTTTTTTATAAAAAATATCCTAAATTTATAGCTGTGGCTTCGAAACGCTATCAGTATTACAATGCTCAGGTTGAGCAGGTTATCAAACTTGAACAAGAAGGACAAGCTTTTGTTGTTCGACCGAAAAACACTCTCAAAATTGGGCGTTTAGAGAAAAATCCTAATAAATTTGATGAGATCTATGAGAAAGGTTTTACTGATGGTCAAGGTCACATAGTGGCATTGCAAACTTATTTAGGGATGATATAAATATGATTATTATCTCTATTGACTAAATTTTCTGAAAAATACCTTGGAAATGAAGCTTTCAAGTGGTATAATAGAAACAATTTTTATATTGAGTTAAAGGAAGTAGTATGTCATTTATACCAACGAGTGAAAAAATTAATATTGATGAAGTTCGTCAATTATCAAAATTGACAGGTGTAGCTTTAAGTCGAAAAAAGGCACGTGATGAAGAGCTTGCAGCGATTATGCGTGGGGAAGATGACCGTATCTTGTTAGTGATTGGTCCATGTTCGTCTGATAATGAAGTAGCGGTGCTTGAGTATGCACATCGATTAGCTAAACTTCAAGAAGAAGTTAAAGACCATATTTTTATGGTGATGCGAGTTTACACAGCGAAACCACGCACCAATGGTGATGGTTACAAAGGTCTTATTCATCAACCAGATGCAGAAGGAGAGCCGAATCTTATTAACGGTATCAAGGCGGTTCGTAATCTTCACTATCGAGTGATTACGGAAACAGGGATGACAACAGCTGATGAGATGCTATATCCTGAAAATCTTCCCTTGGTTGATGACCTTGTTTCTTACATTGCAATTGGAGCACGCTCTGTAGAGGATCAGCAACATCGCTTTGTTGCTTCCGGTATTGATGTTCCAACAGGGATGAAAAATCCTACATCGGGTAATTTAAACATTATGTTTAATGGGATTTATGCAGCTCAAGCTAAGCAGAATTTCTTTTTTAACGGAGAAGAAGTTAAGACAACTGGAAATCCACTTGCCCATGTTATTTTGCGCGGTGCGACTAATGAATATGGTAAAAACATTCCAAACTACTACTATGATAATATCTTAGATACTATTGAGCAGTATAAAAAGATGCAGTTAGAAAATCCATTTATTATCGTTGATACCAACCATGATAATTCTGGAAAACAATATCTTGAACAGGTTCGTATTGTCCGCCAAACTCTCATTAATCGAGATTGGAATGAAACAATTCGTCGGTATGTTAGAGGGTTTATGATTGAATCTTACTTAGAAGATGGTCGTCAAGATAAGTCGGAGGTCTATGGAAAATCCATTACCGATCCATGCCTGGGTTGGGATAAAACAGAAGCCTTAGTCCGTGAGATTTATCAAACATCAAAAAGTCAGTCATTTAACGGTTATGAAAATGAATAGTTAAAAAGAAATAGGAGAAAAAGCTATGGGGATTCATCAAAAATCAGAAACCATTGACATCGCTCAAGTTAAAGAATTATCAAAATTGACGGGTGACTTTCTTCGCAAAAAAGAAAGTCGTGATCGAGAATTAGCAGATATTATTGCGGGAAAAGATGATCGTTTACTGCTGGTTATTGGTCCTTGCTCATCTGATAACGAAGAAGCTGTGCTTGATTATGCGAAACGTTTGTCAGCCCTTCAAGAGAAAGTCAAAGACAAAATCTTTATGGTGATGCGTGTTTACACGGCTAAACCACGCACCAATGGTGATGGCTATAAAGGATTGATGCACCAGCCAGATACGTCAAAATTGCCAGATTTAATCAATGGTATTGCTGCTGTTCGTAATTTGCACTACCGTGTCATTACTGAGATAGGTTTGACAACAGCAGATGAGATGCTATACCCATCTAACTTCACCTTGGTTGATGATTTGGTGTCTTACCATGCGATTGGAGCACGTTCCGTAGAGGACCAAGAACACCGTTTTGTAGCATCTGGTATTGATGCCCCTGTAGGGATGAAAAATCCAACTTCAGGAAATCTTAATGTCATGTTTAACGGTATCTATGCTGCTCAAAATGCTCAAAACTTCATTTATCACAATGCCGAAGTGGACACAGACGGTAATCCATTGGCTCATGTTATCTTGCGTGGTGCGGTGAATGAGCACGGGGAAAATGTGCCTAACTACTACTATGATATTTTACTCAAAACCATTGCACAATATGAGAAAATGGGCTTGGCAAATCCGTTTATCGTGATTGATACAAATCATGATAATTCAGGCAAACAATATTTAGAACAAATCCGTATTGTTCGTCAAACCCTTATCAACCGTGATTGGAATGAGAAGATTCGTCAGTATGTTCGTGGTTTCATGATTGAGTCTTACCTCGAAGATGGACGCCAAGACAGCCCAGAAATTTACGGTAAATCTATCACAGACCCATGCCTTGGTTGGGATAAAACAGAGGAACTTATCCAGGAAATCTATGCGACTTTGTCAAAGTAGTGGTATAATAGAAAGAAAGCTAGCTTAGGCTGGTTTTTCTTTTTGGAAAAGGAGAACCTATGATTTACGGACATGGGATTGATTTGCAGGATATTTCTGCTATTCAACGGGTTTATGATAAAAGGCAGAGCTTTGCCCATAAAATTCTTACAGAAAAAGAATTAGAGCTATTTCAGACGCTTAAAGCTCCTCGTACCTATGAATTTTTAGCGGGACGTTGGGCGGCAAAAGAGGCTTTTTCAAAAGCCTTGGGAACTGGGTTGGTTGGCTTATCTTTTCAAGATATTGAAATAATGAAAGACAGTAAGGGAGCACCGATTGTGACAGTCTCGCCTTTTGAGGGGAAAGTCCATTTATCTATCTCTCACAGTGGTTCTTTTGTTCAGGCTAGTGTCATTTTAGAAAGTATTGAGGAAAATGAAAGGAATTGAACCCGAACGGAAAGCTCGGAATTTAGATAAATCGCCTTGTGTGCAAGCACACTACGTTGATTTCCTAAAATTCTAATCGCTTTCTCGGCGTTCTTGGTATCTTATATTATGGTTACAAGTATTCATCGTCCAACTAAGGCGACTGTTGATTTATCAGCTATTACTAGCAATATTGAGACTATAAAAAGCCATCTACCAGAAAATACTCAGCATTTTGCGGTTGTTAAAGCAGATGCTTATGGACATGGAGCAGCTGAAGTTGCCAAACATATTAAGCACCAAGTTGATTATTTTTGTGTTTCAAACCTTGATGAAGGACTTGAATTGCGTCAAGCAGGGATTATCAAACCGATTTTGATTTTGGGTGTTATTATGCCAGAGGAATTACCAGTAACGATTTCACAAAAGATCACGGTCACGGTAGCTAGTTTGGAGTGGTTGGATTTTGCATGTTCCTATGATTTGACAGGACTAAAAGTCCACCTCAAATTGGATACAGGTATGGGGCGTATCGGTTTTCGAAACAGTTCTGATACTAAGCAAGCTCTGCATCGTTTAAGAGAACTAGGTGCTAATGTTGAAGGGGTTTTCACCCACTTTGCGACAGCTGATGAAGCTGATGACAGTTATTTTTTGGAGCAATTGCAGAGCTTCAAAACGCATTTGTCTGAACTGGAGCAAGTTCCAGCCCTTGTTCATGCCGGTAACTCTGCGACCAGTCTCTGGCATCACGAAGGGATTTTTAATGCTGTGCGACTAGGGATTGCTATTTATGGACTTAACCCTAGTGGACAAGTTTTAGAATTACCTTATCCAATTAAACCAGCTCTGACACTTTCTTCGCAAATTATCCATGTCAAAAAACTTCCATCTCTGAAAACGATTGGTTATGGTGCCACTTATCAAACTAAGAGCGATGAGTATATCGCTACTGTTCCGATTGGTTATGCGGATGGTTGGACGCGTGATACTCAAAATTTCTATGTTCTAGTTGACGGAAACTATTGTCAAATTGTTGGCCGTATTTCCATGGACCAAATGACCATAAAATTACCAAAATCCTATCCTCTTGGAACAGAAGTTACTCTGATTGGTAAAAATGGTGATGAGGCTATCTCGGCAACTGACATTGCTCAGCATCGTGATACCATCAATTATGAAGTTCTTTGCCTTTTGAGCCAACGTGTGCCACGCCAATATTTGTAATGTTATAGTTTTTAACTATATAAAAACCTTATTTTTAACAATTTGAAATCTATAGCTTCCTGTGGCATAATGGGCATATCTTAAAAATTTAGAAGAGGTAATGAGATATGACATTTAAAAAAATTCTAGGATTAACAACAACTTTGGCAGCCGCAGTGCTTTTGGCAGCCTGTGCTCCATCGTCAGGCAAAGAAGATAAGGCAAGCGATAAGGGTGAAAAATTGACTGTTGGAGTTATGGCCTTTGATGATACGACAGAGCCACTTTGGGATGAAATTTCAGCTTTGGTTAAAAAAGAAGGCGTGACTTTAAACTTTGTACAGTTTACTGATTACACACAACCCAATACTGCTCTTAATAATGGTGAAGTAGATGTCAATGCTTTCCAACACTATGATTTCTTAAATAACTGGAATAAGGAAAATGATGGTGATTTAGTCGCAGCAGCGGATACCCTTCTTAGTCCAATCCATCTCTTCTCAGGAACTGAGGGTAGTAAGGCCAAGTATAAAGATGTCTCTGAATTACCAGAAGGTGCTGTGATTGCAGTACCAAATGATGCGACAAATGAAAGCCGTGCTCTCTATGTTCTTGAAAGTGCTGGTATCATTGATCTTGAAGTGCCTAAAGGCGAGATAGCAACGCTTGATAGTATTGTTAAAAACAGTAAGAATGTCAAGATTAAAGAAGTTGCAGCTGATCAACTTGCAGCCAACTTAGTATCTGTAGATGCAGCTATTATCAATAATGCTTTTGCTCAGTCTGCAGGTATTAACTATGAGACTTCTCTTTACAAAGAAGAAGTAAACGAAGGTTCTAAACAATGGGTTAACATTATCGCGGCTCAAAAAGATTGGGAAAAATCAGACAAGGCTGATGCCATTAAAAAATTGATCTCAGTTTACCAAACAGATGAGATTGCCAAAGTGCTTAATGAAACATCAAAAGGTATTGATATTCCAGCCTGGGAAGGTGCTCCAACATTTAACTAAATTGTCAATAAATATCAGCGTGTGAAAGCACGCTATATTTGTTTTATATGTGTAGTAGGCTTATGCTTAATCAAATTTATAGTGATTTATATTTAAAAACAGAAAAAATTACTTTTTGTTTCTTTCTTAGAAGTGCGGACGCAAGCAACCTCCTATGGAGTTTCATTGCTATTTTTTGAGCTTAGATCTCAAAAAATCCGTTCTTGTCAAGAGTAAACTCTTGATAAGAATACCGCTATAGCGAAAGAAACGTTTTAGCCTCACTTCGTTCGGTTGTCTATCAATGATATTAGAGGTTCTAAAATGCTAATTTTGATTTTGGGTGAATATCAGATTTAAAATAATTAATCATTTAATAATAAAAATAACGAAGCTACCAATGTATGGATACTTAGTAGTTGATTATGATTAAATTATCTGCAATTCCTAGTGCTTCCACTATAATGGAGTGAAAATATCCAGTGGACAGTTTCAGCCTGAGCTTAGAAAGTAGAAAGCGCGGGATACTTTGGCTTTCCAAATAGCAGTGAAACTTCTCATGAGGTCGCACTACATTAGGATAAGTGCTGATAAAAAAAGATTATACTATAGACATCAACATCCAGCCACACAACAGGAAAGGAACGAAAAGATGATAGTTAGTAATGACCAATTGCAGTTGGAAAAATTTTACAATGATGCGACGGCACAGTACTATTTTGATAAATTAAAAGAATTAGTTGCCATTAAAAGTGTTTTTGCGCAAAATGTTGGTTTAGATGATGCTGCTCAATATTTAGTTACACTATTTGAAGAAGCAGGTGCAGATGTGGTTTTAGATGATAGTTTTGAGGCTCCTTTCGTGATGGCGACATTTGCTAGCCAAAAAGCGGATGCAAAGACACTTGTTTTCTATAATCACTATGATGTTCAGCCAGCAGATAGTGACCAAATTTGGACTGCTGCGCCTTTTACTTTGGATGTTCGTGATGGTTATATGTATGGGCGTGGAGTTGATGATGACAAGGGACATATTCTTGCACGTTTGACAGGCGTTCAAAAATATCGTAAAGTAGTGACTGAATTGCCAGTAAATATTATTTTCATCATTGAAGGTGCCGAAGAATCCGCATCGGTTGATTTGGAGAAGTATTTAGAAAAATACCAACCTGAATTATCAAAGGCAGAGCTTTTGGTTTGGGAGCAAGGGATTTTTAATGCTCAAGGTCAGATGGAACTTTCTGGTGGGACAAAGGGGATTGTCACCTTTGATGCAGTTGTTGAAAGTGCAGAGGTTGATATCCATTCAAAATTTGGCGGTGTGATTGATAGTAGTAGTTGGTATTTAATCAATGCCCTATCAAGTCTTCGTGCGGCTGATGGACGTATTTTGGTGGACGGCATCTATGATGGTGTGACGCCTCCAACTGCTCGTGAGCTTGATTTAGTACATCAATTTGCCTACATTGAGTCAGAGGATTTACGTGACCTTTATGACTTAAAACTACCGTTTTTGACGGATGATAAAGCAGAGCTTCTGAAGCGTTTATTCTTTGAACCATCATTGACCATACAAGGACTAAGCACTGGTTATCAAGGGCAGGGCGTTAAAACGATTATTCCTTGTCAAGCCTCTGCTAAATTGGAAGTGCGTCTGGTGCCTGGTATGGAACCGCATGATGTATTGGTAAAAATTGAAAAGCAACTGCGAAAAAATGGTTTTGAACAGGTCAAATTGAGCTATACTTTGGGTGAAGAAGGCTACCGTAGTGACATGACTGCGCCAGCCATTTTAAATACCATCGACATTGCTAAAAAATTCTCTCCAAAGGGTGTCGCTGTTCTGCCAACAACAGCTGGAACAGGTCCGATGCACCAAGTTTTTGCAGCGCTTGAAGTACCGATTGTATCTTTTGGTCTAGGAAATCCAAATAGCCGAGACCACGGTGGAGATGAAAATGCAAAATTGGCAGATTATTACACCCATATTGAAATGATTGAGGAGTTAATAAAATCTTATGAGTAAACCCATTATTCAACTAGAACATATTGATATCACGTTTCACCAGAAAAAACGTATGATTGAAGCGGTTAAGGATGTTTCTGTAACTATTGACAAGGGGCAGATTTATGGTATCGTTGGCTATTCAGGAGCGGGGAAATCAACATTAGTCCGTGTGATTAACCTTCTTCAGGTGCCGACAGCTGGTAAAATTACAGTGGCTGGTGATGTGACTTTTGCAGATGGCAAAGTGCAGTTAAGTCCTGCTCAGTTGCGCCAGAAACGTCAAAAAATTGGAATGATTTTCCAGCATTTTAACCTTATGGCACAAAAAACAGCTCGTCAAAACGTTGCTTTTGCGCTTCGTCACTCTCATTTGACAAAAGCAGAGCGTGCGGCGAAAGTTGAGGAACTGTTAAGTTTAGTTGGCTTGGCGGACCGAGCTGATAACTACCCTGCTCAGCTTTCAGGAGGGCAAAAACAGCGTGTGGCGATTGCGCGTGCCCTTGCTAATGATCCGGAAATTCTAATTTCTGACGAATCAACTTCAGCGTTGGATCCAAAGACAACTAAGCAAATTTTAGCCTTGTTGCAGGAACTTAATCGTAAATTGGGGCTCACCATTGTTATGATTACCCACGAAATGCAAATTGTTAAAGACATTTGTCACCGTGTTGCTGTCATGCAGGATGGTCACTTGATTGAGGAAGGTTCTGTTCTTGACATTTTCTCAAATCCTAAAGAAGCCTTAACTCAAGAATTTATCACAACGGCTACAGGTATTGATGAAGCCATGGTTAAGATTGAAAAGCAAGATATTGTCCAAGATATGGCGCCAAATAGCTTGCTTGCTCAACTTAATTATGCTGGACATGCAACAGATGAGCCTATCTTGAATGAGATTTACAAACGCTTTGAAGTAACAGCTAATATCCTTTATGGAAATATTGAAATTTTAGATGACACACCAGTTGGTGAGCTGATTGTTGTCTTGTCTGGAGAACCAGATTCATTAGCTGCGGCTGAAAATGCTATTGTAGAAGCTGGTGTTGGCTTGACTGTATTGAAAAGAGGTGCGAAATAATGATAAAGTGGATTGAAACGAATCTTCCTCATGTCTATAAAATTGGTTTGGCAGGTGAAAATGGCTGGTTAGCAGCTATTTACACCACGTTTTATATGACTTTTTGGGCATTTATTATTGGTGGGGGTCTTGGACTTTTAACGGGTCTCTTTCTCGTGTTGACAGCGCCGGGTGGTGTTCTTGAAAATAAAGTTGTTTTTCATGTGCTTGATAAGGTCACTTCCGTCTTTCGTGCGGTGCCATTTGTCATCTTATTGGCAGTTATTGTGCCAGTAACCTTGCTGTTGGTTGGTACAAGCCTTGGTCCAACGGCGGCTATTGTCCCGCTATCAGTGGCAACTTTTGCCTTCTTTACACGCCAAGTTCAAGTTGTTTTGGCCGAAGTTGATCGTGGGGTGATTGAGGCTGCGCAAGCATCAGGCGCGACAACCTTTGATATTATCCGTGTTTATCTAGGAGAAGGTTTGCCTGATTTGGTTCGTGTGTCAACGGTGACTTTGATTTCCTTGGTTGGTGAAACAGCAATGGCTGGCGCTATCGGTGGTGGCGGTCTAGGAAATGTTGCCATTGCATATGGTCACGGACGTTCTCACCATGATGTGATATGGGTAGCGACTTTACTCATTCTTTTGATTATTGTTACCATTCAGTTAACAGGAGATTTGCTGACACGCAAAATTAGTCATCGTTAATCATAAAAACGCTAGGAAGCTGTATTCTCCTAGCGTTTTTCAGTTATAGTAGTTTTTCAATTTCAGCAATCAATTTTTCAGGTGTAGTGGTTGGGGCAAAGCGTTTAACCACATTACCTTCGCGGTCAATGAGAAATTTGGTGAAGTTCCATTCAATAACTTTTCCAAAAGCACCTTTTTGTTCTTCTTTCATCCATTGGTAAAGAGGATGAGCAGCTTTGCCATTGACCTCAATCTTAGCAAAACGTGGAAAGGTTGTATTGTAATTTAAGCTACAGAAAGTGTTAATTTCCTCTGCTGTCCCTGGGCTCTGCTGTTTGAACTGGTTACACGGAAAATCGAGTACTTCAAAACCTTTGTCCTGAAACTGATCATAGAGCGCCTGTAACCCTTCGTATTGAGGCGTTAAACCGCAACCGGTGGCTGTATTAACAACGAGAAGGACCTTGTCGGTGAAGTGACGGAGCGAAAAGTCAGTCTCATCTTGGGATTTAACTGTGAAATCGTACAGTGTTGTCATAAATGTTCCTCCTTTGGATTCAATGATATCTTAACATTTTAGAATTGAGAGGTCTAATGAGAAGGTCGTGGGATTTTATTATGATATATCATATATTTATTAGAAAATCGAAATCTTTAGTTAGTTGAGTAAGATGTTGAACGTTCTACGATGTTAGAAAATGTGCTCATCAAAAATTACTTTGATATAAGGGAAACAAAGAAAATAGTTCACGAATGAGTCTGATAGATAGGAGTTGGAAAAATATTAGAGTTCAGTAAAAGGCATCAATGACGCTCTTAAAAACGTCGATTCGATGCCTTTTTAGAGTGCTATTTCTGAGAAGAACCTGAGTTTTGAAATTTCCTTTACAATGTATCTTCCTAGTTCTCAAATGCAAATCATCATCTGATCAACGGTATCCCTGAAGAATGAGGTGACGTTATCCAATTTTGTGGCTTATTTTTTAATATCAAATTGATAAATAGTTGTTGTTTGATAAGGGGTGTTGGCCAATAGAACGGGAGCTTCAAATTGAGGTGTATTGATAGCGTTTGGGAAAAATTGTGTTTCTAGACAGAATCCAGAACGTTTGGTATAAATTGTTCCAGCTTTGCCATTTTCCTTTTCAATAAAGTTACCAGAATAGAATTGAACGCCGGGGAGGTCTGTGTAAACTTCCATTTTGATACCTGATTCGTTACCGATAGCTGTTGCAAATGGTTTATTGAGACTTGGTTCTGTAATGATGAGATTATGATCGTAACCACCGGCATATTGAATTTGATCAAAAGCGGCATCAATATCTTGTCCTATCCTTTTTTGAGTTGTAAAATCAAACGGTGTGTTCTCGACTGAAATCATTTCGCCAGTTGGAATTGATTTTGAATCAGAAATAGGAGTGTAGGCGTGGCAGTTTAACTGTAGAAGATGTTCTTCTATAGTTCCACTATTGTGACCGTTGAGGTTAAAATAGCTATGATTTGTAGGGTTAAAAATCGTGTCAGCATCAGATAAGCCATTATAGGTGATAATAAGTTCGTTTTGGTCGGTCAATTGGTAGATAACAACCAAGGTCAAATTGCCAGGATAGCCTTGGTCTGAATCTGGGCTTTTTATTTCTAAAGTCACACTATTTTGTTCTTGGTTGACCTCGATAATGTCCCACAGGCGTAAATGGTAGCCGTTTGGCCCGCTGTGAAGGTTGTTTTCGCCTTCATTTTTAGGGAGGTTATAGACTTTATCGTTTAATGTGAAGCTCGCCTGATTAATTCGGTTGGCGCTACGACCAACTGTAGCGCCGAAGTAAGTAGCATTATTAGAAAAATAACGATCGACTGGTTCATAACCTAAAACAATATCTCGTTTTTGATTAAATTGATCGGCAACTTCGAAAGATAGAATAGTTGCACCAAGATTAGTCACTTGGAGCTTACTTCCTAAAGCGTTAGTCATAGAAAAAATGGTGACTGGTTGTTCGTTTGCTAATAAAGTTTCTTGTGAAATCATGATAAATTCTTTCTAGGGGATATAAAAATCAAAATTAATATCTTGAGAATGATTTCCCCAATTCTTCCCAAAGATAGTTAGGCCTCCATATTGGTTTTCGATTTCGTCAACTTCAATTCTAAAGGTTAAAAAATCTTTCTCAATAATTTTGGTATCGTGTAGATTGTGATCAGAAATTTTAATACCATCAATAGAGGTATCGTTTTGATTGATTCTGATATGCTTTAGAAGACCGTATTGGCTAAATTCATCTGGCCACCAATTTGGTGTTAGTTTGCCGCGAACATCAGAAAAATTTCCAGGGACGGTGATGTTTCCAAGGGTGATGCCGTTTAAAATAAACTTCAAAGATGTTGGCCATGTGTTGTTTGAAATAGGGAATTCAGAAGAGACTTCCAAGCTGATATCTAACATCGTAATATCTCTGCCATTTTTTAATGGCTTAGGAATCTTGTATTCTAAAAAACCTTGACTTAGCCAAATAATATCAGCATTTACCCTGTTATGGTTGAGAAAAGATTTAGGGTCGTCAATTTTTCCGATAATCTGCTCTTGAGTTGCTAAACCGCAAGATGGTGAAGAATAGAAATTTACAAAATGACCTATTTTAACCTTTTCACGCATTTTTGATAAATCAGGGAAAATTTTATTGGGAAGATGAACGGTTAAGGTATCTGTTTTTAAGCTGACAAATTTTTCTTTCCATCTATTGTCTTTTCCTTGTTCAATGCTGATTAGTTGAGCGGTTTCTAAAATCTTAAGATGTTTACTGATGCTAGAAGGGCTTAATTGTAATTTTTCACGGAGTTCTGTGATAGGCCTATTTTGGATTTCTAAAAGTTCTAGAAGTTTTACTCTGTCGATGTTAGAAAGTGCATGAAAAATTGCTAAAGAATGCTCATCTGAACTATTAAGCTCTATATCTATAGTGCTCGCCTCCTTATATTCTTTTCTTAATTTTAATACTAAAAACTAAAATTGTCAATTTACAAAAAAAGAAAGTCAAAAAATATTGACAACGCTTTCTTTTGCTATTAAAATAAACTTGTAAATAAAACAATTGTTTCTTTACTAAAAAATAAAACATCGTTTTCTTGTTAAGGAAAATGATAAAGTGAGGCTATTATGAAAAAATCATGGAAATTGTTGGCGGTAACGTTATGTGGAGCTGCGTTATTAGTGGCATGTGGACAAAAAGCATCTGATACTAAATCTAAAGAAGGTGACAAGAGTGGCACAATTACGGTGTGGTCGGCATTTTCTGGACCGGATCTTGAAAATTATCAAAAAACAATAGATGCTTATAATGCTACTAATCCAGCTTACAAAGTTAAGATGGTTCCGATGAAAGCAGATACACTTAAACAAAAATTGACAACAGCTGGTAAATCAGGAACGGGACTTCCTGATATTGCAGAATTAGCTTCAGAACAATTGCCATACTATAAAGATTTAGGATTGCTAGATAGTTGGGATTCGCTGATAAAAGGCTCCGATGTTAGCGCTGAACATTATGTTCCTGCGACATGGGAAATTGGGACGCTTGATGGTAAACAATATGGGGTTCCAGATAAAATGGACACATGGGTGATGTACTATAATCAAGACTTAGTAGATAAGTATGCGCCAGGTTCTCTTGATGATGGCATTGTTACTTATGCAGAAGTTGAGAAAGCGGGAGAAGCAGCTAAAGCTGATGGTATTTATGCAACAAGTAATGACTGGTCGTCTCAGAATTTCATGAATATTTATCTTCAAATGGGTGGAGAATGGCGTGATTCTTCCGGAAAATTTAATATTGATAATGATATTGCTAAGAAGGCTTGGGGAGAGTGGGAAAAACTTTATTCCAAAGGTTATGTTGTTCCAAATGGTGAGGATGCCGTCAAAGCCTTCATGAATGGTAAAGTGATTTTTAATCCTGAGGGAACATGGATGTTGAGTCAATACCAAGGGATTAAAGACTTTAAATGGGGGGAGATGTTAACTCTTCAATGGGATGAGAAAAATCTTATTCAAGCATCTGGAGCAGGACAATTTGCTATTTTTAAAACCAAAGAGGGCAGATCTAAAAATCTTGAAAAGGGTATGGTTGATTTCTTAGCTTGGTTACAAACTAATCAAGGAGACATTGTGAAATCAGGTGCCAATCCAACAGCATTGGCAATGCTTGAAGATGAAAATTATACCAAATTACCACAATCATTCTTAGTGACAGATGAAAAAGCTCAAAATGCTATTACCATTAACACTGATCCAGGAATGTCACCATTTATGACTGCCTTTGATCCTAAGGGAATGGATATGATTTCTGGTAAGGCGGAACTTGATGCAACATTTAATCAAATTCAACAAACAGTTGCAGCTCAAATCAATGAATAAGATTGCTTAAATATCTTATTTATAATCTGTAAGCAAGTGGCTGAAGTCTTTAAGTGCCACTTGTTTTTATTGTTATAAGAAATGGAGAAACTAATGCGCAAACATTCTTCTAAAAAGCAATTTACGTGGAAAACGTTAGTATTTATTGCTCCTTTTTTAATTATTTTCAGTCTGTTTTTCTTAGCACCAGCCATTTTAGGCTTGTATGTGTCTTTTACAGAGTGGGATATTTACTCAACTCCTCAATGGGTGGGGCTAGAAAATTTTAAAACGTTGTTGTTTGATACAGAATCTATTTGGCATATTCAATTTACAGAAGGTTTTGTACATACTTTCTTATTTGCGGTGATTACTGTACCTTTGTGTATTGTAGTTCCTTTGTTGTTAGCAACATTATTAATGAACAAGCCAAAATTAATGGGATTTTTTCAAGCTGTTCTTTATATGCCAAGTCTTTTTGCTATATCGGCGGTTATGATTATTTGGGCTTTTCTGTTGAGTATTTCCTACGGTCCGCAAAGTCTGCTGGGATTGGAAATCTTCTTTACAGGAGAACAACCTTGGGCTTGGATTGTTTTGGCTCTGGTTACTGTTTGGTGGACGATGGGAGGAAATTTAATTATTTATGTGGCAGCGCTTAATGCTGTTAGTTCCGAAATGATAGAAGCAGCTCAAATTGATGGTGCAAGTCGATTGAGAACATTTTTTAGTATTCAATTACCTAGTATTAGAGATCAATTGTTATTCACGACGGTTATGACTACAATTGCTCAATTAAATGTATATGGTCAGCCTTTGATGCTTACTAATGGTGGTCCGAATGGTTCCACTAGTGTGTTATTGATGTATATTCAGCAAGCTGCTTTTGGGGCAGGTATTCCACAAGCAGGAATGGCTTCTGCAATGGCGATTTTATTAGGTCTGGGAATTATGCTGGTTTCAGTATTTCAGTTTATTGCAGTTAGAAAAATGAATCAATAGGAGTGATGAGATGAAGCAATCAAAAACAGCCCAAAGAATATCATTTATTATTTTAGCAGTTGTGTGTCTTGTTTGGATTTTACCACTAATCTGGGCAGTGTTCACCTCATTTAAATCACAAAATGAAATTGCATCTTCTGGATTTCATCTATTACCAAAAGAGTGGACTTTGTCTAACTATACTACCTTGTTAAATAACAGTGAGGCATCTCCAGTATTTCAATGGTTTACGAATTCGTTGATTATCTCTACAACTTTCATGGTTTTAACTGTATTTGTCACGGCTTTTGCGGCTTATGGGTTTACGAGATTAGAATGGCCAGGAAGAGATTTTATTTTCTCAATTCTACTAGGAAGTATGATGTTTCCGACGGTGATTAATCTAATTCCAAATTTCAAAATTATTAGTAGTTTAGGGTGGTCGAATACTTTCTTAGCAGTTATTATTCCTGGGGTTGCAGGGGTTTATAATCTATTTTTAGTAAGACAGTTTATGAAGGCAATTCCTTTGGGATTGGATGAATCAGCTATGATTGATGGTGCAAATGAGTTTCAAATTTTTTGGTATATTATTTTGCCATTAATTAAGCCAGTGTTGCTTGTAGTAGCGTTATTTAGTTTTACAAATTCGTGGAATGATTTTTTATGGCCATCTATTGTGATGAGTGATGTTTCGCAGATGCCGATAACTCCGGGATTGCAATTATTGCAGGGGCAATATCAAACATTCCCTGGCCTTGCAACTGCGGGGGCAATTCTAGCATTATTGCCTACGTTTTTACTTTATTTGGTTGCTCAAAAATATTTTATGCAATCAATGTCGTTACAAAGTGGGATGAAATAAGGGGGAAATAAATGAAACGTACAGAATATCCACGTCCTCAATTTGTCAGAGAAAAATGGTTAAACTTAAATGGGGAATGGCAATTTGAGTTTGATGACAAAAATGAAGGGCTAGTTAATAATTGGAATGGTTTAAAGGAGATTGAGTTTACTAAGCACATACAGGTTCCTTTTGTTTATCAGTCTGAAGCAAGTGGAATTAACGATCGTAGTGTACACGATGTTGTCTGGTATAAAAAACAGTTTTTCTATCACAAAAATGAAAGAGCAATAGTCTATCTTCATTTTGGTGCGGTAGACTATGAGGCGATGGTATACGTCAATGGTCAATTGGCGGGAACTCATGTTGGCGGAAACACTCCGTTTAAGTTTGATGTTTCTAACTTGCTAGAGGATTCAGGAAATCAAGAAGTTATAGTTAGAGTAACAGACAGACATGATGATGAAGAGATGCCTAGAGGAAAGCAGTTTTGGGAAAAAACATCAAGAGGTATTTGGTATACTAATTCAACGGGTATTTGGCAAACGGTTTGGCTAGAAGAGGTTAATCAAAGCCATATAGATGATTTACGCTATCATATTCGTTATGATGAAGGAATGGTAAATCTTGCAGTCAGGACATTAGGAAGTGTAAAGGGTGAGTCGAAGTTAGTTTATCGTATATCATATCAAGATGAGATAGTTTCACAGGGGGAGCAATTAATAACGTCGGAAGTAACAACAATTGCCGTTGATGTGATACAAGGCCATATTTTTTCAACTAATTTTCATGACGATGGCAGAAGTTGGACACCAGAAAATCCTAATTTATTTGATGTTGAATTAAAGTTAATGCTTGACGATACAGTTATAGATAGGGTAACCTCTTATTTTGGGTTTAGGAAAATTCATACGAAAAACGGTATGGTCTTTTTAAACAACAAACCATTTTATCAAAAATTAGTGTTAGACCAAGGTTATTGGCCAAAAGGTTTGTTAACAGCTCCAAGTGATGACGATTTTATTAAAGATATTGACTTAGCTAAAGCGATGGGCTTTAATGGCTGCCGTAAACATCAAAAAATGGAAGATCCTAGGTTTCTGTATTGGGCAGATGTCAAAGGATTTGTTGTTTGGGGAGAATGTGCGGCGCCTCCTATTTACAGTGAGCGCTCTGTGGCTCGTTTGATGCTAGAATGGACTGAAATCATAAATCGTGACATTAACCATCCATCTATCATCACTTGGGTTCCAATTAATGAAAGCTGGGGAGTTCCTAATATTTCTCATGACAGGATGCAACAACATTTTTCTCAAGCTATGTATCATTATATCCATTCTCTAGATAATTCTCGCTTAGTCATTTCTAATGATGGTTGGGCAGCTACGGAAACAGATATTGTAGCTATCCATAATTATATGCACGGTCAAAATAGTGAAAAAGATAAGTATAACTATTATAGAGAAAGCCTATTTTGCAAGGAGTCTTTAATTAATAATCCTTCGACGGCTTGGCCTATTTTTGCAGATGGTTTTGGTTACCAAGGACAACCTATTTTATTGACTGAATTTGGCGGGATAGCTTATGAAGTTTCTAACCAAGAAGGTTGGGGTTATACAAAAGTTGGCTCAGAGGAAGAATTTTTAGAGGATTATAAACGTATTATGTCAGCTATATATGCTTCAAAAGGACTCTGGGGATATTGTTATACACAACTAACAGATGTTGAACAAGAAATCAATGGTTTATTGACTTATAATCGAGACCCTAAGTGTGATTTAGAAAAAATAAAAAAAATCAATGATGGGTATCATATTCCAAATGTAGAATAGGTAATGCTCATGAAAAAGAGTTTTCTCATTATAGGAGTGTTCATATTGATTTTAGTTGGCTGTACACATTTTAAGGATAAGGAAAAAATATCTGATCAGTTTACGCCTATAATTGATAATAATGGGGCAGACCCTTGGCTGCTCAAAAACGATAATTACTATTATTATACGAAAACCACAGGTAATGATGTCACTTTGTGGAGATCTGAAGAACTCAGTACAGTAGTAGCTGGAGAAAGGAAGGTGATATGGAAATTACCTAGTGAGTTTGAGAGTGCATGGGCTCCAGAGCTGCATTATCTAGATGATCAATGGATTGTTTATGTAGCGCTAAATAAAGGTGGCGAAACTCATCGGATGTATGCTTTGACCAACTCCTCAAAGGATCCTTATCAAGGGGAGTGGAAACTTCAGGCTATAGCAGGTATGACTGAGCACTTTGCTATTGATGGGACTATTTTAGAAACTAATCAAGGAAGGTATTTTATCTGGTCTGGTTGGGAAGGTTATGAGAACGTTGCTCAAAATTTATACATCGCTCCAATGGAGGGGATTGCTCAGATATCTGGCGAGCGACAGTTGCTGTCTCGACCTGAATTTGAATGGGAAAAAAAGCAGACTCCTTTAATCAATGAGGGACCTGAAATTTTTATTGCTGGAGACACGATTAATCTTGTCTATTCTGCTAGCGGAAGTTGGGATGATGATTACAGTTTAGGGTTGCTAACTCTTAATGTCAAGGATAATCCATTAGATGTGAAAAGATGGTCTAAAGAATCAAAGTCTATTATGGCGAAAACAGATTTTGTTTTTGGACCGGGTCATAATGGATTTGTGAGAGATAAAGAGGGTAAGCCTTGGATTGTATATCATTCGGCAAGATGGTCTCATTCTGGCTGGGAGCGTTCCATTAGAATACAACCACTTTCTCTAAAAGGAGAAAAAATAGATACCATGCTTCCTTTGGCTTCAGAACAGTATCAAAGGTTGCCTAGTGGGGATTTAAATAGGCAAATCTATTCGGCGATAGAGGCAAAACAATCAGGTGATTTTAAAATGATTGAAGATTCTAAAGGAGAATCTTTGAAAAGTATTGTAGGTTTTGCTAATCGTGAAGATGAGTTAACATTTAATGTGAATGTAAAGAAATCTGGTGATTATATTTTTGCTGTATATGCTAAAACAGTAGATAATTACACCCCTGACAATTTAGTGCCAGTTTTAATGACAGTAGATGGGGAACCATATAGTACATTATTGCCGCCATCTGATGATTATTCTCCTTTATATCAAAAAGTATCACTAAAAAAAGGTGAACATATCGTAACGATTTCATCAGAAGTTGGAGTGGATGAAATAGCGATTAATCGATTAGAAGTGATCGGAGATTGAGGTTGTTAAGTGACATCGCTTGATTTTAGACGATTAGTAAAAATTGTATAGCTAAAACTTTTTGAGATAATATGATGTGTCAATCGTGAGATATAAAAAAGACTGGGAGTCCAGTCTTTTTTAGGATATTTCCTTCTCCAGATCTGCACTATACGCAACAATTTGATCAACGGTATCGCTGAGGAATTGGATAGTATCGCGGAGTGGCTTTTCGGTTGAAATATCAGCGCCGATGATAAGGGCTGAATCAAGTGGTGTCTTGCTACCGCCTGATTTGAGGAAATCAAGCCATTGGTTAGCGCCGTCAGGATTGTTTTTAATATTGAGGTAGCCAGCGGTTGAAATCACGAGACCAGCGGAGTAGGTGTAGCTGTAAAGCCCCATGTAATAGTGGGCTTGACGCATCCAAGTCAATGCGGCATCGTCATCAATTTCGACAGCATCTCCCCAGAACTTGCTAAGGACGTCTTTCATAATGCTGTTAAGTTTTTCAGCACCGAAGGTTCCGCCATTTTCAATCAAGGTATAGACTTCACGTTGGAAAGCTGCCTCAAGCAAATGAGTGATGAAGTTGTGGAAGTAGGTATCTGTCAAACGATGAGCAAGTGCGAAACGTTTTTGACGCGGGTTGTCAAATTGATTTTCGAGATAATCGCTAAGGAGTAATTCGTTCAAGGTTGACGGAGCTTCCACGAAATAGGTTGACATATGGGCATTGTAGAAACTTTGGTTGTTATCTGAGAAGATAAATTGACCAGAGTGCCCGATTTCGTGAATTAAAGTATAAACATCTGACATGCGGCCAGTCCAGCTCATGAGGACGTAAGGGTGCACGCGGTAAGGATCAGCAGCATAACCACCAGAATCCTTGTTTTTATTGGCTGCAAAGTCCACCCAGCGCTCAGATTGGTAGCGAGCCACCTCTTGAGAATACTCTTGACCAAGCGGAGCGACTGATTTCATGACAAGGTCATAAGCATCATCAATAGAGACTTCTGGATTGAGTTCATTGTCAATATCGAGTTTCCAGTCAGCGAAGGTCATTTTTTCAAGACCGTTAACAGCTGCCACATGTTTGAGGTAGCGTTGAGCCACAGGGCCAAATTCATTCATGATAAGGTCAATTTGACGGTCGAACATGGTACGGTCAACTTCTTGTTCGTCCAAGAGGTAATCGAAAACAGAGTCATAACCACGCATATCAGCTAGTAATTTTTCTGATTTTACTTTAGCAAGATAAGCTGCCGCTGCCGCATTTTGATGAGCGCGTAAACCTTTTGAGAACGAACGAAAGGCTTTTTCACGGACCGCAGCATCCTCGTGATTTTGATAGAAGTTTTCGTAAGTCACAAAGCTGTTTTTATAAACCTTACCCTCAACCTCAAAATCGTCCATAGCAAAGTCACCGGCACGCATCTTCGTATAGATGTCATAAGGTGCCCCAAGCACTTCACGGAGGTTACTGATGGCTTTCTCAACTTCAGGAGCTAGCAAGTGGGCCTTTTGGCGTTTGGCCTGACGAATAGCAGAGCTGAAATGAGGGTTTTCTTCTAGTTCATCAAGAACAGCATCATCAGCCTGTGCCAGAGCTGTATCAAAAAAGCTGAGCGCTACACTAGCTTTTGTCATGAAATCATCACCGCTTGCAGCGATTTCTGCGAATTCTTCATTGCTAAAATCAGTAGTCTGAGGCATGAAGGAATAGTTAATGATGTGGCTTTGTTGGATATAAATTTGTTCCAGTTCATAAAGCGCAGCGGTGAAATCATCAGCGGATTTCAAGTTGCCTTCGTAGTTTTTCTTGAATTGGTCAACATCTGCCAAGGCTTTTTCAATAGCTAATAAAAAATCTTCACGGTCTTTGTAAAGGGCTGTTAAGTCCCATAGTTCAGTTTCAGGAAATTCTGAACGTGGTTTGAGTTCCATAAGAGGCTCCATTTCTATTGTTAATATGACTCAGTATAGCAAAAAAGATGGCATTTGTCAGCGGTTTCTTTCAGATCTGCTATTTTCTTAAAAAGTGAACCTCTTCCAGAAAAGATGTTTTTTTAGTGTTCTTTTTTCATGAAAAATAGTAAAATGAAAAGGCAATAAGTGAAAAGGAGCACAAGTATGGTTAAGTTAGAGACACGTAGCCAAGGTACGGTTATTCAGGAAGAAGTGACCATTTTAACCCATTTTTTAGCTGAAACGACTATTCGTATAGCAGGGCAGGAAGTGTTTAATAAAATTGAACGCTTGACGCAATTGTCTAAGGAAAAAAATTATCAAGAATTAGAAAAAGAAATTACGACAATTTCTAATGATGAGATGGAGATAATTGCGCGCTATTTCGCTATTTTACCGCTGTTAATTAATATTTCAGAGGACGTTGATTTAGCTTACGAAGTTAACTACCAAAATAATACCGAACAGGATTATTTAGGAAAACTTTCGACCACAATTGACCAAGTTTCAAAAAGTGCAGACGCTTTCTCTATTTTACAACATGCTAATGTTGTTCCTGTATTGACGGCACACCCAACGCAAGTGCAACGTAAAACAATGTTAGGTTTCACTCAAAAAATCCATGTTTTACTTCGTCGGTACCGTGATGTTCGCATGGGATTACTCAATAAAGATAAATGGATGGATGACCTTCGTCGTCAGATTGATTTAATGATGCAGTCAGACATTATTCGTGAGAAAAAACTCAAGGTCAAAAATGAAATCACCAATGTAACGGAGTATTACCAAAAATCGCTCATTCCTGCCATTACAAATTTGACATCGGAATATCAACGATTAGCTGCTGAAAAAGGTCTCCGATTAGAAGCGCCAAAACCAATTACCATGGGCATGTGGATTGGTGGCGATCGTGACGGGAATCCATTTGTAACAGCCGAAACGTTACGATTGTCAGCAGAAACACAGGCAGAAGTGATTCTTACTTATTATTTAGGGAAAATAGCAGAGCTGTATGATTCTTTTGCTTTATCTATTAGCTTGAGTGATGCTTCAGAACAGGTGAAAAGATTAGCAGAACTATCATCTGATGCTTCGATATATCGTGAAAAAGAGCTTTATCGCAAAGCTTTTCATTACATCACAGAAAAATTAGCGAATACGAAATTGTATTTAACTGATAATCAAAATCTTAGTCCGCGTTATGATAAGGCTAGTGAATTTGAAGCTGATTTGTTAACGATTAAAGACTCTCTTATTGCTAATAAAGGGGAAAATCTTGTTAAGGGTGATTTGGCAGAAGTTTTAGAAGCTGTTCGTATCTTTGGTTTTTACCTTGCTTCTATTGATCTGCGTCAAGATTCGTCTGTCCAAGAAGCCTGTGTTGCAGAGCTTCTGAAATCAGCTAACATAGAAGCGGATTATTCATCTCTATCTGAAGAAGATAAAATAGCTCTGCTATTGACAGAATTAAGAGAAGACCCGCGTCTTTTATCAGCGACTCATGTTGAAAAATCAGAACTTCTAGAGAAGGAGCTTGCGATTTATCAGACTGCTCGTGATCTCAAAGATAAATTAGGCGAGGAAGTTATCAAGCAACATATTATTTCGCATACTGAGAGTGTTTCAGATATGTTAGAATTAGCCATTATGCTAAAGGAAGTTGGTTTGATATCGACAGAATCGGCGCGTGTTCAGATTGTCCCTCTCTTTGAAACCATTGAAGATTTGGATGGTGCAGCACAGACCATGACAGACTACCTCTCTCTTGATTTGGTTCAAAAATGGGTGGCTAGTAAAGATGGCTATCAAGAAATCATGTTGGGATATTCGGATTCTAATAAAGACGGTGGCTATCTCTCATCTGGCTGGACCCTCTACAAAGCTCAGAATGAACTAACTAAGATAGGTCAAGATAAAGGAGTTAAAATCACCTTCTTCCATGGTCGTGGTGGTACGGTTGGTCGTGGTGGCGGGCCATCTTATGATGCCATTACTTCACAGCCATTTGGTACCATCAAAGACAGAATTCGTTTAACAGAACAAGGGGAAGTGATTGGCAATAAGTATGGTAACAAAGATGCTGCCTATTATAATTTGGAAATGTTAGTGTCTGCAACTTTAGGTCGTATGGTAACGAGTCAAATTGTTGATAGCAATAAAATTGATGGGTACCGTTCTGATATGGATAAGATTGTTTCAGACAGCAATCTTATCTATCGTGACCTCGTCTTTGGCAATCCGCATTTTTACGACTATTTTATGACAGCAAGTCCGATTAAAGAAATTTCAAGCCTTAACATTGGTTCTCGTCCTGCTGCACGTAAAACCATTACTGAAATTTCTGGACTTCGTGCCATTCCTTGGGTCTTTTCATGGTCTCAAAATCGGATCATGTTCCCTGGCTGGTATGGTGTCGGTTCAAGCTTTAAACACTTTATTGAACAAGAAGAAGGTAATCTTGCTAAGCTTCAAGACATGTATCAAAATTGGCCTTTCTTTAAATCTCTCCTATCAAATGTAGATATGGTTTTGTCTAAATCAAATATGAATATTGCCTTCCGTTATGCCCAAATGTGTGACGACGAAGCCGTACGAGATGTTTTCAATGCGATACTTGATGAATGGCAATTAACCAAAAATATCATTTTGCAAATTGAACAGCATGATGATTTATTGGAAGATTTACCGAATCTTAAAGCGAGTTTAGATTATCGTTTGCCGTACTTTAATGTGCTAAATTATATTCAAATTGAACTAATCAATCGCTTAAGAGCTGGAAAACTCAGTGATAAAGAAGAAAAACTTGTTCACATCACCATCAATGGAATTGCAACAGGTTTGCGAAATTCAGGTTAAAAACTGAGCATAGGTATGAAGAATTTGGGAGAAGTCTCAAACTCTTTCAAGTTCGCAAATGACTTCGAAACATGCTATAATAAAACAGTTGATGACATGTATGAGAAACTAAACAGGGTGGAACTTAAGGTTAATTAGACATAGTGGGATCTTTAAAAATAGGGCATTTAGCTATTCTTATATGTCGAACAAATTTTTACATTTTGAATACTTGAGGTATCTTCTAATGAAAATAAACAAGCGGCATCTATTGAATTATTCAATATTTTTGCCTTACTTAGCACTATCGATTTTAGGGTTGATTATTATCTACTCCACTACCAGTGCTAGCCTGGTGCAGAAGGGTGCAAATCCATTTAGTTCAGTTTTGAATCAAACTATATTTTGGTTTTTGAGTTTAATAGCGATTGCATTTATTTATCGTCTAAAACTTGATTTTTTGAAAAAAACAAGTATTGTTTCTTTAGCTATCTGGATTGAGATTGGAATGTTGCTCTACTCACGTTTTTTTACTGAGACAGTTAATGGGGCGCACGGCTGGATTGCAATTACAGTAGGTGAGCGAAGTCTCTTTACTTTCCAACCTGCTGAATACTTGAAAATCTTGATTATTTGGTATTTGGCTCTAACTTTTTCAAAAAGACAAGAAGAAGTTGGTATTTATGATTATCAAGCTTTAACTAGAGGAACCCTTTTTCCAAGGAAGTTTCAAGATTGGCGTTTTTATTCAGCTTTGATGGTTTTTCTAGTAGCCTTTCAGCCAGATCTTGGAAATGCAACAATTATTATTTTAACAGCTATTATCATGTTCTCTGTTAGTGGCATTGGTTTTCGTTGGTTTTCTGGTTTGCTATCTCTAATTGTAGCAGGATCAACCTTGTTACTGGGCTTTATCTCTGTAGTTGGTGTTAATACGGTAGCTAAGGTTCCTGTTTTTGGATATGTGGCCAAGCGTTTTTCAGCATTCTTTAATCCTTTTGAAGATGTTCAAGGCGCAGGACACCAATTGGCAAACTCCTATTATGCTATGAGTAATGGTGGCTGGTTTGGCCGAGGGCTTGGTAATTCTATTGAAAAGCGGGGCTATTTACCAGAATCACAGACGGACTTTGTCTTTTCTATCGTTATTGAAGAATTAGGTTATATCGGCGGGGCGCTCATTTTAGCATTAGTATTTTTCCTCATTTTACGAATTTTATTGGTTGGTATCAAAGCCAAAAATCCATTTAATAGTATGATGGCTCTAGGTGTTGGTGGTATGATTTTAGTCCAAGTTTTTGTCAATATTGGGGGGATATCAGGATTGATTCCATCGACTGGGGTAACTTTTCCGTTTTTATCATTAGGGGGGAACAGTCTTCTTGTCCTCTCTGTAGCGATTGCTTTTGTATTAAATATAGATGCAAATGAAAAACGTGAAGCTATCTATCGTGAACTCGGAGACACCTTATCACGATAATAAAACAGAACTCAGAATGAACTGGGTTCTTTTTATAATTTTTTGCAAAAATATGTAACCAAATTTCTCATCATTCGTTATACTAGTGAAAAAAGAAAAAGTTAGGAGGTGAATAAGTGAAACTTTCAGGTTATGAAACCTATTTAGTCGATGTTGCAGAAGAAATTTGTTTTTATTTGATAAAATCAGGAGCCAAATCAGAGGATGCAAAGGATATAGCACAAGATATTTTAGTCAAAATGCTTGAAAGTGACATCGTACTACCTGCTGACAAGATGCGAGCCTGGCTTTACCGCACAGCCATTCGAACCTATATTGACAAGTATCGACGTGATAAACGCTATCATGAGATTTTGCAAAAGGCTTTTTTTACGGAGGAGACTTTGATAAAGTTCGATGATAAGACCTATGAGCCTCTTTATCAGTGCTTGCTCGGCTTGGACCAAAAGTACCGCCTACCACTTGACCTTTTCTATTTTCAAGACCTGACAGTTAGAGAAATAGCAGAGCTACTTCATCATAGTGTCAGTAAAGTCAAAATCGACCTCATGAGAGGACGAAAAGTGCTCCGACAAAAATTAGAGAAAGAAGGATATACCTATGAAGACTTTATCTAACTTTGAAAAAATTGCAAAGAAAAATAAGCAGAAAAGTTGGGTTAAGATTATTGTTATCAGTACAGTCATTTCTCTGTTGGCTGTTCTAGGTTTAGTTACAACTCTGGAAAAAATGACCAGCCGTACGGGAGTAAATGTTCAAAAGCGCTATCTCAAGCAATCTGAAATTGCCTATCCAAATATTGATTACACGACTTGGGGATATCAAGCCACATCCCCTTTCTCTGGTACGTTTTACTCTCATCGTACGAAGGATATTGATGGTATCACAGTACCGTTTGAAAAGTACGAAGGTGATTATTTTCTTTTTTTAAGTGATAGCCTTAATCAAGGAGAGAGATTGAAATCTGGTGATAATGGACAATCAGCCTATACTTACGAAACTAGCTATAAGATTCCTCTTTTCTTTGATACAGCACAGCAGAAACAGACAGAGTATAAGGTTACTCAAGATTTGAATGTTGTTCCTGAAATGACTGGAAAAGCGGTAGAAGTAGCAATTACATTTGACAAACCTTACTCTTTAGCAGAGATTGCAGAGAAAATTCCTGAAAACCTCAAACTAAATTGGATTTGGATAGGATCATATGCTCCAATATATTCAGATGGAGATCTTGCTAATCAATTTGGATTTACACCTTACTTTGATGCTAGTTTAAACGCCAAAGAGTCTAGAGCCCTTGAAAAAGAAATTGATACTGCAATGAAAAAAAATCCCGATGCAAATATTTCAGAAATATATGCAAAGTATGATAAAAAAGTAACTCCACTAGAGGGTATGGAAAATAGTTATAGTATCTTTCAAACTAATGTACAAGATTTTCTATCCGAAGGCTATGGTTCCACATCAAGAACTGGAGAGGATGGTAAAGAGTATTCGACAGATCAATTTCTAAAAGATTATTTAGTAGCTAATCCTGATCCAAAAAGCGCTAAATTCGCAGGTGTTATCTTAACTGGTCGTTCTGAGAATTTTGCGCAGTTAAAAGATGTAGACTGGATTTTTGCCTCAAATATCGGACAAAGTGTTGAAATTCAACCTTATCACCACTTAGAAAAGTAAGAAGTAAAAGTGAGATTTTGTGAAAACGCACAAAAAGCTTGCAATTATCTGGTAATTTGATAGAATAGTAAGGTAAAGTTAGACCGTATTGCCTACTGTCTATCTATAAAATATATTTTATTGGAGGCTTTTTCCACAATGGCAAAAGAAAAATACGATCGTAGCAAACCACACGTTAACGTCGGTACAATTGGACACGTTGACCACGGTAAAACTACTCTTACTGCAGCTATCACTACTGTTTTGGCACGTCGCTTGCCATCAGCAGTAAACCAACCAAAAGACTATGCGTCTATCGATGCTGCTCCAGAAGAACGCGAACGCGGTATCACAATCAATACTGCACACGTTGAGTACGAAACTGAAAAACGTCACTACGCTCACATCGACGCTCCAGGACACGCGGACTACGTTAAAAACATGATCACTGGTGCTGCTCAAATGGACGGAGCTATCCTTGTAGTAGCTTCTACAGATGGACCAATGCCACAAACTCGTGAGCACATCCTTCTTTCACGCCAAGTAGGTGTTAAACACCTTATCGTGTTCATGAACAAAATCGACCTTGTTGACGATGAAGAGCTTCTTGAACTCGTTGAAATGGAAATCCGTGACCTTCTTTCAGAATACGATTTCCCAGGTGATGATCTTCCAGTTATCCAAGGTTCAGCTCTTAAAGCCCTTGAAGGTGACGCTAAATACGAAGACATCGTTATGGAATTGATGAACACTGTTGATGAGTACATTCCAGAACCAGTTCGTGACACTGACAAACCACTTCTTCTTCCAGTCGAGGACGTATTCTCAATCACTGGACGTGGTACAGTTGCTTCAGGACGTATCGACCGTGGTACTGTTAAAGTCAACGACGAAATCGAAATCGTTGGTATCAAAGAAGAAACTAAAAAAGCAGTTGTTACTGGTGTTGAAATGTTCCGTAAACAACTTGATGAAGGTCTTGCAGGAGACAACGTAGGTATCCTTCTTCGTGGTGTTCAACGTGACGAAATCGAACGCGGTCAAGTTATCGCTAAACCAGGTTCAATCAACCCACACACTAAATTTAAAGGTGAAGTCTACATCCTTTCTAAAGAAGAAGGTGGACGTCACACTCCATTCTTTAACAACTACCGTCCACAATTCTACTTCCGTACAACTGACGTTACAGGTTCAATCGAACTTCCAGCTGGTACAGAAATGGTAATGCCAGGTGATAACGTGACTATCGACGTTGAGTTGATCCACCCAATCGCCGTAGAACAAGGTACTACATTCTCTATCCGTGAGGGTGGACGTACTGTTGGTTCAGGTATTGTTTCAGAAATCGAAGCTTAAGATATCTTAAGTTCCCAGAATAACAATTATTAAGTCAGACAACTTTTAATTGTAAAAGCCCTAGTTTTGCTAGGGCTTTTTTGCATTGTCAAAAGTGAGAATTGAAATCTGACACTCTTCAAAAAGTAAAAATTGCGTTTAGAATTTTTCTTAAACAATCTGTTCTTATCAAGAAGATTTCCTAGGCTGACTAATTTCCAAGCTTAATCTGGAGCCCTCTACGGAACATTAACATTTCTCTAATAAGGAATAGCTCATAGTGGTAGAAGTGTTTAAAATTTACTAGATTCATTGATTTTAAATGAGCATAAAAATGGATAAAATAAACGTGTATAGAATTAAATGTGCTGAGCTGAGGCAACAGTGATGGATGGATTTTTGAGAGTATAAGAAAAAGCCGCTAGATTACGGCTTTTTGATTATTTACGTTTACGTTGTTTACCAGCGTTGCGATTTGATTTTGTTATAATGGCTTGTGAAGCCTGTGGTGTCACATCACGACGTGTTGATGACATGTTGATATTTTTAGGTGGGTTGAGTTCGAATTCTTGTTCAACTTGCTTGCGTAATCGTGGTTTGATGATATAAGTTGTAATCAGTTGTTGGAAGATAGAGAAGATACCACCGACAAACCAGTAGAGTCCCACACTTGATGGGAGACCAAATGTAAAGATTGCCATCGTAATTGGCATTGAATACATCATGGTTTTAGATTGTTGACGTTGCTCTTCCGGCATTGCTTGAACAGATAACCAAGATTGAATAAAATATAGGGCAACAATGGTGGCGATTAAGATAAAATCAGGTTTTCCAAGGTTCATCCAGAGGAACTTGCTTTCAGAAATTCCTGGTGTATGTTGTGCTGCAAAGAACATTGCTGAGAAGAAAGGCATTTGAATGAGGAGTGGAAGACAGCCGATACCACCAAACATACTAACCCCATTTGCTTTTTGTGCTGCAAAATAATCAGCCTGTGCAGTCATTTTTTCTTCTTGAGAGAGGTTTGGATCCTGCATACGTTTTTGAAGTGGCTCAAAAATAGGTTTAAGATATGCCATTTTCTCAGACTGATAAGCCGCTTTTCGGCTTTGATAAAGTCCTAGAGGCAGGATGATAAAGCGAACGATAATGGTCACGAGGATGATGCCGAGACCAAAACCGAGTCCCATATTATCGGCGAAAAAGCTGATAAGACTTGCCATTGGTTTACCTAGAAGGTTCCAGATAAGCCCTGTTGGGTTACCTGCCTTATCACGGCTAACACAGCCTGTTAGAAGCAGAAGCATTGATAGAGCCATGCCTGATAGAGCGAGGCGTTTTTGAATTTTTTTCACAGTTTGTATCATTTCCTTTGTTTTATAATCATGTCTTTTTAGTTGTTTTTAAGACGTAACATTACTATTTTACCTTTTTTTAGAATAATTCTCAATCATTCTAAGGCTGTAATTTCAATTTTGGAGCTTTTTTAATTAGCCATGCGAAAATCAGTGAAATCGTCAAAGCACGTCATGGTAACATCCACATAGGTTACCTTTGCCAAACGAGAAGGTCCTTTTCTGATTTCCTGAATAAATTTAGCCATTTTAGCTGAATCATCTGATTGCGCTAATATTTCAACCGTTCCATCGTCGTTATTCCATACTCTGCCATAGATATCACCAATTTCCAAAGCTAGAGCATAGGTTGAGTAGCGAAAACCAACACCTTGAACACGTCCTGATACAATAATTCGTAATTTTTTCATGATTAGAGTGCATTTTCCTTTTTCTTTTATTATAACATGGCAGAGCACTGCTTTATATATAGCTAAAAACTATATTAAATCATAATAAATATATATTTTACAGCTATATAATACTCTGATAAACTAGACTTACTGAAACAAAAGGGGAACTATAATGACTAAAAAATATTTTGAACATGTCGGATCATTTTTACGACCGGCTGAATTGGTAGAGGCTCGTGAGGCCTTTGCGGCTGGTAAGATTTCACAAGAAGAATTAACAGCTGTTGAAGACCGTCTGATTACAGAATTGGTTGATGAGCAAGTCGCAGTTGGTCTTGAAAAGGTTACAGATGGTGAATTCCGTCGTGCTAACTGGCATGTGGATTTCTTCTGGGGCTTTGATGGTATTGAGAAGCTAAACTATGGTGAGGGTTTGCACTTTGTTGGTGTTGAGACAAATGATGATTCCGCTCTTGTAACAGGAAAGATCGGATTCACTAAGGAAAATCATCCCTTTATTAAACATTTCCAATTTTTGAAACAATTGGCTGATGAGCGTGGTGTGGAAGCTAAAATTACCATTCCTTCTCCATCGCAATGCTTGATTGAATTGCAACGCGGTAGCAACCTTCAAAAAGCCCTTGAAGTGTATCCAAACCAAGCTGAGTTAGTGGAAGATTTGGCAGTTGCTTACCGTCAAGCTATTCTTGCCCTATATGAAGAAGGGGCACGCACAATCCAGTTGGATGACTGTAGCTGGGGAATTGTTATGGATGATGACTTCTATCAAAAAATGACCAAAGGTGCTGTACCACAAGAGGTGATTCGTGACAACTTCCTTTATATCAATAACAAGGCGATTGAAAGTCTTCCAGAAGATTTGACAATTAATACGCATATTTGCCGTGGTAATTACCAATCAACTCACTTGACTGAAGGACCTTATACTAAAGTGGCTGAAACCTTATTTGGTAAGGAAAATGCTAAATCATATTTCTTGGAGTATGATAATGAGCGTGCAGGTGGTTTTGAACCCTTAGCTGAATTTAAAAATCCTGATAAGGTGGCTGTTCTTGGTCTGATTACGACAAAAAATGGTCAGCTTGAAGACAAGGAACAATTGATTGCTCGTATCAAAGAAGCTAGTCAATATGTGCCGTTAGAACAACTTTGGTTGGCGACGCAGTGTGGTTTTGCCTCAACAGCAGAAGGAAATCTTATCACTGATGAAGATCAATGGAATAAATTAAAACTTGTCAAAGAAGTGCTTGACGAAGTTTGGGGATAAGCAACCAAGAATAACTATAGGAGATGGCTTATGACAAAGAAGTATTTTGAACACGTCGGATCATTTTTACGACCGGCTGAATTGGTAGAGGCTCGTGAGGCTTTTGCGGCTGGTAAGATTTCACAAGAAGAATTAACAGCTGTTGAAGACCGTCTGATTACAGAATTGGTTGATAAACAAGTCGCAGTTGGACTTGAAAAGGTGACTGATGGAGAGTTTCGTCGTGCCTACTGGCACCTTGACTTCTTCTGGGGATTTAACGGTATCGACCATATCCAAGCTGCTCAAGGTTACCAGTTCCATGATGAAGAAACTAAGGCTGACTCTGCTATTATTTCTGGAAAAATCACAGGTGAGAATCACCCATTTGTTGAAGCTTACAAATTTCTCAAGGCTTATGTAGATGAAAAAGGGACAAATGTAGAAGCAAAAACAACCATTCCAGCACCATCTCAATTTTACTTTGAGCTGATTCGTGATGTAGAGCATGTGGAAAAATTAAATGAAATTTATCCAGATTTTGCTGAATTACGTGCAGATATTAAATCTGCCTACCTGCAAGTTATTACGGATTTAGTAGAAGCTGGTTTGAAAACCTTACAAGTTGATGACTGTACTTGGGGTGTCTTGGTGGATGATAATTTCTTAACAGGCTGGGGAGCTTTACAAGGAAAATCAAAAGAAGATGTTCGTAATGAACTAGCTGAACTTTTCCTTACATTGAATAACGATGTTTATGAAAATGTCCCAGAAGGTCTTTTGGTTAATACTCACGTTTGCCGTGGAAACTACCATTCAACATGGGCATCATCAGGTGGCTACAACCCTATTGCTAAAGAATTATTTGGTGAGGAAGCTGCGAAAACCTATTTCCTTGAATTTGATAATGAGCGTTCAGGCGGTTTTGAGCCATTGTCAGAATTTAAAGATGAAGATAAGGTTGCAGTGCTCGGTCTGATTACTTCTAAATTCCCTGAATTGGAAGATAAGGAAGCTATTATCGCTCGTCTAAAAGAAGCAAGTCAATACATTTCTTTGGAACAACTTTGGATTTCTACGCAATGTGGCTTTGCCTCAACGGAAGAAGGAAATATCTTAACAGATGAAGATCAATGGAAGAAATTAGCCTTAGTTAAAGAAATCATTGATGAGGTTTGGGGATAACCAAGTTAACTAGGTTGCATTTTGTAACCTAGTTTTTTATAATGTCACTATGAAAACTTTCTCAATCAATCGTTTAACTAAGGTTGCCATGATGGCTGCCTTGTGTGTGGTGCTCAGACAGACTTTCTCTGTTTTTCCTAACGTTCAACCCATTACGGCTATTTTTTTAGTATTAGTTCCTGTTTGGGGACTGATTGATGCCATTTTAGTCATGGCCTTGACTATGCTAGTGTCTTCATTTTTGCTTGGCTTGGGACCTTGGGTAGCCTTGCAAATCGTATCATTTGCTATTATGATGTTATTGTGGCGTGTCTATCTGACTTTGGTGACAAGGGGGGGTAAATCTGATATAATAATACTGTTTGTGGAAACGATTGGAGCAGGTTTAGTAGGAATCGGTTACGGTATTGTGATTGATAGCCTGTCGGCATTTATGTTTAACATGCCTTGGTGGTCTTATGTGGCAGCAGGTTTTTTCTTTAATCTAGCACACGCCTTATCTACTCTGATTTTCTTTCCACTAATCACATCATTTTTTAGGAGATTATCCCATGAAAAAACTATTGTCTAGTCTAGTAATATTTCTTTCAATTTTTTTGGTAGCTTGTGATAACGATGCTGCGGAAAAAGACGATCAGGTTGCAGGTAAAGTTCAACTTATTGTTAATTTAGATACAAATAAGATGGATGAGCAGGTTACTTTTGAATCTGGTGACACGGTTATGGATGTTTTGGAAGATAACTATGAAGTTGAAAAAGATAATGGTCTGATTACTTCAATTGATGGCTTAGCTCAAGATGAAGCTAAAAAGCTTTACTGGATGTTTAAGGTCAATGATGAAATGGCACCAAAAGGTGCTGATCAAATCACACTTAATGACGGTGATAAAATTGAATTCTATCAAGAAAAATTTGAATAGATTCTAAAGAGTACTATTTAAGGCACCATTTAAAAAAATTATGATAATAAAAAATCGGAAGGCTATTCCGATTTTTTATTATCATAAATAACCTAGGTAATCGTACTTTTCAAAGGTCCGATTGTTAGCGACAGCTACCATAATGGTGTTTTCTTTAAGTGGTTGATCAATAGCTAATTCTGTAGATAGAGTGCTTCCTTTTTCGGACCGCATACCAATGAGGTTAAGGTCAAATTTTTTACGGATATTAAGGTCAACGATAGATTTTCCAACCCAGTCTTGAGGAATAAGAAATTCCATGACGGCAATATCATCTTCTAAATGATAGAGTTCTGTAATTTTGTGACGCATAAGAGAGGACGCAAGGTTTCGTCCGCTTTCGCGTTCAGGTGTGATAACACGGTCAGCACCAATTTGATAGAGAACTTCTTCATAAACGTTATTGCTAGCCTTGGCGATAATTTGTTTGATACCAAGCTTTTTGCAGTTCATAAGGGCAAGAACAGAGCTTTCTAGATTAGTTCCAGTAGCGAGGATGACAACATCACATTGGTCGATACCAACTGTCTTTAGAAAATCTAGGTCAGTCATATCTCCAATGATAGCCTTACTGACAAAGTCAGCAACATCCTCTACTAAGTCTGTCTTATTATCAATTGCAATAACTTCTTGTCCAAAAAGACTAAGTTCGTGAGCAATCGCAAAGCCAAAACGGCCAAGGCCTAAAACGCCGAAAATTTTATGTGTCATAATAAATTCTTTCTAAATGGAAGTTAACCTAGACTGATGTCAGCTCTAGGATAGGTTATGGTTGTTTTTTGTTTTTGAGAAAGGCTGAGCAAGACAGTGAGTGGCCCAACACGACCAAGAAACATAAGCAACATGATAATTACTCTGCCCAAGAGACTGAGCTGAGATGTCAAATTCATTGAGACCCCGACAGTTGCTAGAGCACTAGCTGTTTCAAAGAGAAGGGCAAATGGAGATTGGCTAGGTTCTGTGACTAATAACAGGAAGTAACCAATGATAAAAACGCTAAAGAAGAAGACTAAGATTGTTAGAACCTGCTGAATAATCTCTTGAGGAATACGCTTTTTAGAAAAGGTAACGTGTTTATCGCCACGTAATTCAGACTTAAAGAGTAAAACAATTAGAGAGGCGCAGGCGATTTTGATACCTCCAGCGGTTCCTCCGGGTGCCCCACCAATAATCATCTGAATGATAAAAAGAAAATTTGTTGCTGAATGTGCTTGGCTGTAATCGATAGTAGCAAAACCAGCAGTTCTCATTGTTACGGTTTGAAAGAAAGAAACAAGCCCCTGTTGGAAAAAGTTAAGGTTACCGATAGTATTTGGATTGTGATATTCAATAAGCCAAGAAAGTAATGTTCCACCAGTCAATAAAATGAGAGTTGTCAGTAACACCAAACGAGTCTGAATTTTTAATCGGCGCAGAGTGAGCGATAATTTTTTCGGTTTACTTTTAAGGTAATCCTTTAACCTGTGAACGATATCAATCCAGTTAGCAAAGCCTAGTCCACCGGCGATAATGAGAAAGGCTATCGTCAGATTGACTAAGGGATTTGTTTGAAAATCAATTAAGCTGTTGTTTCCGAGATTGTCAAAGCCAGCATTACAGAAAGCTGAAACTGATAAAAAGATAGCATTGAAAATACCGTTGATGAACCCAAAACGTGGGATGAAATCAATCATTAAAATTCCAGCGCAAGCCATTTCAACAAAAAAAGTAAATTTATAGATAGAGTAGAGAAACTTGTTAAGGTGTCTACTGGATTCACGGCTGAGGGAACTTTGCAGGACAGTTAGGTCGCTAAGGGATAGTTTCCGTCTTAAGGTATAGTAACTAAAGGCGATTAAGGTAATCAATCCTAGTCCCCCAATCTGAATGAGAATCATAGAGAGTATCAATCCAGCATGATTATAAACGTCTGCAATAGGGAAAACAGAGAGTCCTGTTACACAAACCATGGAAACGACCGTAAAGAGATGATCAATATAGGCTGTTTTAGGTGCTGAAGGGAGATGAAAAATGGGGAGAGATAGTAGCACGCTTCCTAGTATGATCACAAAAATAAAACTAAGGCAAAGCTTTTGAGCAGCAGTTAGCTGATTAAAAAAAAATCTCACGAGCAATACTCTTTCTAAATAAGATTAAGAATATGATAACAAAATTTGGGATAAAGGCAAATAGGAAAATGCTTATTGTTGCTTTTTGATTGTAAAGAGGATAAACTAATGTGAGAAAGTGAGAACATATGAAAAAACATGATGCTTTTAACCTTAAAGTGATTGCCATATTGGCTATGTTGATCAATCATATTGGTCATACTTTTGAAGCGATTTGGAATCCACCTGTGTGGACTTTTTTCTATTTATCCGTAGGGTTACTGACTTTTCCGATTATGGCTTATTTGATGGTGGATGGGTTTTACTATACAAGGAATCGTTGGAAATATGCAGGTAGACTAGGATTCTTTAGCTTGTTATCCTTTATTCCCTTTCACTATACTTTTTCATCTCCTCTACCAATGTGGGTCGGAAATAACATCATGTTTACCCTAATGATGGGGGTTCTTATGATGATGGTCTTAGAAAAATGTCGTTCTTTTTGGTGGGAAATTCCTGTCGTTCTAGCTTTTATAACGCTGACACTTTGGTCGGACTGGCAACTTTTTGGAATCCTGATCATCTATGTCTTCTATCGCTTTAGGCAGAGCAATCATAAATTTTGGGTTATTCCATTTGTATCTCTAATTATGGTGCTCTTAAGTTGGAATACCTATGAATCATACTTGCAAGATCTTTGGTTAGGATCGTTAGTAAAGGCGATAATAGTAGCCAATTTAGGTATTTTGTTGGTCATTCCTATATTGTTGTCTTATAATGGGCAACGTGGCTATTCACCAATTTGGGTTAAATGGGGCTTCTATGCATTTTATCCTGGGCATCTTTTAGTGCTATGGGGAATTCGTTTCATGATTTTTGGGTATTAAAAAACTGCTCAAAGGCAGTTTTACAATGGTTTTTTATTTGGGAGACCCGCCCGTCTAGGGTATTTATTCGGGGACTCTTTTTTCTTTTCAACGATGGTTATGTTGCGACCATCTCCGTTTGGCAAATCATAGTTATAAGTATTTATGACTTTTGAAAATAGTAGAGCGAGTGCATTCTTAGCGTCAGCTAATTCATTTTCAGCGGCAGCAGCTTTAAGTGCAATCAATTGACCACCGATTTTTAAAAAAGGAATAGTCAATTCAGATAAAACCCGCATATGTGCGACAGCCCGAGCGGTTACAATATCGAAGCTAGCACGAAAAGCCTTATCTTGTCCAAAGTCCTCTGCTCTGCCATGGTAAAAATGAACCCCTGATAATCCTAATTCCTCAGCTAGAAGTGTCAAAAAATGGATACGCTTATTAAGTGAATCAATGATAGTCACATCAAGCTCAGGGCAAAGAATTTTCATAGGAAGACTCGGAAAACCGGCTCCAGCACCGATATCTAAAAGTTTGAGTGATTTATTTGTGATTTTACCTTGTAATACTGGTGCAATAGAATCATAAAAGTGTTTGAGATAGACCTCATTTTCCTCAGTGATTGCGGTCAGATTGATTTTTTCATTCCATTCCACGAGTAATTCAAAATAGCGTTTAAATTGTAGCTTTTGTAAATCGCTGAGCTTAAAGCCTTGGTCAGCGAGCATTTGATAAAATTCTTCTTTAGTCATGATCTTATTTTACCACAAAAGATTGAAAACTTGATATAATAGAGCCAATAAGATTATGGAGGTCTATTATGTTGTGGATTATTCTTGCTGCAGTTGCAGTGGTTATAGTGTTATGGGCTGTCGGTTCTTACAATGGATTGATTAAAAGCCGTATGCAAACTCAAGAAGCCTGGAGTCAGATTGATGTTCAATTAAAACGTCGTAATGATTTGATTCCTAATTTGATTGAAACGGTCAAAGGTTATGCTAAATACGAGGGAGATACATTAGAGAAAATAGCAGAGCTTCGTGCTCAGGTTGCAAAGGCCCAAACCCCTCAAGAAGCTATGGCTGCCTCAGATGCTCTTGGGCGTCAAGTATCAGGGATTTTTGCAGTAGCAGAAAACTATCCTGATTTGAAAGCGAATGCCAGCTTTGTTAAGTTACAGGATGAATTGACAAATACAGAGAATAAAATTTCTTATTCACGTCAACTTTACAATAGCACGACAGCTAATTACAATACGAAATTACAGACAGTCCCTACTAATATTATTGCAGGATTATTTGGCTTTAAAGCAAGTGAATTCTTAGCAGTACCAGAAGAAGAAAAAGCAGTTCCTAAGGTTGAATTTGATTTCTAATGAGGTGAGCTGATGTTATATGACCAAATTGCCAGTAATAAGAGGCGGACGGTCGTGCTACTTATCGCCTTTTTTATCTTACTCACCGCTCTAGGTGCAGCGGCAGGTTACCTTATTTTAGGAAGCCTAGAGTTAGGTGCTTTTATAGCTTTGATTATTGGAACCATTTATGCGGTTAGCATGATTTTCCAATCTACTAATGTGGTCATGTCAATGAATAATGCCCGTGAAATTACAGAAGCTGAAGCGCCTGACTATTATCACATTGTTGAAGATATGGCCATGGTGGCGCAAATTCCTATGCCAAGAGTTTTCATTATTGAGGATCCTTCCCTAAATGCATTTGCGACGGGTTCCAGCCCGGAAAATGCAGCAGTAGCCGCGACAACTGGCCTGCTCTCGGTCATGACACGAGAAGAGCTAGAAGGGGTCATGGGACATGAGGTTAGTCATATCAAAAACTATGATATCAGAATTGCGACTGTTGCGGTAGCGTTAACAGCAGCAATAACTATGATTTCCTCAATAGGCGGTCGTTTCCTCTATTTCGGAGGAGGAAGACGGTCACGACGTGATTCTGATGAGAATGGCGGAGCAGGAATTCTGATTTTGCTGTTTTCGATTTTGGCACTTGTGCTAGCACCAATGGCTGCGACCATTGTTCAGTTGGCTATTTCCAGACAGAGAGAATTTTTGGCTGATGCAAGTTCTGTTGAATTAACGAGAAATCCGATGGGAATGATTAAGGCGCTTGAAAAATTGGACAACTCACGTCCAATGGCTCACGAAGTTGACAGTGCCAGCGCAGCTCTTTATATTAATGCTCCAAAGAAAGATTTAAATGCCTTGTTTCAAACCCATCCACCAATTTCAGAACGCATTGAACGCTTGCGTCAAATGTAAAATCGTCTCTAGAGGCGATTTTTTTTGATGAAACTGATATAATGAAAAAAACGATATAAGGAAAAGTAACTATGTTTAATTTGATTGACTTAAAAAAACAAACTGAAGGCATTGCGTTTGATCGCAAACTAGATATCAAAGAAGCTTTATTGGAACGTGATTGCAGTATTTTGGACATCACAGACGTTAGAGTGACGGGGCATATTTCTTACGATGCAGGGCTTTACTTGCTTAATTACCAACTAAGTTATACGATTACGCTACCTTCAAGTCGTTCGATGGAAGCAGTAGTTTTGAATGAAACATTGCCGATTTCAGAAGTTTTTATCGAAGAAGCAGATGCCAAAGAAAAAGCAGAACTTGTTGAGGAAGATTTGGTTCTTGTTGTTGAAGGAGAAACCATTTCATTAGAAGAGAGTGTTGTAGATAACATCTTACTTAATATTCCTTTACGTGTATTAACTTCTGAAGAGGAACGAGATGATCAGATGCCAAGTGGCAATGCTTGGACAGTCTTAACTGAGGAACAGTATCAAGCACAGCAAGAAGAAAAAGCAGCGGCTAATAATCCTTTTGCAAGTCTCAATGGACTATTTGATGAGTAAGTTGAATATCATGAAAGCCTTTATCACTGCAGTGAGAAAGAGGGGAAAATGGTTGTGCCAGTCTTTCTCAATTGAGACAATGTGATAGGTAAGTCAACTTGTAAATATGCTATCTTAGAAATATAAAGCTAGATGTAGGTTGTTGTGTGCAAGGTGCAAAAACTTATATAAAAAGTGATATAATTTCTTGCATTCTTACAAAAAATCTGTATAATAGTTAGAGTATGCCAATGGCATATTTGTGGGAGGTAAAAATCTGTAATTACCGCCAAAACCACAATAGGAGGATTTTATATCATGGCTAAAAAAGTCGAAAAACTCGTAAAACTTCAAATTCCTGCAGGTAAAGCTACTCCAGCTCCACCAGTCGGACCAGCACTTGGTCAAGCAGGTATCAACATCATGGGATTCACAAAAGAGTTTAATGCTCGTACAGCTGATCAAGCTGGTATGATTATCCCAGTCGTTATCTCAGTGTATGAAGATAAATCATTCACTTTCGTGACTAAAACACCACCAGCTGCTGTCCTTTTGAAAAAAGCTGCAGGTGTTGAAAAAGGTTCAGGTACACCAAACAAAACTAAAGTTGCAACAGTTACTCGTGCACAAGTACAGGAAATTGCTGAAACTAAAATGCCTGACTTGAACGCTGCATCTGTTGAAGCTGCAATGCGTATGATCGAAGGTACTGCTCGTTCTATGGGATTCACTGTTACTGACTAATAGTAGCACCCAAGATTATCTGATTACAAGGAGACATATAACATGGCTAAAAAAAGCAAAAACTTGCGTGCTGCTCTTGAGAAAATCGACAGCACAAAACTTTACAGCGTAGAAGAAGCTGTTGCTCTTGCAAAAGAAACTAACTTTGCTAAATTTGATGCGTCAGTTGAAGTTGCTTACAACTTGAACATTGACGTTCGTAAAGCAGATCAACAAATCCGTGGTGCAATGGTATTGCCAAACGGAACTGGTAAAACGTCACGCGTTCTTGTTTTCGCACGTGGTGCTAAAGCAGAAGAAGCAAAAGCTGCTGGTGCAGACTTTGTTGGAGAAGATGACCTTGTTGCTAAAATCAACGGTGGTTGGTTGGACTTTGACGTGGTTATCGCAACTCCAGATATGATGGCTGTAGTTGGACGTCTTGGACGTGTCCTTGGTCCTCGTAACTTGATGCCAAACCCTAAAACTGGTACAGTAACTATGGATGTTGCTAAAGCAGTTGAAGAGTCTAAAGGTGGTAAAATCACTTACCGTGCTGATAAAGCAGGTATCGTTCAAGCTCTTATCGGTAAAGTATCATTTGACGCTGACAAACTCGTTGAAAACTTCAAAGCTTTCCACGATGTAATGGCTAAAGCTAAACCAGCTACTGCTAAAGGTACTTACATGACTTCAGTATCAATCACAACAACACAAGGTGTTGGTATCAAAGTTGATCCAAACTCACTTTAATTTGTAAGTTAAAAAATCCACTGGTTTTCGGTGGATTTTTTCATTAGAAAAAGAGAGTTGTTTTGGCACATTGTCAAGTCAAGTGCAACAAGTTCATGGATAGACTAGGATTCCATTATTTAGGCTGTTTGGGCTAGCCCAAACAGAAATTTTGAAGTTTTGTAATGGTGAAGTCGTCTAGGTCTTTCGTTAATAGCTGAGAGATATTGATCAAGTTCTTCGTCAGTCAGCGGATTGAGAGATTTCCCTTTAGGGAGAGACTCTCTGAGGAGGCCGTTGAAGTTCTCATTTGAACCTCTTTCATATGATGAATAAGGATGAGCAAAGTAGACTTCAATGTCAGTTAGTTCTGATAAGAGACTAAACTCCGAACCATTATCAGCTGTAATGGAGGCGATAGGGTAACGTTTAATCAAGCCTTGGACTGCCTCGTTGATGGTTTTGGCTTCCTTATTAGGCAATTTACAAGCTAAGGCAAACCG